>CAIQBG010000001.1 GCA_903870055.1 uncultured Pseudomonadota bacterium
CGACGACGTATCTCGTAAATTATATCCATGTAAAACACTCCAGAATCCTCCGGCCAAAAGCCGGATGGTTACATGCTGAGGTGGAAACTTTTGGACGCTGTTTCCACCTCTAATCTGGAAAGTTTTGCACGCTGTTTAACATGCATTAGGTTATGAAATGTCTTTGCCAGTGCGCCGTAGTCTGCATAGGTGCTGAATTGAACGCCTGGGGCGAAATCGATTAATTCCACACGGCTCGGTTCGGGTGGGTAGGCTATGTCTTGGGTGAACTTATAGTCGTAACTGATTCGCCCATCTGGCAAGACGGTGCGGTTGCCTTGGATATCTCGGGAGTTGTTATAAACAGCAATTTCGGCTGGATGAGTCAGTCGAATCCGAGAGTCCTCATAGCGCCGGTGCGGCGTAAAGAAAATGTTGGTGGAAAAGTTGCCTTTGATGATGGGCTCGTTTTGTTTGGTAACGGCCTTGTAGTAAATCTTGCTCCCAACTTCCACCTGCGGAAAGATGATCACGGTGACCATGCTGTCGCTAAAGTAGGGCGCTAAGTCATCTGCGTCATCGTTTCTAATCTTGATCCGGTCTGGACTTACAGGCACTTTTTCCCCGTTTGGCCTGATCGTATAAGCCTCAACGATAGTTTGGGTCGCCCTTTTGCCGTCGAAGAAGAGTTTTGCCTGACCATATTGATCCACACCCTGCTGGGTATCAATCCTAACCATCCATTCGACAGTCTTTGTGAATCCCGCGTTGGACTGCAACTCTATGTCGCGGTAGTCCTTAAGAATGGTTACTGGGGGCGTAAAAGCCGCAACAGCAAGTGTTGGGAGGAGTAAAAGCAGCAAAAGTAGGCGTTTGATCATATCTGCTAAGCATAACGAAAAAAAATATATTAAACACCTCGAGAGTCTCACCTGGTGAGACTCTCGGATTTTATTATGACTTCGTACCAAAACTTTGGGAAACGACGAGGAGCATAAAAATGAAGCTACAAATCATACTGGCGGTGGTCTCGTTAATGATTGCAAGCTGTAGTGCTAACGCTCAGCAAGCTATGAACTTTAACGATAGCCCGAACAACTTCCAGAATAGCCTAGATAACTTCAATAATTCACCGAACAACTTCAACAACTCGCCCAATAATTTCAACAACAGTCCGAACAACTTTAATGCTACCAATGGCGTATATGACAACCGTGGTAACCGGATTGGTTATGAAGTTCAAGCACCTTCAGGGGTGACTAATATCTACAGTAATGACGGGCACCGTATGGGCTATGTTCCTGCGCCACAACGATAAGGAGTACCTAAATGACTGCACAGGTATCCGAAACACTATTTATTAATGGGCAGAAGTTGCGAATGTGCGCGTGCCCATTGGATGGATTTCTTGCGGCAAATTCCAAGCGGTGGGACTTTGCTGCAAATTGCTCCGCCTGCTGGCGGGGCTATGTGGGCACATGGGAGATTGTCGGTGATCGGCTTTATCTGAAGGCTATTGAAGGAGAACTGACTAACGGGCAGGAGGCATGCCTTGAGACATTGTTCCCAGGTTACTCAGACGGGGTGTTTGCTCACTGGTTTTCAGGGGAGATTCGGTGTCCACAGGGGAAGATGCTTGATTATGTTCATGGTGGCTTTGCCAGCAAGTATGAGCGCGATCTATTCATGAAATTTAAATGCGGCGTTTTGATCTCAGAACATACCGTTGTCAACGGTGTGGCAAATGAGGGTGAGCCGGACGACTGTGAGATTGCAGCGTTTACCGTGTTCGGGAAGGAGGATAAGGGCCGTGAATGATTGGATGCGCTGGTTTGGCATTTACCTTCTTACAGGAGTAGCGCTCGTTCTACTAGTGCGTATCGTTGCTGGATTTCAGCGCAGACGCGACACAAAGGACCCAGAATTGACTGCGGATCTACTGGCTATAGCGAAAAGTTTGAAGCCAGAAAAAGGAATAAAAGACAGGGTGTTGGAAGTATTTGCAGCCGGATTGATTTTGCTGGTTTGGCCAGTTATGCCGGTTGCACTTCTGATTGATGAATGTTTAAAAAAACGCCGAGCACGAAAGCAAGGAGAATATCAATTGGGAACATATGATTTTGACGAAAAGCCCGAAGGCGAGGGCAAAACAACTCTAGAAAATGGGTGTTGGCCTGAATACCTGCAAGAAGTAGTTGATATAAAGGTTGTGCCGAAGGAACACATGATCAAAGATCCGCTTAACAGGGTTCCAGAACTGCCGTTTGGGTTCCTTAATGACGCATGGTTAGATTTTGTCGGTAAGGTGCTTCCAGATGACGAGGTCTATCGGTTTCTGATCCCGGAAGACAAGCCATTCGGAATACATGGGTTCCGCGCGGATGGAGATATACACGGTTACGCGATTAAGCGAGGGGCTATCGTGGTGGAACAGTTTATCTATGAAACTGATTGAGTGTTGAAATGGAATATGGACAAGCATACTTGGCGCTAGCAGCCATATTTTTGATCTGGTGTATCGGGTTCGCCTATATTGGAATGGACAAATACGATAGGCGATATATTCGGTGGGGAGAGACACTAGCAATGGTCATTTTATGCGCTTTAACTTGGCCACTTTTATTGGTGCGACGACCAAAATGTATTCAAAAACCATCTGAGCTGTATGAGTGGGACTCAACACGTTCACGGTTTGACCGAGAGCGTGACAAGTTAATGCGAGAGTTAAAACCCTGCACGAATCGTGTGCGATTTGAGGCTCACAGCAAGGGAAAAATGATTGGAGAGTTTGAGTTTCCGTCGGATGCCATTGCTGCTTATCTTGCACACCGTTCTGATAAAGACGGATACGGCAACATCAATGATCTGCCAGAGATTAAGAGGTGGGTGGGTAATCCCCCCATTTTTAGCGGTGGCCAGAAGTAGAAAGATTTAAGAGAGCTGACTTCTGTTTGGGGGTGATGCCGCCCAGTGCCATGTTAGGGCGCTCATGATTGTATGTCCACATCCAGTCGGATGCATAGTTCTGA
>CAIQBG010000002.1 GCA_903870055.1 uncultured Pseudomonadota bacterium
CGTCTCAATACACGGCCAAGAAAGACTCTAGGGTGGCTAACGCCATTACAGGTCTTGGCAAAAGTTCTTGAAAACCCACACGAATCAGCCGTGATCCATTAAACTTTTAACCGTTGCTCTTCAGACTTGAAACCGCCCTGTTTAACTTTCATCGAACTACCTTATCAAATCAAACGAAATGGCCTGAATTGGACCTAATGTGTAAACCCCGAGGGGGGGGGATCAGCCGCCAGCCTCAATGATTAAGAGCCCTCGAGTTCTTCCGCTATCGGGGTCAATGGTCTGGATCGCATTTAAGAGATCCGTAAGGCTTACCCAGAATGGTGGATATTTAAATTTGGCAACGTCCAGAATAAGAACACTATCTGTTGCACTATCGTAAGCCCCGATGGGTGAGAAATGTCCACTACCGTTTTGTTTTAGCACTCGGCGATCAAAATCTACAAGCATGCGATCGTTTTTGTTACCAAGAGTGTTTTTAGCAATTGAGCGCAATTGGTCAATCGTCAAATCGCTGCCATAAACAACTCGATTGGAAACATTTAATTTTTTTAGAAATTCCCTGGCCTGTTGCAGCTGAAAACCTTCATTAGCCACAACGTCATAGGTCTTAACCTGACTCGATTGTGGCGTGAACAAGCTTCTCTGGGTGAAAAAAGCATAACCATCCAAGCTCGGTGGCTGAGGCCGGTTTATTGCTGGCAAGCTATTAAGAGCGGCAGCCATACTTGCGGGGCCACAGAAGCCAAGATTCTCCTGTGTGTCAACATAGTGTGCTATTGAAAAATACTGTTGATTAAGGTCCGCATGTTCCAGCCTTTGTGCGCCTTCTAGGGTGTCTAAATAAACAAGTCTGTCTGCAAACGATAAATTGCATAAAAAAACTGTCGCTAGCAAAACAAAGAAGTTTTTTGAAATTTTACACAGTATCGTCATCATGACCCCATGATAGATCAGGCTCTAATTGCCTGCAAAATTCAAATTTAATCCGGCATGTGTCACTAACTCTAGCACTGCCTACAATCTACTTGGAAATCAAAAACAAAAACCCCTTTGTTGCCATCTAACAGAAGGGGGGCAATGAACCTTTTAAAGTCATCATGCCTTGCATCAAAATATCGCGGATCAGTTACGAAAGGCGTTCCAACATAATAATTCCTATCGCCCTCAGATTGAAAAGAGACGATAAATGCCTGCTCAAAACCCATGTCTAGCCGTTCGTGGCTGTTTTGGCTGCCGGTTATGATCGACGATATATAGGGCTTGCCATTGCGAACAGCCGTTTTCTCCAACTGAAGAAACTTTTCAACGCCAAGTCGTTTTTCAGCATCAGTGACTTCGGGTTTGAACTTAAACATAACGATATGTTTAATGCTTCCAGGGCGATAATGTGGCGCGGTAATTTCTTCGAAATCAAGGCCACCAAAGCTGTCCTGTGCTATTGCGGGCAGAGATATCAAAGTGTTTATCAACAGGCCAGGAAGAAGTCGTTTCATTGAGTTTATCCGCTTAACGTGTAGTCAATCCTCCTCTTTTTAAGAGGATTCAGAGGAAGTATTCCGCACCCATGGGCTGCAGATGTAGCGCTAAACAAATACAGCAGTAATTCATAGCCGAACATCCGAATCAGTGCCATGCAACCGACATCGCCTCTATCTGGACATATGAAGCCAGCTTTATCTAGCGATTATTAGATCGCACCCAGCGCGACAAAGCACTTATCGTATCTGCAAAAATGCAACTCAGGTCAATAACGAAAACGGCCTCCATCTCTGGAGGCCGCTTAAATACTGGTGGTGATGGGCGGAATCGAACCGCCGACCTATGGGTTATGAATCCATCGCTCTAACCGTCTGAGCTACATCACCGCACAAGGGGCGTAAGTTTAATCGCCCACCCATGGCTCGTCAAGCCAAAACCCCGTCTGATCAAGGCCAAGTGTATAATTTGTCTTGATTTTTACCGTTTTTCTACATACCTCTGGCATGACACAACCCGCATCCGACCTGATTTCTCCGACCCCTGCCGACTCAACCGCGCCAAGCCGCCCTAAAAAGGTCTTTATCAAGACCTTTGGCTGCCAGATGAACGAGTATGACTCGGACAAAATGGTGGACGTGCTCTCGGATAGCGAAGGCATGGTTAAAACAGACCGGCCGGAAGACGCCGATGTGATTCTGTTTAACACCTGCTCTGTGCGCGAGAAAGCGCAGGAAAAGGTATTTCACGATCTTGGCCGCGTGCGCCACCTGAAAGAAAAGAACCCCAACCTGGTGATTGGGGTTGGTGGTTGTGTGGCTTCGCAAGAAGGCAGCGAGATAGTGAAGCGCGCACCTTATGTAGATGTGGTGTTTGGCCCGCAGACGCTGCACCGCTTACCCACGTTAATTGCCGAGCGGCGAAATACCGGCAAGGCAGCTGTGGATATCTCATTCCCGGAAATTGAAAAATTTGATGCCATGCCGCCCGCCCGCACAGAAGGCGCGAGCGCTTTTGTGTCAATCATGGAAGGCTGCTCCAAGTACTGCAGCTTCTGCATTGTGCCCTATACCCGCGGCGAAGAAGTCTCACGCCCGTTTGCCGACATTCTGGTAGAAATTGCCGAACTGTCCGCCCAGGGCGTTAAGGAAGTGACGCTACTGGGCCAGAACGTTAACGCCTATCGTGGTGTTATGGACGATGCCGGCACCATTGCCGATCTGGCGGATCTGATTGAAACCATTGCCGAGATGCCCGAGATTGAACGCATCCGTTACACCACCTCGCACCCACGCGAGATGTCGCCCAAGCTGATTGAGATGTACGCCCGTGTACCGAAGCTGGTATCGCACTTGCATCTGCCAGTACAAGCTGGTTCTGACCGAGTGCTTGTGGCGATGAAACGTGGTTATACCGGGCTGGAATACAAGTCGGTGATTCGCAAGCTGCGTGCAGCACGGCCGGATTTGACCTTGTCGTCTGACTTTATCGTGGGCTTTCCCGGAGAAACAGCTGAAGACTTCGAAAAGACCATGGCTCTGATTGAAGATGTGGGTTTTGATTACTCCTACAGTTTTCTGTACAGCAGCCGCCCCGGCACCCCGGCTGCCGAACTGTCGGATGACACGCCGACCGAAATAAAGACGGAGCGCCTAATGCGTCTCCAGGCGAGGATTGAAGAACAGGCGCAATCCATTAGCCAATCGATGGTGGGCTCCGTGCAGCGCGTACTGGTGGAAGGTTTGTCGCGCAAAGATGCCAATGAGCTGGCCGGCCGAACTGATAACAACCGGATTGTTAATTTTGTAGGCAATGCCCGCTTGATTAATCAGTTTGTGGACGTACGTATTGTTGAGTCGCTGTCACATACGCTGCGCGGCGAAATTGTTTTAAAGGATTGAGATTGACCACACGTACGTTAGAGTTTTCATTGGAGCCCGTGGATAACCATCGGTTAGCCAGCCTGTGCGGCCCGCTCGATGAAAACCTGCACCAGATTGAACAAGCTTGCGATGTAACTATCGCCCGCCGTAGCGCACACTTCCGGATACAAGGCACAGGTGCCAGCCGTGAACGTGCTGCGCGTGCCCTGCGCTTTTTTTATGAGCTCACAGGCAATAGCAAGGATGCGCTCAGCGTTGATGACATTCAGCTCGGCTTAATTGAATTGCGCCAGGCGGCTGCACACCAACCTGTAGCCAAGATTGGTCGCGAAGACGCCGACCTAGGCGTGGGTGACGCACCCGTGTTGATGACCAAACGTGCAGACCTACATGGCCGCACACCACGCCAGGTGGAATACCTGAAGAATATTCAGGCGCACGACATTACCTTTGGCATTGGCCCGGCCGGTACCGGCAAGACCTTTCTGGCAGTAGCCTGCGCAGTAGATGCCTTTGAACGCGAACACGTGCAACGCATTATCCTAACGCGCCCGGCAGTTGAAGCTGGCGAGCGCCTGGGCTTTCTGCCGGGCGACCTATCTCAGAAAGTCGACCCCTACCTGCGCCCACTTTACGACGCGCTGTACGACCTAATGGGTTTTGAAAAAGTAACCAAGTTGTTTGAAAAGGGCATCCTGGAAGTGGCGCCCTTGGCCTTTATGCGCGGCCGTACGCTCAACAATGCATTCATCATTCTGGATGAGGCACAGAACACCTCGCCAGAACAGATGAAAATGTTCCTCACACGTATTGGTATTGGCGCTAAAGCCGTGATTACCGGTGACCCCACCCAGGTGGATTTGCCACGTGGCCACAAGAGCGGTCTAGCAGAGGCAACAACCATCCTGCGAGATGTGCGCGGTATTGGCGTAACGCATTTCCTCAAAGAAGACGTGGTTCGCCACCCGCTAGTTGCACGGATTGTGGCTGCGTATGAAGCGCATCAGACGCAAAACAGTTAAGCTATCGTCATGAGTGAAGCTGCCAGCCTGCCTAAGTCTGCCCGCCGCCTGGATCTGACGGTTCAGTTGGTATGCGCTGACAATTTGCGCAAACAAATTCCTGATCGCAAATTGCTACGCAAATGGGCCAAAGCCGTTTACGGCGATGCCGCTACCGTAACTATGCGCTTTGTAGATGCGGAAGAAAGCCAGCACTTAAACGATACCTATCGCTGTAAGAACAAGCCGACCAATGTGCTGTCATTCCCTTATGAAGACGAGCCGCTGATGGGCGACATAGTATTCTGCCCCACGGTAATCTACGCTGAAGCGAATGCACAGAATAAAACGATACCCGCCCATATGGCGCACCTAGTGGTTCATGGCATGCTGCACCTGATGGGCTACGACCATCTGAATGATCGCGACGCCAAAGAGATGGAATCGCTAGAAACCGAAATCATGGCTGATCTGGGCTTTGCCGACCCGTACGCATAACTTCTAATGGACCCCTCCCCTACGCCCGCCCGGGCCACTCCGGGCAACAGCCTGACCCAATTGATTGACCGGTTTTCCACGTTACTATTGCGTGAGCCGGACGATCGCAACGAACTACTGAAGCTTCTGCACGGCGCCCATGAGCGCAATCTTGTTGATGCTGAAGCGCTGACCATTATCGAAGGTGCCCTGACGGTTTCCGAGATGACTGTGCGCGACATCATGGTGCCGCGCCAGCAGCTACAAACGCTTTCAGCTGGCCAGCCGCTGGCTCAAACTATTCGCAAAGTGATCGATTCAGGCCATTCACGGTTACCGGTGATGGGCGAAGAAGAAGACGATGTACGCGGCGTCATACTGGCCAAAGATTTATTGCGCTCTATAGGCAATAGCAACTTCCGTCTTGAAGACTGGCTGCGCCCTGCCATGTTTATCCCCGAATCCAAGCCGTTGAATGTGCTGCTGCGCGAATTTCGTATCAGCCATACCCATATGGCGCTGGTGATTGATGAGTTTGGCAGCCTGGCCGGTCTGGTCACCATTGAAGACGTGCTGGAAGAAATCGTCGGCGAAATCGAAGACGAACACGATTCAGCACAACTCGACACCGACATTCAGCTGGATGCGACGGGCCGTTTCCGTGTGAAAGCTCAGACGCCGGTAGCTGCTTTTAACGACAAGTTCGGCTGCGAACTAGACGAACGTGAAGCGCAAACCATTGGCGGCCAGATCGTGCACCACCTGGGGCGAGTGCCGCGTCGGAACGAAAGCATTGAACTCAATGGCCTGTTATTCCGCGTAATACGTGCTGATAACCGTCGCTTATACAGCCTGATGGTCGAAGACCTGCGGGAGACCGACGAGAGCAGCGCCACCGAATCAGAACCCCGAACAAACGGAGAAGATCATTAATGCGCTGGAAGCCTGACTTCCGCCGCATGTCGCCTATCGCCCAGGCTTTCGGCTGGGGCTTTCTTGGCGTCGCCGCCTTTGCGCCGTTTGCACTTTGGCCGCTGGGGATTGTCTGCTGGGCTGCGCTGTATCTGCTCTTGCGTGCGGCGCAAAATAAACGACAAGCGGCTGGCATTGGCTTCTTTTTCGGGCTAGGTCAGTTTCTAACGGGTGTGTCCTGGGTATACGTCAGCATGCACGATATCGGTGGGATGCCGATGCCGCTGGCGCTTTTAGCCACTTTTCTTTTTGCTGCCACGCTTGCGCTGTATCCACTGCTGGCCGGTGCCGGCTTTGCGCTATGTCTGGCTGGCCGCGCTGGCGCACACGCTTCTAGTGCAACGCGCCTAGATAGTGGGCTATTCCGTCCGTTGCTATTTGCGGCCTGCTGGCTGCTAACCGAATGGTTACGTGGCACTCTTTTCACTGGGTTCCCCTGGTTGAACCTGGGCTACACGCAGGCACCACCAAGTCCGCTAGCCGGTTATGCACCGATTATTGGCGGTTACGGATTAAGCTTCATTGCTGCATGGTTGGGCGGCTTAGGCGGTGAATTGTGGCTGCGTTTGCGCAACAACGCCTGGCACTGGTCTTCTTCGCTGAATCCGCAGTCGATTTTGGTGGCTGCTCTCGTCATCGGTGGCGTATTGCTCCACCAGATCTCGTGGACTAAAGCGGAAGGCCCGCCACTCAAAGTATCGCTGCTTCAGGGCAATGTGCCTCAATCAATGAAGTGGCAGCCTGAACAATACGTACAGACGCTGATCACCTATTTCCAGCTGGCGCGTAATAATCCGGCCACCTTGATCGTTCTTCCGGAAACCGCTATTCCATCCATGCTTTCGGAAGCGCCCGCCGAGTTTCTACAGGATCTACAACGAATCGGCCAAGAGCAACGAGGCAACATCCTAATGGGTGTGCCCACCGGTGAAAACGCCAAAGAACGCAGCTGGTATGCCAACAGCGCCGTTTCCATGGGAATCGATCCGCTCCAGATATATAACAAGGTGCATCTGGTTCCTTTTGGTGAAATCACGCCGCCGGGCTTTGGCTGGTTCCTGAAAATGATTAACATGCCCCTGCCAAACTTTAGGGCGGGCGAAGCCGATCAACCGCTGATGCAACTGAGCCACCAGCTAATTGCCGTAAACATCTGTTACGAAGATATCTTTGGTTCGGCCATCGCTCAACGTGCCGATGAGTCGACGCTGATGGTCAATATGTCGAACACTGCGTGGTTTGGCGATTCACTGGCACAACCTCAGCATCTACAGATTGCCCAGGTCCGTGCACTGGAAAATGGCCGCCCCATGCTACGCGCCACGAATACGGGCATGACGGCAGTAATTGACCCGCAAGGCGAACGACAAGCCGTTCTGTCAGCTTTTACCCGCAGCGCACTTGTTGCCAGCGTGCAGGGGATGAGCGGCACAACACCCTATCAGCGCTGGCTGAATTGGCCGATTATCGCGGTTTCATTCGCCATTCTGGGCTGGGGCCTGTTCACGCGCCGCCGCCATACAGTCTGAAGGCAATAACTCTGCTGCTATCCGGCTGAAAAACCCGTAAAATATAGGGTTTCGATCGGGCACACCGGTGTGCCCACATCACTCGAGACGGAATGCAAATATGCTGACCTTTCAGGACGTAATTCTGCGACTGCAGGAATTCTGGAACCGCCAGGGCTGTGTCCTGCTGCAACCCTATGACATTGAAGTGGGTGCAGGCACCTTCCACACCGCTACCTTCCTGCGCGCCATTGGCCCGGAGCCGTGGAGTGCCGCCTACGTGCAGCCCTCGCGCCGCCCAAAGGATGGCCGTTACGGCGAGAACCCGAATCGTCTGCAGCACTATTACCAGTATCAGGTCGTGCTGAAGCCCTCGCCTGACAACATTATGGATCTGTACATCGATTCATTACGTGCGCTGGGCATTAACACCGAAGAACACGATATCCGTTTTGTAGAAGATGACTGGGAGTCACCGACATTGGGTGCCTGGGGCCTGGGCTGGGAAGTCTGGCTAGACGGCATGGAAGTAACCCAGTTCACCTACTTTCAGGAAGTAGGTTCAATCCCCTGCAAACCGGTTCTGGGTGAAATCACCTATGGTCTTGAGCGTCTGGCCATGTATCTGCAAGGCGTTGAAAACGTCTATGACCTAGTCTGGGCCAAGAACGGTGACAAGGTTGTTACCTATGGTGACGTATTTCATCAGAACGAAGTTGAACAATCGACTTACAACTTCGAACATGCCAATGTGGAACTGCTGTTCCGCCACTTTTCTGACCATGAGGCTGAAGCCAAACGCCTGATGGAAGTCGGTCTGCCATTGCCGGCTTTCGAACAAGTGATGAAGTGTTCGCACAACTTCAACATGCTGGATGCCCGTGGCGCCATTTCGGTGACCGAACGCGCTGCCTATATCGGCCGTGTACGTGCGCTGGCCCGTCAGGTAGCTCAGGCCTATTACGACAGCCGTGAAGCACTTGGATTCCCAATGTGCGGCACCCCGATTCAGAAGGAGGCTGTGTGATGGCCAAGACTGCCCCCCTACTCGTAGAACTACTGACTGAAGAACTGCCACCCAAAGCGCTCGCGCGCTTTGGTGAAGTGTTTTCTGCCGGCGTCTTTGCCGGCCTGGCACAGCGCAAACTGGTGGCCGACAATGTGGCTTACCAGTGGTTTGCCACGCCGCGCCGTCTAGCCGTACTGATCCCTGATGTGCTGGACGTTGCTGCCGATCAGGAAGTTGAAGAAAAAATGATGCCCGTGAGCGTGGCTCTGGGTGCCGATGGTCAGCCATCACCCGCGCTGCTCAAAAAACTTGAAGCAAAGGGTATTGCCCCAAGCGAGCTGACGAAGTTTACCAAGCGAATGGACGGCAAGTCGGAGACCTTTTTCTACACCATGCAGGTAGCAGGCGCCCATCTGAACAATGTGCTCTCTGGCATTGTGACTGATGCACTCAAGAAGCTTCCGATCCCGAAGATGATGCGCTGGGGCGATTCGGACGTGCAGTTCGTCCGTCCGGTGCATGGCCTAATTCAGCTGCATGGCGACCAATTGGTCCCAGGCGAAGTGCTGGGTCTTCAATCACGCCAGCAGACTCTGGGGCACCGCTTCCTTTCAAAGGGGCTGATCACCATCCCCGAAGCCACGGCTTATGCAGAAACGCTGCGTGCTGAGGGCAAAGTTATGGCCGATTACGCAGAGCGTCGCGGCACTATTGGTGGTGCGCTTGCCGCTAAGGCGGAGGCGCTGGGCGCTCAGATTAACCAGGCTGATGGCTTGCTGGACGAAGTCACCGCGCTGGTTGAATGGCCCGTGGTCTATGTGGGCGAGTTCGAGCAGGAATTCTTGGAAGTGCCACAGGAATGTCTGATTCTGACCATGCAACAAAATCAGAAATATTTCCCGCTGCTGGATACGTCTGGCAAGCTGCGCAACCAGTTCCTGATTGTCTCCAACATGGCGGTAGCCGATCCGAAGCACATCATCGGCGGCAACCAGCGCGTGGTACGCCCCCGCCTGTCGGATGCGCGCTTCTTCTTTACGCAGGATCGTAAAGAACCGTTGTCTGCACGGATTTCCAAGCTAGGCAACGTGGTCTATCACAACAAGCTGGGCACGCAGCTCGATCGTCTGCTCCGCGTACAAAACCTGGCCACACAGATTGGCAACGCCATCGGCGCCGATACGACGCACGTGGCCCGCGCTGCTGAACTGGCCAAGGCTGATCTCGTTACCGATATGGTGGGTGAGTTCCCGGAACTGCAAGGCATCATGGGTCGTTACTACGCCCAGCACGATGGTGAGGCGGCTGACGTCGCCGAAGCCATTGCCGATCATTATCGCCCGCGCTTTGCCGGTGACGAACTGCCTTCTGGCAATGTCGGTTGTGCCGTTGCCCTCGCCGATAAGCTCGACACACTGGTTTCGTTCTTCGGTATCGGCGAAAAACCCACGGGTGACCGTGATCCGTTCGGCCTGCGCCGCGCCGCACTTGGCGTGCTGCGCCTCCTGATGGAGCGTCAACTACCGTTGGAACTGCCCGCGCTCATTAGCTGGTCTGCCGGCACCTTCCCTGCGGGTACGCTGCAAGCCGATTTTGAACCCGCACTCCTGTCGTTTATTACCGACCGTCTACGCAACCTACTCAAAGACCAAGGCGAACCACAGGACGTGGTTGAAGCCGTACTCGGCATCAACCCGGCGCGGATTGACCGCGTACCGGCACGCCTGGCTGCGGTACGTGAGTTCGTGGCGCAACCCGACGCCTTGGCATTGGCTGCCGCGAATAAGCGTATCGGCAACCTACTCAAGAAGGTTGAAGACATCAACACACTGGGCACTCCTAGCAGCGCCCTGACCACCGAAGCTGCTGAAAAAGCACTGTTTGACGAAGTAACAGCTTTGGCACCAACGGTGAGCGAAGCTGTCCGCAGCGAGGCTTATGCGGATGCCTTAATGGCACTGGCCCGCGTTCGCACCTGTGTGGATGCGTTCTTCGAAGATGTCATGGTAATGGCCGAAGACCCCAAGGTACGTCAGAACCGTCTGGCACTGTTGAAGACACTGTCTGATCAGATGAATGCCGTAGCAGACATCTCCCGTTTGGCTGTGTAAGCTACGCCATCATGAAACTGATCATTCTCGACCGTGACGGCGTCATCAATATTGACTCGGCGCTGTACATTAAGTCACCCGCGGAATGGAAAGCCCTCCCGGGGAGTCTGGAAGCCATTGCCCGCCTAAACCAGGCGGGTTACAAGGTTGTGATCGCCACCAATCAATCCGGCATTGGCCGTGGTTTATTCGACATGGACACGTTGAATGCCATGCACGAAAAAATGCACAAAGGTCTGGCGGCACTCGGGGGGCGCGTTGACGCTATTTTTTATTGCCCGCATACCGCCGACGAAAATTGCGATTGCCGCAAGCCAAAACCGGGCATGTTCGAGCGCATTGCAAAGCTTTACAACCTGGATCTGACGGGCGTGCCTGCCATTGGCGATTCGCTACGTGATCTACAAGCTGCCAGCGCTTTAGGCTGCGCGCCTATTTTAGTGCGCACCGGCAAAGGTGAAAAAACTGAAGCCGATGGCAACTTACCCGCCGGCACGGTGGTTCGTGCCGACCTTGCTGCCGCAGTTGATGCGCTGCTTGGCAAACCGTCGAAGAAAGATTGAGCTGTTTCGTGACCGCACTACGCTCCGCGCTCTTCACACTGCTCCTATCAATCTGGACGGTTTTCTGCGGCACGCTAGTGCTATGCACCTACGTCTTACCTGAATCACCACGATTCAAATGCTGCTACGCGGTATGCCAGATGTGGCGCTACGGATTTATGGGCATGTGTTACGCCATTCTAGGTTTCCGGACGCAACTGCAGGGGCGAGAGCATATTAGTGCGGAGCCGGCGATCTATCTGGCCAAGCATCAATCGGCGTGGGAAACCATTGCCCTTCAGATATGGACGCCCCCCGCTATTTTTGTGCTCAAGCGAGAGCTGCTCCGTATTCCTTTCTTTGGTTGGGCCCTCTGGGGGCTACGCATGATCTGGATTGATCGCAGCGCCGGCAAAGCAGCGCTGGAAAAAATCGTCACTCAGGGTCAGAAACGTCTGGGCCAAGGATTGTCGATCATTATCTTTCCGGAAGGCACACGCGTTGCCCCAGGTCACATGGGCAAGTTCAAGGCTGGCGGTGCGCGCCTTGCGGTGCGCACTGGCGCACCAGTGATCCCGGTTGCCCATAATGCTGGGGAGCTATGGCCACGCAATGCATTTATCAAGAAGCCTGGGACGATTACCGTACGCTTCGGCCCGGCAATTGACCCGACGGGCATGACGGACAGCGAACTGAATGAACGGGTTGAAACCTGGATTCGAGAGGCGATGCATGAACTTCCTGCTGTTCGGCACTGATCCCAAGCCTAGCGAACAGGAACATAGCATCACCCTGTCAGACCGCATCGTCCCCTACACCATCAAGCGTAGTCCACGACGCCGTCTTAGCCTAACTATTGACCATCGCGGCCTACGTATTCTTGGGCCGATGAATCTGTCGTTGCGACAATCCGAGTCGCTCATTTTGACCCATGAGCCATGGGTACTGCAGAAACTCGACGAGTGGCGCCCGGAACGCCTAAATAGTAGTTGGTCTATCTGCAGCGCCTCGCCATTGCCGGTTTTTGGTGTCTCGCATTCGGTGCGAACGCTGGAACATACGGCACGAAGCCCCCGCATAGAGCGCCAGGACGAATCACTGGTATTGCATACGAAAGAACCGCTCAACGTTGCACGCAGTAACAAGGCGCTGGTGCAATGGCTGCGCCGTGAAGCGCTCGCCTATTTTGAAAAACGCATTAACGAATTTGCCCCGCGGATGGCGGTGAGCGTGTCTTCACTTTCGCTATCTCAGGCACGTACCCGTTGGGGGAGCTGTACCAGCAAGGGCCACATCAGGTTGAACTGGCGACTCATACATCTGCCTCAGGATCTAGTAGATTATGTGATCGTGCATGAGCTAGCCCATCTGAAAGAGATGAACCACAGCCCGAGATTCTGGGCCGTTGTTGAATCGATTTATCCGGATCACAAAGCTGCACGCAAAGCTTTGCGTGGCCATATTGCCACACTACCGCTGATCGAGCTTTCCTGAGTTAGGGGCTCGATTTACCCTGTTCAGTGAGCTCGGCCACGATATCTTCACGAACGATATTGATTGCTGCACGCAAATCATAATAAGCGCTGCGGTTACCTGTAGGCACCCAGAGCTCTCTAACTTTATCTTTGAGTTGATCTGTCCGGTAAAGCATCTCTGACTTGACCCCACCCGTAACTTTGCGCGCCAAAGAAATCTCGTTTTCTATCGCTCTAAGCTCGTTGTAACAGGATTCGATACTAAGCACAGCGTGGGTTTTTCGATAGCTTGGCCAGAAGCCAATCACCGGGATAACAATAGCGCCAATGGCGATCAAATAAAACCACACCTCATCAAATAGACTGGCCACCCAGAATGGCACATAACCCCATAGGAATGGCGAACCTTCCTTAAAGAAACGCCGTGCCACATCGCTCTCGGGTATTCTCGTATCCATATAAGTAGGGAACTTACCTGGCGCAAAATAGGAGACTCGCTTCCGTTCAAAATCCTCTGTCGCTTCCATAAACAGAAGCTGTAGTGCCGGATGCATATTTTCGGTGGTCAGAATATCCAGCGTGGTCGCCACCATTTGGACTTCTTTTACTGGCGTTACCGGATGAAGGTTGAATGTGCCCGCAGGTAAAACGACGGGGTCGAGATATTGAAATCGCTTGGCATAGGCTGTGGCCAGATTAAAGTTGTACATCTGAACCCCGGGATACTGCGAAATTTCCTGAATGTTTTGGGAGGCCATGGCCCCTACCAGGAAGATCGCGTCAATTTTCCGGTTCTTGAAGGCAGCAACAGACTCTTTTGTGCTGAGGGCCAGCAGATTCGGTCCGTTCGGGTCGATACCCTGCGCCTTCAGAAGTGGTTGCACCATGCCACGCGTACTACTGCCAGGGATATTAATTGATGTTTTTTTGCCAACCAGGAAGCGATTGAGATCCGGATCCACATTGTCAGCCTGGTAGTGAAACAACCACAGCGGCTGATAAACAACGGAACCTAAGGATTGGAAGTGACGCGCCTCCTCGGGCAGAGTCAGGCCGCCTTGTGAAAAAGCAGCATCCACCTTACCAGCTGCGAGCAAGGTCAGGTTTTCTTCTGCTCCTTTAGATTCGACCAACTGCAAATCAACCCCATGCTGCCGGAAAAAATCCCGGTAACGATGACCCACGACATCTGCCGTTGAGTGATACTGACCCGTAGCAATCGTCAGTTTATTCGGCGGCAGCGGGCGAACCACATAAAGCAAAGCAAGTACTAGCACTAGGCCGGGCACGATATACATCCAATTGCTCAACAAAAAAGACCAGAATGCGAGCAGTTCTTCTACCACCACAGCTTGAAAATTGCCGGGGGCCTTCGGTGGCATTTTTTTATGGTGCATAGGATCTATCAGAAGTATTAAAAGCCAAGCCTTCAAGCACCAGATCTTCAACAACATGAACTCTGGAGCCAAGTACCGATTGCAAAATATGGGCGTTGCCACCTGTAAGCACCCAGGGCGCGCCTGCAGGCAGGCGTAATCCCATACGCTCTATAGCACCACAGCTTGCTTCTATAGCGCCGCTGGTCATTGCATCATGGGTGTTATCTGCTACAGCTGGCGCGGCACAATAGCGCCCGTCTGCCTGCGGCAATCGGGCGGCACGTTGATGCAGCGATTGCAGCATCAACGCCAAACCAGGCAAGATCAACCCACCACGATAAACCGCTGTATCGGGTTGCGATGACTCGACAAGATCAATCGTTGTCGCGGTGCCCGCATTAACGACCAAACATGATTGCCCGACCAGGCCCCATGCCCCAATCGCCGCTGCCCAGCGATCAACGCCCAACGTATCCGGTGTGGCATAAGCATTGCTTAGCGAACCTGCGTTGGCCGTTATCTGGAATCGTGCAGGCGTTACCGCCAGTTGCTCCAACGCGGAGAACACAGCCAACTCCTGCTCTGGCGCTATGACACTAGAATACTGTACGTGACTAATCGACAAGCTTTGCAATAGCGATGCCCAAACTGCAAGAGCCTCGGCATCGTAATTAACGACACCACGCTGCGTAATCGCGGCAGCCGCGTCAGATGTATCTGAGGCGACCGCCCATTTAAGGCGTGTGTTGCCGAGGTCCAGTAACAGATTCATGGCGGGACTATACCTTGCGCAGACTGACATCACCCGAAATGATGCGCTCAACACCCGAAACCGTTTCAATACAAAGCGCACCATCAACGTCGACCCCGCGGCAGACGCCTTCATGCAATACCGCATTGCCTTCGCGGATCTGCACGAACTGATCCTGCCACAGGTTATGGGTGTTCCATGCGTCACGGTTAACTGCAAAGCCCTGATGCGCGAATACCGCCATGGCAGCAAACAGACTTTCCAATATCTTCTGCAATACAACTTGCGGTGATGTACCGTTAACAAATAGTTCGGATAAAGACCCGATGCTTTGATCTTTAACGACCTGCCTGATCTGAACTAAATCGCCGCAGTTCAACCCAATGCCGATCACTACCGCCAATTCTTTGCCGCCATCTAGCGCAGAACGCAAGGCGGACTCAATGAGTATGCCGCCCGCTTTCGCATAGGAGCCATCGGCGCGACAGAGCAGTATGTCATTGGGCCATTTCAGCCCGCAGCGCACATCCGTACACTCACCCAATGCCCTATCCGACAAAGCTCGGACTACCGCCAACCCAACGACAAGCGACAAACCGGTTAATCGTGCCGGATCTGCCGGAAAAGTCCACAGGAAAGAAAAGGTCAGACTATCGTCCGGATCTGCAACCCATTCCCGACCACGACGCCCGCGACCCGCCGTCTGCTCACGCGCAACAAACACCGAACCGGCAGCAGCACCGGATTCGGCAGCATCTAGCAATAGGCGATTAGTCGAATCACACGATTCAAATCGCGTGATCTGTAACGGGTGTAGATTTTGCAGAGGGTTCCTCATCGAGCTTCAATTCCTGGATCTTCCGCGTAATTGTATTACGGCCAATGCCCAGCAACTGTGCTGCTTCGATGCGGCGCCCGCCTGTGTGGTGTAACGCCCGCAAAATCAACGTGCGTTCGAATGCCTGCATCAGACGTTCATGAATGCCGTCTGCCTCGGCAGGGACACTCCCCGCATTAACGAGCAGGTCATCCACCGTATCCGCAAGCGCCTCTGTCCAGTTCGCATAGCTGCCTGCTGCTGGCAGCGGCGCCCAGCTGGAAGGCATACCAACAGCCGGCACTTCGGCCTGTGCAACAGCCACTTGTTCCTGACGCAGCTCTGGCGGCAAATCATTCAGATCAACAGTCTGCCCCGGTGCCATGACGGTAAGCCAATGACAGAGATTTTCCAGTTGACGGACATTGCCGGGAAATGGCAACGAAGCGAGATAGCTCATAGCTGCTGGTGTAAGTTGTTTCGGCTCTCCACCCAATTCCTTAGCACTCCGTGCCAGGAAGTGCACGGCCAAATCCGGAATATCTTCGCTACGCTCTTTAAGTGAGGGCAGACGTAGGCGAATCACATTCAGACGGTGAAACAGATCTTCTCGAAACAGCCCTTGTCGAACCCGCTCTTCAAGGTTCTGGTGGGTCGCAGCAATCACGCGGACATTCGACTTGATCGATTGATGCCCACCGACACGATAATAGTGACCATCCGAGAGCACGCGCAGCAGGCGCGTTTGCAGCTCGGAGGGCATGTCACCAATTTCATCGAGGAACAGCGTGCCGCCATCTGCCTCTTCAAAACGACCGCGACGCTGTGTGGCAGCGCCTGTAAACGCACCGCGTTCATGACCAAACAATTCAGATTCGAGTAGGTCCTTGGGAATCGCGGCCGTGTTAATGGCAATAAATGGCTTCTTCGCGCGGGGGCTGTGTCGGTGCAAGGCTCGCGCTACTAATTCTTTACCTGAACCGGATTCACCCGTAATAAGGACGGTTGCGCTGGAATTGGACAAACGTCCAATGGCGCGAAAGACTTCCTGCATAGCAGGTGCATGGCCCTGGATCTCGGGCACGCCCGCCTCTTCTTCGGCAGCTACGGCCGTCGGCTTGGCTGACTGGGCCATGGCACGCTGAATAAGCGCCAGTGCCTGATCAATATCAAAAGGTTTAGCCAGATATTCGAAGGCACCGCCCTGAAATGCCGCAACGGCACTTTCCAGATCGGAATAGGCCGTCATAATAATCACGGGCAACTCCGGCAAGAGCGTTTTAATGCGAGCAAGCAGATCCAAGCCGGACGGACCTGGCATACGTATATCTGAAATAAGCACCTGGGGCGGTGGGTCACCGGCGTCCAGTGCGTTGATCACGTCATTGGCATGATCAAAGCTACGTTGGGAAATGTCGGCACGCCCCAACGCTTTTTCCAACACCCAGCGAATAGACTGGTCGTCGTCAACAATCCATACGGACTTCATGTGTTCTGTCTCCAGGAGTGGCCAGCAGGGCAACCGCCCTGTCTGAACCTATTTTCGTCCACGGATATAGAGCAAATACCATGCCGGATTGTCGTATAGAAGCGCATGTTTTTCATTCTAGCGCTTCACACCACCGGTAAGCGAATGATGAATTGCGTATGCCCCTGTCGGCTTTCGCATTCAATGGTGCCCTGGTGCTGCTGAATAAAACTCTGGGCAATGGTGAGACCCAGTCCTGTTCCGCCTTCGCGGCCAGAGACGAGCGGGTAGAACATGCGCTCCAGAATGGCTCGCGGAATGCCCGGCCCGTTATCAATGACCTGTAATTCAATCGCCAGCTTCCAGCGATGTTTGAGTAACGTCACTTGCCTTACCGCTCGCGTACGCAAGGTAATTTGCCCATTGCCTGACATAGCCTGTGCTGCATTACGGGCAATATTAAGCACCGCCTGGATCATCTGCTCGCGATCGGCGGTTAGATCCGGCAAGCTGGTATCGTAGTCGCGGCGAACCGTGAGTGTTTTAGGAAACTCGGCAAGGATGAGGCTACGCACGCGCTCTAGAATTTCGTGGATATTGGTGGGTGCCGGCTGCATACCCTGATGCGGTTGCAACAGACGTTGCATCAGATCCTGCAGACGATCTGCTTCTTTGATGATGACCTGCGTGTATTCCCGCAACGAGGGATTTGGCAACTCATGCTCCAGCAGTTGCGCGGCGCCACGGATACCACCGAGTGGGTTCTTGATTTCATGCGCCAAATTGCGCATAAGTTCCCGGTGACGTAACTGAAGCTCAATCAGGCGCTCTTCACGCCGCGCACGCAACTGTTGATCTACCGGGCGCATCTCGATGAGCAAACCACCTTCATCGTCATCCAGCGGTGTCACTGTGCAATCCACGTGCAATACTTCATCACCACGTTCGATCTGGATATTCTGGCCGCTATAACCCCACTTGTTGCTGAGCGACTTCATGATGGCACTGACCAGCTCCGGCGTTACACCGATCACCTGAAACAATTCTCGACCGAGAGCAGCACGCTGGCTAATCCGCAGCAGATTTTCTGCAGCCGGATTCAGGTAAACGATATGCTGCGACCGATCCAGAACGACAGCCGCTGAAGACAAGAGCTCAAGGCCTGCATATTTGGTTGGGGTTATGACTGATTCTTTGGCATTCATGGGAATAACCCGTTCTGAGCACTACGCTGAAAGCAAAAGAGGGACGGCGAACCGTCCCTCTTTTACGCGTTCGCCTTTAAAGGCTTTGCGTTGTGCTGATTAGCACGAGTAATACAGTTCAAACTCAACTGGGGTCGTAGTCATACGCACCTTGTTGACTTCTTCCATCTTCAGAGCGATGAACGAATCGATCCAATCCTTCGAGAAGACGCCACCGCGAGTCAGGAACTCGTGGTCGGCCTTCAGTGCTTCCAGCGCTTCATCCAGGCTGGCGCAAACGGTCGGGATCAACGCATCTTCTTCTGGTGGCAGATCGTACAGATTCTTGTCAGCCGGATCGCCTGGGTGAATCTTGTTCTGGATACCATCCAGACCAGCCATCATCAGTGCAGAGAAAGCCAGATAAGGGTTGGCGATCGGATCAGGGAAACGCGTTTCGATACGGCGAGCCTTGGTCGAAGCCACAAACGGGATGCGGATCGAAGCCGAACGGTTCTTGGCCGAGTAAGCCAGTTTCACCGGTGCTTCGTAATGCGGTACCAGACGCTTGTACGAGTTAGTACCCGGGTTGGTAATAGCATTCAGCGCCTTGGCGTGCTTGATGATGCCGCCAATGTAGTACAGCGCCATTTCCGACAGGCCAGCGTACTGGTCGCCAGCAAACAGGTTCTTGCCGTCTTTCCAGATCGACTGGTGAACGTGCATACCCGAACCGTTGTCGCCAACGATTGGCTTCGGCATAAAGGTTGCAGTCTTGCCGTACTGGTGTGCAACGTTCAGCACAACGTACTTCAGAACCTGAGTCTGGTCTGCTCGGCGAACCAGTGTGTTGAACTTAGTGCCGATTTCATTCTGACCAGCCGTAGCCACTTCGTGGTGATGCACTTCAACCGGAACGCCACAGGCTTCCAGTGCATTACACATCGCGGTACGGATATCGTTGAAGCTATCAACTGGGGCGACCGGGAAATAACCACCCTTAACGCCTGGACGATGGCCGGTGTTACCGCCTTCGATCTTGGCATCTGATGACCAGGCAGCTTCTTCCGAGAAGATCTTGACGAAGCTACCCGACATGTCGGTCTTCCATTCGACTGAGTCGAAAATGAAGAATTCTGGTTCCGGACCGAAGAATGCCGTGTCACCAATACCCGAGCTCTTCAAATAGGCTTCGGCGCGCTTGGCAATCGAACGTGGATCACGGTCGTAACCCTTGCCATCAGTTGGCTCAACAACGTCACAGGTCAGCACTAGTGTGACTTCGTCATAGAACGGATCAATATAGGCCGATGCCGGATCTGGAATCAGCAGCATGTCGGAAGCTTGGATGCCCTTCCAACCATTGATCGATGAACCGTCAAATGCTTGACCTTCTTCAAATTTGTCCGCATCGAACTGGCTGACCGGTACACCCACGTGATGCTCTTTACCGCGTGTATCGGTGAAACGGAAATCGATGTATTTAACGTCGTTGTCCTTGACCATCTTCAGGACGTCTTGCACTGTAGCCATAACAGCTATCTCCTAAAATCGACCGCAACGGTCAGTCTAAAAATCAGTAACGGAACCACAGATCCCTGCCGTATTGATAAAGCATGATCCATGCCAACAATAATACGACAAGCCACCCCTAAAATGCGCATTTTAAAGTGCTTGTGCGCACCTATCCGGGTCACCCCGACAAACCAGCACCAATTTGGTGCAAACAAGTCTTGTCAAACCGCCACGACACGCACCGGTTTGGTGCAAAATCGCGTTTATTCCAGCCGACGGTATACCGCCCAACTGATCAGGGGTAATCCTGCCTGTTCGGCCGCTTTCTGTAAATCCCTCACGCCATTTGCTACAGCCACTGGCTTCGGATCAATTCCAGGCAATGGCGGCAACAGCACTTCCACTTCGATACGGCCATTAAGGTAATGCAACTGAATGCGCTCAGGCGCCCATGGGCCATGGCCCCAGACCCGCGCCGCCTCCTGGTTCAACCAATGCTCCAACGCATCTCGGCCAACCTCGACCGCATGGCCAGAATCTGCCGGTACCAGATCATCTTCCGGATCGATATGCACCAACATATCCAATACCTCGGCACACTGTTCGCGCACGCGTAAACGAACCTGTTCCGCAATACGGTGCCCTTCTGAAACGCTAATGCGTGGGGAAACCCTGACATGTGCATCAACCAGAATACGATCTGCCATGCGTCTTGTGCGCAAATCATGCAAATCCAAAACCCCCGGCGTTTCGCTAATCACCAGGCGAATCTGCTCAATCTGATCCCTGCTTGCACCCTTATCAATGAGCTCTTCCAATGCGCCATAGGAAAACTGCCAGCCCATCTTTACGATCAACGCACCCACAATGGCGGCGGCTAGCAAATCTGCGTAAGCAAAACCCATCAGGCTGCCGCCTATACCTATGGCCACCACCAGCGATGACGCAGCATCGGAACGAGAGTGCCAGGCGTTTGCCACCAGCATCGCCGAATTGGCCTTCTTTGCAACACGAAGCATGTAACGGAACAGCCACTCTTTCGAAACAAGTGCGAGCAATGCCACGTATAACGCAATCATTTCTACAGCGGGGGCCTGATCCACACTCACTGCACGTTCAGCAGCCGAATAAAGAAAAGCGCCGCCAATCCCGACCAGCATTAAGCCGAGAATCAGCGTGGCCAGGGTTTCTAGGCGAGCGTGCCCGTAGGGATGATTATCATCGGCGGCTTTAGCACTATGCCGCGCCACAAAAAGCACCAGAAAGTCCGACAGCAAATCTGATAACGAATGAAAGCCATCTACCAGCAAGCTATGCGAGTGGGCAAACCAGCCCACAATAATCTGCAGGATCGATAGGCCGATGTTGACGCCCATACTGACGTTAACCGAACGACGAACCAACTTATTAGATGCGGCACTGGCATGCTCGCCGGTGAGTGCATCAATTAGTGCGGTCTGACCGTGCGCATGCACCCCATGCGAATGCCCTTTGTGGTGATGCCCGAGGGACATATCTACCCCTTATTAATAGTGCCTATGAATTTCCGGCTCAGATTCCGCTTGCAGCGCTCGCCGCGTATACTCGCCCATTAGCGATATTCTATCGTCAATTTGCACGCCTCGCCGGCCTGGAAGGTTGGCTTAACAATAGTTTCATAGAAAATTCATGATGAGCCGCATTAGCGATATTCTGGCGCTTGCCCGCACCCGCGCCGAACAACAGGGTGTTAATTACAGTGGGGATGTCACCCCGCTCGAGGCATCTACGCTCCTACAAGAAGCGCCCGGTACGGTTCTGGTCGACGTACGCACCCGTGCCGAATGGGATTGGGTTGGCCGCGTGCCCAACGCCATTGAAATCGAATGGGTTGAATATCCGGAAATGACTCGCAACACTCGCTTTATAGATACTTTGCTCAAGCAAGTGCCTCGCGAAGCCCAGATTCTTTTTCTCTGCCGCAGCGGCGTACGTTCGCGCGGTGCTGCCAGCGCCGCGATTGACGCCGGCTATTCAGCTGCCTTCAATATTCTCGAAGGTTTTGAAGGCGACAAAGACGCCCAGAACCATCGCGGCTATGTCGGGGGCTGGCGCTTTCACGGCCTGCCCTGGTATCAAGGTTAACCGGATACAAAGATATGCGTGATTTCGAAGACTACCGCGACCTATCTGATGAAACCTGTCAGGAACGGATCAACGCTGCCCGCAAAGCCCTGGGCTCACGTGCCGTACTACTTTGTCACCACTACCAGCGTGCCGATGTCTATCAGCACGCTGATCTAACCGGTGATTCGCTTAAGCTGTCACGCCTGGCCAGCCAGACCGACGCCGAATACATCGTCTTCTGTGGCGTGCACTTCATGGCGGAAGTGGCCGACATGATGACCAAGCCCAATCAGACGGCCATCCTGCCGGATCTGGCCGCAGGTTGTTCAATGGCCGACATGGCTAACCTGACCAAGGTCGAACGCTGCTGGCGAGAACTGACAGCGGCGCTGGGCGAAGACCCGGCTAACCAGGTCACACCAATCACCTACATCAATTCGGCCGCTGATCTCAAAGCATTCTGTGGCGATCGCGGTGGCATCGTCTGCACTTCCTCCAACGCACCGGTGATTCTGGATTGGGCGCTGGAGCGCCGTCCAAAAATTCTATTCTTCCCGGATCAGCACCTTGGGCGTTGGACTGGTCACCAACGCGGCATTCCTCTGGATGAGATGGCAGTCTGGGACCCAGACCAACCCCGCGGTGGTCTTACGCAAGAGCAGATTCGTAACGCCAAAATTCTGCTGTGGAAAGGTCACTGCTCGGTGCACCAGATGTTTCAGCCTTCGCACATCGAAACCTTTCGTGCCAAGCACCCAGAAGGCAAGGTCATTTCGCACCCCGAGTGTTCGTTCGAAGTCTGTGCAGCATCGGATTACATCGGCTCTACAGAATATATCGTCAAGATCATTAAAGAAGCCCCTGCCGGCACTCGCTGGCTGGTGGGCACTGAACTGAACCTAGTAGAACGCTTAGCCCGAGAAGTCGCACCCGAAGGGAAGATCGTGCAATTCATGTCACCCACGGTGTGCATGTGCTCGACCATGCAGCGGATTGATCCGCAACACCTCGCCTGGACACTGGAAAACCTCGTGGATGGCAACGTGGTAAATGGGATTCGTGTGCCAGAGAAGGAAACAGCTGCTGCCCGCCTAGCGATGGAACGCATGCTGGAAGTGTCCTGACTGACACGCCTGCACAGGGGCTCACCATGACCGATACGCTGTCACTGGTTACCTACAACATCCATAAAGGCTTCTCGCAGTTCAACCGCCGTCTGACGGTGCATGATCTGCGAGACCGATTGCGCCACCTCAATCCGGACCTGGTCTTTCTTCAGGAAGTTCAGGGTTTGCACCAGCAACATGCACAAAAGCACGCCAACTGGCCCGAGCAACCGCAGCACGAGTTTCTAGCAGATACCATCTGGAATGCCCGTTATGGACAGAACGTTCTGTACGACCATGGGCATCACGGCAATGCCATCCTCTCTCGGTACCCGATTGAGACCAGCCATAATCAGGACATCACCCATCTGAGCTTCGAAAAGCGTGGGCTGCTCCATACACAAATTCAATGGCAAGGTCAGATCGTGCATTGTGTCTGCGCCCATTTATCCTTGCTCGCACGGTCACGCAAATGGCAAATGGCGGCGCTTGCCGAAGAGATCGATCGATTGGTCCCGCATGACCAGCCACTTATTATTGCCGGTGACTTCAACGACTGGCGCAACCATGCCAGCGAACACCTCGCAGACCGATTGAACCTGATCGAAGTTTTTGATCATCTTGCCGGACGACCGGCACGCAGCTTCCCAGTGGCTTTACCCATGCTCCGACTAGACCGGATCTATGTGCGCGGCCTAAAAGCAGTTCGGGCCGATGTGCACTACGGTGCAGGCTGGTCGAAAATCTCCGACCATGCCGCATTACGCTGCGAGCTTGTGCTGGCAGGCTGACATGAGCCTGCGCCGCAGACTGTTCAAAGCGCTCCACCCGGCGCGCCAGGTTACGAGTGGCAACCAGATCACTTTACTATGCAATGGGGCCGACTACTTCCCCGCACTACTCAATGCGCTAAGTGCGGCGAACCAGAGCATTCGCCTGGAAACCTATCTCTATGCCGATGATGCCATCGGCCAGATGGTGACCCAAGCACTATGCGATGCTGCACAACGCGGCGTTGACGTGCGTCTCGTAGTTGATGGCTTTGGCGCCCGCAATATTGGGATACATCATTTGCCCCTGCTGCAACAGGCAGGGGTTCATGTGCGCATATTCCGGCCAGAACACCATCTTTGGCGTCACCTGCTATCACGAAAGCGCTCACGATTACGCCGGATGCATCGGAAGATGGCCCTTTGCGATGGCCATACGGCTTTTGTCGGTGGCATCAACATCATTGACGATGCGACAGGCAACCCATCACCGATGCGTCCGGATTTTGCGCTCCGAATCAGGGGGCCGCTACTACATGAAATTGGCCACGCAATAGACCGGCAATGGCAGACACTATCCCGTCGACCCATACTGCACCAGAGTCAGAAACCGGCACCCACACGAATTAATTCTCCTTTAGCGGGAAACGTACGTGCTGCACTTGCACTCCGTGACAATCTGCTTAATCGCGGACAAATTGAAGCGGCTTATATCTCCGCCATAGAACTGGCACAGCAGCAGATCACACTGGCCATGGCCTACTTCATTCCCAGCCGCGCAATTCTTCATGCACTTCTCAATGCAGCGCAGCGGGGCGTTGAAATTCGCCTACTTTTACAGGGGCGTATTGAATACCGTCTGCAACACTACGCATCCCAATCACTTTACACACGCCTCCTTACTGCCGGCATTCAAATCTATGAGTACGAGCCCGGGTTCATGCATGCCAAAGTCGGCGTGATCGACCGTGAATGGTCGACCGTAGGTTCTGCCAATCTGGACCCGTTTTCACTCCTCGTTGCCCGTGAAGCAAACGTGCTCGTTTTTGATGAGGGATTCTGTAACAAGCTCAAGCAACACTTATTTGCCGAAATCCAGGGGCATAGTAAAGAAATCACTACGGCGACCTGGGCCCAAAGATCCGGCTGGCAACGGATGCTGCGCGCCCTGAGTGCACGAATACTTTTCAGGCTACTTAGCCTGACGCGCTATACCAACAACTACTGAGCTTTTGACGGCAAAAAACAGCGCCGTGCTTTAGCTACCTTACTGATGGACCAATGCGTTTTCGCCCAAATCCATAACTTCGCCTGGCTCAACTTGTACAGACTGGCTGGCGGTTCCTGCCCCAAAAAGTCCAGCGCTGACCAAAGCGCTACAACCCGCTCCGATTCCATGCCTAAAGGCAGCGCCTGAGCCATCGTCTGCTTGGAGAGCTTCTCTCCCGCGTTATTAACGGCAACCGGCAAATGCGCATAACTTGGCACTTGCCCGCCCAGAGCACTGATCAAGGCCAATTGCCGAGGTGTCGAATCTAGCAAATCAGCTCCACGTACCACCTGAGTCACGCCTTGTGCGAGGTCATCCACGACCACGGCTAGTTGATAGGTCGTACAACCATCTGCACGATGCAACACAAAATCACCGACATCTCGCGCAAGCTGCTGGCTTACAACGCCTTGAATACGATCAGTAAAAGACCACTCTGGCACATCAAGCCCGCCTACTCGAAAACGCCAGGCCGCATTTTCCGGAACTGCGTCTCCCGGCTGCCAATGGCTACAGGTGCCCGGATAGATTCTGGCCCCATCAATACCGACCCTTGCATCTGTATGGCCCGCCAGTTGACTACGCGTACAGGTGCAGGGATATGCATAACCTGCCTCGATCAGTGTTTTCAGGGCTTTCTGATAAAGGTGCTCTCGTTCAGATTGCAGAACGACTTCCCTATCCCAGACAAAGCCATAGGCATGCAGAATTTCCTGCTGCAGCCCCGCCATGCCAGATACCGAGCGGGGCCGATCTACATCTTCAACACGCAGCAACCACTGCCCGGCACACGCTTCCAGATAGCTGGCAACGGCCGCAACCAGAGAACCGAAGTGCAACGGCCCCGTGGGCGAAGGTGCAAAACGGCCAACGACTGAAATTGGAAGAAGCGCTTCGCTCATAAAATTTGAATGATGGTTTCACATTGATCGAACAATCCGCACATAATAAGGGCGCAACCTACAAATCGTTCACTCAGGCAAGCTCATGACCCCAAATACCCTTTCCGACAACGTCCGTTATACCCCGCCAGCCATTGCACTGCACTGGCTGATGGCTTGGATCATCATTGCTGTTTACTTCCTCGGCCTCAGCATTGATGAGATTCCTGTCGGGCCCGATCGCATTCAGGTTGTGGGTTGGCATAAATGGCTGGGCGTTACCATCGCTTTTCTGTGGGGCTTCCGTGTTCTGTGGCGTGCCAGCCACCGCCCGCCTGCTGATCCCGCCGATAGTCCTGCTTGGCAAAACAATGCGGCACATCTAGTACACATCGCTCTCTATGTGCTGATGATCGCCATCCCCGTGAGTGGCTGGCTGATGAGTTCGGCCAAGGGTTATACAACTAATTTCTTTGGTCTGTTTGACCTGCCGAATCTACTGGAAAAAGATAAACCCCTCGGCCACACCCTGAAAGAGGTACATGAGGTACTGGCCAACCTGCTGATGGCCTTGGTGGGTCTGCATATCGCAGCAGCCCTGAAACATCAGCTGATTAATAAAGACAATCTATTGGCCCGTATGCGACCGGCCCGAAAGAGCCGTTCATGATGATACGCCGTACGGCTGCACTAGCCGCCCTCTGCTTGCTGAACGCATCTGCCTGGGCTGTTGAATACAACAGCGTTGATACAACCAAATCAACCATCCGGTTTATTCCCACACTCATGGGTAGCAAGACGGAAGGCAGTTTCAAGAAATTCAGCGCACAAATTCGCTTTGATCCGGAGAAACCGGCACAAGCGCAGGCGCGCGCCGAGGTGATGGTCCAGAGCTTCGATATTGGTTTCGACGAAGCTACCGACGAAGCACTGGGTCCAAACTGGTTTGATGTCAAAAAGTTTCCGACCGCCACTTTCGTAGCCACTCAGGTTACCCCGCTAACAAAAGATCGATTTGAACTATCGGGCAATCTGAGCATTAAAGGTCAGACGAAACCTGTGCGCTTTCCTGTGACGCTTACCCGCGAGTCGGCAAACGCCGGACGCCTGGATGGCACGTTGACGATTAAACGTCTGGACTTTGGCCTCGGACAAGGGCAGTGGGCCGGCACAGGCACCGTTTCCAATGACATTAACGTACAGATACGCCTATCAATTTTTAACAAGTAGCACCCCCAACCACAGGAGCCTCACCATGAAAAAAACAGCCCTCATCACTGCAGCACTACTTTCTGCTTTTGCCACCTCGGCTATCGCAGCACCAACCAGCTACGCAATTGACCCAAGCCACACCTTCGCCAGCTTTGAATACACCCACCTGGGATTCTCAAAGCAGCGTAGCCGCTTTAACGACACGACAGGCACGATCACATTAGACCAAAAAGCCAAGACCGGCACCGCCGATATCGCCATCAGCGTGACATCGGTCGACACCGGCAGCAAAGCGTTTGATGGCCATTTGGTTAGCGACGGCTGGTTTGATGCTGCCAACTACCCAAGCATTTTCTTCAAATCAAACAACTTCAAATTTAAGGGCGACAAGCCAACCGAAGTTATCGGCGAACTGACCGTCCACGGCATCACCAAGCCGGTGACCCTCAAGGTCACTCACTTCCAGTGCGCTATGCATCCGATGAAGCAGAAAGAGGCTTGCGGCGCCAACGCTGTGACACACATCAAGCGTAGCGAGTTCGGCCTTGGCAAGTACGCGCCAAACGTCAGCGATGAAGTCGAACTGAGTATTGCCGTGGAAGCCGTTAAAGAATAAGTTTTACGCATCCACAAAAATGGCTGCCTCAGGGATATCTGGGCAGCCATTTTTATTGCTCGCTGTTTTGTTACTTATTCAGGTCACTGTCCTGATAGTACTTAGTTCCCTTAGCTGTAATTTCAGCCGCCAGCCCGTTGTCCGTTAGCTGATACATCCAGACGCCTTCGCTCACGTTAGCCGCGCCTTCATAAGCGCCCCCATTATTCTCGTATTTGGCGGCCGCGGTGGCCTGGCCACCGAATTCCCAACCCGAGTTGATAAAGCTATTCAAAGCACTCTCTGTTTCAAAAACAAAGATCGCACTGAATGACTTAATCCCCATGCCCAGACCGGCCTGGACTTCGACCATTTTCATGAAAACTGGCTTACCGTTGCTTTTACGCATAACCACGCCGGTGCCCGAACCACCACCGGCAATAAAAATCTTCATGCCGAAATTGCTAAAGGTTGCGTAACCCACGGACTTAGCCACCAACTCTTTAGCGTGTGGCGCTACACGATAGAGGCGCGACATAATCTGCTCGTTCTGCTTCAGAATATCTGCGCGCTGTTGCGCCACACTCTTGGTATCAAAGAGCGCGTAGGCTGGGGCTACCGGAGCAGCTAGCATCACTGCACAAAGCACTAGGCTGGACAAACGTTTCATAATCGATTCGCTCTCTAAGATCTCACACGTTGAACAGGAAGTTGAGCACGTCGCCATCTTGCACAACATACTCCTTGCCTTCGGCACGCATCTTGCCAGCTTCTTTGGCACCCTGCTCGCCCTTGAAGGCAATGAAGTCTTCAAACGCAATGGTCTGTGCGCGGATGAAACCCTTTTCAAAGTCGGTATGAATCACGCCGGCGGCTTGCGGGCCAGTATCACCCTTATGAATGGTCCAGGCGCGCACTTCTTTTACACCGGCCGTGAAATAGGTTTGCAGCCCCAGCAAGTCGTAACCTGCACGAATCACGCGATTCAGACCCGGCTCATCCAAGCCCAGATCGGCCATGAACGCTTTCTTATCTTCATCTTCCAGGTCTGCCAGTTCAGCTTCCAGCTTAGCGCAGACAGCGACCACCGGTGCACCTTCTTTGGCAGCGAATTCGCGCAGACGATCGAGGAACGGATTATTTTCAAAACCATCTTCAAGCACGTTACCCACATACATGGCAGGCTTGATGGTCAGCAGACACAGCGGCTTGAGCGCCAGCTTGTCTTCCTCTGACAACACCATGGTACGCGCCGGCATACCTTCATTCAGGTGTGGCAAGAGTTTCTCAAGGATCGCCACCAGCTTTAAGGCATCCTTATCGCCAGAGCGGGCTTTCTTGCCGTCCCGGTTAAGGGTGCGTTCAACAACGGCCAAATCGGCTAATGCCAGTTCGGTAACAATCGTTTCGATATCCGCGATGGGATCAACGCGGCCAGAGACGTGGACAACGTTTTCGTCGTCAAAACAACGCACTACGTTCACGATGGCATCAGTTTCGCGGATGTTGGCCAGAAACTGATTGCCTAAGCCTTCGCCTTTGGATGCACCGGCAACTAGGCCGGCAATATCAACGAATTCCACAATGGCCGACTGTACGCGCTGCGGCTTAACGATTTCGGACAAGGCATCCAGTCGTGGATCAGGCACTTCGACAATACCGACATTCGGCTCGATGGTGCAGAAGGGATAGTTTTCTGCAGCAATACCTGCCTTCGTAAGCGCATTAAACAGAGTAGATTTGCCGACGTTTGGCAGGCCGACGATGCCGCATTTGAGACTCATGAGATTCCTTGAATTGCTTTTAAATATGGCGCTATTCTAAAGCACCCGTTCACATGACGTGTGCAATTACCTGATGTTCGTGCCAGTACATACCATTAATGCGGGTCGCGATCTGCTGGAGCTCTCCATCGTTTAGCGCTTCGAACGTCACGATGTAGGCAGGCAAGGGCGTGTCCAGATCAACCCGATCCATAAGCTGAGGCTCATGGTGCGTGTACTTGTAAATCAGTGCGCGCAGGTCTACTTCTGCAGTATCTGGACCCACGCCCGTCACATACAGCCGCTGGCCAAAATTTTCCATGCCACAAACCCTTTAAGCCCAAATTGGTGCAATGCCGCATTATGCCATCAATAGTCATATATCTTCATGAAAATTAAAGCAAAAAACGGCTTTCGTCTGGTAGTATTCAAGCCCTGTTTGATTTCTTGAATGGTCGCCCGGATTTACGCCGTGCCGGCCAATACCGCCCCCTATGTCCAAATTTATTCCAGCCGGGCTCAACACCTGGATTACGACGCGTATTGCAACCCTCAAAAGCAAGGCTGAAGCTCTGCGAGATTTTGACTGGGGCTCGCTCAAGAAGCTTAACTGGAGCGATGTTGTCAATGCACTACGTAATCCACGTTGGCGCAAACCAGCGGCGATCATTTTTGGCTTACTCATCGCCGTTCATGTGATCAAGAATGATGTCCTCATCCCTTACATGAAGGCCCACTTTGCACTCGGCGTTGATGTCATCGAAGCACAACCGCTGACGGTGCCACTGGAATCGCAACTGATCGCTCAAACCCGAAGCCCCCAATCCGTTGCTATCTACACACGCGTTTCTGGCTTCCTTGAGAAACAGACCTATCAGGAAGGCTCCTGGGTTAATGCCGGTGACATTTTGTTCGAAATGGATAAGCGCCCGTTCGTTGCGCAGCTTGATGCTGCGAAGGCTGCCATGGTTTCGCAAGAGGCTTCCCTACGGACAGCGACGTTAACACTCAACCGGATCAAGCCGCTCGCTGCCGCCAAAGCGCTGTCGCAGCAGGATCTGGATACCGCCACCGGCAACTTCCTGCGCGCCCAGGCTGGCGTTGATCAGGCGCGGGCCAATGTTGAAACGGCTCAACTCAATCTTGAGTATTGCACCATCCGCTCCCCTATTTCCGGTCTGGCATCCGTACGTAAACAGGCGCTGGGCACATACCTGCAAGTTGGCAGCCCAAACTCCGAGCTAACCGTCGTCAACCAGATGGATCCGATGTGGGCCTATTTCTCCATATCCGAAGACCAGGTACTGACGCTGAACAAGCTATTAGCTCAAAAACAACTCAACAACACCACCTTGGCAGAACTAGATGTGACGCTGACACTGTCGGACGGTACGCTATACCCCTACATCGGCAAGATCGGTTTTGCCGGCATCCTGTATGACGTAGATACAGGCACACGACTCTATCGTGCAGTCTTCCCGAACCCAACTAACGCACTACAACAAGGTCAATTCGTTACGGCCAGTGTGGTCGGCCTTACTCAACCCAATGTCTATCTGGTACCACAAGCGGCCGTGCAGCAGAGCAGCCAGGGGGCCTATGTATGGGTCGTGGATCAGGAAAATCGTGTCCAATCGCGCACCGTCAAGCCAGGCTTCTGGAGTGGCCCCAACTGGATCATCAATAACGGCCTGAACCCGGGCGACCATGTTGTGGTTAGCAACGTACTGCGCATGTCGCCGACACAGTTGGTGAAGCCAACCGTTACCAAAGCGCCAGAACCGCAGCCATTGCGTATGCCAACACCACCGACCGCCGAAGAGGTGGCTAACCCATTTAGAGCCGGCGCCCCTACCGCATCCAACGTCAATCAGGCACAAAACCCGAACCAGCTACCAATGCCAGTGGCGCCTGCCCCTGCCGCCAAACTGATTGCGCCTAAAGAAGTGCCGCTCGCACCGGGGATTCCTGCCGCACCTGCGCCTGTGCCGAACACGCTGCAAGCACCCGCCTCGCGCGCTGCCCAGTAACCGATCAGGGCGGATTAACCATGTTCTCGAAGTTCTTTATCGATCGGCCGGTTTTTTCAGCGGTCATCTCCATCATCATCACCCTTGCCGGTCTAGTGGCAATGCTGTCACTGCCGATTGCGCAGTATCCGAACATCACGCCGCCGCAAATCCAGGTGTCGACAACCTACCCAGGCGCCAATGCCGAAACAGTCTCACAAAATGTGGCCTCGCCCATTGAGCTGCAGGTCAACGGTGCGGACGGTATGCTTTACATGTACTCGACGAACACCGCCGGGAACATGAACCTCAGCATCTACTTCGACATCAATAAAGATCCGGCACTGGCCCAAACGGATGTACTCAACCGTGTTAACACGGCACTGCCGCAGTTGCCGCAATCCGTGCGCAACCAGGGCGTGAATATCCAGCAGAAGAGTCAGTCCATCATGATGGTCGTGGCGATTAAGGACCCAGACAATAAATACGATCTGACTGAGTTGAGCACGTTCGCCAACATCATCATCCTCAACGAAATCCAGCGAATTCCTGGGGCCAGCATGTCAATGATTGGGGGGAACTCCAACTACGCTATGCGTATCTGGCTGGATCCGACCAAGCTCACGCTCTACAAGCTGACTTCCAGCGACATCGCCAATGCAATTCGTGCTCAGAACCAGCAATATGCCGTTGGTCAGCTAGGCCAGCTCCCTTCCAAGGGCAATGTCATCCAGAACTTCTCGGTTACCACCAACGGTATGCTGCAAACCAAGGAAGAATTCGAGAACATCATCATCAAGGCCGGCAAACCATCGACAACGCCTGGCTCGGAAGGCGCAATTGTTCGCTTACGCGATGTGGGTCGTGCTGAACTGGGTGCGCAAACTTACAACTTTGATGTCAAAACCAACAAAGATAATGCAGCACTGCTCATCGTCTACTTCCAGCCAGGCTACAACGCGCTGAACGTTGCCCAAGCGGTGAAGGCCAAGCTGGAAGATCTTAAGCCCAGCTTCCCACCGGGCGTAGTTTATGAAATGGCGCTTGACGCCACAGAATTCATTAACTCGTCGATCGAGGAAGTGATTCATACCTTCTTCGAAGCCATGATCTTAGTGGTGCTGGTGGTCTTCATGTTCCTACAGAAGCCTAAAGCCACGCTGATTCCACTGGTTGCCGTACCGGTCTCGATTATCGGCACCTTCATTGGCATGGCCATGTTTGGCTTCTCGATCAACATGCTCACCATGTTCGGCCTGGTCTTGGCGATTGGCCTCGTGGTGGATGACGCTATTGTGGTGATCGAAAACGTCGAACGGATCATGGAAGAAAACCCGACCATGAAACCGCGCGAAGCAGCCGCTGTTGCCATGTCGGAAGTGACTGGGCCTATTGTTGCCACCACGCTGGTGATGGCTGCTGTATTCGTTCCGGTCGCCTTTCTCTCCGGTATTACCGGTCAGCTTTACCGTCAATTTGCGCTGACACTTTCTGTATCAGTCACCTTTTCAGCCATAGTGGCGTTGACGCTTTCCCCTGCACTTGCAGCCATTCTGATTCGCCCCAAGGGCGAAGATGATGACGTGGCGAAACCCCGCTTTTTTATCGGCTTCGAAAACCTGTTCGATAAGCTACGCGATCATTACATGATGGCGGTGAAATGGGCTATCGAACATCGCCGCCCATCCTTCATGATTTTCGGCGGCGTCATCCTGACACTGATCGTGCTATTCCGGATCGTGCCTGGTTCTTTCGTGCCGGAAGAAGATCAGGGCTATCTGTTTGGGGCAGTGATGATGCCCAAGGCAGCCAGCCTTCAACGCACAGCTGCGTTTTCGGAAGCCGGCTCTACCTGGTTTCAACAACAACCCGGCGTCGACTCGTCTACCAGCTATGCCGGTTACAGCATCATCGACTCACAGATTCTGCCTAGCGCCAGTACACTGTTTATCGGCCTGAAGCCCTTTGACGAGCGCACCGATAAAGCATCGTCTGCCTTCACACTGATTGAGAATGGCCGCAAACACTTCGCAACACAGAACGATGGCATCATCATTCCACTGAACCCACCGTCGATCCCCGGCTTAGGGAATACGGGCGGCTTCCAGATGTGGCTCGAGCAAACCGGCAACGGATCCATGGATGAAATGGAAGAGCAGACCATGCGATTCCTGGCTGCAGCCAAAAAACGGCCTGAGCTCACCGCGGTGAACACCACTTTCAGCACTAACGCCCGCGAAATGTTCGTGAACGTAGATCGCGGCAAGGCCGAATTACTCGATGTGCCAGTCAATGACGTCTACGATACGTTGCAGACGATGATCGGCTCACAGTACGTCAACCAGTTCGCGTATCAGAACCGCCTGTGGCAAGTCATCGTCCAGGCAGACGCGAACTACCGCCAGGACCCTTCGGCATTTGACACGATGTATGTGCGCTCACGCACGGGCGCCATGGTGCCACTGCGCGCACTGATCAGCTACAAATATCAGGCCAGCCCAGATATCGTCACCCGCTTTAACGCCTACCCCGCCGTGCAGATTACGGGCAACAACGCTGCAGGTTACAGTTCAGGTCAGGCAATCAAGGCAATGCAGGAGATTGGTGATGAAGTTCTGCCGCCGGGGTACAAAATCGCCTGGTCCGGTGAAGCCTACGAACAGCTGAAATCCGGCAGCACGGCGATATTTGTTTTTGCCTTTGCGCTGGTCATGGTCTTCCTGATTCTTGCCGCACTGTATGAAAAGTGGTCGCTGCCATTCAGCGTTATGTTCGCAGTACCGTTCGCGCTTTGCGGCGCGCTTGTCGCTGTCTTCTTGCGCGGCCTGGAAAACGATGTGTACTTCCAGATCGGTCTGGTGACACTGATCGCGCTGGCCGCCAAGAACGCCATTCTGATTGTCGAGTTTGCTGTGTCCAACGTTGAGAAAGGCATGACAATCGTTGATGCCGCACTGCATGCGGCCGAAATCCGATTCCGTCCGATCATGATGACTTCACTGGCATTTATCCTTGGGTGCGTACCGCTAGCCACTGCCGTGGGTGCTTCGGCGAATAGCCGCCACTCTATCGGTACCGGCATCATCGGCGGCATGATTGGCGCCACCATGATTGCCATTATTTTTGTGCCACTCTTCTTCGTGGTGTTTGAAGAAATGAGTGAAAAGAAGAAACAGATGGTTGCCGACAATCCGGCTAAAGCGGGTCCACACAACCTGAATGCTGGGGAGAACGCAGAATGATCCGCACACCCCAACGCCGCCTACTCTGGGTGCTAACTTCCTCTGCGCTGCTTTCTGCGTGCGCTGTCGGGCCTGACTACAAACGTCCAGACGTCAACGCCCCTGAGCAATTCCGTTCAGATGCGGCTGCTAAGTCAACGACCACCGAAACAACCGTCACCTCGACCGATGCGTGGTGGCAGGGATTTAACGATCCCGTACTCAATGATCTCGTAGAAGCCGGGTTACAAAACAATCGGGATCTGCAATCTACCATTGCCCGTGTACGCAAGGCGCGTGGCCAGCTGATCACTACCCGAGGAAAGTTCTTTCCACAGGTAGAGTATTACGGTGCCGGTGAGCGCGGTAAGTTCATGGGGCTGGATCAAACTGTTGTCACCAGCACCCCGGGCAGCCTAACCACCATTGGCACTATGGCGCTACCTGCCACATGGCAGCTCGATGTATTTGGTGGTTTGCGCCGTCAATACGAAGCTGCAAACGCCAATCAAGCTGCTGCCATTGCCGCCCGTCAGGCCATTGCCCTCAGCGTTGCTGGCGAAGTGGTTAATATCTATGTGACCTTGCGTTCGCTCGACCAGCAACTAGCTGTAGCCCAGCAAACCCTGGAAAACTACAAAACCACCATGCGCATCTTTGACCTGCGCTTCCGTTATGGCACGGCGAATATGGTGCAGGTATCCCAAATTCAGTCGCAGGTTGATGCGGCAGAAGCATCCATTCCACCTCTAGTTCAGGCAATCGGTGAGCAAGAGAACAACCTCAGCTTTGTACTCGGCCGTAACCCGGGGCCCATTCCCCGTGGCAAACCGATCGATCAACTTGTTTTGCCGACCCCACCCGCTGGGTTGCCTTCTGATCTCCTGGCTCGTCGTCCGGACGTGCGTCTGGCAGAACAACAGCTGATCGCATCTAATGCACAGATTGGCGCTGTCAAAGCACAGTTCTTCCCGAACATATCACTCACCGCAACACTGGGCACCTCTGCTACAGCGCTAGGCTCACTGTTTGGTGGAGGCACCAGCATCTGGGATGCCGGAATGGTTGTCATGGGTCCTTTGTTCAAGGGTGGCGAAATCTATGGTCAGTTCATTAGTGCCAAAGCGGAACAACAGGCCACCATGTCTCAGTATCTGAAGTCGGTAGAAGGCGCTTTCCGAGATACAGACAATGCACTCATTGCAACAACGCAAACCCGCAAGCTGGTTACCGCAAGACAAAAGCAGGTAAGCACGTTAAAAACTTATGCCAGCCTATCTAGCATGCAGTTTAACTACGGCTACGCTGACTACCTGACGGTACTCAATGCCGAAGACAGCCTGTTCAAGGCACAACTGGATCTGGCACGAAGCCAATCCGATCGGGCACTGTCACAGGTTTCTCTCTATATGGCACTGGGTGGTGGCTGGGAAGCTGCGGATCTAAAAACCATGACGGCTAACAAAGCCATTGCCGACGGAGACGATAAGAGCAACCCGGCAAATCAGCAAGGATTCTGGCCCTTTAACTAGCCTTCCGTTTAGAGAGCCTTGGGCGTGGTGTGCAGCAGACGCTGCGCCTCTGCCATATCACCCCGAACCAGAACCCCTGCTTCAGCAGCGACGCGGTCGATCGCCAGATCGATATCAATCTGCTCTTCTTGCCGTGGCCGATGCAAAACAAAATCGGCTACGCCCTGGTTAAGCTGTAGCGAACGCGGATGACCAATGCCAATGCGCAACCGCCAGTAGTCTGGCGTGCCTAATGCTGCCTGGATATCTTTAAGCCCATTGTGTCCACCGCTGCTGCCACCCAGTTTGACGCGTAACTGGCCTGGCAAAAGATCTAACTCATCATGTAGAATCAGCACTTCTTCCGGCCGAATGTCGTGAAAGCGCGCGAAGGGTCCAACCGATTGCCCGGAGCAGTTCATGTAGGTTTGCGGTTTGAGCAGCCAGATCTTCCGGCCATCGACATGGGCAGTGGCAACCTCGGCCTTCATTTTCTTATCGGCACTAAATCCAGAAGCACTAATGACTCTGGCAAGTTCGTCAATGGCCCAGCACCCGGCGTTATGACGTGTGAGTTCATACTCGGCACCGGGATTTCCCAGACCAACAATCAACCTTACGGGCGAAAGCACTGCAGGTGCTTTTACTTTCATAGCTGCTTTAGGTGTCTGGGAATCTGTCGTTAGGTTCATAGGCATTAGCGTAGCGTATTTCCATGAAAAAAGCCGTGCGGCGAACCGGCACGGCTTTCAACTAACACGCCGGCAAGCCGGCGAGAGTACTTAGGCTGTTGGTGCAGCAGCTTCGTCAGCAGCACCAGCGGCGCCTGCGTCCGAACCCTTAACACCCAGCACAGCAGCAACTACCGAATTGTCACCGCCGTGTACGTGTACACGTACGCCAGCAGGCAGCTTCAGATCGTTGATGTGCAGGGAGTGGCCCATTTCTAGGTGTACCAGATCCACTTCGATGAACTCTGGCAGCGCCTTCGGCAGACAGGCAACTTCCAGTTCAGTCGTTACATGGCTAACAATACCGCCTTGGAGCTTAACGCCCGGGCAAACATCACCGTTAACGAAGTGCAGCGGCACCTTGGTGTGAATTTCGGTGTTGGCATCAACGCGTTGGAAATCAACGTGCAGAACCAGCGGCTTGTAAGCGTGCAGCTGAACGTCGCGCAGGAGCACATCCTGCTTCTGGCCATCAATACTCGCCGTAACAACAGAAGCGTGGAAGGCTTCTTTACGCAGACACTGATAGATTTCGTTGTGGTCAACGTCGAACGATTCAGCCGGCTTACCTGCGCCATAAATGACACCAGGAACTCGGCCAGCACGACGCAGGCGGCGGCTCGCACTCGATCCCTGCACATCGCGCTTGGTAGCATTAAATTCAAAACTCATGACTTACTCCAATAAAGTGGATGATCCGCGACCAGACCACCCTGATAAAACCGGGGCCGAGGCCTCAGTCAATAAACAGCGAGGAAACTGAATCTTCCTTGCTGATGCGGCGGATGGTTTCCGCCAGCAACTCTGCAACCGACAATTGACGGATGCGTGAACATTTTTGTGCGGCATCGGTGAGCGGAATGGTATCCAGCACCACGAGTTCATCCAGCACAGATTCGTTGATACGTTCAACCGCTGCACCCGACAACACCGGGTGCGTACAGTAGGCGGTCACACTGCGTGCGCCATTTTCCTTAAGCGCAGCAGCTGCTTTACACAGCGTACCGGCGGTATCAACCAGGTCATCGACGATGATGCAGTCTTTGCCGGTGACATCACCGATGATATTCATGACTTCCGACACGTTCGCCTTCGGGCGACGCTTGTCGATGATGGCCAGATCACATTCGAGACGTTTGGCCAGCGAACGGGCACGCACGACACCACCATGGTCCGGCGACACAACAATCGGCTTTTCCAGATGCTTCTGCTGCACATCCGCCAGCAGAATCGGCAGGCCGTAAACGTTATCAACAGGAATATCGAAGAAACCCTGGATCTGTTCTGCGTGCAGATCCATCGTCATCACACGATCCACACCGGCAGCGACAAGCATATTAGCTACAAGCTTGGCAGCGATCGGCACACGATTAGAGCGGGGGCGACGATCCTGACGGGCATAACCGAAGTATGGCAGTGCGGCAGTGATGCGGCCGGCTGATGCGCGCTTGAGCGCATCAACGATCACCAGCAATTCCATCAGGTTGTCGTTGGACGGATGACACGTCGATTGCACGACAAAAACGTCGTTACCCCGTACGTGCTCCTGAATCTCGACACTCACTTCACCATCGGAGAAGCGGCCGACATCGGCGCGACCGAGCGATAGCCCAAGACGTTGGGCAACATCTGCTGCCAATTTTGGGTTGGCATTCCCGGTAAAAACCATCAGGTTCTGGAAAGGCATGGCGTCCTCTGGTTCCCTTGGTCCGGCGCCCGTCGGAGGCACGCTGCGGGCCTACAAACAAAATGGGCAGCTGCTTTCCGGCAACTGCCCGCAATTCGGTGGCTGGGGAAGAAGGATTCGAACCTTCGCATGCCGGAATCAAAATCCGGTGCCTTAACCAGCTTGGCGACTCCCCAACACTCACCCCATACGGGGTTGAGGGCGAAATTGTACCCGAAATTTCGAATTTGAACAGCCCCTCGCAAGGCTTTTTACGCAACCCGTACCTAGCCAGGAATCAGCTCATGCAGGGGGTGCTGGCCCAGCCCCGGGCTAACCCAGCCCTGCCAGGCTGCCGGCAGGCGCTTAAGCACAGTCTGTGCGACTTGCTGATCGTCAAATGCCGCAAAGACACAGGCGCCTGATCCGGTCATTCGCACGCGGCCAGCAGTTTCCGGCTGCGCCATCAGCCAGTTGAGTGCAACACCAACCTCCGGATAAAGCCTCACTGCAACCTGCTCCAGATCATTTGCCCCCACACCCCGATCCAGCGCAGCACTCCAAGTAGTCGGATCAATCGAAGGCGTATCCCGGCGCAAATCATTGGACGAAAAAATACCGGCCGTGGGCACAGCAACACCCGGATGAACAATCAGATACCAGGCTGGCGGTAGCGGTGCTGGAGTCAATGCCTCTCCCACACCTTCAGCAAAAGCTGATTCACCAAAAACAAAAACAGGCACGTCTGCCCCCAGCGGTAACGCCAATGCCTGCAATTCGGCCTGGGTACCGCCTAATCGCCACAGATAGTTCAACGCAATCAACACCGTTGCCGCATCAGAACTGCCACCGCCCAGCCCTCCGCCCATCGGCAAGCGCTTGGTCAAATGGATAGTCACGCCATCTCGGATGCCTGACGCCCGCCGTAAAGCTTCAGCGGCGCGCACCGTTAAATCCGTTTCCGCGGGCACCCCGGGAATCGGGTTGGCCAGCACCACCCGCTCGTCAGCACGAGGCACAAAGTGCAGCGTGTCATCCAACCCGACAAAGCGGAACAGCGTCTGCAGCGTGTGATAACCATCCGGCCGACGCCCAGTGACATGCAGAAAGAGATTCAACTTGGCGGGCGCCGGATATCCGGAAGACCAGTTCCAGCGCATTGCCATTTGTGGGTCAGGCAGTACGGCGGGTGTTTTAAAACTCATCGGCAATTAAGGGGCTGGTCGATCAGCCGGATCGCTAACCCCATCCCATTCTGTAAGTGCAACACGGAGCCACAGGCCATCTGGACCGACTCCCTCGATCGCCAGAGGCCACTGATCCGGCGCCGGCGATCCATAGCGGTACTCGAAGAGCCAGCCGCGTGTACCCGCGACAAGTACGCGGCCATCGTTGTCGCGCGATTGCACAGCCCCTTTAGACCAACGGCCACGCAGCCAGGAGTCCGCTGCAACATCGGGCAAACGAATCCCGGCTAGCGACTCTCCCAGCGTCAGCAGATCGGCAGCCTCCCCACGTTTACCGGTGGCATCTTGCCAACGCACACCGGTGGGCGTCACTTCGATTTTGGCCAATGCGTTACCCAGAGGTCCGACCAGCCATAACGTGTCGTTATCCTCCTGGTGCTGCCAAGCAAAGCGCCCTGCCACCGGATCCGGCGAGTCCGCCGCACTGGCATTCGCCGCCCGCTGCCCCGCTACAAAACGACCGCCGAGCTGCCATTGGCGTGCGCCTGCGGTCAGTGCTGGCGCACTACCGTTGCCAGACTCAGGTCCTGGCACATGTGCGCAGGCCGAGAGCAACACAAAGAAAATTAAGAATAGCCAGTGCCGCATCTTATGGCTCACAGCGCCTGGCTAGGTGCCGCTGCCGGTGCCGCATCGAGGCCCAGCGCTTTACCCTTGGCGCGCAACTCTGCATTGTCAGGAAATTGCTGCAAACCAACCCGCCAGACCCTTGCCGCTTCTTCATCTCGCCCCATCGCCTTGAGCACAACGACCTGGTGCTCAATAATCTCGGGATCCAGCCGCAGCATCGCTGCTCGGTTTAGAAACTCCAGCGCCACGGGATAATTTTTCTCCCGATAATAAAGCCAACCCATGCTATCGAGAATGAATGGATCATTGGGAGAAAGCGATAGCGCTTTCTCAAGCAGCACGCGTGATTCTTTGAGGTGGATGTTCCGATCGGCATAGGTGAAGCCGAGTGCGTTATAAGCCTGCGCATATTTGGGGTCACGCTTGATCACATCACGCATGCTTTGTTCAAAAAGCGCCATACGGCCAGAGCGTTCGGCCAGCATGCCGCGCTCATAGCGCAGCAAAATACTCGATGGATCTTTCTTTAAAGCCGCATCAACCAGTTGGAACGCGCCAGCCACATCGCCACTGTCTCTGACCAACGTTGCTTCTCCAATCACCAACTCGGCACGTGTGGCTGCATCCCTTGCCGGCGTTGTTTCCAACAATGCCCGTGCCGCCTTCAGGTCTCCCTGTCGAGCCATCAGATTTGCCGCGCGCATGCGGGCTGTCACAAAGTATTCGCCCGGTAGCACTTTTAAGTAATGCATCACCGCATCTGAATCGGCTGGCGCCACACCCTGCAACTCAGCACGGCTCTTAGCAAGTTCTGCCTGGCTTTCATAAGCCAGGCCGAGGTTGTATTCGATCAACGATGTATCAACCGAATCCATTGTCAGCAATCGCTGCAAGGCCTGAATGCCCAGTTGCGGATCCTGCGCCTGAATAGCAATCGCTGCCGCAGCAAACAAGGCTTCGGGGCTGATATCTGGCTGCGCCACCAGAATCTGCAATTGAGCGCGCGCGTCTGCAAGCCTGTCTGCCGATAACAATTGCTGTGCATATACGGCACGTATCGATGCGGCTTTCGGATAATCAGAAAGGTAGTCCGCTAAAACAGTAAGTGCGGCAGCTGGGCTTCGCTTGGAAAGTATTTGCGCATTCAACAGTACGCCGGGTTCGGAATCTGGACTCAAGCGTCGGGCACTTTGCACCGCATCCAGAGCAGCGACATCATCCCCCGCACGCAACGCAGCCTGCGCCCGAGCTAGTTGTGCATCCGGCACCGACAAATAGGGGGCTGTAACGGCATCGATCAATTTACGAGCACGCTGCGGATCGGTCTGCGCCGGAAATCGTTGCCCGAGGAGCAACAATTCTTGCGCGCGGCGGTCCGCGGGCAGCAACGACAAATAGCGCAGCAGCACCGGCTGTGCTTCGGCATAACGGCCCATCAGAATCTGGGTTGATGCCAGTACGTTCAGTGCATCTGTTGAATTCGGCTCTTTCTCAACCCAGAGGCGCGCAGCCTCCAGCATTAAGTCCGGTTGGCGGTTCAGCGCCGCAATCTCGAAAGTGCGACGAAAAATTGCCGGATCGTTATATTTAAGGGCCAGATCTGCATAGGCTGCCAGAGCGACTTGCGGCTTATCGCGCTTCAGGGCAATTTCAGCCAGAATGACTTCAAACACCACCTGTGGCGGCGTCTCAGCTGCCTCAATAGCGGGAGTGGCAGCAGGCACCTCAGCACAAGCAACCCCTGCGGACAGCAAGGCTGCCAGCACGAGACAGGGTTTGGAAGGCGTGAGGCTCTTTGAGGCGCTAGCACGGCGAGGCAATAAAAAACTTGGTCTGAACGGCATGGTGGCGTTATCTTATCCCGTCTTAAGTGCTTTTCACTGAAATATCGCCACAGGATTCCGCCAGATGCCTGAATTACCCGAGGTTGAAGTCAGCCGGCTGGGCCTCGAACCCGAGCTAACCGGTCGTTTGATTACCGGTGCCGTAACGCGTACGCCCAAACTGCGCTATCCCTTACCCGGAAATTTGAATAAGCGCTTACAAGGCGCTCGGCTCAAAGAAATCCGCCGACGCGGCAAATATCTATTATTCGACATCGATCAGTTGCCAGAAGACAAAACGGCCACACTCATTCTGCATCTGGGCATGTCGGGCAGCCTGCGTATCGTAACGCCGGACACACCGCCTCAAACCCATGACCATGTGGATATTGCTTTCGGCGAAAAGATTCTACGATTGCGTGACCCCAGACGATTCGGCGCCCTGCTCTGGCACGATGATGAAACACCACTGATGGATCATCCGTTGATGGCCGTGCTTGGCGTTGAGCCGCTGGAAGACATCTTTAACGGTGCCTGGCTACATGAACATCTGCATAAACGCAGCGGCCCGATCAAGCCCGTACTCATGGATAGCCATCTGGTCGTAGGCATTGGCAACATCTATGCGGCCGAAAGTCTTTTTCTATCCGGGATTTCGCCACTGCGGTCAGCGCAACGGATTAGTGCCGCGCGCTGCGATTTGCTGGCCGGTGCAGTAAAACAGACTTTATCGGCGGCAGTTGCCGCTGGCGGCTCCAGCGTGAGAGATTATGTCCACTCCGACGGCGGCGCAGGTTGCTTCCAGTTGCAATGCGCCGTGTACGAGCGCGAAGGGCAGCCTTGTGTAGGCTGTGGCAAACCGGTGAGAAGAATCCGACAGGTAGGTCGATCAACGTTTTACTGCCCGCACTGTCAGAAATAACCAGGTACTCGTAAAGCGTGGGGGCGGGTGTGCGAGAGTAGCGAATTGGCGCGTAGCGGCATCTGGGCTACGCGCGCATACCGAACACCGCGCTCCCCAGCGCGATTTTTAGTTACTTACCAGTCAGCGTTTCGTACTTGGCCCAGAGCTGTTCCTGGTTTTCTTCGTGCGTTGGATCCTTCGGAATGCAATCCACCGGACAGACTTGCTGACACTGCGGCTCATCGTAGTGGCCGACACATTCGGTACATTTATTCGGATCGATCACATAGATTTCCGGACCCTGAGAGATTGCCTCGTTCGGGCATTCAGGTTCACAGACATCACAGTTGATGCACTCATCGGTAATCATGAGCGACATAGCAGACTCCTGGACAACGATTGAATAGAGAAATTAGGGGCGGATTGTCCCTGATTGCGGGGTTTTTAGCCACCCCACAAGCATCAGGGAGATGGTTTGCCCCAGCCCCGCCCAACAAAGCAGGCATTGATGTGTGGCGACACGAAAGAACTCACATCACCCCCCAAGCGAGCAATTTCACGCACCATCGTGGCCGAAACAAACATATGGCGTTCACCCGGCGTTAGAAATACGGTCTCTACTTCCGGATACAAACGACGATTCATGCCCGCCATCTGGAACTCGTATTCGAAGTCCGAAACGGCGCGCAAACCACGGATCAACACCTTGGCCTTTTGCTCAAGCACAAAATCCATGAGCAGTCCGTCGAAGCCCACAACGCGCACATTTTCCAAAGGCGCCAGCACCGTTTGCGCCATATCAATGCGCTCTTGCAGACTAAAAACCGGATTCTTCGAGTGGCTTTCGGCGATAGCCAGAACCACTTCATCGAACATACCGGCAGCGCGGCGCACCAGATCCTCGTGACCACAAGTCAATGGGTCAAAGGTGCCCGGGTAAATAGCAATTTCACGTTTCAGCATGTTAAGCAGATCCGGTAAAAGTCTCGAAAGAGTAAAGATGATAATGCACCTGGCCAGCTTGGCCACGTTTCAGACAAATCAACCCCGGCGCCAGTTCGTCTGGCAACGCTGACTCCGCCTCGATATAAAGCCGCGCATCATCAGCCAGGTGGGGCAGTAGTGGCATGATGATCCGGTCCAACCAACCCTGCCCATAGGGCGGATCAACAAAAACCAGATCTAGCGGCGGCATTGGTTTTTTTAGATAGGCCAATGCATCAGCACACACCACGCTAATGGCTGGTTCCTTAAGCAACTCAGCAGCCGCTTGCAAGCTACGCGCAATGGTAGACGCCTGCTCAACCAGCACAACGGAGGCCGCGCCACGCGACGCGGCTTCAAAACCCAGCGCGCCCGATCCGGCAAACAGATCGAGACAATGCCAGCCCGAGAGATTTTGGCCCAGCCAATTAAACAAGGTTTCTCTTACCCGATCTGGTGTGGGCCGCAAACCGGGCGCATCGGCTACCAGTAATTTTCGGCCACGATGCTTGCCGCCGATAATGCGCACCTGATTCGGACGAGTCGAAACTGCAGACTTGGCCATACTTAGTCAGCCGCAGTGCGTACCGTAACCAGCTGCTCCGGTTTCACATGTTTCTGGAAAGCGGTTCTGATTGCTTCTGGCGTTAATGCGCGCACACGTTCCGGGTATTTTTCCAACCAGTCAGTCGGCAATCCGTAAAACGCCATAACCCCCAAGTTCGCCGCCAACTTGCTATTGGAATCAATGCGCAAAGCGAAACCGCCCGCAATATTGTCCTGAGCGGCTTTTAGCTGCACGGCAGTAGGACCACGGCGCAAGAAATCGCCGAGCACACTGTTGACCACCTTCAAGGCATCATCAGCTTGCGCACGTTTTGTTTCCAGGCCAATGGTGAAGGGGCCGTCTACCAGCTTAGGATCGAAGTAGCTGTAAACACTGTAGGCATAGCCACGGTCTTCGCGCACGGCTTTCGTCAGCAACGATACAAAGCCCCCGCCGCCCAGCGTGTAGTTGCCGACCTGCAGTGCAATCTGCTCAGGATCATCTCGCGCCACCGAGGGCATCCCCACCAGCAAGTGTGCTTGCGAGGCAGGATGTTCCACACTGACCACCTTGGCACTGGTAGCGGCAGGCTTTGGCAACCCCCGCGGCACATCCGCCTGATCGGCAGGCAATGATGCGGTTAACTGAATTGCAAGAGCTTCCGCTTCAGCACGAGTCAGATCGCCTACTAATGCGATGCTGGCACGGGAGGCACTGTAATGCTGGCGCCAGAAAGACTCTAAATCGGTCCGGCTGAGGCTCGCCATAGATTCCGGCGTCACCACACGGCCATAAGGATGGTCGGGATAAATAGCTGCCATATAAGCGCGTTGAGACAATACTTGCGGTTTTGTAAGCGCTTCTTTTAGCGCAGCTATGCTACGTGCCTGATCACGTTTGAATACAGCCCCGTCAAAGTGTGGGCGTGATAATGCATCAACCATCAAACCGACTGCAGCTGTTCGACGATCTGGGTCTGATAGCGTACGCAAGCTCACGGTGGCACTGTCCATCCCTGCGCCCGTGTTCAATTGCGCCCCAATGTCCGCCAGCGTCTCAGCCATTTCTTTTTCATTGCGACTACCGGCACCCTGATCCAACAGGCTCGCAGTCATTGAGGCCAAACCCACCTGGTTCGATGGATCAAAGGCGGAGCCCGCTAGAAAACTGATCTGCACATCCACGATAGGCAGCGTATGCGTTTCGATAAAATACACACGAGTGCCTTGTTCTGTCGTCCAGGATTGCACTGGCGCAGCGATTGCCTGCGCACCAACGAGCGTTGCAACCATAGCGGCTGACATCATCAACAAACGCTTCATTAGACCCGCTCCTGCAGCTTGATTCACGCAAACCATTAGTGACGCCCTCCGGCCTGAACGGCTTCGGCACGTTTAGCACGCGCAGTCAGCTCAGCTGCATCCAGAGGTTGTGGCACCAATCGTGCAATAGTCAACTGATCATCTTTGAAATAACTTTGCGCAACCCGTTGCACATCGGCCACTGTTACCTCATTTAATTTATCCAGCATCAATGGGCTGGCCTGCCAGCCATAACCCAAGGTTTCCAGCATGCCGATTTCCATCGCTTGTCCCATAACCGAATCCTTTTTGTACACCTCGGAAGCGCGCAGCTGACTTCGCGCCCGCGCGAGCTCCTGCTCCGTGACACCTTTGTTGGCTACCTCGGCCAACGCGCCACGGATAGCCTGCTCCAACTCAGCAACTGTGTGGCCCGGGCGGGGCGATGCCTGCAACACAAACATGCCCGGTCCGCGATTCGTGCTGTCATAACTGGTGTCTACAGATACCGCCACCTGCTGCTCACGGACCAGTGCCGTTGGCAAACGGGCGGCCTCATGACCGTCCAGAATCTGCGCCAGCATTTCCAGCGCATATGGATCCACATCTTTACGCGGATCGTTCAAACGCGGCGCCTTCCAGCCCATCACTAGCAAAGGTAAATCGGCAGGCGCTTTGACATCCAATTGTCGCTGCCCCGTTTGCACCGGTTCCTCATACTGCTTACGTTCAGGCAGCGCCCGCGCAGGGATAGCGCCATAGGTCTGACGTGCCAAGCCGAATACCTGCTGGTGGTTCACATCGCCAACCACCACCAGCGTGGCATTGTTAGGCACATACCATCGGCGATACCAGTCACGCACATCGGCCACAGTCATCTGCTCCAGATCGCTCATCCACCCAATAACCGGGCGACGATAGGGGTGCGCCTGCCAGGACACGGCATTCATCGCTTCATGCACGCGCGCGCTGGATTGATCGTCTGTGCGCATTCGGCGCTCTTCCATAATCACCTGGATTTCCTTGCTATAACCGTCGGGATCTAGCGTTAGATGCCGCATACGATCTGCTTCCAGCGCCATCACCGTTTTGAGTTGCGAAGCAGGCACCTGTTGGAAATAAGCGGTGTAATCCGTACTGGTAAAGGCATTGTCACGCCCGCCTACGGCGGCGACACGGCGGTTAAATTCGCCTGGGCCAACGGAAGGTGTGCCCTTGAACATCATGTGTTCGGTGACGTGCGCAACCCCCGTCACCCCATCATGCTCATCAATGCTCCCCACCCGATACCAAACCATCTGCACGGCCGTTGGTGCACGATGATCCTCTCGAACAACCACCCGCATCCCATTGGGCAGCCTTGTTTCAAAGGTATTGTCATTGTTCTCTGCAGATATTGCCCAGGTGGGCGTTAACAGTGCAGATAAGAGGGGGATGAGCCCGAGGGCTGTTCGCAGTCGCATAAGCTATTCTGTCTAGGCTAAAATCAAAGATTACCAAGGATACCCCCGCCACCATGTCTGACGCTACCGATAACCCGCCCCGCCGCTCCTGGCGCGAACGTCTTTTTGCCGGCCTGACCAAAACTCGGCAGCAAATTGGCGGCTCGGTGCGCACGCTTTTTGCACGCGGACAGGTTGATGACGAGCTGCTAGAAGACCTCGAAGCCCTGCTGCTATCGGCTGATGTCGGGGTCGAGGCAACCGTTATCCTCATTGAAGACCTACGCCAACGCGCACGTAAACAGAATTTACAAACGCCTGAAAGCATTCAGGCCGCCATGGTGGATTGCCTGGCCGATCTGCTGAAACCGCTCGAAGCGCCTTTACAGATCGCGCCGCCCCCCGGATCGCCCTTTGTGATTATGGTGGCTGGCATCAACGGGGCTGGCAAAACCACTACCCTGGGCAAATTGGCGCACCACTTCCAGGCTGCGGGCCATTCTGTCCTGCTCGCCGCAGGCGATACTTTCCGCGCTGCGGCACGGGAACAACTGCAGGCCTGGGGCGAACGCAATAACGTGACCGTTATCGCTCAAGAAGGCGGCGACCCTTCTGCGGTTATTTTCGATGCCGTGCATGCAGCGAAAGCTCGTGGCATTGATATCGTGCTGGCTGATACGGCCGGCCGCCTGCCGACCCAGATGCATCTAATGGATGAGATTGCCAAGATCCGCCGTGTGATTACCAAAGCCGAAACAACTGCCCCGCATGAGGTCCTGCTCGTGCTCGACGGCACTATCGGTCAGAACGCTATCGGCCAGGTTAAAGCCTTCGATAAAGCCATTGGCGTCACCGGCCTCGTTATCACCAAACTGGATGGCTCTGCCAAGGGTGGCGTGCTGGCAGCCATTGCCAAGCAGTGCCCCAAACCGGTGCGCTACGTTGGTGTTGGCGAGCAGGTTGAAGACCTGCAACCGTTTAGTGCACGCGCGTTTGCCGAAGCCCTCCTGGGTTAATTACTGATGCTTTTATTGCTGCGTAGAGAGTGGCCACTCCTTTTGGGATTGGTCACGATGATCGGGATCTGGACTTCGCCCATCCCCATCCAGGATCTTCCTCGTAGCGGCCTACTAGCGCTGTCACTCTTTGCCATCACCATGACCTCGGTGTTCCGGGTGACCTATCACGCGGACGAGTTGGCCGAAATACTCGGGGAGCCCTACGGGACGTTGATTCTGACCCTGTCGGCGACCATCATTGAAGTGGCCATTATGGTGACCGTTCTAACCCACGGCACCGACAATCCCACATTCGTGCGAGATACCATTGCCGCCACAGTGATGATCACCGTTGGCCTTATGCTGGGATTAGCAATGTTTATCGGGGCTTTTGTCCACCGTCAGCAAACGGTTAACACGGAAGGCGCGCTTACCTATTTGGGTCTGATCGTCCCGCTAGCCATCCTGGTGCTCGTCCTCCCTAACTTTACCGATACGAGCATCGGGCCGACGCTGGCACTTGCTCAAGAAGTATTCGTCGCTATTGTCGCTTTACTCCGTTATGGAATTTTTCTTTTCATCCAAACCAGACGGCATCGCAAACTCTTTAGGGATAAATCCGCCCCCGAACCTCTGAATTTTGAAGCCCAAGCTAAACCCGTACGACCTCGCTCTAAACCGCTTCCGATTTATGAGATTCTGAAACACCTTGGGTGGTTGTTTGCCAGCCTGCTGTTAGTCGTTCTGCTGGCAGAAGAAATGGCCATTGTTCTGGATGACTTCTTGGAAGAACGCAACCTGCCGGATCAACTCGGGGGGTTAAGTGTCGCGGTACTGGTTCTAGCCCCAGAGTGTGTTGCGTGCGCCACTGCCGCTTATCGGAACCGCTTACAACGCTCCATCAATATAGCGCTCGGCAGTGGTCTGGCAACCCTTTCCCTTAGCGTCCCAGCCATTTTGCTCATCGTTAGCGGCATGGGGCATACCGTCCAACTCGGTGTACCCCCTCGAGAAATGATCATGATCCTCTCGACGCTATGGGTGGCCAACATCGCCCTAGCGAACAAACGCACAAATCTCATGCAGGGTACTGTTTTATTAGTACTTTTTCTAACCTTCGGCTTCCTGATCGTCGTGCCCTAAAAATAATTCGGATTTCCGGGAACTTTTCGCAGTTTTGGCACTCTATTGCTTTGAGTGCCAAAACAACGATAATAACGAGAGGAAATCCATGACTACGACTGCTATGACACTGAGTCACACCAGCAACCCCAAAATGAACGCTTTGACCGCGATGCCATCGCCGGTTGGCAATCTGGACGCCTACATCCGTGCCGTCCAGCAATATCCTATGCTCACCGAACAGGAAGAGCAGAGTTTGGCGCGCCGCCTGCGCGATGAAGATGACCTTGATGCAGCCCGTCAACTCATCGTCTCCCATCTACGCCTAGTGGTTTCCACTGCCCGTCAGTATCTGGGCTATGGCCTGCCGCATGCCGATCTGATTCAGGAAGGCAATATCGGTCTAATGAAGGCCGTAAAACGTTTTGACCCGGAACGGGGTGTGCGTCTGGTCTCTTTTGCTATGCACTGGATCAAGGCTGAAATCCACGAATACGTCCTGAAAAACTGGCGCCTCGTTAAATTGGCTACCACCAAGGCGCAGCGCAAACTGTTCTTCAATCTGCGCAGCATGAAGGGCAATGCCACTCACCTGGATCAGGCCACTACCGAAAGCATCGCCACCCAGCTGAACGTATCGGAAGCCGATGTGCGCGAGATGAATATGCGCCTTTGCGGCCGCGATATTGCGCTTGACCCAGGCCCGGATGTCAGCGATGAGGATCAGTTTGCCCCCATCGACTATCTGGCCGATGCCACCATGGAGCCGACCGCGGTACTGGAAGGTCGCGACCGCGACCGTCTGCAATCGGAAGGTCTGCAAAATGCACTGGCACAACTGGATGACCGCAGCCGTCATATCGTACAAGCCCGTTGGCTAGCAGATGACAGTGGTGCCACACTGCAAGAACTGGCTGATGAGTACGGCATTTCGGCCGAACGTGTCCGCCAAATCGAAGCCAAGGCGCTGAAGTCGCTACGTTCTTACCTCGTACCGGCTTAAAGCGCCCCGAAAAGCGGCATCCCCCCTGCCGAAACCGGCAGAAAAACCGTATAATTCAACGCTATACAAAGCGCCCGCTTGCAGCGGGCGCGCTTCTATTCTTTGTCGAAATATCCGACACCCCGCTTTTCAGGAATACGTATGGCAGGACATAGCAAATGGGCCAATATCCAACACCGCAAAGGTCGCCAGGATGAAAAACGCGGGCGCGTCTTTTCGCGTCTCGCCAAGGAAATTACCGTAGCCGCAAAAATGGGCGGCGGTGATATCAACTTCAACCCTCGCCTGCGCATGGCCATTGATCGCGCCAAAGGCGTCAATATGCCTGCCGATAACATCGACCGCGCCATTAAAAAAGGCACCGGCGAGTTGGAAGGCGTTGAATACGTTGAGCTGCGTTATGAAGGCTACGGCACCAACGGGGCTGCGGTAATCGTAGACTGTCTGACCGATAACAAAACACGCACCGTTGCTGATGTGCGCCATGCCTTTTCGAAGCATGGTGGCAACCTAGGCACCGATGGTTGCGTCGCATTCCAGTTTCAGCACTGCGGCCAGTTTCTATTTGCCCCTGGCACTGATGAAACCAAGCTGATGGACACCGCGATTGAAGCGGGTGCGGAAGACGTGCAAACGCATGAAGATGGTGCGCTTGAAGTGCTATGCGCACCGCCTGATTTCGGCACGGTGCAAGAAGCGCTTACGGCTGCTGGTTTCAAGCCGGAAATGGCAGAAGTCACCATGCGCCCGCTCAACGAGACCGAGCTGGTCGGCGACGATGCTGTCAAGATGCAGAAATTGCTGGATGCCATCGAAGCCCTGGACGATGTCCAGGCCGTTTACACCAGCGCTGTTTTTGACGAGGCCTAATCACTTGTCTACGGTCACGCGCATCCTCGGTATCGATCCGGGTCTGCGCATGACTGGCTTTGGCGTTATCGAAATGCAGGGGCAGAAATTACGTTATGTTGCCAGCGGTTGCATCAAATCGGATGGCAATCAACGCCTGCCTGAACGACTGCACACGCTGTACGCCGGCATCACCGAAATTATTGGCACCTACAAACCCGATATCGCTGCTGTGGAACAAGTCTTCTCCAACGTGAACCCTCAATCGACCCTGCTACTCGGCCAAGCGCGCGGTGCCGCCATTACGGCACTGGTTGCCCAAGGTTTGCCGGTCAGCGAATACACAGCCCTACAGGTCAAACAAGCCGTTGTTGGCCATGGCAAAGCCGCCAAGCAACAGGTGGCTCATATGGTCATGCGTCTCCTCACGTTACCAGGCGAACCGGGCAGCGACGCCGCCGATGCACTGGCCTGCGCCATCTGCCATGCACATGGTTCACAAGGGCTAGGCCAACTTGCCGCGCCAGGTCGCCGTCAGCGCGGCGGGCGCCTTCTGGCATTGGCTGATAGCGAACTATTGAATCGCGCGACGGTTAGTAAAACAACCCCTGCGTCACGGAGAACCGCATCATGATCGGACGCCTGAGCGGACGACTCATCGCCAAACAACCCCCTGCCATTCTGGTAGATGTTCAGGGCGTTGGTTATGAAGTCGATGTCTCGATGAATACCTTCTGTGAGCTCCCGGCACTGGATGCCTCCGTCACGCTTCATATCCACATGGCGGTCCGTGAAGACGGTCATTTTCTTTACGGTTTCCTCAGCGATAGCGAACGTACTGCATTCCGTCAGCTGATCAAGATTTCCGGCGTTGGCGCCCGCATGGCCCTGGCTGTGCTCTCGGGTCTTAGCGTTGACGAACTGGCTGCGGCCATTGCCCGCCAGGATGTCGCCTGCTTTACCCGTATTCCGGGCATCGGCAAAAAAACAGCCGAGCGCCTGCTGCTGGAACTCAAGGGGAAACTGGATCTGGTTGCCGGCAATGCGGCGACAGTTGCCGCAGGCCTCGCCCTTGCGAGTGATCCGTTACAGGATACGATCGATGCGCTGGTTGCACTCGGCTACAATGCCCGCGAGGCGCAGAGTGCCACAAAAGCGCTACCTGCCGGAGTCAGCACTACCGATGCCATTCGTCTCGCCCTGAAACAGTTGTCCGGCCTGAAATAACCGGAACGACCAAGGAACCTGCGCATGTACTCACCCGGCCTACAGATCTCTCGCATCACGATCATCGCCCTGCTTATCGTGGGCGTGCTCTGGGTTCTGCGCCCTTTTCTCTCTCCGCTACTCACGGCGCTGATCATTGTCGTTGCCACCTGGACGCCTTACTCCTGGCTGGTGCAACGACTGGGCAACCGCAAGGTGCTCGCGGCAGCCATCATGACGCTGCTGCTTACCGTGTTGATTCTGATCCCCACATTCTTTCTCGGTGGCCAGGTCACAAAAGCAGGGGCAATCCTGGTCGAAACGCTTAAAGACCGTTTTCAAGATGGCCTCGGCGAACCACCTGCCTGGGCGCTGGCTTTGCCTCTCGTTGGCGAGCATATCCAGACCTACTGGAATCACCTGCTCAACGATGCCAACAGCGGTACGGAATTGCTTCAACGGGTTTACGAGCCAGCCAAACGCCTGATTACGGCTATCGCCACAGGCGTAGTCAACGGTGTCTTACAGATTTTGCTGGCGATCTTTATTGCCTTCTTTGCCTACCGCGATGGCGAACAATGGTCTATGTGGCTACGTAATGCCGCACGGCGCCTGAGCGGTGACATTGGCACGCACATGGTTGATGTGGCGGGCAAAACCATCATCGGCGTGATGGTTGGGATTCTTGGCACTGCCGCCGCGCAAGGTCTGGTGGCTTACGTCGGTTTCAAAATCGCTGGCGTACCCAATGCCGGCCTACTTGGTGCGGCTACCTTTCTGACTTCCATGCTGCCCGCCGGCCCGGTATTGATCTGGCTCGGCGCAGCCTACTGGCTTTATGACCAAAGCCTCACTGGCTGGGCGATCTTCATGGTGATCTGGGGTGCCGCCGGCATTAGCAGCGTTGATAACGTTGTACGGCCCGTACTGATTGCGCACACCGCCAGCCTGCCATTTTTGCTCATTGCACTCGGTACTTTCGGCGGTATTCTCGGCTTCGGCTTTGTCGGTATTTTCATTGGCCCAACGCTGCTAGCGCTGGCCGTTGCCGTGACCAACCAGTGGCTCAATCACCGCAACAGCATTACGCATGCGGAACGCCTGTGATAGAAACCGACGACTTTGCAGCCGGGGATGAACGGCTGATTGCACCGAACAGTGCTTCCCGACAGGAAGAAGCGCTGGAACGTGCACTGCGCCCAAAACGGCTGGCCGACTATACCGGTCAGCATAAAGTCCGCGACCAACTCGGCCTGTTTATCGAAGCCGCCAAAAAACGCGGTGATGCGCTCGACCATGTGCTGCTCTTTGGCCCGCCCGGCCTTGGCAAAACTACGCTTGCCCACATCATTGCGCACGAACTCGGTGTCAACCTGCGCCAGACGAGCGGGCCGGTGCTTGAACGTCCGGGCGACCTTGCCGCACTGCTGACGAATCTCGAGCCGCACGATGTCTTGTTCATCGATGAGATTCACCGCCTCTCGCCCGTTGTCGAAGAAATTCTCTATCCGGCACTCGAGGATTATCAGATCGACATCATGATCGGCGAAGGCCCTGCCGCCCGCTCAGTCAAACTGGATTTACCCCCTTTTACACTGGTTGGCGCTACGACGCGTGCCGGCATGCTGACCAATCCGCTGCGTGATCGTTTCGGCATTGTTGCTCGCCTGGAGTTTTACGCTGCGGAAGATCTGCAACAGATCGTTGCCCGCTCTGCCCGCCTGCTGGAATTAGCGCTGGCCGAAGATGGCGCGCTGGAAATCGCTAAACGCTCTCGTGGCACACCGCGCATTGCGAATCGGCTGCTACGACGCGTACGTGACTACGCGGAAATTCGTGCGCCCGAACAAAAAGGCGGCATCAACGCCAACACCGCAGATGCTGCGCTAGCCATGCTGGACGTCGATCCGGTTGGTCTGGATCTCATGGACCGCAAGCTATTGCTGGCAGTTATCGAGAAGTTTGGCGGCGGCCCCGTCGGCGTTGATAATCTCGCAGCATCCATTGGCGAAGCACGCGACACGATTGAAGATGTCCTGGAGCCCTTCCTGATTCAGCAGGGATACCTGCAGCGCACACCACGTGGCCGTGTTGCCACCAGCCGCGTTTACCATCATCTGGGACTGCAGGCCCCTTCAGATGAAGGCAATGTCCCACTCTGGCAGGATTCGGGGAACCGCTGAGATGACGGCCTTTTATCATCCTATTCGTATTTATTACGAAGACACCGATGCCGGTGGCGTGGTCTATTACGCCAACTACCTCAAGTTCTTCGAACGCTGCCGCACGGAATGGTTGCGCGCGATGGGCCACAATCAAACCGACTTGCTGGCCGCTGAAGATATTGTATTCGTCGTTAAATCTGTCAGCGCAGATTACAAACGTCCAGCCAGATTGGATGACAGCCTCGAAGCCGGGTTACGCCTGACGCACCTGGGCCGCGCCCAACTACAATTTGATCAATGGGTCGATCGTCTGAATACTGACGGCACCCGAGAAACGCTCGTCACCGGCAGCGTCAAGCTGGCCTGTGTCAACCTAAAGACCCTCCGACCCGTTCCTATTCCCGACTGGCTACACGGCCAATTACAACCTAGCGACGCACCATGAATCCAACTCCCCAAGATATGTCTATCCTGAGCCTCGTGCTCGGCGCCAGCGCAGTGGTTCAGGGCATCATGCTCCTGCTGCTCATCGTTTCCTTCATGTCGTGGTACTACATCTTCCTGAAATGGCTGACCGTACGCGCTGAAAAAAACAAGACGGCCGATTTCGAACAGTCTTTCTGGTCTGGCAGCAGCCTCAACGATCTTTATCAGGCCGCTCTGAACGACCGCCATAACGCCGGTAGCCTGGAACGGGTTTTTGAATCCGGGTTGCGCGAGTTCAACAAGTTGCGTGATCAGCACATGCTTGAGCCTAAAGACATTCTCGATGGTTCGCGTCGTGCCATGCGCGCAACCTATCAGCGCGAACTCGATGGCCTGGAATCGCACCTCGCCTTTCTGGCCTCGACTGGTTCTGTATCGCCCTACGTTGGTCTATTCGGTACGGTGTGGGGCATCATGCACGCCTTCCGTGGCCTTTCCAATGTGGGCCAGGCGACCTTGTCATCTGTAGCGCCTGGCATTGCCGAAGCCCTGGTGGCCACGGCTATCGGCCTCTTCGCGGCAATTCCAGCCGTCGTTGCCTACAACCGCTTCTCGTATGACATCGACCGGCTTGCTTCGCGCTTCGAATCTTTCATGGAAGAGTTCTCGAACATCCTCCAGCGTCAGATGAAGTAAGGAAGCGATTTAATGCGTAATCGCCGTAAACTCAAAAACGAAATCAACGTCGTTCCATATATCGACGTGATGCTCGTACTGTTGGTGATCTTTATGGTCACCGCGCCCATGATGCCTACTGGCAACATTGACCTGCCAACGGTTGGCCAGGCAGCAACCCCGCCGGTTGCACCGATTGAAGTCTCTGTGCGCGCCGATCAGAGCCTGGCTATCGTTAATCGCGGGGGCAACGGCCAGGAACAGTCTATAACGCTGGAACAACTGACCGATCAGCTGCTCACCATGCAAAAGGGCAACCCGGATACACCGGTACTCATCGCTGGTGCCAAGACCGTGCCGTACGAAGCCGTGCTTCAGGTGATGGATAAGCTGCAGAAGGCGCAAATCAAGCGGGTTGGCCTGCTTGTTTCGCCAACCGGTAAGTAAAGCGGGGATCACACGTTGTCGTTTTCCGGTTTCATGGCACGCCTGAAAGATCTCTGGCAATCTGCTCGCCCCTCGGCGCAAGCGCCGGGGATGGATCGTGCCGGCCAGCAAAAAGCACAGGAACGCAAAGCGCTGATCTACACGATCATCATGCACCTCATCCTGGTGCTATTCCTGATTCTGGGCGTGAGTTGGAACAACAAGGAGCCGGAGCCGATGCAGGCTGAACTCTGGACGCCGCAACAATTGGCTGCAGTAAATGCCGCTGCCCAACGTGAAGTGCAAACATTCGGCGACAAGGATGCGCCAACACCGCAGCCTGAGCCTGCGCCAGAGCCTAAACCAGCGCCCAAGCCCGAACCTAAACCCGAGCCAAAACCTGAGCCTAAGCCAGAGCCGGTGAAAACACCGCCTAAGCCGACGCCTGCCCCTGCTAATCAGAAGGCGGACATCGCAATAAAACAGGATAAAAAGCCTGAAAAGGATAAGACACCTGAGAAGGTGCCGGACAAGAAGGATCCAAAGGCCAAGGACGTCAAAGAGACGAAGGACGATAAGAAGAAACCTGACCCCAAGGATGCAAAAAAGAAGGCCCAGGATGAATTCCTGGAAGAGCTTAAACGCGAAGAACAGAAGATCGCGGCACAAAAACAACAAGCCGCGCAGAAGCAGCAAGCAGCTGCCGCCGCAGATGCACGCGCCCAGAGAGAGGCCGCGATGCGCGCCCAGGCTGGCGCCGAAGCTAAAGCTGCCGGCGCTGAGCGTGCCAAGGGTGATGATCGCGGCTACCTGGCCAAATTGAAGACTAAAATCCGTGGCAATGTCATTCTGCCGCCAAACGTACAAGGCAACCCGGCCGCCGTCTTCCGCGTGACACAACTCCCATCGGGCGAAGTTATCGATGTGCGTCTCATAAAATCTAGTGGCAATACTCAACTGGATACAGCCGTCGAACGTGCAATTCGTAAATCATCACCGCTGCCCGTACCAGACGGCCGATCGCCAGACCGCGTGATTGATATCACCTATCTGCCGTTTGAAAAGCCGCCGCAGTAACCCTCAGACTTCATTAAGCATCGACTGACTATAATCATTCCCATGACACTGCGCACATTCCTGACTCGCTCGACCCGCGGCCTTCTGGCTGCGCTGTCGCTGATCACGCTGATTGCAACCCCGGCCTATGCTCAACTGAATGTTGAAGTTGTGGGCGCAGGCGCGCAACGTATACTCGTAGCCGTGCCTAACTTTGGCGGCGACGACAGCTTGGGGCGAGAAATTGCTGCCGTAGTGCGTAATGACCTGGCGAGCACTGGTCTCTTCAATATTATTAATACAGATACCCTTGTTGCCGAAGAAAATAGCGCCGTCGATTTTGCTGCCTGGCGATCACGCGGTGCGGATGCGCTCGCAACGGCCACCACCAGCCGCCCGGGCGGTCAGATTGAAGTCCGTGTACGTGTTGCCGATATCGTTAAGCGCGGCACACTAGGCAATACCACCGTAACGGTCCCGGGCAATAGCATGCGTTTAGCTGGCCACAAGGTTGCTGATTTCATCTACCAAAAGCTCACTGGCCAACCCGGATACTTCTCCTCCCGCATTGCCTATGTACTTAAACAAGGCAATGGCCCAACAGCCCAGTTTCAGCTGATTGTTGCCGATGCCGATGGTCAGAACCCGGTACCGGTATTCAAATACAACCAACCGATCATTTCACCGGCCTGGTCGCCCGATGGCACCAAGCTGGCTTATGTTTCTTTCGAAAAGAGCAAACCCGTTATTTTTGAGCAAACGCTCAAAACGGGTGCACGCCGAGCAGTTGCGAGCTTCCGTGGCTCCAACTCTGCACCAGCCTGGTCACCTGATGGCAGCCGCCTGGTTGTTGCGCTGTCGCGCGAAGGCGGCACCCAGCTGTATAGCATTGCGCTAGCCACCGGGCAGGCGACCCGCATTACCAATACCAGTGGTATTGACACCGAACCTGCCTTCTCACCAGACGGCCAGTGGATCTACTTCACCTCGGATCGCGGTGGCAGCCCACAAATCTATAAAATGCCAGCTGGCGGTGGCGGCGCCCAACGCGTGAGCTTTGATGGCAACTACAACGTTAGCGCACGGCCATCGCGCGATGGCCGCACGCTGGCCTTTATTACCCGCCGCGATGGTGGTTTCCGAGTGGCTACATTGGATCTGGCAACCCGCCAGGTTACGGTGCTCACTGATTCCCAGCGCGATGAATCACCTACGTTTTCACCTAACGGCCAGATGATTCTGTACGCCACCATCCTCGGTGGGCGTGGGGTTTTGGCAGCCGTTTCGGCTGATGGTCAGGTTCGTCAAAAGCTTTCGGCAGTCAACGGCGATGCTCGCGAACCAGCCTGGGGCCCTAATCGTTAATGAGGATTTAAGCTTAGGCATAGAAAATGCTTCTATCTCAAAGGCTTGATCGCTTACAATTCTAAAAACTTCTGGAGCAATACACGTGCAAAACATCACTCGTAAACATTTCATCCGCCTGGTACCGGCTCTGGCCGTTGCCCTGCTGGCCGCTTGTAGCTCAACACCAGACAATAGCTCGGACCTGGCCAGCGTTGATGCCACCGGCACTTCCGGCGTACCAAAACTGTCGGCTGCGGCCATGGCTAAGCTGCGCGACCCGAACAGCCCGCTGTCCAAGCGTAGCGTCTACTTCAATTACGATCAGTACGACGTGAAGTCTGAATACAACAGCCAGCTGCAAGCACATGCTAAGTTCATCGCTTCTGAACCGAACGCACGCGTTCTGCTTCAAGGCAATACCGATGATCGCGGCAGCCGCGAATACAACCTGGCTCTTGGCCAGCGTCGTGCCGATGCCGTTAAGAAACAATTGGTGCTGATGGGTGCTCCAGAATCGCAAATCGAATCTGTAAGCCTGGGCAAAGAAAAGCCAAAAGCACTGGGTGACAATGAAGCGGCCTGGGCAGAAAATCGCCGCGCTGACATGCTCTATAACGGCGAATACTAATCATGATGCGGTCCCTTCCGGCGGCGCTGGCCGCTGCCGGTTTGTTATGCGCACTGCCTGCACACGCCGGTCTGTTTGACGATGACGTGGCACGCAAGCAGGTTAATGATCTGCAAAAAACGACCAGCCAAACGCTGATTGATCAGACACGTCAAATCGACCAGCTTAACCAGCAGGTAGCAGAGTTGCGTGGCCAGGTTGAGGTTCTGAATAATCAGATTACCGACCTGGATAAACGCCAGAAAGATCTCTACCTGGATCTGGACAACCGCTTGCAAGGCATTGAAGCCGGTAGAGGCAAGTCCGTTGCCAAACCAGCGGCGCCCGCAGTCTCTGATGCGACCAAAACCGCCGATAAGAATATCGACGCGAAGGCCGATAGCAAGCCAGCTGATGACCCTGCTGCTGCATTGAAAGCCTATGAGGCTGCTCTGGGTTTGTTCAAAGCGGGCAAATACAAAGAAGCGGCTGCCGCATTTGATAAGTTCACCAAAACCTACCCAGAGAACGAGCAGGCACCTGCCGCACAATTCTGGTTAGGCAACAGCTACTACGCTGTAGGTGACTGCAAGCAAGTGATTAGCTCACAACAGAAGCTACTCGCTAAATGGCCAAAGAATGGCCGTGCGCCTGATGCTATGGCCAACATCGCCAATTGTCAGGCTGAGCTTGGCCAAAAGGCCGAATCGCAAAAAACCCTGAAAGACCTAGTGGCCAAGTATCCGGACTCCAAGGCTGCAGGCGCTGCGAAACAGCAACTCAAGAAGTAAAGCATCATGGCGGACATATTGGGCGCGGACCGCGAACAATCGGTTCGTCTGAGTGAAATATTCTTTTCGTTACAGGGTGAAGCGGCACGTTCCGGCCGGCCCACTGTTTTCATACGGCTCACCGGCTGTCCGCTACGCTGCACCTGGTGCGATACTGAATACGCTTTTACCGGTGGGACATCCACTTCGGTTGCCGACATTCTTAGCGAAGTCGCCCGCTACCCTACCCACTATGTATGCGTCACCGGCGGTGAACCACTGGCACAGAAATCTTGCCTGCCATTGCTAAACGCACTGTGCGATGCGGGCTATGACGTTTGTCTGGAAACCTCCGGCGCTCTTGATATCGCTGCTGTCGACCCGCGTGTAGCGCGCATCATGGATCTCAAAGCACC
>CAIQBG010000003.1 GCA_903870055.1 uncultured Pseudomonadota bacterium
CTAATCTTGCAGAATCGAACGCTTGGAGAGTTGAGTTCACTATGCCCAGCCAATATGACTTGAAAACGCTTCCCAAGCCTATAAATAATTCGATAAGCATCAGGCAAATCCCCACGACTTTTTACGCGGTGATTACTTACTCAGGCATGAATACGGCCCAGCGAATAAACAAAGAAACATTAAAGCTTTTAAGCTGGATCGAACAAAAAAATAGTCAGGCAATCGGTACCCCAGAACTTGCTAGATACAATCCGCCTTGGACGCTGCCTCTATTTCGTCGGAATGAGATCCTAGTTCCGATCATTCGTGAAGCCCAGTCCACAGCACATTAAAAAGCCGCAATTTTTGCGGCTCTTGTTTTGTAGCATCTGGATAAAATATTTTACTCACCAGCCGTTGCTGCTGGCTGGATAACTTGAAGCGGGTCTTTTACGGGTGGAGGCGGTACTGGCTTTCCTAACTTTGTGCCGGGGATCAGTTCAAAGTCTGGGGTAAAGGTTGTCATTACGCTCTTGAGTTGGTCGAACTTGGCTTGATCTCCCACAAAATTTGCCTTCCCTTGCGATGCCAGTTGTTCAAAGGTGGTCTGCCCGCCCATAACGCCATTAAGATCGCTACGGTTGACGGTAATGGTGAGGTCCGGATTTTTAGCCTGTTGGCCCTTGATGTTGGTGAGCGCCGAATTGCTCATTTCGATCACAAAGCTCTCACCGTTGTCTGGAGTAGCCAGGTTAATAACGAACTTCATGTCAGCGGCTTTTTTGCTGTCCATGCTGATTGCGAGAGAGTTAAGCCATAGCTCTGTGGTCATGGCTTTGATCAAATCAGGGCCGGTAGATTTGGGCGATGTCCCCTTAGGGATGCCATGTCTGAGTTCGTAAGCGGCACCCAGAAAACTATTACGTACGCTAGGGCTCTCTTTCTGGTATCCGATCTGTTCGTAAACATCAGCCAGTAAGTCCTTCGCTGCAACATTGTTAGGTTGCGCATAAACAAGCTTGTTCAGGATCTCCATGGCTTCAAGGTATTTGCCTTGTTTGTAGAGCTGTTTACCCTTAGCGATGATCTTGCCTGATCCACCCATCATTTCCACATAGAGCGGCGCAGAGTCGGCCGGCGATAACGGGATTAACGTGGCAGGGTTTGCATCCCAATAGCCCAGGTAGCGGTTAATCACAGCGCGGCTATTGTGAGCCTCGGAGCCATGATAACTATGAGCAGCCCACTGGCCCTGTAGGCTTGCGGGAAGCTTGTACACGTTGTGTACTTCATTAATAGTGACACCCTGGTTGGCGAGGTGCAGCACTTCGTTATTAAGATGTGCATAGGTATCGCGCTGGGTGCGCATAACTTCTTGGATGCGGGCATTGCCCCAACGCGGCCAGCTGTGGGACGCAAACATCACCTCAGCATTGTTGCCATACAGATAGAGTGCCGTATTAATGTGTTTGGACCAGGATAATGAATCCCGAACCAAGGCTCCACGCAGCGTATAAATGTTGTGGATAGTGCCTGTAATGTTTTCTGCTGCCCAGAATGCTTTGAACTGGGGGAAGTAAGTGTTCATTTCAGCCGGAGCTTCTGTGCCCGGCGTATTCTGGAAATCCATCACCACACCATCAACCGTTAAGGTTTCAAAGTCTTTGGTGATGTATCTGGTAGGTTCAATCAGCCCCAGATTGCCGGCAGCCGTGTTTTTGCCAATGGATTGATCCACATGGCCGAATGGGCTACGTGGCAACAACACGCCATATTGGAAGAACATGCGGCGGGTCATGGCATTGCCAGCGTAGACGTTCTCCGCAACGGCATGCTCCATAAATCCGCTTGGGGCGATAATTTGGACTTTGCCACTTTTAACGTCTGCCTCGTCAACCACACCACGCACGCCACCAAAATGATCACCATGTGAGTGTGAGTAAACAACGGCTACAACAGGACGCTCACCCAGCTTTTCGTTAATCAGCTTCAAAGCCGCTCGTGCCGTTTCTTTAGCAGTGAGCGGATCAAACACAATCCAGCCGGTATCACTTTTGATGAAACTGATATTCGCTAGATCGAAGCCTCGAACCTGGTAAATCTTGCCAGGAACCACTTCATAGAGTCCATAGGCCATATTAAGGATGGCTTGTCGTTGCAATGATGGGTTAACGCTATCGAAATCTTTGCCTTGTAGTAGGAAGTCGTAGCTACCCATATCCCAGGCCACGTTACCCGCATCAGCCATGATGATTTTGTAGTCTGGGGCAGCGATAAAACCCCGCTGAGCTTCTTCAAAATCGCGCTTATCTTCAAAGGGAAGGGTTTTACGCTGCCCGTTCTGAAGTTCTACGGTGTAAGCAGAAGGTTGCTTGCCCTTAGGGTCGAAATGCTTACCTTGTAGTGCGCCAGGATCAGCGATGATGGCACCACCACCCGCCGCATAGCTATAGGGTGCTTGAGCGGAGAAAATCATCGTCAAAATAAGGGCACTTGTTGTTTTTTTGAGCATGACAAACCTTTGAGGTGTATATATACGCATAGAAGTACGTTGATAGTGACCATCATAAAGGAAACAGAAACTATGAAAAGCCATATTAAATTTCTGATCGCTGCATTGGCTGTAACACCGCTCGTCGCCTGTGCGCCTAATCAACCCAAGGAAGAAGTCAGCGTTACTGCAACGAAGGATCAGTTGGCAGTCAAGGATGCAGTTGAAATCCAGGGCCGCGTAAAATCAATTGACCGCAAGACGCGTACAGTAGTGATCAAGGGTGCCAATGGCAACACCTTGAGCATTGAAGCGGGTAAGGACGTGGTCAACTTCAACCAGATTCGCCTGGGTGACTATGTAACGTTGCGTTACTACCAGGCTGCCGCGCTCAATCTGAAGAAGGTTGATAACAACGGTGTGCGCAAACGCGTTGAATATGTAACAACATCTCGTGCAGCACCGGGTGAGAAACCGAGCGCCACGGTTACCGACAATGTAGAAGTCATCGCTACCGTTGTGGCTATCGATACCAAGGCGAATACTGTAACAATCGAGGGTGTGAAGCGCCGTATCCAGTTGGTTGTTAAGGATCCTGCCTTGCTGCAATCGCTCAAGGTAGGCGATCAGGTACAAGCAACCTATACCGAGTCTGTGGCCATTTCAGTGACACCTTACAAACCTCGTTAATACAATGACCTATGGGTTCTGGCCAGGTCTGAATGCCTGGCCATTCCCTAAAGTATGGGTTGCTATCAGTTGGTAGCCATGAAAGAATCATAGAAGAGTTTATTTGTTTCGTTGCGAGACATAGGGGAGAGCACGTGTTTTCTGGAAAACTATACTTGCCGCTCTCGCTGTGTGCGCTTTTATTGAGTATCTCAAACGTTGCCACGGCAGAAGTCTATAAATGCCCGGGACCCTCTGGTTCCATAACGATTTCTAACATAGAAAAAGGTCCTGATTGCACAAAGATGGTGCTGCCACCGCCTGAATCAAAGAAATCGGCCGCGGCCCGTGCAAAATCAGCTGATGCACCTAAAGAGCTAAAGGCAGCACCTGAAAAGCCAAAGACCGGCTATGAAGCCGCTGCTTCAGAACGTAAACGTGTGATTCAGGAAGAGATCGACCTTGAGCGTACACGTCTCAATGCTGTTCAAGCTCGACTTAAAGATCTCTCGGCTGCGCCTACCAAGACACCTGACCAGGTCAAAGAGATGGTTGGCCTTCAGCAGAAGGAAAGCATGCACGCCAGCAACATCCAGCTGTTACAGAAAGAACTCAACCGCTGAGCGTCTAGTAGTTATCTACTATTTTGCTGAAAATAGTAGATAACAACCATTTATTAGTGAACCTTCCCGAACCACACTGCAATACAGCAGGTGTGGCATACATGCCCAATTCTAGAACATGTTATCGGAGGTCATATGACTCAGTATCTGAAACGCAAACAGAAGCAATCCGGCTTCACACTGGTCGAACTGCTGGTGGTTATTGCCATCATCGGTATTTTGACCGCCATTGGTATCCCGATGTATTCGGGTTATCAGACCGCAGCCAAGGTGAGCGCCACTAAGCAGAACTACGACTCAATGAAATCGTATATTGCTGGTGAAATTACCAAGTGTTCCGCAGGACTTGTTCCGTCACTGTCAACCGTCTCGGGTGTAACGGCACCGGTTTGTAATCCGATGTCGGCTACTGCGTCTGATCTAGCAACTTATTTTGCCGCATACGCTAAGCAAACGATTAAAAATCCCTATAGCTCGACAGATACCACGCAAGCGGTTGCAGGTACTGCGGCAGCAGCTGCGCAAGCTACGGCCGGTAAGTTCTACATAGATCCAGCCGGCGCTAACTGTACAGGTCTAACTGTATCGACAGTTGTCCAAGATACAACAGTTTCAGGCTCGACACCTACGTATGTATCGTATCCATCTACTGCTGAGTGTATTTCGGTTCAGTAATAATTGGAGCGGGTGTAACTACCCGCTCCATATTAATATGCGTGTAATCAATCAGATGGGTGTGTCGCTCATGGAGCTAGTGGTAACACTAGCAATCCTTGGGATACTGGCCGCAATTGGCACGCCGGTTCTACTTGGGAATATACGTGCTGCAAAAAACGTTGATGCCCAGAACACGTTAAAAAGCATTTATCTCATGCAGAAAAACTATTTTGCTGAGAACAACTGTTATTACGCTTCAACATCTAGAAACAACATTAATCAATTTCTGTTCGCATCAACAACACCAGCTGAAGGTCCAATTACCGACGCAAGCAAAAACGATTTTGATTA
>CAIQBG010000004.1 GCA_903870055.1 uncultured Pseudomonadota bacterium
ATTGTGATTGGTACAGAAAATACGCCGGCTGGTCTGCGCGCTAAAGAGTTGATGCGTAAGCTCTATGCGCCCTTTAACCGCCATCATGAGCGCACTTATTACATGGATGTGAAAAGTGCAGAACTCACTAAATATGCTGCAAATGCCATGTTGGCAACCCGCATTTCATTTATGAATGAATTAGCCAATTTGGCTGATTTAGTGGGTGCCGATATTGAAGCGGTGCGTCAGGGCATTGGCTCAGATTCACGAATTGGTTTTGGCTTCTTGTACCCAGGTGTGGGTTATGGTAGCTCGTGCTTTCCAAAAAATGTTTCTGCTTTATCCAAAACCGCTAAAGAGCATGGCCGTGACCTAAAGATTCTGGATGCTGTAGAAGCGGTAAATGAAATACAAAAGTATGTGTTGGTTGAGAAGGTAGAAAAGCGCTTTGGCATGGATCTATCAGGCATGAAGTTTGCTTTGTGGGGCTTGGCATTTAAGCCAAATACCGATGATATGCGTGAAGCCCCTAGCCGCGTTATCATTCAAGAGCTGGTGAAGCGTGGCGCAAGAGTCGTTGCTCATGACCCTGTGGCGATGCCAGAAGCCAAGCACTACTTAGACATTGATTTCAAGAGCAATCCTGAGGGTCTGAAGAACGTCGCGATGGTCGATAATCCGATGGATGCTTTGGATGGTTGCGATGCCTTGGTGATTGTGACTGAGTGGAAGGCGTTCCGAAGTCCAGATTTTGATGCCGTACTACAAAAACTCACTCGCCCAATTATCTTTGATGGTCGAAACCCCTATGAGCCTCAAGCTATGGAAGAGTTAGGTATTGAGTACCATGATATTGGAAGACATAATTAACAAGATCTCAAAGTTAATCTAATATAGATACAGTCAATAAATTAAAAGTATTCACATGGAAAAAGCCAACCGCGAACAGTTCTCCAAAGCACGCTTACTCGTTGTTGGCGATGTGATGCTGGATCGCTATTGGTTTGGTGATACCCATCGCATTTCACCTGAAGCACCTGTTCCAGTGGTGCAGGTTGGCAAAATTGACGAGCGCTTGGGTGGTGCTGCAAACGTTGCTCGTAACGTTGCCGCCTTAGGCGCGCAGACGACTGTTTTAGGTATTATTGGTAAAGACGAGTCTGGTCAACGAGTAATTGATTTACTTAAAGCGGGCGGCGTAGATAGTCAGTTAGAAATTGATGGAGATGTTCCAACGATTGTGAAGTTGCGCGTGATAGCCCGTCAACAGCAACTCATTCGATTGGACTTTGAAGAAACCCCTAGCGAAAAAGCGTTAGCCCATAAGTTGGAGCGTTTTGAAAAATTAGTGGGTTCTGCTGATGTGGTGATTTTATCTGATTACGGCAAGGGTGCATTAGGTCAAGTTGCCCACATGATTGAGCAGGCAAGAGCTCAAAATAAAGTGATCCTGGTTGACCCTAAGGGCGAAGATTATGAAAAATATCGGGGTGCTACAGTCTTAACTCCTAATCGCAGCGAACTACGTCAAGTGGTCGGGCAGTGGACTAGCGAGGAAGACCTCACAAAGAGGGCGCAAGATCTTAGAAAATCCCTGAATTTCCAGGCACTGTTGCTTACACGGTCCGAAGAAGGCATGAGTCTGTATACCGATGCGGGTGTTAGCCACGTAAAAGCCCAAGCCAGAGAGGTATTCGATGTGTCTGGCGCAGGTGATACGGTGATCGCTACCTTAGCGGTGGCGCTTGCCTCTGGATGGCCTTTAGAAAAGGCGATGGCACTGGCTAATCGTGCGGGTGGTATTGTGGTTGGTAAGTTGGGAACGGCTACCGTAACTTCAGAGGAACTTCAGTGACTATTATCGTAACCGGTGCTGCCGGCTTTATTGGTGCCAATATTGTTCAAGCGCTGAATGCTCGTGGCGAGAAAAATGTTATTGCAGTGGATGATTTACGTCCTGCCGATAAATATCGTAATCTCGCCGATCTAGACATCATTGACTATCTTGATAAAGGCGAATTTCTAGAGGCATTTCGAAGCGGTCGCTTTGGTAAGGTCAAGGCGGTATTTCATGAGGGCGCTTGCTCTGACACCATGGAAACGGACGGCATCTTCATGATGGCCAACAACTATCGCTACACCATGGATTTGCTGGATATCTGCACCGCACAAAAGG
>CAIQBG010000005.1 GCA_903870055.1 uncultured Pseudomonadota bacterium
CTGGCCGATGCATAGGTTGGTGCCCAAGCGGGGACAAATCTTGTATAGACAAACGTCGGTGGGCAAGACCAACTCTTCCATCATCCGACCACCACTCGCCAGCATCATCCGGCCCCCGATGGATCAACTTATCACGAGCGGTTACCAACCATGAGCGATCTATTTGTGGGATTTGTAAAGCAACGCCAACTAGTCCACACATAAATCAATATACCAACGTTTCAAAATGACCAATCATTTGAATCACGCATAAAACTTCTTAATAAAAGCCACAACCTTATCCACATCGCTCTCGCTCAATCTTGGGTGAATCGGAATGCTAAGTGCGTCCGCATTCAGTTGCTCACAATTCGGTAGCCGCACGTCCGTCTGCTCATACAGCGGATTTAGATGCAAGGGGTGATAACGCAATGTCGTGTAAATCTGATTGTCGAGCAGATAGTGCGCCAACTCATCACGGCGATGCACCCGAATGCAATAGGTGAAATATGAATGCCTATCGCCAGCAGGCGCATCAGGCGGAGTAATAAGCCCAGGAACTCCTGCCAAGTCTCGTTGATAACTTTCCCAGATTTCTTTCCGTCGCGCTTGTAAAGCATCAATACGATCCAACTGAGCAAGCCCGATATTAGCCGCCATATTGGTGGGTAACATCTTAATAAACGGTTCCTTGATGTTGTATTCCCACCAGCGCGTTTTGCCACCCGCCGAGCTAACAGCTGCATCAAAGCCGGATTTGCCGATGCCGCAATAACGCATCACCTTGGCTCGTTCAATCAATGCGGGGTCTTTAGCAGCAATACCACCACCCTCCCCAACTGTAAGATTCTTAACCGCATCGAAGCTAAAAATACCTACATCACCAATTGCGCCGCAAGGCTGGCCACGGTACGTACTGTCGATAGCGTGCGCCGCATCCTCAATAACCGGGTAACCCAATGCCAATATAGGCTCCATGTCTACGGCAAGGCCCGCGTAATGCACCACCATTACTGCGGCTGTCTTTTCGGTCACACGTGCCTTAATGTCCTCTGCTCGAACATTCATCGTACAGAGATCAACATCACAAAAAATTGGCTTATGGCCCGCCAAAATCACCGCTTGGGCACAAGAAACCCAAGTGTAACTCGGCACAATGACCTCAGAACCAGGGGGTAAATCCAGCAAACTGACTGCCATAAACAAGGCATTCGAACCACTATCCACCATCGCAAAGCTGGGTAACTGATACTTAGTCTGATACTTTTGCTCAAATTGATCGACCTGTTTACCAAACCCCATCCATTGGCTTTTCATACAAGCGACTACATTGGCGATTTCTTCATCACCGACGAGAGAACCAAATACTGAAATCATTATATTTCCTATCTTTTGAGATTGGGCTGATACTTCATAGAGAAATGAGATTCGTGGATTTCGGTGATGCCGAACCTTTGTTTTTGATACCAAGCTACGGCTGGATTGTGCTTAAGCACCTGCAATGTAATCGGTGCTTGTTTTAGTGTTATTGCGTATGCCAACAGGGCAGCAAATGATTGGCCCATTAGGCCTCTGCTACCGAAATCTTGCAATCCAAGAATAATGTTATAAATATCCCAATGATCTTCCTGCCAGCGTATTCCTAGGCACCCAAAAACCTGTTGCTCGTAAGTTGTCATTAGCATCAGATCATAGGGGCGTTTTATAAAGGATTCATACCATTGCTTTTGTTGGTCTTCGGTAATTTCTTCCTGATGAAAGAAAAACTGCCTTTGCTCGTTTTTCCACTTGCGCAAAAGATCCAAATCAGCTTGACTTGCTGCACGCAAACCTAGCGCCGGCAATTTTGGTACAACAATTGCAATTGTTGATTTATCAAATTCGAACATTTATCTTCTCTTCTCTAAATTGTGAAGTACGATTTCAAGCAACATCTTCCAACCAACGGACCATCCGGCTTTGCACATCATGCCCTGCTGCATAAACTTTGGCATAGCCCGCTTCCGCTATCGACCGCCTCCACTCACTATCCTCTAACATTCGAGCCAACTTCTCCAGAAGCTCCTGCTTACTCCGGAAAAAGACTGCTTCCTCGTCTGACTTATATAGCGTAACAAGGTCATCCGTATGCTGACTCAACATGGCAACTTTCATGGCTGGAATCTGAAAATTGCGTCGAGTATATGTATCTTGGTTCAAGGTGGAAAGAAAGCATAACGCAACCTTTGCACCACATATCGCATATCGATAGTCCGCGTTAGTTACTGGGCTAATAGGATACTTTGCGCGCAATGGACTCTCTGGTTTTAGCTTCCCCAGAGCAGCGTTCCACCCCCCACCAAAAAGATTTAACTTGAAACCCGCTTCGCAAATAGTCTCTAACATTTCAACTCGACCATCATCTTCAAAGTGACCAGCAAACACAACATCACATTTGAATTTCTCTGGAATCTCCTCTGTGGGCACCGGAAAATCATCTTCAGGTATGAAATATGATCTCAACAAATGAGCCGATTTCGAACCAAGGCGCTCATAGTCTGCGATATTGCTTAACCTGTACGCATAGTGCACATCAAACAGTGGAATGCTTTCGAGGTAGTTTCTCCAAATTCTTGGCTTAGCAGAACTACTAAATGGGTTGTCATTGGCATATTGCACAAACACTGTTGAGGGGTGTGCTTTTTTCAAAGCACGGACAACGCGCGGCGAAATCAACTGGACGTTGTAAAACCAGATGATATCTGGCCGAAACGTAATCGCCGTACTTATCAAGCGACGGCACACGCGCCATACTGTTGGCCCCGTGTTCAACCCATACTGAAAACGGTGCCACAGGGAGTGATATAAAGGTTCACTAGAGCCTTCCTGCCAATATCGGAAATCATCAAACCAACCAAATCTTTGAACCGTACAGCCTTTCCTCTCTAATGCTTTAGCACAAACCTCTTGA
>CAIQBG010000006.1 GCA_903870055.1 uncultured Pseudomonadota bacterium
CAGGGCTACCAGCCTCTGCCTGCTTCAGAATCGACAGTATCTGGCTGTCGGTAAACCGTGATGTCTTCATGTAAAAATTCCTCAGGTTGCTTTGGAGAAAATTCTACTTTTAACCACTGCTAATTTATGGGGGGATTACCACAGAATCTGTTTCCGATCGGGTTATTACCCCATTGGAGCGCGGAATCTTCGAAGACACGGATGTTTCGACCGTAATGCTGGTTCTTGAAAAACCTTTGGCGCTTGCTATGGCCGCTTAGTGCAATCCCGACCCTCTCCGATCATTCGGGGAGGGTTTTTTTCGTTTCGATACATCTCCTGAAAGGTCCAGGCAATTTCGCCTACTTTAAAGGAGACTCAAAATGTCGAAATGGAACGTAACAGAAATCTCTGGTCATAAGATCTATTGGTTTGTTAACGAGGAAGACTTTACAAAAACTCCTGATGAACTTGATGATTGTTCGGTTGAGCACCTTGAGGATATGCTTTTCCAAGGCTACATTGAGGGGGAGTTATTCGTTTCCGTTAACGGAATCGAATATAGCGGTTGGTGGAAAAAAGATCCAATTGCTGCGGCCTCACGAGATTTGTTAATTACTCTCGAAAACCTAGCTTACCTTCATAAGAACGGTAAATCTGTTGACTTTGAGTTTGATCAAGCTCAAAGCCTAATCAGCAAATTGGCTCCTTACGCCAAATAAAAACACACCAACCGCCCCCCATGGGGCGGTTTTTCTTTGCCCATTACATCTCCCAAACAGTCTTTTGGATTTATCTGACCTGCCACGTTTCTTCGGACCACTCATTCTTGGAGAATGGCATCCCGTTTCACAATTGAACAACCCTGTTTTACGAACTCGTTTGGGGTCAGATAGCCCAAGCTACTGTGCGGCCTGACTCCGTTGTAGTGTTGTCGCCACTGTTCAATGACGACTTTTGCTTCCGTTCGATTTCTGAACCATTCCAGATTCAGGCATTCGTCGCGGAACTTGCCGTTGAAGCTCTCATCGACGCCATTTTGCCAAGGTTTACCAGGATCAATGAACGCTATATCAATGTTCTCTGACTGGCTCCATCGCAGGATGGCACGGGAAACGAACTCCGGGCCATAGTACATGCAGAATAGGTAGTGGTCAGTCATAAAGAATGAGTCCATGCTCTTGATTGCGACATCTTGAGAGGAGTACTCCAATGACTGACCATGTTCAGAGTAAAGCCTATAACTCATGGATGGCAATAGATATTGCCAAGGATTTCAATGTGGTGATGGTTGAGACCGTAGATGGCAACACCAAGCGATTCCGGATGGCTAATTCTGCCTCGGATCACGATCGGCTCGTTGAAGTCTTGCGCAGCCTGCCCCAGCCTTGCCGGATCGGCTTTGAAGCGACTGGCAATTACCATCGAACGCTGGCCTTTCGCTTGGTAACCGAGGGCTTTGATGTCTGTCTGATTTCTTCTCTGGCCAGTGCACGGTTCCGGGAGGTCATGTTTAACTCTTGGGACAAGAATGACCCTAAAGACGCTGGCGTGCTTCTTGAACTGCTCAAGCAGGGGGTTGTGCAAACCTACGTGGAGCCGATGCAGTCCGGATTCCACGACATTCAGGAATTGTCCAAGACCTACTATCACATCACGCTTAGCCGAACCCGCCTGCAGCATTCGATCCTGACTCACTACCTGCCGCTTTACTTTCCCGAGATGGGCAAGTGGTGGTCGAGTACACGCAGTGCCTGGTGGGTGAACTATCTGTTGCATTTCCCAACACCGGCTTCGGTAACGCAATATTCTGTTGAAGAATTCTGTGCGATCGCTTCGCCTGTCATTGGCCGCAAAGTTAACAAGGCTGCCAAGCTGCTGGAACTGTATGCCACTGCACAACATAGTATTGGCTTACCCATTAGAGAGTACTCCGTGGCTTGCCAGACCTTCAGGCTGCAGTTGCAACGTTACCAGGAACTTACAACACTTCGACAACAGCTGGAACAGCAAGCCGAGTCGGTCCTTAATGGCCACCCGGATTATGTGGTGCTCAAATCGGTGCCAGGTATTGGGCCGATCATTGCCTTGACCATTCTGGCCGAAGGCGGTGACCTGCGTCGATTCGCTCATCACCGGCAGTTTCTGAAGTACTGCGGTCTGGATCTGGCCAAGAATCAGTCCGGGACCTTTCGAGGTCAGGAGAAGCTTTCTAAACGCGGTAATGCACGCCTTCGACTGGCACTTTATATGGCAACCACCAATGCCATCCGCCAAACTGAGAATTCGTTTAGAAATAAGTTTCATCGCTATACCTTGGCATCGCCCAATGATGCCGACCTGAAACGCAAAGGCATGACGGCAGTTATGGCCAAGATGGCGCGTGTGATTCATGCCTTAATCAAATCCGGTACCCCTTATCAGGGTTACTTTGAAGCTTTGCCCAGTGGATCGATCCCTCTCTGTGGGGCCGTTGGGGCCTATAGGACCCCGTAGATAATGTTCGGACCTTCCACTGGGCACCCGATTGTTTTAAGTTCGGTGAAGACCGCAGCGTGCCGCTGTCGGATCTTGTGTTCATTATGGTAAATCGATGCCCTGTTTGATTCGTGGAAGAGACCACTGGTTTGAGCGTTGAAGTGACGCTGTTGTTTTTTTGACTGCAGTTTGCCGTCAAGGGGTGGGTTTGTTCTTTTTGCACCAAACCTATTGCATTTAGTTCGTTATCTGACCGGAAGTATCGGGGTGCCCCGTGCTGGCTAACCAACTTCGATAGCACCTCGACGACTCGGCCTGATCGGATTGACCCGGCAACGTCAATTGCCAAGCTCACCTTCGTGAACTCATCAATGACGGTTAGGCATTTTAACTTCTGACCATTGGCACAGGCATCATGCACAAAGTCATAAGCCCAGACCTGACATGGCGCAGTGGGTGTATAGACCCTAGGCCGACTGCTCGCCACTCGCTTTCTAGGGCGCTTGCGCGGTACTTGCATGCCTCCCTTCTGCCACAGACGCAAGGCTCGCCCGTGGCCCATCTCAAAGCCCTGACGGTCGAGAAAGACGTGTACCCGCCGATAACCAAAGCGCGGGTATTGGGCCGACAGCGTACACATCGCCGCCAACACAGGCACGTCCTTCTCCAGCATCTTGGAAGTGTAATTCAAGGCCGATCGAGCCACCGATAACAGCGCACAAGCCCTGCGTTGCGACAGGCCGCGGGATACCGCAAACCCCACCTGCTCGCGCCTGGCCTGTGCGCTCACCATTTTTTTGCGGCGATCTCCTTCATCACGTCAATCTCAAGGTCGCGGTCAGCCAACATCCGCTTCAGACGGGCGTTCTCATGTTCAAGCTCACGTAACTTCTTCACCCCAGCGCCATCCATAGTGCCAAAGTGCTTGCGCCAGTTATAGATGGTCTGCTCGCAAATTCCATGACGCTTGGCAACCTCACCTATCGCATCTCGGTCTGCTTCACGCAGTATCTGCACCATCTTCTCTTCACTAAATCGACCCTTCTTCATTTACTCCCTCCTTATCGGTGGGAGCCATCTTCTCAAGTTTTAAGGAAGGTCTGACAAACCCTGCGCAACAGGGTTGTCGGACATGACTTTGATGAATTCGAGTGAAATTTCCTCGGTTTTGTGCAATTTTTGCCAGAATTGAGTCGAAACAAGGTTCGATCCCGAATTTTTGGCGGATTTACGCCTCGATCTCCTGCAAAAGCTGTTTGCGCACCATCCAAAGATTCGATAGCGCAAACAGGGTCATGAGCTGCGCGGTGTTCTTCATCAGACCGCGATAACGCACCTTGGTGTGACCGAACTGGCACTTGATGACCCGGAACGGGTGTTCCACCTTGGCGCGAATCCCCGCTTTGATTCTCTCGAGCTGTCTGGCGACATGGCCCTGTGGGTTGTCTGGAAGGGCCTTGACCTTGCCCGGCCTCATGGCGGTCATCCAGAACATATTGGCATCCTGGTGCTCGGAACGCTTCTCTACTCCCTGGTAGCCCGCATCACCTAAGGCGTAGCTTTCTTCACCATGCAAAAGCTTGTCTGCCTGCGTGACATCGTGGGCGTTGGCAGACGTGCCTACCACCGTGTGTACAAGACCTGACTGCGCATCAACACCGATATGCGCCTTCATGCCAAAGTACCACTGCTCGCCCTTCTTGGTCGAGTGCATTTCTGGATCTCGGCGGCCAACCTGGTTCTTGGTCGAACTGGGTGCATCAATCAGCGTGGCATCCACGAGCGTTCCCTGCTTGAGCAGCAGACCCCGTGCGCTCAGTATGTCGTTGACGC
>CAIQBG010000007.1 GCA_903870055.1 uncultured Pseudomonadota bacterium
GTCGTAGCAAACCTTACGCATCAGCTTGGCGCGTGGATCGAAGTTCTTGTAGACGCGGTGACCGAAGCCCATCAGCTTGAAGCTGTCGTTCTTGTCTTTGGCGCGGGCAATGAACTCAGGAACGCGCGAGACGTCACCGATTTCTTCCAGCATATTCAGGCATGCTTCGTTGGCGCCACCGTGTGCAGGGCCCCACAGACAGGCGATACCGGCAGCCATGGTGGCAAACGGGTTAGCGCCCGACGAACCAGCCAGACGGACAGTCGAAGTCGATGCATTCTGCTCGTGATCAGCATGCAGCGTGAAGATGATGTCCAGAGCGCGCACCAGCGTTGGGTTAGGCTTGTACTCTTCGCACGGGGTGCCGAACATCATTTGCATGAAGTTAGCGGTGTAATCCAGATCATTACGTGGGTACATGAACGGCTGACCGATCGAGTACTTGTAAGTCATGGCCACAATCGTCGGCATCTTGGCGATGATGCGATTGAAGGCAACGCTACGCACTTCTGGCTTCGAATAGTCTTCGCCATGGTGGTAGAAAGCCGACAGTGCTCCAACCACGCCAACCATAACGGCCATCGGGTGTGCGTCGCGGCGGAAACCGTTGAAGAAACGTGTAATTTGATCATGAACCATGGTGTGGTTCTTGATGGTTTCTTCAAAGTTAACTTTTTGCTTGTTGTTTGGCAGTTCGCCGTTCTTCAGCAGATAAGCGACTTCCAGGAAGTTGCACTGCTCGGCCAGTTGCTCGATCGGGAAGCCACGATACAGCAGCTCACCCTTGTCACCGTCGATGTAGGTGACTTTCGACTGGCAGCTTGCCGTCGAGAGGAAACCCGAGTCATAGGTAAACAGACCGGTCTTGCCACCCAAGGAACGGATGTCAATAACATCGTTACCATGCGTACCGACCATAATCGGAAAATCAACGGCTTCCTGACCTGTAATCTGGAGTGTAGCTTTACGTTCGCTCATTTGAATCGTCCCAAAGAATGAGGTGATAGACAGTGACACGGGATGGTCGATACAGCTTGTAATTCGTTTTTGCCATAACATTGGCAGCATACCGCCAACGTAAACGGCGAGACTTACTCAGTGCTTACGGATGGCTGCAATGACCTCGATTTCAACAGGATCTTCTGCATCAACCTTGCCACTGATTAGCGCCCAGAGGTCATGGTCTTCCATGGCTACCAGGTCAATAAAGGTTTTTACCTGCGGTTCCGTCAGCTGATTAAAGCCGTTATCGAGAAAGCGGCCGAGCGTGATATCCAGCTCAAGCAGTGCGCGACGCGTACAGTGCCAACGCAACTTATTGAGTTCATGGAGTTCCATACTTGACCGCTTCCTTATTCGATAGATCGCGCTTAAACGGCGCGACGCACCATCATGTCTTTGATCTTGCCGATGGCCTTTGTCGGGTTCAAACCCTTAGGACAGACATCAACACAGTTCATGATGGTGTGGCAACGGAACAGGCGGTACGGATCGTCCAGGTTGTCTAGACGTTCGTTTGTTGCCTGATCGCGTGTATCGGCGATGAAGCGGTAAGCAGCCAGCAGGCCGGCCGGACCAACAAACTTGTCCGGATTCCACCAGAAAGACGGGCAAGAGGTCGAACAACAGGCGCACAGAATGCACTCGTACAGGCCGTTGAGTTCTTCACGATCTTCTGGCGACTGCAGACGCTCACGCTCAGGCGGCGGATCGTTATTGATCAGGTACGGCTTGATCGAGTGGTACTGCTTGAAGAACTGGGTCATATCGACGATCAGATCGCGAACGACTGGCAGACCAGGCAGTGGACGCAGTACGATTGGCTGCTTGAGGCTGTCAACATCGGTCAGGCAGGCCAGACCATTCTTACCGTTGATGTTCATGGCATCCGAGCCACAAACACCTTCACGGCATGAACGGCGGAAGGAGATCAGATCATCCTTGGCTTTCAGCTTAACCAGGGCGTCTAGCAGCTTCTTGTCGCTAGGCTCCAGTTCAACCGAAATGTCCTGCATGTATGGCGCATCGTCCTTATCCGGATCGTAGCGGTACACCTTGAAATGCACAGTACGCATAGTCATGTTTCTATCCTCCGGATTAGTAGGTACGTGTCTTCAACTCAACCGACGGGGCCGTCAGTGGAATCAGATTCACAGGCTTGTACTCGATGTGGTTATCACTACCGAACCACAGGGTGTGCTTGAGCCAATTTGGATCATCACGGCCGTTCGGATGTTCCGGCGTATCCGGTGCATCGTCACGCACGTGGGCGCCGCGCGATTCCTTACGGTTCTCGGCGGAGATCATGGTGGCCTTGGCCACTTCGATCAGGTTTTCCAGTTCAAGGGCTTCGACACGAGCGGTGTTAAACACCATCGATTTGTCCTTGATGCCAACCTTTTTGACGCGCTCGGCAACCTCAAGGATTTCCTTGACGCCCTGCTTCATGTCGTCGCCGAAACGGAACACGCCAGCGTTGAGCTGCATGATACGTTGCATGGCCGCACGTACATCAAACATGCTTTCGCCGTTTTCTTGCGTGTCGATGCGCTTCACGCGGGCCAGTGATGGCGCCGCTGCGTTATCAGGCAGCGGACGCAATGGCAAGCCATTCTTGATCGCTTCAACGACAGACTCACCAGCCGACTTACCAAAGACCAGCAGATCTAGCAGCGAGTTGGTGCCCAGACGGTTGGCGCCGTGCACTGAGGCACAGGCACATTCGCCAGCAGCGTAAAAGCCCGTAACCGGAGTGCTTGGGTTGCCGTTTTGCGGCACAACCACTTCACCACGATAGTTCGTCGGGATACCACCCATCTGATAGTGACAGGTTGGCACAACCGGGATCGGGGTCTGGATCGGATCTACACCGGCGAATTCGATAGCGATTTCGCGGATGCCCGGCAGACGCTTCATGATGGTTTCAGGCGGGAGGTGGGTGATATCGAGCAGGACATAGTCCTTGTTAATACCGCAACCACGGCCTTCTTTGATTTCAGTGGCCATTGCACGCGAAACGATGTCACGCGAAGCCAGATCCTTCAGGTTCGGGGCATAACGTTCCATGAAACGTTCGCCATCGGCGTTACGGAGGATACCGCCCTCACCGCGCACACCTTCGGTAATCAGCACACCTGCGCCGGCAACACCGGTCGGGTGGAACTGCCAGAATTCCATGTCTTCCAGCGGGATACCGGCACGAACGGCCATACCCAGACCGTCACCGGTATTAATGAAAGCATTGGTCGACGAAGCGTAGATACGACCCGCACCGCCGGTGGCGAAAATCACTGCCTTGGCGTGGAAGATCGATACTTCACCGGTTTCCATGTCGAGGGCGGTAACACCGATCACAGCACCCGAATCGTCACGGATCAGATCAAGCGCCATCCACTCCACGAAGAACTGGGTGTTGGCACGAACGTTACGCTGATACATGGCGTGCAGCATGGCATGACCGGTACGGTCAGCGGCAGCACAGGAGCGGTTAACCGGCTTTTCACCGAAGTTCTGCGAATGGCCGCCGAACGGACGCTGATAAATCTTGCCGTTGTCCAGACGGTCAAACGGCATACCGTAGTGTTCGAGTTCAACGACACACTCGGTGGCTTTACGCACCATGAATTCGATGGCGTCTTGGTCACCCAGCCAATCCGAACCCTTAACGGTGTCGTACATGTGCCACATCCAGTGGTCTTCATTCACGTTACCCAGCGGTGCAGCAACGCCACCCTGTGCAGCAACCGTATGTGAACGGGTCGGGAATACCTTGGTCAGCACAGCGGTCTTTAGACCAGCCTCGGCAACCTGGAGCGCAGCGCGCAAACCAGAACCACCAGCACCAACGATTACTACATCATATTTATGAACGGGGATGCTCATTTTTACAGGCTCCACAGAATCTTGCTGGCCCAACCGGCATAACCGATCAGAACGGCGATAGTCAGGACATGCAGCGACAGGCGAATGCTGGTCGGCTTAACGTAGTCCATCCACAGGTCACGGATACCAATCCATGCGTGGTAGAAAAGGCTCAGGAAGAACAGGAAGGTCACAAACTTCATGAAGCCGTTGGCAAAAATAGCGCGCCAGGCATCGGCTGTACCCGGCTGAACAACCAGCACGGCAACCAAGAAGATGATGGTGTAGATGGCCATCAGCACGGCAGTTGCGCGCTGAGCAATCCAGGTAGTGAGGCCGTAGTGGGCCCCGACAACGTTACGTTTCATTACCACAGCAGAGTCCCCCCAATAACAGCGGTGAGCGTCAGGCTGACGATCAGAACCAGGCCGGCCGACTTACGGGCAGACGGCAGATCAATGCCGATATGCCAGTCGAGCAGTAGAAAGCGGATGCCTGCGCAGAAGTGATGCAGATAAGCCCAGATCAAGCCCAGCAAAACCAGCTTGCCAATCGGGTTTGCTACAACGGCCTGAACGCATTCAAAACCACCGTCACTCAGACTCCACTGGAACAGCGCCAGGATGAGCGGCAGACACAGAAATAGTCCGACGCCACTAAGGCGATGCAGGATGGAGACTTTGCCCGGCAGGGGCAAACGGATCGTTTTCAGGTCCAAATTCTTTGGACGCTGCTTCTTCTTGATGGCTAACTCTGTCATGTGTTTTCCTTCGATCAAGACTACCTAGAACTTGAGATTGTAGCCGAAGCCGGGAGCGATGGAATCCCCCCGGAGCCGGTTTTCTTAAGCTTTTTTTAATGGAATAGGCCGACGCTCAGATTTGGTGCAGCGCACCAATCCTGTGCTTCAACCCAACTCATTGAAATAGTGGTGATTTACCGTGGAGTACAAACCGCGTCGCCATTCGGCGGCCCGATCACCGTAGGTGAAAGCAGTACGCTCGACACTTAATAGCGGGGTTCCCACGTCCAGATCGAGCAGTTGCGCTGCCATCGCGTCTGCTGCAACGGCCCGGATCTTCTCTTCGGCACGCACCATGCGCACGCCAAAGAGCGATTCAAAGAGTGTGTAGAGCGAGCGATCCGAGGTGCGCAGCTGCTCCAGGGTCAGATCCGGGAACAGATCTGCCGGCAGATAGATTTCATCAACCACCATGGGCTTAGCATCGAGGCGAAGAATCCGGCGCAGCTGAATCACCGGATCGCCATAAGGAATTGAGAGCGCTTTGGCCACTTCCTGCCCAGCTCGCAGCGTCAGGCACTCCAGCGGCTCACTGCGTGAACGCGGCACACCGCCCTGGTCGGGCACCAGGCGCAGAAACCGGAAAAAAGCCCGTGGATCGGCATGGGTCGCTACAAAGGTGCCCTTCCCCTGGCGACGCACCAGCAGGTTTTCGGCAGCTAATTCATCAATCGCACGGCGCACCGTGCCTTGGCTCACTTCGAATCGGGCGGCCAGATCCATTTCGCTAGGGATCATTTCCCCGGGCTGCCATTCCTTGTCGGCGAGCGCTTGAACAATCAGGTCTTGTATCTGACGATAGAGTGGCCGAAACGCAGGTACTGAGGCCGGAACGGATGTATATGAAGACATGGGCGTATTTCAGCACAGTTTTGGTTGCTTTGCGCATTGACAGCAACCCACCGCCCCTCTAACATCGAAAAGTTACACCTAAACTTCAAAAAATTTCGAGGAGTCTACTCATGTCCAAAGCGCCTATGCGCGTCGCCATCACCGGCGCCGCTGGTCAGATCGGTTATAGCCTGCTGTTCCGTATTGCTTCCGGCGAAATGCTGGGCAAGGATCAGCCCGTCATTCTTCAACTGCTCGACCTGCCACAAGCCCAGAAGGCTGTTCAAGGCGTCATGATGGAGCTGGATGACTGCGCCTTCCCGCTGCTGGCTGGCATGGTTGCTACCGATGACCCAAATGTTGCGTTCAAAGACGCCGACGTCTGCCTGCTGGTTGGCGCCCGTCCGCGCGGCCCAGGCATGGAACGTGCCGATCTACTGCAAGCCAACGGCGCTATCTTCACCGTTCAAGGTGAAGCCATTGCCAAGAATGCCAAAGAAGACGTCAAGGTTCTGGTCGTAGGCAACCCATGTAACACCAATGCCCTGATTGCTGGCGCTGCTGCCCGTAAGGTTGGCCGCACCAATCCAAACAACTACCACGGCATGCTGCGTCTGGATCACAACCGCGCGCTGACCCAACTGGCCCAGAAGGCAAACCGTCCGGTTTCGTCTTTGCAGAAGCTGGTGGTCTGGGGTAACCACTCGCCATCGATGTACGCTGACTACCGCTTCTGTACCTCGAACGGTGACAGCGTCAAGAGCCTGATCAACGATGCAGCCTGGAACAACGATGTGTTCCTGCCAACCGTCGGCAAGCGCGGCGCTGCCATTATTGATGCGCGCGGTCTGTCGTCGGCTGCTTCGGCTGCCAACGCTGCTATCGATCACATCCATGACTGGCACCTGGGTTCAGACCAATGGGTCACCATGGGCATTCCTGCACCAGCCGACAACGGCTACGGCATTCCGGAAGGCATCGTTTTCGGTTTCCCATGCGAGTGCAAGGGTGGCAAGTTCACTCTGATCAAGGGCCTGGAAGTCGATGAGTACTCGAAGGGCAAGATCGCTCTGACCCTGAAGGAACTGACCGACGAGAAGGAAGCTGTTGCTTCAATGCTGTAATCAGATTTACTGATTGCACGGCAAAAGGGTCACGCTTGCGTGGCCCTTTTGCTTTATCCTTGCAGACTACGCAATTCCCCGCCTTTACCTGATTTAGATGAGTCACCGATCATGACGCAAGCCGCTACCAACCCCGCCCTGACACCTGACGACGTTTTGTTTCCCGGCGAGAAACCCTTTCCGATGTTACCGGCAGTAGACCACTACTGCGGTTCGGAAAAACTGATGAAAAAAGCGATGGCGATTCAAGCCGAGATCGCCGCAGAGTACGGCCCTCTGGCCATGGATATCACCTGTGATTGCGAAGATGGCGCCGCAGCCGGTAACGAAAAGGCGCATGCCGAACTGTGCGTCGCCATGATCAACTCTAGTGACAACCAGTTTGGCCGTGTCGGCGCGCGCATTCATGACGTGACACACGATCACTGGAAAGACGATCTGGAAATTCTTGTGGGTGGCGCAGGCAATCGACTGCCATTCATCACCTTGCCCAAACCACGTGGCATTGAAGACGTCCGCCTGTTTCTTAAAGAGCTGCGCGCTGTAGAACAACGTCACGGCATTGCTCGGCCCATCCCAGCGCACGTGCTCATCGAAACTCACGGTGCCCTAAATGAAGTGTGGGATATCGCTGCGCTTGACGGGATCGAATCGCTGGACTTCGGCCTGATGGATTTTGTTTCAGGTCACTTCGGCGCAATCCCCGGCAGCGCCATGAAGAGTCCCGGTCAGTTCGATCACCCACTCGTCCGTCGCGCCAAGCTGGAAATTTCCAGCGCTGCGCTCGGCCATGGCAAGGTCCCATCGCACAACGTAACAACGGAACTCTCCGATCTGGAATACATCCGTCGCGATGCCGATCGTGCGCGCCAAGAATTTGGCTATCTGCGCATGTGGAGTATTCACCCGGTGCAGATCCGCCCGATCCTTGATGCCATGAGCCCCGATTTCTCCGAAGTGCAAGACGCTGCCGAGATTGTGAGTGCGGCAGCCGATGCCGACTGGGGCCCGATCCGTCACAACGGCAAGTTGCAGGATCGCGCAGCCTACCGCTACTACTGGACGCTCCTCAAGCGTGCCCGTAGCACCGGGGTTCCCCTTCCTACTGGCATTGCCGAACGCTTTTTTACTGCTTGATGACTATGACGCAAGATACTGCCCCAGACCACGATATCGCCCTTATTGAATTCAAGGGCACCACCCTGCCCGTATTGGCCATCACATTACGTAGCCTGGACCCCAAGGAATTGACCAGTGCTGGCAGCACCCTGTTTGGTGAAGGTGCCTTTTTTGATGGCGATCTGGCCGTGCTTGACCTGAGCCAACTCATTGCCTGGCCCGAGCAGATCGAATGGACGTTAATCGTTCAGTTACTCACCACGCATGGCCTACGTGTGCTCGGTGTCACGCGCGGTAATTCTGCGCTAACCGAATCAGCAGCTAATGCAGGCTTACCTGCGCTGGCTCTAAGCGCAGGTCGTTCAGTTAAACCGGCTCCAGTAGCCAAGAAAACTGCGGTTGCCGATCCGGAACTCGACAAGATTCCAGCCAGCCTGCGCAAAACGCCTGCGCCAGAAGCATCCCCAGCAGCACCTGCAGAAGCCGCCAAGGCTGAACCTGATGAAGCGCTATTGGACAATCCCGGCACGCTCATCATTGACCGCCCACTACGCTCTGGCCAACAGGTTTACGCACGTGGCGGCGATCTGGTGATTCTAGCTGCCGTCAATCCAGGTGCCGAAGTAATTGCTGATGGCAATATTCATGTTTATGCCCCACTCCGCGGTCGCGCTCTGGCTGGCGCACGTGGTAACGCGCAGGCACGGATTCTAACGACTGTTTTTGCGGCCGAACTGGTGTCCATCGCCGGCATCTACCGTACTTTTGAAGATGGTGTACCGGCCAAGCTGGCCAATCAGCCGGTTCAGGTACGTCTGGCACAGGAACCCGTGGTTTCTATCTCTACAGGGCAGAAATCACGCCTTGAAATCGATATTCTTCGCGTGGATTAAGCCCCGGACACCCTAAGGGCGTGCCGAATCGGCTAAAATTAGCAAAATTCTACTATCTAGTTCCGGGAGCAGATGTGACTCGTATTATTGTCGTAACTTCAGGTAAGGGCGGTGTCGGCAAAACCACGACCAGCGCCTCTTTCGCCAGTGGACTGGCTATGCGCGGCTTTAAAACCGCGGTTATCGACTTTGATGTGGGTCTACGCAACCTGGATCTGATCATGGGTTGTGAACGTCGCGTTGTTTACGATCTGGTTAACGTCATCTCGGGTGAAGCGACGCTGAATCAGGCGCTGATCAAAGATAAACATTGCGAAAACCTGTTCGTGCTGCCTGCATCGCAAACCCGTGATAAAGATGCACTGACTGAAGAAGGTGTCGAAAAGGTTCTGAAAGATCTGGAACACCTGGGCTTTGAATACGTCATTTGTGATTCGCCAGCCGGTATCGAGCGTGGTGCCGTTATGGCGCTCACCTTTGCCGACGAAGCCATTATCGTCACCAACCCGGAAGTCTCTTCCGTACGTGACTCGGATCGCATCCTGGGCATTCTGCAAGCGAAATCCAAGCGAGCGCAGGCTGGCGGCGAACCCGTTAAAGAACATCTGCTGGTGACCCGCTATTCACCCAAGCGTGTTGAAGACGGCGAAATGCTTTCATACAAAGACGTCCAGGAAATCCTGCGCGTGCCCATCATTGGCGTGATTCCGGAATCGGAGTCGGTGCTACATGCATCGAACCAAGGCACCCCGGCAATTCATATCGAACAATCCGAAGTGGCTGAAGCCTACAAGGATGTCATCGCCCGTTTCCTAGGCGAAGATGCACCGCTGCGCTTTGTCTCGTACGAGAAGCCGGGTCTCTTCAAGCGTCTGTTCGGAGGCTAAGCGATGTCCCTGCTCTCCCTCATTTTTGGTTCCAAACCTAAAACGGCCAATATGGCCAAAGAACGACTGCAGCTGATCATTGCTCGTGAGCGCGTGGACGACGGCAAGCCTTCAGCCGACTTCCTACCTGCTATGCAGCAGGAACTCGTGGCAGTTATTTCCAAGTACGTACACGTCAACGCTGATGACATCAAAGTATCGATGGAAAAGAAAGGCAACTACGAAGTTCTTGAAGTTAACATCGTATTGCCCGAGCAGAACTAAAGCGTCGCTGTCGACTTAAAACAGAAAAGGATCCCTCGGGATCCTTTTCTGTTTTGTACGATGGAGATTTAAGCGAGTATCTCGGCAATATCATTGGCGATTTTTATTTCGCGTTCAAAGTCCTGCCACTCAAAGCCCAATGCATCTCGAGCAGACACCATGCCCACCGGTTTACCCTGCTCCAGAACAGGTACATGCCGAAAACCATGTTGATGCATCAGGTGCAAAGCATGTGAAAGCGGTTTGTGCGCCTCAAGGCCGACAACATCTCGCGTCATAACCTTATCCAGTAGCGTTGTTGTTACATCTAGTCCTGCCGCTACCACACGGTTCAAGAGATCACGTTCAGTAAAGATGCCTGCCAGCGCACCACCCGCCTCGACAAGGACTGATCCAACGCCCTGAGCTTTCATGGCCTGCGCTGCTTCGAACACGGTCATTTGCGGACTGCCGATGACCAAAGGACGCTGACTCACAATCGACTGTAAATTTCTGTTAGGCATTATTGAGCTTCCTAAAGGTTGGGGTTCGTCTATATTCCTCCGAAACGCCAGTCGATCAAGCTGCGATGCAGCACACCCACCCTATGGCATCAGCGCCATGCGCCGCTGAGCACTTTCTCCGCCCAAAGCAACGCAGAAAGGGTTTTACCATCCGTCAGCTCCCCTTTGCGCACCGCTTGCATCGCCTCATCCAGACTCAATTCAATCAACTCGAGAAATTCACCTTCATCAAGATTATTCTGACCGAGGAATGTTAGTGCCTCAGCCAGGAATATTTCGATGCGCTCGTTAGCATAGCCAATCGTCGGATGCATGGTGCCCAGATGACGCCATTCAGCCGCAGCATAGCCAGTTTCTTCGCGGAGCTCACGCTTAGCCGTGAGTAATGGATCCTCATTCGGATCAATCTTGCCTGCAGGCAACTCCAGCATGACGCGACCTACGGGATATCGATACTGACGTTCAAATATGAGTTTTCCATCCGGCAGTACCGGGATGATAACGACGGCACCCGGATGAGTAACGTACTCTCTTACCCCTTCACTCCCATCGGGAAGACGCACTCGATCTCGCCTCACATCCAGTAAACGGCCTTGCCAGATCTGTTCACTACTAATGCAGCTTTCAATCAGATGATCATCATTGTTGAGCTTGTCCATATTTTTTCCTTTACAAAGCAAAACGCCCCGACGAACGGGGCGTTTTGTTGATCCTGTTGTTGCTTACAGCGAACGTAGCAACGAGAAAGCACAGAGTGACATGATCGTTTGCGGGAACAAGCCGAAAAGTGCAATGGCCAGACCATTGATCGACAGCAGCACACGCATATCCATTGGGGCAACGATTGGGCTTTCGTCGATCGGCTCATCAAAGTACATCACCTTGACGATACGCAGATAGTAGAAAGCACCGATCAGCGACATTAGCACCGCATAGATCGCCAGACCAATTTGGCCCGATGCAACCACAGCCTGAAGGATGGAGAATTTGGCAAAGAAACCAATGAAGAACGGGACGCCGGCCATGGAGAACATGATCATCATCATGACTGCGGCAAACCATGGGCTACGCTTATTCAGACCCTTGAAGTCATCAATACGATCCGCTTCAAAGCCAGCGCGCGACAGAAGAATAATTACACCGAAGGCTGCCACGCTCATCATGACGTAGGACACGACATAGAACATCGAGGAGCTGTAGGCGTTAAGCGCAAAACGTGCATCACCACCGACTACGCCGACCACAATACCCAGTAGCACAAAACCCATGTGAGAAATGGTCGAGTAAGCCAGCATGCGCTTGATATTGGTTTGTGGAATAGCCGCCAGATTACCAATGGCTAGGGATAGCACAGCCAGAATCAGCAACATCCCCTGCCAATCCGGTGCCAGCAACAGCAAGCCCGAAACCAGAAGACGCATCGTGATGGCAAAAGCGGCCAGCTTAGGTGCGCCACCAATCAGCATGGTGATCGCTGTAGGAGCGCCTTGATAGACATCCGGCACCCACATATGGAACGGTACGACACCGAGCTTGAAGGCCAAACCGGAAACAATGAAGACCAGACCAAAAATCAGAATCGTCGGGTTCGAGGCATTGGCCACGAGTGCATCGGAGATTTCCGGGATGCTCAGGGTGCCGGTTGCACCGTAGATCATCGACATACCATAGAGCAACAGGCCCGATGCCAGCGCACCCAGCACAAAGTACTTCATGGCGGCTTCGGTAGAAGCCACACTGTCACGGTTCATAGCAACCAGTGCGTAGACCGACAGCGATAGGAGTTCGATACCCAGATAGATCGTCAGCAGGTGGTTGGCCGAAATCATGACCATCATGCCGAGGGTCGCAAACAGCATCAGCACATAGAACTCACCACGACGCAGGTCTGGGCGCTGCAGTATATAAGGACGCGCATAGAAAAGGGTCACAATGGCCGTCAGATAGAGCACCAGTTTGAGCAGGTCGCCCATCAGGTCATCGACATACAGACCGTTAAACGCATAGACCACTTCACCGGTGCTGGTGAATAGCGTCAGAATGGCTGCGCCAACCAATGTCAACATCGTCAGCACAAAGGTCGATGTATGGCTCGGATCCTTAACAAAAAGATCCAGAATCAGAATCAGACAGCCCATGGCCAGAACCAGAACTTCTGGGCTGGCTGTTATGAGATCAAGCACGTAGGGGTTCATATCGACTGGTTCCGTTACTGGAGTTTGCTGATTGCTACGTGACGCAGCAGGTCATTAACAGAGGTATGCATGATGTGCGTTACCGGTTCCGGGTAAAGACCCATTGCCATCACAAAGAAGGCCAGAATCAGAAGGATAGCGAGTTCACGCTTATTCACATCGGTCAGTTCTTCAACATGGTGATTGGTAATTGGCCCGAAAATCACGCGCTTGTACATCCACAGCGTGTAGGCGGCACCCACGATCATGGTGGTTGCAGCAATCACAGCAACCCAGAAGTTAACTTCAATCGCGCCCATCAGCACCATGAACTCGCCAACGAAACCGGATGTTGCAGGCAAACCCGCATTGGCCATGGCAAAGAGCATCATGAATGCTGCATATATAGGCATACGGTAGACAATGCCACCGCAATCAGAAATCAGATGCGAGTGCAGACGGTCGTAAATCACGCCAATACAGAAGAACATGGCACCGGCAACAAAGCCGTGCGAGATCATCTGAACAATGGCACCTTCAACAGCCAGCGGCGTGAACAGGAAGAAACCCAGGGTCACAAAGCCCATGTGAGCGATGGATGAGTAAGCCACCAGACGTTTCATGTCGGCTTGTACCAGTGCCACAAAACCGATGTACACCACAGCAATCAAGGACAAGGTGATCATCAACCACGACAGTTCGTGCGATGCATCAGGCAGAATCGGTAGAGAGAAACGCAGGAATCCGTAGGCACCAAGCTTCAGCGCAATAGCGGCCAGAATGATGGAACCACCGGTTGGCGCTTCAGGGTGAGCATCAGGCAACCAGGTGTGTACTGGCCACATCGGCACCTTAACGGCAAAGGCGATCAGGAATGCCATAAAGATGGCAATCTGCGGACCCATTGGAATAGGCATCTGATGCCAATCCAGAATAGAGAAGCTGCCACCCGAGTAGATAAACAGATACAACTGGGCAACCAGGAAAAGCAACGAACCGAACAGCGTGTACAGGAAGAACTTGATGGCTGCGTAAACACGGTTATGACCACCCCAGATACCGATAATCAGGTACATCGGGATCAGTGAGGCTTCGAAGAAGACGTAGAACAGAATACCGTCAAGCGCACAGAAGATGCCATTGAACAGACCCGACATAATCAGGAATGCCGCATTGTATTGGGCAACCTTGAACTTGATCACCTGCCAGCCGGCCAGCACAACGATCACCGTGATAAAGCTATTCAGGATGATGAATGGCATCGAGATGCCATCAACGCCAAGGTGGTAGTTAATGTTGAAGCGTGGAATCCAAGGCGCCAGTTCAACAAACTGCATCACTGTCGAGGACGCGTCGAAGTTCGTGTACAGCGGGATAGTAATCAGGAGACCCGCCAGGGCACCGATCAGGGAAAGGATGCGCGAGAGCCCGGGATTGCTATCACGACCGACTGCCAGAATAAGCAGGCCGGCCATGATGGGAATCCAGATAGCAAGCGATAGTAGCGGGTAACCAGACATAGTCATTTCCAGAAAATACAGAGGCAGCGCAATTGGAACCGGTTGATTGAAATCAGGTTGTGAAGAACCACAGCGTTAGCAGGGCAAACACACCGATGATCATCGTAAAGGCGTACTGGTACAGATAGCCTGTCTGGAAGTGACGGACAATGCCTGCCACTACACCGACCAGCTTCGCTGAACCATTAACAAAGAAACCGTCAATGATTGTTGCTTCACCGAAGCGATTCAGGAAGGCGCCGAGCTTGCGGGCACCCCCTGCAAATACCGCCATATTGAAAGCATCAAAGTAGTATTTGTTGTCCATCAGCTTGTAGATGCCGCTGAACTTCTTGGCCAGCGCATCAGGAATCGATGGCTTCACCATATAGAAGTAATACGTCACCACAATACCTGCCATCATCAGCCAGAACGGAACCGTCTGGATCGAATGGATTGCCATAGCCAGTGGACCGTGGAACTCTTCTTCCATATTGGCCATGACTGGCATGCCCTTATTAACAGCGATGACGCCATCAAAGAAGGATCCGTAAAGCATCGGATCAATAGCGAAGTAACCGATGATGACCGATGGAATAGCCAGCATGATCAGCGGGAAAGTGACAACCCATGGTGACTCGTGTGGCTTGTCACCTGGCTGCAGGCCATGGTGATGCTCTTCGTGTCCGTGGTCATCATGTCCATGCGCATCTTGTGCGTCATGAGCATGGTCGTCATGCGCATGCGCTGCAGCAACGTGAGCAGCATCATTCCAGCGCTCAGGGCCGTGGAATACGATGAAGTATGACCGGAAGGTGTAATAGGTCGTTACGAATACACTGGCCGTAACGGCAAACAGTGCGTAACCCGAACCGGGGATGTTCGAGAAATGTACGGCTTCGATGATCGAATCTTTCGAGTAGAAACCCGAGAAAAATGGGAAAGCGATCAAAGAGAGCGAACCAATCAGTGTCGTAATCCAGGTGATTGGCATGTATTTCCACAGGCCGCCCATGTTACGGATGTCCTGATCGTGGTGCATGCCGATAATGACCGAACCCGCGCCGAGGAACAGCAATGCCTTGAAGAAAGCGTGCGTCATCAGATGGAAGATAGCGATCGGATATGCAGCCACACCCAGCGCCACAGTCATATAGCCAAGTTGCGACAGTGTTGAATAGGCCACGATACGCTTGATATCGTTCTGGATCATGCCCAGGAAGCCCATAAACAGTGCCGTTGTGGCGCCAATAATCAAGACAAACGACAGTGCAGTTGGCGACAGGTTAAACAGCGGCGAACAACGTGCCACCATAAAGATACCCGCAGTCACCATCGTCGCAGCGTGGATCAGTGCCGAAATTGGTGTCGGGCCTTCCATCGAGTCAGGCAGCCACACATGGAGAGGCACTTGAGCTGATTTACCCATCGCGCCGATGAACAGGCAGATACAGGTGACGGTCATCAGCGACCATTCGGCGGAACCTACCAGATTAATCGTTTTGTCAGCCAGCGATGGTGCAGCATCGAATACCGTTTTGTAGTCGAGCGTACCGAAATAGGCGAGAACCAGACCAATACCAAGGATAAAACCGAAGTCACCCACACGGTTGACCAGGAATGCCTTCAGGTTGGCAAAAATGGCCGTGTCACGGTTCATGTAGAAACCGATGAGCAGGTACGAAACCAGACCCACTGCTTCCCAGCCAAAGAACAGTTGCAGGAAGTTATTGCTCATCACCAGCATGAGCATCGAGAAGGTAAACAAGCTGATATACGAGAAGAAGCGGCGGAAACCGTCATCATCAGACATGTAACCGATGGTGTAGATGTGTACCAGCAATGAGACTGATGTCACCACACACATCATCATCGCCGTTAGCGTATCAATCTGGAAGCCAACGCTAAAGGTGTAGTTGCCACTGGTCGCCCATGTGTACAGGTTGCCATAGAACGTATGGCCTGCCAGTACATCTTGCAAAACAAGGAGTGAAGCAACCAGAGATATGGCTACGCCGAGAATGGTCACCCCTGCTGAGAACCAGCGAGGAGCAACACGGCAAGTAAAGCCAGCCAAGGCAGCACCGACTAACGGTGCCAGGGGTACGGTGAGGTAAAGGGATTTCATGTCCATGAGACGATTCCTGCTTAGCCCTTCATACGGTCGAGATCATCCACATGAATCGTGGACAGATTACGGAACAGAACAACCAGAATGGCCAGACCGATTGCCGATTCGGCAGCGGCCACAGCCAGAATAAAGAATACGAACACTTGGCCGTTCAGATCCTGTAGGAAATGAGAGAAGGCAATGAAGTTGGTATTCACGGCCAGCAGCATCAATTCGATGGCCATCAGCAAAATGATCAGATTTTTCCGGTTGAGGAAAAGTCCGATCACGCTAATGCCGAAAAGCACAGCAGCCAGGACGAGGAAATGTGAGAGGGTCAGCAAGGCAGTCTCCGGTTCTAACTCGGTCTGGGGTTACTTGGCCGCACCATCACCGGCTTCCGATTCGGGAGCAGCGGTAACAGCGGGTTGTGGTTTAACAGCGTCCATTTTCACGACGCGCAGACGATCAGCCGCTTTAACAGCCACTTGATCGGCAATAACTTGCCGCTTGGTATCTTTACGACCGCGGTAGGTAAGAATGATGGCAGCAATAATGGCCACCAGCAGAATGGCTGCAGCAACCTGATCCGGATAGGTGTACTGCGTGTAGAGCAGCAGACCCAGATCCTTCGTATTGGACGAGTTGGCTAGCTCTGGTGGCAGCGGCGTATCGAGCACCTGGAAGTATTGACCACCCAGGACAATGCTCATTTCGAGAATCATCAGGATGCCAATCAGGGCACCTAAAGGCAGGTAGCTCCAGAAGCCCTGACGCAAACGATCAAAGTTGATGTCGAGCATCATCACGACGAACAGGAACAGCACCATCACTGCACCCACGTAGACCAGAATCAGCACGATGGCCAGAAACTCGGCCTGAGCGAGCATCCAGACTGCGCCAGCTGTAAAGAAGCTGAGCACCAGGAACATGGCAGCATTAACAGGGTTACGCGATGTAATCACGCCCAGACTGGAACCAACCAGAATGGCCGACAGCACGTAAAAGAGGATCAGTTTGAATTCCATCTGTAATCCTTAGCGGTATGGGGCATCGCCAGCACGGTCGGCAGCGATCTGGGTTTCATAACGATCCCCATTCGCCAGCAGCATCGGCTTGGTGTAATACAAATCACCACGCGCTTCACCGTGGTACTCGAAGACGCGGGTTTCGACAATGGCATCAACCGGGCAGGCTTCTTCGCAGAAGCCACAGAAAATGCACTTGGTCAGGTCGATGTCGTAGCGTGTCGTACGGCGGCTACCGTCATCACGCTGATCTGACTCAATGGTAATCGCCATCGCCGGGCAAATTGCTTCACACAGTTTACAGGCGATACAACGTTCTTCCCCATTTGGGTAACGGCGCAGCGCATGCAGACCACGGAAGCGACGGCTTTGCGGTGTTTTTTCTTCCGGATACTGAACAGTGATTTTCGGCTGGAAAAAATACCAACCAGTCACACTCAGACCTTTGCAGAGCTCTTTCAGGAACAGGCTGTTAACAACCTGTTTGCTCTTGGTGACGAATTCGCTAATGGCACCCATGATCTTAGTTCCAGATATTCAGCGGAGAAATCAACCAGACACCTGTCACGACCAACCAGATGATCGTCAGGGGAATGAACACTTTCCAGCCCAGACGCATGATCTGGTCATAACGGTAACGCGGGAATGTTGCGCGGAACCACAGGAAGCAGAAGAGCAGTGCCGATGCCTTGACGGCAAGCCAGAAGAAACCGTCTGGCAGGAAACCCACCGGCGACAGCCAACCACCCAGGAACATGATGGCTGTCAGGATGCTGATCAGGATCATGTTGGCGTATTCAGCCAGGAAGAACAGGGCAAATGCAAAGCCCGAGTAATCCACGTGGAAGCCAGCGACGATTTCCGATTCACCTTCTGCCACGTCAAACGGAGCACGGTTGGTTTCGGCCACCCCGGAGATGAAGTAAACGAGGAACATCGGGAAAAGGGGTAGCCAGTTCCAGGACAGGATGCCTACACCGAAATCTGCAAACAGACCCTTACCCTGCCCGTTAACGATATCCGACAGGTTCAAGCTCTGCGAAACCATCAGCACGCACACCAAGGCAAAGCCCATGGCGATTTCGTAGGAAACCATCTGAGCCGCACAACGCATCGCACCCAGGAAAGCGTACTTGGAGTTAGAGGACCAACCGGCGAGGATCACACCGTAAATACCGACCGAGGATAGCGCCAGCACAAACAGCAGGCCAGCATCGATATCGGCTAATACAAGGCCATCGGCAAACGGGATAACTGCCCAGGCCACGAGCGCTGGTGCAATCGACAGCACTGGTGCCAGGATAAACAAGCCCTTGCTGGCAACAGTTGGCACGATGCTTTCTTTGAGCAGCAGCTTCACGCCATCGGCGATCGGTTGCAGCAGACCCCATGGACCAACGCGGTTCGGGCCGATACGGATCTGCATGTAGCCAATGACTTTACGTTCGAAGTACGTCAGATAGGCAACAGCCAGAAGCAGCGGTGCAACGATGGCCACAATCTTGAGAACCGACCAGATCAATGGCCAGGCCGCCCCAAACAGATTTTGACCCACTTGAATCATGGCATCCATCAGACACACTCCACGATGATCATGTCATTCAAACCACCGATGGTCGCCGTTGACGGGTGTGCCGCCGCAATGCGTACACATCCATCAGGCACGGTGTTATCCAGAACCGCATTCAGCGTTGCCGAGCCTTCACTACCCTTTACACGAACGCTACGGCCATCGGCTGCACCGATATTCGTCAACGTTGCCGCATTCATGCGGGCGGTTGGTGCCTGTGCATCACGCGTCTTCTGCAACGAAGGTGAACGACGCACCAGCGCATCAGCAAAATAAATCGGCACATCGGTAATACGCTGCAGACCGGCGCCGGTCTGTGTCGTAACACTGGTAGCTGTTACCGGCAATACACGCGCTAACGAACCCGCAGGCAAAGTATTATCCGAACCCAGAATCTCGTTACGAACTTCTTCGCTGCTCTGGTAGTCAAAGCGCTCAACGTTCAGCAGATTGCCCAACACACGTAGGAGCTTCCAACCCGGACGCGATTGACCAGCCGGACGCACAACGCCGACGAAGGACTGCGCAACACCTTCGCCATTAACGAAGGTACCCGAAGTTTCGGTAAACGGCGACAGCGGCAGCAACACATCGGCGTAGGCCAGTGCATCAGCATCCTTGAATGTCGCAAACTGAACGACCATATCAGCAGCATTCAGTGCACGCAGCGCTTGAGCCGGATTAGCAACATCAAGCGAAGGTTCGCAACCGAACAACACATAAGCCTTGCGGGGTTCTGTAAACAGACGGGCCGCGTCACGACCACCCTGCTGCGGCGCTGCCTTGGCGATGTAACCACCCACCGAGTTGGCGGCTTCACCCACCGTACCAGCTGAAGCGCCGGTAATGGTAGCCAGCTCACCAGCAAGCTGTTCGAGCAACGAGTAATCCGGATGTTGAACAGCCACATTACCCAATACGATAGCGCGCGGGCCGCTTTCCAGCTGGCCATCACCAATCAGGGCGGTAGCAATCTTACGTTCCAGCTCACCGGCATTACCCAGCGCAGCTAGCGCTGAAGCCGGTACACCCTTAATTTCTGCGGCAGCACGAACTACGCCTGCCAATGCAGCCACCAATTGGCCTGGTGGTGTGTAAATCATGCCGGCATGCTTGATCAGCGAATCGTCGCTCGTCACGTTAACCGAGAAAACAGCAGCACCCTTACGGGCAGCATGGCGCAGGCGCTGCGCAACCAGCGGTGCATCCTTACGCAGGAAACCACCGACGATCAGTGCTGCATCCGCATTGCTCAGGTCTGCCAGTGGCAGACCCAGCCAGGGGGCTGCACCCGGACGTTGTGCATCGGCACGGAAATCCTGCTGACGCAAACGGAAATCAATATTGTCCGAACCCAATTCACGTGTAATACGGCCAGCCAGATACATTTCTTCCAGCGTGGCATGCGGGCTTACTACCGTGGCGATCTGATCCCCACCGGCATCTTTGGCAATGCTACGCAGACCGTGCGCGACATAATCAAGCGCTACATTCCACTCAACTTCCTGCCACTGGCCGCCCTGCTTCAGCATCGGCTTCAGAAGACGCTCGGTGCTATTCAGTGATTCGTAGGAGAAACGATCCTTATCGGAAATCCAGCATTCGTTAACGTTTTCGTTATCGAACGGCAGTACACGCTTAACCACATCACCCTTAACCTGAACCGTCACGTTGGCACCGGTCGCATCATGCGGCGATACCGACTTACGGCGTTGCAGCTCCCAGGTGCGCGCCGAATAACGGAACGGCTTGGAGGTCAGCGCACCTACGGGGCAAATATCAATCATATTGCCGGACAATTCGGAATCCACCGTCTTGCCAACAAAGGTCGTAATTTCGGAATGCACATTACGGTTGATCATGCCCAGTTCCATCACGCCGGCCACTTCCTGACCGAAACGCACGCAACGCGTGCAATGGATGCAGCGGCTCATCTCTTCCATCGAAATGAGGGGACCAACGTTCTTGTGGAATACAACGTGCTTTTCTTCGGTGTAGCGCGAACCGCTCTGACCATAACCGACCGCCAGATCCTGCAATTGGCATTCGCCGCCCTGATCACAGATCGGACAATCCAGCGGATGATTAATCAGCAGAAACTCCATCACACCCTTCTGGGCAGTGACGGCCATTTCGGAGTGCGTAAACACTTTCATGCCATTGGTGACAGGTGTGGCACAAGCCGGCAGCGGCTTCGGTGCTTTTTCTACCTGAACCAGACACATCCGGCAGTTGGCAGCGATCGACAGCTTCTTGTGATAACAGAAGTGCGGAATGTAGATGCCCAGCTGGCTGGCAGCATCCATCACGGTAGAACCGTCAGCTACCTGTGCCTTTTTGCCGTCGATTTCAATTTCTAGCATGTGCGACTCGCGAAATCAGATCTATGAATGAAGCGGGACGCCCTATCAGGCGGCGTTCGGATGTCTGTGGAACGTACTACCGGAGCGTTGAACATCTTTCGGCACCAGACATGTCTTGTGCTGAATGTGATGTTCGAACTCCGAGCGGAAATGCTTGAGGAAGCTCATGACCGGGAACGCAGCTGCGTCACCCAGTGCACAAATTGTGCGACCACAAATGTTGCTGCAGATAGACAGGAGCATATCCAGGTCTTCCGGCTTGCCCTCACCCGTCTCGATACGATGCACGATCTGGTAGAGCCAGTTAGTGCCTTCGCGGCAAGGCGTACATTGACCGCATGATTCTTCATGGTAGAAGAATGACAAGCGATCAAGCACGTCTACCATACAGACAGTTTCGTCCATCACAATGACCGCGCCAGAGCCCAGCATGGAGCCGGCTTTGGAGATGGAATCATAATCCATCGTACATTGCATCATGATGTCGCCAGGTAATACTGGCGAAGACGAGCCGCCCGGAATCACGGCTTTGAGCTTGCGGCCGCCACGAACGCCACCGGCCATTTCCAACAATGTGGAAAACGGCGTACCCAGCGGAATTTCGTAGTTACCCGGACGCTCAACGTGACCCGAAATCGAGAACAATTTCGTGCCGCCGTTGTTTTCTTTACCGGCGTTCAGGAAGTTCTCGGCACCCAAACGGATAATGAACGGGACCGAAGCAAAAGTTTCTGTGTTGTTTACGGTTGTCGGACGACCGTAAAGACCAAACGAAGCAGGGAAAGGCGGCTTAAACCGTGGCTGACCCTTCTTACCTTCAATCGAATCAAGCAGCGCAGTTTCTTCACCGCAGATGTACGCACCATAACCATGGTGGGCGAACAGCTCGAATGAGTGCTCGCTACCCAGAATTTTCTGGCCAAGGAAACCGGCCGCACGTGCTTCAGCCAATGCGGCCTCAAAACGCTCGTACAGTTCGTACACTTCACCGTGAATATAGTTGTAACCACGCGTGGCACCCATTGCGTAGGCGCCAATAATCATACCTTCGATCACCGAATGCGGATCATAACGCATGATGTCACGGTCTTTGAATGTGCCCGGCTCGCCTTCATCGGTGTTACACACGATGTATTTAGCGCCCGGCATGGTGCGGGGCATGAAGCTCCACTTCAGACCAGTCGGAAAGCCTGCACCGCCACGGCCGCGCAGTACTGATTTCTTTACTTCAGCAATCACGCCTTCAGGCGGGATATTTTCCGAAAGAATCTTTTTGAGCGCTTCGTAACCGCCACGTTTCACATAGGCGTCGATACCCCAACCGGCATCACCTTGCCAGTCAGCGGTCATAATCGGATTGATGGAACCGAGGATAGCCATTACTTCAGTTCCTCCAGCAGTTGGTCCAGCTTATCAGGCGTCAGAAAACTCTTCATGCTGTGGTTATTGACCAAAGCGACTGGCGCATCGCCACACGCACCCTGGCATTCGCTTTCAACCAGCGTAAACCGGCCGTCAGCCGTTGTTTCACCCAATTTAATGCCCAAACGCTCAGCCAGATAGGCTGCGGCATCACGACCGCCCGATAAAGCGCATGGAATGCAGGTGCAAACGGCCAGCTTGTACTTCCCAATCGGTTTCAGGTTGTACATGTTGTAGAAGGTTGCCACTTCTTCGGCGGCAATCGCTGGCATTTCCAGATAGGCCGCCACGAAGGCGATCGTATCTTTATCCAGCCAGCCCTTCTCAACCTGCGCCAGTGTCAGACAAGCCATAATGGCCGACTGTTTCTGTTCAGCCGGGTATTTGGCCACTTCGCGATCAAAGCGCGCGAGGGTTTCCTGAGTCAGCATCAGCGGTCAACCTCACCAAAAACGATATCCTGGGTCCCGATAATCGTGACCACGTCTGCAATCATATGACCGCGCGACATTTCTTCCAGCGCCGAGAGGTGTGCAAAACCTGGCGCACGAATCTTCATGCGATACGGTTTGTTGGCACCATCGGATGCCAAGTAGATACCGAACTCACCCTTTGGATGCTCTATCGCTGCATAGCACTCATGTTCCGGCACGTGAATGCCCTCTGTGAAGTGCTTGAAGTGGTGAATCAGTTCTTCCATATTCGACTTCATGGCTTCACGCGGCGGCGGCGCCACTTTATAGTCATTAGTCATTACCGGACCCGGATTAGCACGTAGCCAGGTAATACATTGTTTGATAATGCGGTTCGATTGAGCCATTTCTTCCATACGCACCAGATAGCGGTCGTACGAGTCGCCATTGGTACCCACGGGAATGTCGAAATCCATACGGTCATAGACTTCATACGGCTGCTTTTTACGCAGATCCCAGGCAATGCCCGAACCGCGCAGCATCGGACCAGTGAAGCCCATGTTCAGAGCACGCTCAGGGGAAACGATACCCACATCGACCAGACGTTGTTTCCAGATCCGGTTGTCTGTCAGCAGGGTGTGATATTCACCCAGATATTTCGGGAATCGATTCGTGAAGTCTTCAAGGAAGTCGAGTAATGATCCCTGACGGTTTTCATTTAGCTCGGCAACGCGCTTGGCATCTTTCCAGCGCGACACTTCATACTTTGGCATCACGTCCGGCAGGTCTCGATACACACCGCCCGGACGGATATAGGCAGCATGCAGACGGGCGCCCGACACTGACTCATAAACATCCATCAGATCTTCACGATCACGGAAGGTATAGAGCGCCATCGTCATGGCACCGACGTCCAGACCGTGACAGCCAATCCACAGCAGGTGGTTCAGCAAACGGGTCACTTCATCGAACATCACACGGATGTACTGTGCGCGCTCCGGCACTTCCACACCCAGCAACTTTTCGATGGCCATACAGTAGGCGTGCTCGTTACACATCGTCGACACGTAGTCCAGACGATCCATATAAGGCACCGACTGCACCCAGGTGCGGGTTTCAGCCAACTTTTCAGTCGCGCGGTGCAGCAGACCGATATGCGGGTCGGCACGTTCGACAGTTTCACCATCCAGCTCCAGCACCAGACGCAGCACACCGTGTGCCGAAGGGTGCTGCGGGCCGAAGTTTAATGTGTAGTTACGAATCTCTGACATGCTGGGATCCTGGATGTCCGGTTGTCCGTACTGATCTTTAAAAGTGAACCGCGGTTAAACCGCAGGTTCGCCGTAAGTTGATTCACGCACGATACGCGGGGTGTTCTCGCGTGGTTCGATGGTGACCGGTTGGTAGATGACGCGCTTTTGCTCTTCGTCGTAACGCATTTCGACATAGCCCGACACCGGGAAGTCCTTGCGGAACGGATAACCGACAAAACCGTAATCGGTAAGAATACGACGCAAATCCGGGTGATTGACGAACAGAATGCCGTACAGATCAAAAGCTTCGCGCTCAAACCAGTTAGCGGCTGTCCACACATCGACCAGCGAATCCAGCACCGGCATCTGGTCATCCGGCGCATAAATGCGCAGACGAACACGCTGATTCAATTCAACGGAAAGCAGATGCACGATGGCGGCAAAACGCTGCGGATGCGATTCCTGGCCACCGTAAGCCGAGTAATCCATGCCGCAGAGGTCGATCAGCTGATCGAATTTGAGGCCGGCGGTGTCGCGCAGCTTCAGGGCAGCCGCATGATAATCAGTCGAGGCAACATCAATAGTGACTTCGCCCAGATCCTGCTTCAGACGCACAATGCTGCTGCCCAGAACTTGCTGCAGTAGATCGGCGAGTGCTTGCGTGTTTAGAGTCATGATCGTGAAATTTCCTGAACCTGGCTTCAGCGGGCAATCGTGCTGGTACGGCGAATCTTGTTCTGCAACTGAATCAGGCCATAGAGCAGCGCTTCAGCAGTCGGCGGGCAGCCCGGGACATAAATATCAACCGGAACAATGCGGTCGCAACCACGTACGACCGAGTAGGAATAATGGTAGTAACCACCACCGTTAGCACATGAGCCCATTGAGACTACCCAGCGCGGCTCGGCCATCTGGTCGTATACCTTACGCAGCGCCGGTGCCATTTTGTTGGTCAGTGTGCCAGCCACAATCATCAGATCAGACTGACGCGGGCTAGGACGGAACACCATACCAAAACGGTCAAGGTCGTAACGCGATGTGCCGGCGTGAATCATTTCCACAGCACAGCAAGCCAGACCAAAAGTCATTGGCCACAGCGAGCCGGTACGGCAGTAATTAATGAGTTTGTCGGCTGTTGTGGTAACAAAGCCTTCGTTAAGGACGCCCTGGATCTTCGACATCGCTTACTCCCACTCAAGGGCGCCCTTGCGCCACTCGTAGATGAAGCCAACCACCAGGATGCCCAGAAACACCATCATGGTAACAAAACCGGCCATGCCGATCTCTTTGATCACCACTGCCCACGGGAACAGGAAGGCGATTTCCAGATCGAAAAGAATAAACAGGATGGCGATCAGATAGTAGCGAACATCAAACTTCATCCGCGCATCTTCGAAAGCTTCAAATCCGCACTCGTACGCGGAGAGCTTTTCAATATCAGGGTTGTTCGGTGCAAGCACGTGATTCAGCAGTCGGCCCAGAACGCCAACGGCGATGCCTACTGCAATGAACACCAAAATCGGAAAGTAATTTTCGAGCATCAAGCCACCTAAAGTTTGCCAAATGACGCACAACAATTTAAACCAACAACCGACCAGGGCGAACATCATGTCCTGGTGCCGACGGCGAGACTCGAACTCGCACAGCTTACGCCACTACCCCCTCAAGATAGCGTGTCTACCAATTTCACCACGTCGGCATTCCTGTTCGGTTTGTTACTTAAAAACAGCAACTTACCGAGGTACGTTTTTGGCCTTCGACGCACCCTCCGGAGCGGCATTTTTGCCTTCCGTCGGAACACTCGCAGCACCAGCACTAACGGGTGTGGATTCTACATTGGTTTGCATCACACTTCCAGCACTTTTCGAACCGGAAGACTGAAAATTAGCGAGCAGCAGCGCGCTAATGAAGAACACCGTCGCTAGAACAGCCGTCGAGCGCGACAGGAAATTGGCTGAACCCGTTGCACCGAACAAGCTGCCGGAAGCGCCGCTACCAAAGGCTGCGCCCATGTCTGCACCTTTACCATGCTGCATCAGCACCAAACCAATCACACCCAGTGCAGAAGCAATGTTCACGACCAAAACGACTACATAAAGAATATCCATCTGATTGCCTACGTCTCTTTCTTGAAAAATCCGGTTGTTACACCATGCGGTTTGCCGCAGCGGTGCAGATTGTACTGAAATCCTGAGCATCCAGGGCGGCGCCACCAATCAGACCGCCATCGACATCAGGTAAAGCAAACAACAATTCAGCATTGCTGCCCTTGACGCTACCGCCGTAAAGAATTCGGGTTTGAACCAGTCCGGCCGCATCCAGACGTTTCCGGATATGCGCATGAACTGCCTGAACACCCTCTGGCGTGGGCGTTTTGCCCGTGCCGATTGCCCAAACAGGTTCGTAGGCAATGACCACTGTGGTGCCTTCATCCGCCACACCGGCCAGCGCCAAAAGAACCGGTGCTAGCTGACGATCAATGACAGCCAGCGTTTGTCCAGTAGCCTCTTCGTCAGCCGATTCACCAACACAGATGATAGGCATCAGGCCGCTATCGAGCACGGCAACCGCCTGACGCGCTACGGCATCATCGGTTTCAGCGCAATATTGGCGACGCTCGGAGTGGCCAACAATCACATAAGTGCAACCCAGCTCCTTGAGCATCGGCGCGCTGACCTGACCGGTATAGGCACCGGCACGATGTTCGCTCACGGTCTGGGCGCCCCAGACAATCGGTGTATTGGCGAGCAATGCGCCAACCTGGGCAATATAGGGAAACGGCGGACAAACGCCGATCTCGGGCAAGCGCTTCTGGACAAGCCCGCGCAGCAAATTTTCCAGCAACGACTGGTTGGCGCCAAAAGCACCATTCATCTTCCAGTTGCCCACCACCAGCGGCGTTCTGACTATCGTCATCACTGATCCTATTTGCGCTATACGAGAAAAAGGCGCTCTACCCACCGGAGAGCGCCCGTTTATAGGCCTAGATTCTATTTTCTTGCGGCCTTCCGGTCAATGCTCAGAGGGCTGACCGCACCACTGCGGCAATCGACTCGGCCTCACTGCGAGACAAAGCACCGTCTTCTGCTTCCACCATGACACGCAATACCGGTTCGGTACCAGATGGTCTCAGCAATACCCTACCCCGTTTACCAAGGCGTGCCGAGCTTGCTTCCACCGCAGCAGTGACTGCCTCGTGGTTCTGCCAGTTGAAGCCGGGTTTAACCGGAACATTAATCATGCATTGGGGAAATAACTTTAACCCGCCCAGCAGCGCATCCAGTTTTCCGCCAGAGCGCTTGAGCGCCACCAGTACCTGCAGCGCCGAAACAAGGCCATCGCCCGTCGTATGACGATCCAGCGCCAGAATATGGCCGGAATTTTCGCCACCGTACAACCAACCTTCTGCGGCTAGCAGTTCCATGACGTAGCGGTCACCCACCTTTGCGCGCTTGAAAGGCACCTGCCGTTCAGCCAGCGCCTGCTCCAGCGCCATATTAGTCATTAGCGTACCAACCACCCCGGCCACCGGGCCATCCAGCAAGCGCTCCTGAACAATCGCATAAAGAATCTGGTCACCATCGTAGGCGGTCCCGTTTGCGTCCACCATCACCAGGCGATCGGCATCTCCATCGAGCGCGATCCCCAGATCTGCACCCGTAGCCTCAATGGTCGAGGCCAGAAGCTCCGGATGCAAGGCACCCACACCCTCATTGATGTTTAATCCATCGGGTGCATTGCCGATGGCAACGACTTCAGCTCCCAACTCGTGTAAAACCTCTGCGGCGATGTGGTAGGCGGCACCATGGGCACAATCAACCACGATCTTTAAATTACGCAGATCAAAACTGGCTGGCACGGTGCTTTTACAGAACTCGATATAACGGCCAGCGGCATCATCAATACGACGCGCCCGCCCCAGATCTTTAGGCTCAACGGTCTGCATGGGCTTGCCATCCATGGCGTCAATGGCTGCCTCAATAGCGTGTTCCACATCATCCGGAAGCTTCTTGCCATCTGCCGAAAAAAACTTGATGCCGTTATCTTCAAAGGGATTATGTGATGCCGAAATGACAACGCCAGCCTGCAGGCGCAACGCACGCGTGAGATAAGCAATCCCCGGCGTAGGCAATGGACCAGTTAGAAAGACGTCGACGCCGGCCGCAGAAAAACCGGCTTCCAGCGCAGCTTCCAGCATATAACCGGAATTGCGCGTGTCTTTGCCAATCAGCACTCCTGGGCGATGCGAACCCGCTGCATTGCGATTCGCCAACACTTTTCCAGCGGCATAACCCAGACGCAACACGAAGTCTGGGGTAATGGGATATTGACCTACCCGTCCACGCACACCATCTGTACCAAAATATTTACGACTCATTACCGCTCCAAATCTAGCTGTGGGCCGAGAGCCCGGGAAACTTTTAGTGCATCAACCGTCTGCGCGACATCATGCACACGCACAATGGCCGCGCCATACTGGGCAGCCAGCAAGGCCGCTGCAACACTGCCTGCGCAGCGATCTTCCACCGGCTTATCTGTGGCCTGGCCGATCATCGCTTTGCGCGACACACCCACCAGCACAGGAAAACCCAGTGCTGCCAATTGAGGCAATGCACGAAACAAGGTCTGATTATGCTCAAAGGTCTTGCCAAAGCCAAATCCCGGATCAAGGATCAATCGGTTGCGGTCTATACCCGCCGCCTCTGCCTTAGCAATCGCCCGTTGCAAAAACGACTCGACTTCAGACGCCACATCCTGGTAAACCGGTGCACGCTGCATGGTTCCGGGTTCTCTCTGCATGTGCATCAGGCAGACTGAAACTGCCGGATGCGCCGACAGGACCTTAGCTGAATCCGCATCACCCAAGGCGGAGATATCGTTAATCAGCCCTGCCCCCAAACGAATCGCTTCAACCATGACGCTGGCTTTATACGTATCTACCGATACCGGAATGCCTTCGGCTAAAAGCCTTTCCAGCAGTGGCACCAATCGATTCAATTCTTCTTCGGCACTGACGACTTGCGCCCCTGGCCGGGTCGACTCGGCACCAATGTCCACTAAATCAGCCCCCGCAGCCATCATGGCAACCACCTGGGCAAAGGCAGCATCCACATTAAGACCCAGACCATCTCTGGAGAAAGAATCCGGGGTGACATTCACAATACCCATCACCAGCGGCTTGCCGGTAGACCAAGCCAAACGATAGGCGCCACAGGGAATGATGTTTTCGGGCATGGGCATATATTAAACAAAAAGGCCGACCCGAATCAGCGATCGGGTCGGCCTGAATCACTCAACGCACCAACAGGGCATTAGGCCGTAGCTGGTGCGCCATTAGAAGCTTCTGTCGCTGGCGCTGAAGGTGGCTGGTTAGAACCACCACTCGGCGGTTGCGGCGGACGCGGGGCATTACCCGCCATGATGTCATTGATCTGATCGGCATCAATGGTTTCCCACTCCAGCAACGCCTGTGTCATGGCTTCCACCTTGTCACGATTCGCATCAAGCAGGCTCTTGGCCAGTGCATATTGCTCATCGATGATGCGACGGATTTCAGCATCAACCTTCTGCATCGTCGCTTCCGACATGGCTTTGTGGGTTGTTACCGAACGGCCGAGGAATACTTCACCCTCGTTCTCGCCATAAACCATAGGACCCAGATCCGACATACCGTAGCGGGTAACCATGTCACGCGCCATCGATGTGGCACGTTCGAAATCATTCGAAGCGCCAGTGGTCATCTGATGCATGAACAGCTCTTCAGCAACACGTCCGCCAAACAACACGGCGATACGATCCATCAGATAGCCACGATCATAAGCGTAGCGATCCTGTTCTGGCAGCTGCATGGTCACACCCAGCGCACGTCCGCGCGGAATGATGGTGACTTTGTGTACTGGATCCGACTTTGGCAATAGCTTGGCGACAACAGCGTGACCCGACTCGTGATACGCCGTATTACGCTTCTCGTCCTCGCTCATGACCATGCTGCGGCGCTCGGCGCCCATCATGATTTTGTCCTTGGCCTTTTCGAAATCTTCCATGTCGACCAGACGCTTGTTCTGACGTGCCGCAAACAAGGCTGCTTCATTCACCAGGTTGGCTAGATCGGCACCCGAAAAGCCTGGTGTACCGCGAGCCAGAATATCGGCCTTAATGTCCGGTGCCACCGGCACCTTGCGCATGTGGACCTTGATGATTTCTTCACGGCCGCGAATATCCGGCAGCGGGACGACGACCTGACGGTCAAAACGGCCCGGGCGCAGCAATGCTGGATCTAGAATATCCGGACGGTTAGTCGCCGCAATAACGATCACGCCCTGGCTGCCTTCGAAACCATCCATTTCAACCAGCATCTGGTTAAGGGTTTGTTCACGTTCATCGTTACCACCGCCCAGACCAGCACCGCGATGACGGCCAACGGCATCGATTTCGTCGATAAAGATGATGCAAGGCGATTGCTTCTTAGCCTGCTCGAACATATCGCGGACACGGGCAGCACCCACGCCGACAAACATTTCAACGAAATCCGAACCGGAGATCGAGAAGAATGGCACTTTAGCTTCGCCGGCAATGGCCTTGGCCAGCAGTGTCTTACCAGTACCCGGGCTACCCACCATCAGCACGCCGCGCGGAATACGGCCACCCAATTTCTGGAATTTTGTCGGATCCTTGAGGAAATCGACGATCTCCTGCACTTCTTCCTTGGCTTCGTCGCAACCGGCCACATCGGCAAATGTCACCGTGTTCTGAGCCTGGTCCGTTATCCGGGCTTTGCTCTTACCAAACGAGAATGGGCTATTGCCTTTGCCGCCACCGCCTTGCATCTGGCGCATGAAGAAAATCCTCACACCAATTAACAGCAGCATCGGGAACCAGCTGACGAAGATGTTCATCAGCATCGATGGCTCTTCTTCCGGCTTGGCTTCAATCTTTACGCCACTCTTGAGGAGGTCTGAAACCAGCCATAGATCTGGCGGCGCATAGGAAGTGATCTTCTTGCCGTCGGCGGTCGTCGCTTTCAGCGTGCGGCCCTCCATGACAACTTTGCTGATCTTCCCATCCTTCACCTCTTCGATGAATTGGGAATACTCAACAGAATTCTGGGTGCTCTGCTTGTTATTGAACTGGTTGAACACCGTCATTAGTACCAGACCAATGACGACCCAGATCGCAACATTTCGAAACAGATTGTTATTCACGATGGCTTTCTGCCTTAATCAAACTGGTTGCTTATTCTACCCGAGCCTGCATCGGCTCACTACTCACTCTACTTCAAACCCTGCCCTAACAGATACAACTCGCTACTACGGCCTCGAGAAGCTTCTGGTTTACGCGTAACAACCTTGCGGAACACTTGGCGCATAGCGACTACGTACTCAGCAAAACCTGAACCCTGAAACACTTTAACCAGGAAAGACCCCTGCGGTTGCAAGTGATTCGCGGCAAAGTCTAGCGCAAGCTCCGCCAGTTGGATGGATCTCGCCTGATCAGACAAAGGAATACCCGACATATTGGGGGCCATATCGGAAAGCACAAGGTCTACTTTCGCCCCATGCAACATTTCCTCTACCTGTTTGAGCACGCTTTCTTCGTGAAAGTCACCTTGCAGAAACTCAACACCGGACAACATTGGCTCCAAAGGCAGCAAATCCAGCCCAATCACCCGGCCGGTCGTGCCTAGGCGTTTACGGGCAACCTGCGACCAGCCGCCAGGCGTACAGCCCAAGTCGACCACAATAGCGCCTTTCCGGATCAGCTTATCCTTATCGTCGACTTCCATCAGCTTGAAAGCTGCGCGCGAACGCCAACCCTCGGCCTTGGCGCGTTGCACCCAGGGGTCATTGACGTGCTCTCTCATCCACGCCCTGCTGGTCTTAGTTCTTGCCATAAATTGCTATCTCTCGATTGAGTTCGCTGTTCTATTCGCGGCTGGCGTACAATGCCAGCCTTGCATTATCCGTATTTACTGCTTTGAGTTCACCATGACCCTAGATCGTATCGCCCAATTGATTGCCGAAGAAACTGCCGCAGCCCCCGTTCCCGGTGAGCTGGCTATCAGCACTGCCGAACGCCGTGCGCTCAAGGCAGAGGCTCACAGCCTCAATCCCGTGGTGACCATCGCCGATAACGGTCTGTCTGAAACCGTGCTCAAGGAAATCAGTCATTCACTGAACCGTCACGGACTCATCAAAATCCGTGTGGTTAGCGATGAGCGTGAAACCCGTGAAGGCTATCTGGCCGAGATCTGTAACACGCTGAACGCTGCCGCCATTCAACACATCGGCAAGTTGCTGGTGGTTTGGCGCCCGAAAGTTGAAATTAAAGTCGACAAATCTGGTAAAGCAACAGGCCGACGCAAAGCGCCTCGTCAGCTCAAGCGCAACTTCCAGAACAGCTAAACGGGTCTCGCTGCACCCGATTAGCCACAGTTATAGATACCGTACGTCGATCATCTCGTATTCGCGCTGACCACCCGGAGTCTGCACCTGCACCACATCACCGGCAAATTTGCCAATGAGCGCACGTGCCAGCGGTGATGCAAACGATACCTTGCCCTGCTTGATATCAGCTTCGTCTTCACCGACGATCTGATAGGTCACGCTTTGGCCGGAATCGCCATCTTCCAGGTCCACTGTCGAACCAAACACACAGCGACCGTCAGCATCCATGCTGGAAGGATCAATAATCTGCGCGTGGCTAAGTTTACCTTCGACTTCCTGAATACGGCCTTCGATAAAGCCCTGCTTTTCTTTAGCGGCATCATATTCGGCATTTTCCGAAAGATCGCCGTGCGCCCGCGCTTCGGCAATGGCTTCAATCACCGATGGTCGTTCAATGGTTTTGAGACGATGCAGCTCCTCTTGGAGCATAGCTGCACCTGTCACCGTTAATGGAATCTTATTCATGGCAGTCGAAAAATAAAATTAGTTCAGCTGCGCATGCAGTGACTGGATGGAATAAACCTTCAGCGCATCGCCAGACAGAATACCGGCCACAGCAGCTTCAGCGCCCCAAATCGTCGTGAACATTGTCACGCGCGCCATCAGGCCCGAAGTACGAATCGAACGGGAGTCATTGATCGCATGACGCTTCTCTTCCACGGTATTGATGATCAGCGCAATCTCGTTGTTCTTGATGGCATCGACAACATGCGGACGACCTTCGGTCACTTTATTCACACGTTGCACAGGCACACCTGCCTCTTCAATAGCCTTGGCCGTGCCACGCGTCGCAATCAGCTGATAACCCGCCAAATGGAGCTGGCGAGCCATTTCCACAGCCTTGGCCTTATCGCTGTCTTTGACCGATAGGAATACCTTGCCACTCTTAGGCAGAATAACGCTACTGGCCATCTGCGCCTTAACAAAAGCTTCCGGGAAGGTTTTACCCACACCCATCACTTCACCCGTGGACTTCATTTCCGGTCCGAGAATCGTATCAACACCCGGGAACTTGGCGAACGGGAAGACGGCTTCCTTCACCGAGTAATACGGCGGCACGACTTCTTTGGTGACACCTTGGGAGGCCAGTGACTGTCCAGCCATACAACGTGCTGCAATCTTGGCCAGTTGCAGGCCTGTCGCCTTGGAAACGAACGGCACGGTACGCGAAGCACGTGGGTTTACTTCCAACACATAAACCTCATCGTCCTTGATAGCGAACTGAACGTTCATGAGGCCGCAGACGTTCAACGCTTTGGCCATGGCCTTGGTCTGACGACGCAGCTCTTCCTGAATGGCTTTGCCCAAAGAGTATGGCGGCAGCGAACAAGCCGAGTCGCCCGAGTGAACGCCTGCCTGTTCGATATGTTCCATCACACCACCGATGATGACTTCCGTACCATCGGATAGCGCATCCACATCAACTTCACAGGCATCGTTGAGGAAGCGATCTAGCAGGACCGGTGAATCGTTCGAGACCTTGACGGCCTCGCGCATGTAGCGTTCCAGATCTTTCTGCTCGTGTACGATTTCCATGGCACGGCCACCCAATACATAGGATGGGCGAACGACCAGGGGATAGCCGATTTCTTCGGCCATACGCAGGGCTTCTTCTTCTGTACGAGCCGTGCGGTTCGGCGGCTGCTTCAGCCCCAGTTCGTGCAACAGTTTCTGGAAGCGTTCACGGTCTTCGGCGGCATCAATCATGTCTGGCGAAGTGCCGATAATCGGTACGCCATTGGCCTCTAGTGCCAGCGCCAGCTTCAGCGGTGTCTGACCACCATATTGCACGATCACACCAACCGGCTTTTCAATGGCGACAATTTCCAGCACATCTTCTAGCGTCAGTGGTTCGAAATATAGACGATCCGAAGTGTCATAGTCGGTTGATACGGTTTCCGGATTACAGTTGACCATAATGGTCTCGTAACCGTCTTCACGCATCGCCATAGCAGCATGCACACAGCAGTAATCAAATTCGATGCCCTGACCAATTCGGTTCGGGCCGCCACCCAGCACCATGATCTTTTTCTTATCGGTGGGGTTGGCTTCGCACTCGTCTTCATAGGTCGAGTACATATAGGCGGTGTTGGTGGCGAATTCTGCAGCACAGGTATCCACGCGCTTATAGACAGGACGCACACCCAACGCATGACGGCGCTCGCGCACAGCCTGCTCGGAAGTTTTAGTCAGATAAGCCAAACGGCGATCGGAGAAGCCCTTGCGCTTGAGGAAGCGCAATTCTTCCGCAGTGATGCTATCAAAAGCGCGTTGCTCGACGGTGAGCTCCAGATCAACGATTTCCTTGATCTGAACCAGGAACCACGGATCAATCTTGGTCAGCTCAAACACGCGTTCAACGGTCATGCCGACACCAAAGGCATCCGCCACGTACCACAGGCGATCTGGCGTGGCATTGGCCAGCTGCTCGTCAATGGTCTCGGGATCAACCGTCTTCAGGTTGAAGCCATCAACGCCCACTTCCAGACCGCGCAGCGCTTTCTGCAACGACTCCTGGAAAGTACGACCAATGGCCATCACCTCACCCACCGACTTCATCTGGGTGGTCAGGCGGTTATCCGCCATCGGGAATTTTTCAAACGCAAAACGCGGCACCTTGGTGACCACGTAGTCGATCGATGGTTCGAACGAAGCCGGCGTTTTGCCGCCGGTGATTTCGTTGGCCAGCTCGTCCAGCGTGTAGCCCACGGCCAATTTGGCGGCAACCTTAGCGATCGGGAAGCCCGTTGCTTTGGAGGCCAGTGCGGATGAACGTGACACACGCGGATTCATTTCAATCACGACCATGCGGCCGTCATCCGGATTGATCGAGAACTGAACGTTTGAACCACCCGTATCCACACCGATCTCGCGCAACACAGCGATCGATGCATCGCGCAGGATTTGATATTCCTTATCCGTCAGCGTCTGCGATGGCGCAACCGTAATCGAGTCGCCGGTATGCACACCCATTGGATCTAGGTTTTCAATCGAACAGACGATGATGCAGTTGTCCTTGCGGTCACGCACCACTTCCATTTCATATTCTTTCCAACCCAGCAGCGACTCTTCAATCAGCAGCTCGCTGGTCGGTGATGCTTCCAGGCCGCGCTTACAAATGGTTTCAAACTCTTCCATGTTGTAAGCGATGCCACCCCCCGTACCACCCAGGGTGAATGACGGACGAATAATCGTTGGAAAACCGATGCCGGCCTGAACCTGATACGCCTCTTCCATGGAATGAGCGATCGCCGAACGGGCAGAACCCAGGCCGATCTTGTTCATCGCCTGTTTGAATTTTTCGCGATCTTCCGCCTTATCGATGGCCTCACGCGAGGCGCCAATGAGTTCGACACCGAACTTTTCCAGCACGCCATGAGCCGCCAGATCGAGCGCACAATTCAATGCAGTCTGACCGCCCATCGTTGGCAGCAGCGCATCCGGGCGTTCTGTCTCGATAATGCGGGCAACAACTTGCCAGGTGATTGGCTCGATGTAGGTGACATCTGCCATCTCCGGGTCGGTCATGATGGTGGCCGGGTTGGAGTTCACCAGAATGACTTTGTAACCCTCTTCACGCAAAGCCTTACAGGCCTGGGCGCCGGAGTAATCGAATTCGCAGGCCTGGCCGATAACAATCGGGCCAGCGCCAATGATAAGGATGCTTTTAAGGTCTGTACGCTTGGGCATGAGGGCTACTTTTTATTATTTTGCAGAGTGCTGATGCATCAGATCGATGAATCGGTCAAAGAGATAACTCACGTCGTGCGGACCGGGGCTGGCTTCCGGGTGACCCTGGAAGGAGAAAGCCGGCGCGTCGGTCAACGCAATGCCTTGCAGCGTGCCGTCAAACAGCGACACATGCGTCACGCGCACATTGGCGGGCAGCGTATCGACATCGGCAGCAAAGCCATGATTCTGGCTCGTGATAAGCACCTGACCGGTATCGACGTCTTTAACCGGATGGTTAGCGCCATGGTGACCGAACTTCATCTTGGCAGTCTTGGCACCGGCAGCAAGTGCCAGCAACTGGTGACCCAGGCAGATACCATAAACCGGTTTTTTTACAGCGAGAAATTCGCGAATTGCAGTGATGGCGTAATCGCAAGGCTCAGGATCTCCTGGGCCATTCGACAGGAAAACACCGTCCGGGTTCATAGCCAACACTTCAGCCGCCGTTGTCTGTGCCGGCACCACGGTGACATCACAGCCACGTTCGGCCAGCATGCGCAGGATGTTGCGCTTCACACCAAAATCGTAGGCCACCACTTTAAAACGCGGCGTTGGGCCCGTAACATAACCCTTGAGGGTCCATTCACCTTGCGTCCAGGCGTAAGGCTTGTCGACGGTTACTTCCTTGGCCAGATCCATGCCGGCCAGACCCGGGAAGGCCTTAGCTTCAGCCAGCGCAGCTGCGTCATCGAGTGTTTCGCCCGCAGCGGCAGCAACGATGCAACCAGCCTGCGCACCCTTTTCACGCAGAATACGGGTGAGCTTGCGGGTATCGATACCCGCAATGGCCACAATGCCATGTTTAACCAGATACGACGATAGATCACTCTGCGAACGCCAGTTCGAAGCGACTTCCGGCAGATCACGAATGACCAGACCGGCGGCGTAATTGGCGCCCGACTCGAAGTCTTCGTCGTTACAACCCGTGTTACCGATATGCGGGTAAGTCAGCGTAACGATCTGACGACAGTACGAAGGATCGGTGAGGATCTCCTGGTAACCCGTCAGGGCAGTATTGAAAACAACTTCCCCAGAGGTTTTACCGGTAGCACCGATAGACTCACCACGGAAAACCGTGCCATCGGCCAGCACCAGCAAAGCGGCTGGGCGGGTTGAGCACAGGGGGCGGCTGCCAGCGGCAGCGGACGAAATAGACGAGGCGGATGACTCAGGGTAGGACACAGCGACTCCGGGTAGCAGATATGCAAAGCGGGAGCCCATGACAACCGCCCGTAGGTGGTCTGACTGGTACTCCCGCTTGAGTCCTGCAGAGGCAGGATTTAAGCGACCGGATTATAGCGGAAAGTACCGCTTTGCGCTAGCCCTCAGCGCAGCCTTTACCCACGCAGGCCGAGCACATCTTGCATATCAAACAAGCCGTTAGCGCGGCCGCGGATAAATTTTGCGGCGCGGACACTCCCCAATGCATATGGCATACGGCTACTGGCTTTATGACCGATTTCAACGCGCTCACCGGTACCGCAGAACATCACGACATGGTCGCCCACAATGTCGCCGCCACGTACCGTGGCAAAACCGATGGTTGTCTCATCACGCTCACCGGTAACGCCCTCACGGCCATAAACGGCAACCTCTTTCAGATTGCGACCCAGCGCGTCGGCGACAACTTCGCCCATGCGCAATGCCGTACCCGAAGGCGCATCGATCTTGTGACGGTGATGTGCTTCGACGATTTCCACGTCGTAACCGGAATTCAGGATGCCAGCGGCGATTTCCAGCAATTTGAAGGTGACGTTAACGCCCACGCTCATATTCGGCGCAAACACGACAGGAATTGCCTTGGCAGCGGCTGCAAGTGCAGCCTTGCCAGCTTCTTCAAACCCCGTTGTGCCGATAACCATGCCCACACCCGCTGTCTTGCAAGCTTCCAGATGTGCCAGCGTGGCCTCTGGTCGCGTAAAGTCAATCAGACAATCAGCCCCTTTCAGGCCGGCCGACACATCAGCGGTAATACGCACCGACGTCGTCTGCCCAACAAATTCGCCGGGGTCACGACCTACAAATTCACTCCCCTCGCGCTCAAAAGCAGCGTGCAAATCAGTGGCCGGGTCACGCAGCACGGCTTCGATCAACATGCGACCCATACGGCCTGAAGCGCCCGCAATAGCAATTTTGACGGGAACGGACATAGCAAATTCCTTGTTTACTTGAATAAATGGATAAAGCGCCACCACCATGAGTCGCTAGGTGGTTCGGAGTTTTCAGGCGGACCCTCGGCATCCTCGGGGAGGCTACCCAGATCAATCACTTGCGGTTCATTCGACCTCACTGCCGCAGCCAGATCTGCAGCTGCAGACGCATCGGCATTAACGTCACCGGTAATTTGCACGCCAACCGGCTTTCCAGGCGCTACATCGCCACCAACGCGTTCCAGCTGACCCGCCGCATTGAAGTAAGCGAAGATGTTGCGCATGGTGATATCGCCCGTGGCGCCATCTTCATAACGATAGACATAATCCCAGCGATTGGCGTGGAAAGGATCTTGTAAGAGCGGCGTCCCCAGTACGTAGCGCACTTGGTCACGCGTCATGCCCGGCTTCAGCTGGACAATGTTCTTCTGTTCCACCACATTGCCTTGCTGCACGTTGACGCGGTACTCAAGAAAGTAACGCTCAACAGCGCAACCAGTCAGCAAAAAGAAGCTAAACACCAAGCCAAATCCGGCCACGCCTTTGCTTAAAACTGCCAACGGGGTTTTCCGGTAGGAGGACATGAGAAGAACGGCTCGGTGTAAAAGACGCTATGATATCCGAAGTTATAGATCAGGAATCCCTTTATGCCCACGCCGAAAGACCTGCAGCAATCCGGCCTCAAAGCAACGATGCCGCGGATGAAAATCCTCGAGATTTTTGAAAATCGTCGAGACGAGCATCTGACGGCCGATGATGTATACCGGATTCTGGTAACCAGCGGTCTGGATATCGGCTTGGCGACGGTTTACCGCGCCCTCACCCAGTTCGAACAGGCCGGCTTACTGCAGAAACAGAATTTTGAATCGGGCAAAGCGGTGTTCGAATTAAATCGGGGCGAGCATCATGACCATCTGGTCTGCCTGCAATGCGATCGAGTCGTGGAGTTCTGCGACCCGGAAATCGAGAAAAAGCAGTCCGAAATTGCAGCAAAGCTAGGTTTCAAAATCCAGGCGCATGATCTGTGTCTCTACGCAGAATGCGTCGATGCAGCCTGCCCACACCGACCTTCCAAGAAAACCCTCTGAAACGCGCAACGCTCGGCATTAGCCAAGCTGCAGCATTTCGGCAGCATGGGCTCGTGTGCGCGCCGTGATTTCAACGCCACCCAGCATGCGGGCAATCTCTTCAATACGGGCGGCATCATCCAGAACCTGCACGCGGCTCTGAAATAGCCCGTCCGCTTTCTCTTTGCTGACCTGCCACTGCCAGGACGCGCGCGCCGCAACCTGCGCCAGATGTGTCACACAAAGCACCTGTCGGTGTTCACCCAGCTTGGCAAGCAGGCGGCCTACCACTTCGGCGACACCACCGCCAATCCCGACATCAACCTCATCAAAGATTAACGTAGGCACAGCGCTACAGGCGCTAGTCACCACCTGGATCGCTAGACTGATACGGGAAAGCTCGCCCCCTGAAACGACTTTGGACAACGGGCGCCAGTCATCACCGGCCAACCCGCTAATCTGTAATTCGATCCGCTCGTTACCATGGGCGCTACCGTCGCCATCCAGCGCTTGTAAAGCGATACGGCATTGCCCGCCACCCAGCGCCAGCTCCTGCATCGCATCGCTAACGCCTTTGGATAGGGCCTTAGCTGCCTTGGTGCGCCCTTTGGTCAGGCGTGCAGCCGCATCCACATAGGCAGCAGCCGTAGCCTTAACGCGTGCTTCAAGCGCTGCCACGTCCGTTGCATCTGCCAATTGCTCGGCTTCAGCCACCATATCCCGATACAAGAACGGTAATGCGGCTGGTTCAACCAGATGTTTACGTGCCAATTCAAGCATGCCCGCCATGCGGCGTTCGATCTCAGCCAAGCGGACTGGGTCCACCTCAAAACGATCCAGGTGGCGGCGCAATAAAGTCAGTGCTTCGGAAAGCTCATTGCTGGCAGCCGCCAACAAATCTGTTGGCTCCTGCAGACGACTATCAAGCCCGGCCCCTTCCTGCAACCGGTGCTGCAATCGGCCAAGAATCGTCATCATGGGTTCGTCACCCTCGCCGAGCACATCGACTGCGCTCTGCGTCAGTTCTATCAGGCTGGAGGCATGCGCCAGGCGCGACTGCTCCTCCCCCATAGCCTGCCAACCCCAATCAGGCTGATCGTTAGCCAACTCAGACAAAGACTTAATCTGCCAGGCCAGCGTTTGACGGCGCGCTTCAATGTCACCGGAACGTTTGCCTGCGTCTAGCAGTGCCTGCCGGGCTGCCGCCCACTCACGCCATGCGGTAGCGACTGAGCGTGCCTGTGTTTGCAATTGTCCGAAGTCATCCACCAGTTGCCGCTGGGCCTCCGCCCGCAACAAGGACTGGTGGGCATGTTGTCCGTGGATATCAAGCAACCATTCACCGGCGGTACGCACCTGCTGCAACGTCACTGGCACACCATTAATCAAGGCACGCGAACGCCCCCCCGCATCCAGCACACGGCGAATCAGTACACCCTCACCCGCTTCCAACGGAATGGCTTGCTCGGCAAACCAGGCAACAAAGGCAGGATCAACCGAGGCATCAAACTCGGCGGTCACTTCAGCACGCGATGCGCCTGAACGAATGAGCCCAGCTTCTGCACGTTCACCCAATACAAAAGCCAGCGCATCAATCAGTAATGATTTACCAGCACCCGTTTCTCCGGTGAGCGCACCAAACCCCGGCTGAAAATCCAGCGCCAGTTCATGCACCAGCACAAAATCTCGAATGACCAGACGGCAAAGCATTGCTCAGTCCGGCTTACGACAAGGCGTATTGACTACAAGCCCAGGGCGAATACTCGGACCTTCGCTCCAGTGCAATTTCTGACGCAACATAGCGAAATAACTATAGGCCGGTGGATGCAATAGCTTGATCCGGTGCGGTGATTTTTTAAGACGTACCCCATCACCCGGCATCAGATCCACCGTTTCCTGCCCATCAAAGTGGGCGCGCGCATTAGCACCCTGCACCAGACGCACCTCAATGCATGCCGTGTCTGGCAGCGTAATCGGACGGTTAGACAAGGCGTGCGGACACAGCGGCACCAGCGCAATTCCACCGAGCTTGGGGTGCAAAATCGGGCCATTGGCCGAGAGCGCATAGGCTGTCGAGCCGGTTGGCGTACAAATAATCAGGCCATCAGCACGCGCGCTGTAAATAAATTCGTCATCAACCCGTAGCTCGAATTCAATCATCCGGCCGGTAGCCCCTTTGTCGATCACCACATCATTAAAAGCCAGATTGGCCAGAGGCTGCCATTGCGCCGATGCGCCACCAAAGACCACTTCGGTATCCAGCAACAGGCGATCTTCCGGGGTGAATTTACCTTCCATGAGCAGCGTCATGGCTTCCAGCATGCCGGAACGGGCAATATCTGTCATGAAACCCAGGCGACCCTGGTTGATACCCACCAAAGGAATATTAAAACGCGCGAGCTGTCGCGCAGCGTGGAGCAACGTGCCATCGCCACCAACGACAATCGCTAAATCCACTGAACTGCCGATACCTGCAAAGTCGGCACATTCGGCCGAACTCAGCGCAGTGCTACCCTGTAGCTGACCAACTTCAATAGCGGTTTCCGTCTCAACCAGAACGCTTACGCCGCGTGACTGGAAAAACCCGGATAGAGCCACAATCGAATCCGCAACCTCAGGACTCTCCTGGCGACCAATCAGTGCTACCGTTTTTAACGGCAATGGGTACGACATCAATCCGACTCCGCAAACAGGCCCGGGAAGGCACTTACACCTGGGTATTCATATCATGAGAGCACGACAGACCAGAACTGCTTTTGTCATATCGGCGATAGAACCCGATTAAACCACAGAATAATTTTGTAGAATCTATTCCATGCCCTCCAAAACTGCCGCCGGATTCATTTCTACCTCCCAGAAACTGACGTCTACGCCCACACCGCTAGATGATCGCGCCTGCGTGCTCCTCAAGACTCTCGTTGAAAATTACATCGCCGATGGCGCGCCAGTGGGCTCGCGCGTGCTTTCCCGCGCATCCGGGCTGGATCTTTCAGCAGCAACAGTCCGCAATGTCATGGCAGATCTTGAAGGTCTCGGTTTTATCGCCAGCCCACATACATCGGCTGGCCGTATTCCTACCCCCCGTGGCTACCGCTTTTTCGTGGACTCCCTGCTCACCATGCAACCGCTGGAGCAGATGGATCACGCCCGCATCCTGGCCGAACTGGCCGGCGCAAAAGCCCAGCCCGGACAAATCATTAACCATGCCTCCCGCCTACTCTCTGACCTGACGCGCTTTGCCGGCATTGTGATTGCGCCACGCCACGCCAGCAACCGAATTAGGCAGATTGAATTCATCGCCTTATCGGAAAAACGCGTGCTCCTGGTTCTGGTCACCAGCGATGGCAACGTCCAGAATCGCATTCTTTCTACCGACCGCGCTTATACCAGCGCCGAATTGATCGAAGCGGCCAATACGCTCAATCAGAATTTTGTCGGTCTGGAGCTGCATCAGATGCGCACCCGCGTTCATGAAGAACTGGTACGTATTCGTAGCGATCTGCAATCCCTCATGGCTGCAGCACTCACCGCCAGCGGTGAGGCGCTCATGCCCAAAGAATCTGAAACCGTCATTTCAGGCGAAAAAAATCTGCTGGACGTGGATGATCTCAGCTCCAATATGCGGCGTTTACGCGAACTTTTTGATCTCTTTGAACAGCGTACGGCACTCGTCCGCTTGCTGGACCTATCGCAGCGCGCGGAAGGCGTCCGCCTCTACATCGGACAGGAATCAGGCATTGCCACACTGGATGAATGCAGTGTCGTTACCGCGCCTTATCAGGTAGAAGGTCAGGTTGTCGGCTCAGTTGGCGTTATTGGTCCAACGCGAATGGCTTATGATCGGGTCATCCCCATTGTCGACATTACTGCCCGACTGCTCTCCAGTGCTCTGACTGAACAGGCTCAGGGCTAAGTACTTTCAACCCCTCATTTTAGGCACCCCATGAATAAAACTGCTCCGGCATGGCGCCATGGCACCCCCCCCAGAACCGCTGTGGTTCTGGTTAACCTCGGGACGCCCGACGCCCCCACACCCGATGCGGTGCGCCGCTACCTGGCCGAGTTTCTAGGCGATCCCCGGGTTATTGAAATCCCCCGCGCCCTCTGGATGCTGATCTTGCACGGCATCATCCTGCGTGTCCGCCCGAAAAAATCAGCCGCTAAATACGCTACCGTTTGGGAAGACGCCGGTTCGCCGCTGATGGTGCACACGAAGGCGCAGACCAGCGCACTGGAACAGTCCCTGCGGCAACGCGGTCATAACCTGATCGTTACCTGGGCAATGCGCTACGCTGGCCATGGTTCGAACAGTATTCCCGCCGTGCTGGAACGTTTACGTAGCGAGAACGCCACGCGCATTCTTGTCTTGCCGATGTACCCACAATATTCGGCCAGCACCACTGCCACGGTCATCGATGAAGCGCTTAATTGGGTCACCGGATTGCGCAATCAGCCAGAATTGCGTTATGCGCGCAATTTCGCCGACGATGGTGGGTATATCAATGCAATTGCCAACCAAGTACATTCTCATTGGCAACAGAATCCAACGCCCGCCCTACCGGAGGCCAGCTACCGTTTGGTCATGAGCTTTCATGGTCTGCCCGAACGCAACCTCAAGCTCGGCGACCCCTACTTCTGCGAATGCCACAAGACCGCGCGCCTGGTCGCCGAGGCACTCAATCTGCCGCCCGAAAGCGTCGTGACGACTTTTCAATCGCGCTTTGGCAAGGCGAAATGGCTACAACCCTATACCGAACCGACGCTCATTGACTTGGCCAAACAAGGCGTCAAGCGTGTGGATGTGCTCTGCCCGGGCTTTGTGGCGGACTGCCTCGAAACCCTCGAAGAGATCAACATGGAAGTCCGCGCCGCCTACCTCACAGCCGGCGGCGAGCATTTCCAATATTTGCCCTGCCTGAACGAAGACCCCAGCTGGATTTCGGCACTGGCTGACCTGACAGAACGCCACTTAGCGGGCTGGCCCATCAGCCCGGCCGATCAGCAGGCGCTGGAACAACAGCAAGCAAGGGCAAAAGGGCTCGGCGCTCTTGAATAAGCCTAAAGCAGCCCCATATGCGGCCTAACTGTCGCCATTAATCAACGGATTAACCACCTCATGACCCAACAAACACCAGAAAACGACATCATCAACCCCATCACCGAAGAAAACCTGACGGATGCCGCACCTGCGTGTGAAGCCGCGCAAGACGATACGCCGGAAGGGCTTCTGGCTGCTGCCGAAGCCAAAATTGCCGAACTGCAAGACGCCTTCCTTCGCGCCAAAGCCGATGGAGAAAACATGCGGCGCCGAGCGGCCGAAGACGTCACCAAGGCGCACAAATTTGCCGTAGAAAAATTTGCCCGCGAAATGATCGCTGTTTGCGATAGTCTTGATGCCGCTCTCACCGATACGGCTGCCGATGCAGCAACACTGCGTTCCGGCGTGGAATTGACTCAGAAACAATTACTCAGCGCCTTTGAACGCTCAGGCATGAAGGTAGAGAACCCCGCTGCTGGTGAAAAATTTGACCCGAACCAGCACCAAGCGATTGCCATGGTTGATGCCGAGCAAGAGGCCAATACCGTGGTCAACGTACTGCAAAAAGGCTACCAGCTCTCCGATCGCGTGCTACGCCCGGCGATGGTAACGGTAGCCAAAGGCTAAATTAACCCTAAAGAGGGGTTGAATACCTGCTTTTCAGCCTCATATAGCCTCTCATGACCGGCGAACGGTGATCTAAACAGCATCGTTTTGCCCAACCAATTAACGACATTGCAAAAACAAGGATAAGAATCCATGGGAAAAATCATCGGTATTGACCTCGGCACCACCAACTCGTGCGTTTCCGTTATGGAAAACGGCACACCGAAGGTTATTGAAAACGCAGAAGGCGCACGCACCACCCCGTCGATCATTGCTTACACGAACGACGGTGAGATTCTCGTCGGTGCACCGGCCAAGCGCCAGGCCGTGACCAACCCGAGAAATACGCTTTACGCCATCAAGCGTCTGATCGGTCGTCGCTTCGAAGACAAAGAAGTACAAAAAGACATCAGCCTCATGCCATTCAAGATTGCCAAGGCAGACAATGGCGACGCTTGGGTAGAAGTGCTGGACAAGAAGATGGCACCGCAACAGGTGTCCGCAGAAGTGCTGCGCAAGATGAAAAAAGCCGCAGAAGACTACCTCGGTGAAGAAGTCACCGAAGCTGTCATTACGGTGCCTGCTTACTTCAACGACAGCCAGCGTCAGGCTACCAAAGATGCCGGCCGTATCGCCGGTCTGGACGTTAAGCGCATCATCAACGAACCAACCGCTGCCGCCCTCGCCTTCGGCTTGGACAAAAAAGAAGGCGATCGCAAGATTGCCGTATTCGACCTGGGTGGCGGCACCTTCGATATCTCGATCATCGACATCTCGGAAATTGACGGCGAACATCAGTTTGAAGTGCTGTCGACCAACGGCGATACCTTCCTGGGCGGCGAAGACTTTGACCAGCGTCTGATTGACTATATTGTCACCGAGTTCAAGAAAGAATCCGGCGCAGATCTGAAGAATGACGTGCTGGCTCTGCAGCGCCTGAAAGAAGCCGCTGAAAAAGCCAAGATCGAACTGTCGTCGGCACAACAGACCGAAATCAATCTGCCGTACATCACGGCCGATGCCAGCGGTCCGAAACACCTGACCATGAAGATCACCCGCGCCAAGTTTGAAAGCCTGGTCGATGATCTGATCGAGCGCACCATTGCCCCTTGCGTTACCGCCATGAAAGATGCCGGTTGTTCAGCCAGCGACATCAGCGATGTCATCCTGGTTGGCGGTATGTCGCGCATGCCAAAGGTTCAGGACAAGGTTAAAGACGTGTTCGGCAAAGAACCGCGCAAAGACGTTAACCCGGATGAAGCTGTTGCCGTAGGCGCGGCTGTTCAGGGCGGCGTACTGCAAGGCGACGTGAAGGATGTGCTACTGCTTGACGTGTCCCCACTCACCCTGGGTATTGAAACCCTGGGCGGCGTGATGACCAAGCTCATCGCAAAGAACACCACCATCCCCACCAAGGCCAGCCAAGTCTTCTCGACGGCTGATGACAATCAGTCGGCTGTAACCATCCACGTGCTGCAAGGCGAACGCGAAATGGCCAACGGCAACAAGAGCCTGGGTCAGTTCAACCTGGAAGGCATTCCATCGGCCCCACGTGGCACACCGCAGATCGAAGTGACCTTTGACATCGACTCTAACGGCATCCTGCACGTTTCAGCCAAGGACAAGCAATCCGGCAAAGAAAACAAAATCACCATCAAGGCCAACACCGGCCTGTCTGAAGAAGAAATCCAGCGCATGGTTAAGGATGCTGAAGCCAATGCGGCAGAAGATCACAAAGCCCGCGAACTGGCTGATGCCCGTAACGGCGGTGATGCTGCGGTTCACAACGTTCGCAAGATGCTGAACGAACTGGGCGACAAGGTTCCGGCTGACGAAAAGGCCAAGATCGAAGCCGCTGCCAAGGAAGTGGAAGACGCTGTCCGCGGCACCGACAAAGCCGAGATCGAGAAAAAGGCTGAAGCACTCATGCAAGCCTCACAAGCCCTGGCCCAACTGGCCGGTGGCGAAGCTGAAGCTGCACCAGGTGCTACCGCGGGTGGCAATGCCGATGCCGGCAAGCAACCAGACGGTGATGTGGTGGATGCTGAATTCACCGAAGTGAAAGACAAGAAGTAACTCCGGATCACCGATCCGGCGGGGGCAAGGGTAACCTTGCCCCCTTTTGCATTTTCAAAATTTGATTCGAACTGAAGCTGAACAGCCATGTCCAAACGCGATTACTACGAAATTCTGGGTGTTAACAAGGGTGCCTCCGACGATGAGCTTAAAAAAGCCTATCGCCGCCTGGCCATGAAATTCCACCCGGACCGTAACCCCGACGACAAATCCGCCGAGGCACAGTTCAAAGAAGTCAAAGAAGCCTACGAAATACTCACCGACGGCAATAAACGTGCGGCCTATGACCAATATGGCCACGCTGGTGTCGACCCTTCTATGGGGCATGGTGGTTTTGGCGGCGGCGGTGCTGGTGGCTTCGACTTCGGCAACATCTTCGAAGAGATTTTCCGAGGCGGCGGCGGTGGTGGATTTGGTGGTGGCGGTGGTCGTGGCGGCCGCAGCCAAGTGTATCGTGGCGCTGATCTGCGCTACGACCTAGACATTAGTCTAGAAGAAGCTGCCAAAGGCTCACAAACCCGTATCCGCATTCCTACCGAAACTAACTGTGGCACCTGTAAAGGCTCCGGCGCGAAAGCGGGCACCCATGCGACGACCTGTGGCACCTGCAAGGGGAGCGGCCAGGTCCGCATGCAACAGGGCTTCTTCTCGGTACAGCAGAGCTGCCCGCACTGCCATGGCTCCGGCAAGGTCATCGAAGATCCTTGTAACGACTGTCATGGCCGCGGCCGCAAACGTGAAAACAAAACACTGGAAATCAAAATCCCAGCCGGCGTTAACGAAGGTGATCGCATCCGTCTATCGGGTGAAGGTGAAGCCGGTGTTAACGGCGGCCCCTCGGGTGATCTGTATGTGCAGATCAGCCTGCGCCAACACGAACTCTTTACCCGTGATGGTGATGACCTGCATTGCGAGATCCCCATCCCCATGACGACTGCCGCATTGGGTGGTGATATCGATGTGCCGACGCTCGATGGCACTGCCAGCCTGCGCATCCCTGACGAAACCCAAACAGGCAAGATTTTCCGTCTGCGCGGCAAAGGCATTACAGGCATGCGTAGCGGCGTAGCCGGTAACCTTTATGTCCACGTTGCTGTTGAAACCCCGGTCAACCTGAGCAGCGATCAGAAGGAACTACTCCGCCAGTTCCAGGAAAGCCTAGGCGAACGACCAGACCACCACTCGCCCAAAGAAGGCGGCTGGCAACAGAAGCTGAGGAATTTCTTTAGCAGCTAATCGTTCCTGAGCGTCTAAAGCAAAAGAGCCACCTTCCGGTGGCTCTTTCATTGATGGATCTTTTGCGCTGACCGGTTAAATCAATGGACGATATCCATCAAATCAGTCTCGAATAGCGACCCGCCCAACCCACAACGCCGCCATCACATTAAAGATAGCGGCAACCAGCCCAACCCAACCGTAGCCACTAATCACGCCATCGGGTGTCTGTGTAATAAATACCCCACCAACCATACTGGCCAGACCCATCGCTAATGACTGCACAGTGGCATTGAGCGATAAGAATGCACCACGCTGTTGCGGTTTAACGGCGGCACCCACAATGGCCAGTAAGGGCACCATGCGGCCAGATACCAGAATAAAGAATAGCGTGGTGATGAGCAGCCATGACACCAGGCTCACTGCACCGATATTAGTAACGAGCAACACGGGCACACAGGCACCTATTGCAACGACACGAAACAATAAGATCTTGCCGAAACGATCTGCCAGCGTCCCAATGAGACGTGCAGTGATGAAGGTTGCTGCGCCCCCCAGAAAATAAATCAACGGAATCTGATCACCCGCGATGCCCACATTGGCGATGGCATACAAAGTAATGTAGGGAATTACCGTAAAGCCGCCAAAGATAACGAGGCCAGTCAGCAGCATTGCCTTCATGTGATTGGGTTCAATAGCTACCGCAATCATTTGCCGGATCGCCCGCCCTTCTTCCCGCGCGTTCAGGTGCCCATGAAACTCTGGTAGCGCCTTATAGCCAAACCAGATGAGTGCGGAACTCAGCAATGCAATAAATAGAAATGGTGCCTGCCAACCCATGGCATCTGCCATGAGTAGCGATAACGGCACACCGGCAATGCTGGATACCGAAAACGCGGTGGCCACATAACCGGTTGCTTTTGCACGACGTTCAAAGGGAATGGCATCGGCCACGATCGTATGCACCATGGCGCCCATCATGCCCCCGAAGATGCCGGCCAGACCGCGGGCAAGTAACAAGGTGATAAACCCGGGCGAGAGCGCACAGAGCAAGGTGGCAACAGCAAAGGCTAAAAAGATCGCCAGCAGAAATCGCTTGCGTTCGAAGCGATCCACGATGGGTGCCATCATCAGCCCAGCCACGGCCGCACTAAAGCTATAACTGGCGACCAGCAAGGCAAATTCATGCGTAGAGATACCTAGAGCGCTGATTAAGAACGGCCCCAGCGGCATCATGATCATGAAATCCAGCACATGGCAGAACTGGATACCTGCGAGTATGAGCAACATGGCGCGTTCGTTACGCGCCAGCACTGCTTGCGGTATTACCCGCTGATGATCATCAGGCACGACGCCAGATCGTCCCCTGTGGCGTATCTTCCAGCACCACACCTGCTTCGAGCAGTTCATTACGAACACGATCAGACGTTGCAAAATCTTTGGCTTTGCGGGCAGCTAGACGTTCCTGAATACGGGCTTCGATCTGCTCTGGCGACAGGCCTTCGGCATCGGCACCGGTAGAACGCTGAAGGAATGCTTCCGGAGCGCGCTGTAGCAACCCAAGTACGCCTGCCAACGCTTTGAGTTGTCCAGCCAGCTTGGTGCATTGATCCCGATTGACAGCCTGCACCAGTTCAAACAATACGGCCATGGCTTCCGGCGTATTGAAGTCGTCATTCATGGCAGCTGCAAACTTCTGGCCATACGGGTTATTCCAGTCCACGGCCACATCTTCGGCTGGCACATTACGTAATGCCGTGTACAAACGCTCCAATGCGTTAGCAGCATCATCCAGATGTGCTGTCGCGTAGTTCAGTGGGCTACGGTACTGGGCACGCAGAATAAAGAAGCGGATGATTTCCGGGTCATAGACCTTGAGCACATCACGGATGGTGAAGAAGTTACCCAGTGACTTGGACATCTTTTCTTCAATGCCGTCTTTCTCGACACGGATAAAACCGTTGTGCATCCAGACATTGGCAAAAGTACCGCCATGCGCGCCTTCGGATTGGGCGATTTCATTTTCATGATGCGGGAACTGCAAATCAGCACCACCACCATGGATATCAAAGTGGTCCCCCAGCAAGGCGCTGCTCATGGCCGAACATTCAATATGCCAACCCGGGCGTCCATCGCCCCAGGGTGATGGCCAGGCCGGCTCACCAGCTTTAGCATGCTTCCACAGCACAAAATCCAAAGGGTCTTCTTTGGCACTGGCCACGGCAACACGCTCGCCCGCCCGCAGATCGTCGAGTGATTTACCCGATAATTTGCCGTAACCGGGGAACTTGCGCACAGCGAAGTTCACATCGCCATCACCACCCTGATAGGCCAAACCTTTGCCTTCTAGCGTACCAATCAGATCGAGCATTTCCTGTACATATTCGGTAGCGCGCGGCTCTTTGGTTGGACGCAACACACCCAGTGCATCGCTGTCTTCGTGCATAGCCGCGATGTAGCGGTCGGTTAGCTGCTGAATGCTTTCGCCACGCTCATTAGCGCGGGCAATAATTTTGTCATCAATATCGGTGATGTTACGTACGTACTCCACCTGGTAACCCTGAGCCATCAGCCAGCGGTACACCATATCGAACACCACCATTACGCGGGCATGGCCCAGGTGACAGAAGTCGTAAACGGTCATGCCACAGACGTACATGCGCACCTGCCCCGGATGAATCGGTTTTAACGGGGTTTTTTCACGGGCGAGGGTGTTATAGATCGAGAGCATGACAGACTGAAGTAATCGAGAAAATACGGATAAAATGCGTCTTTGAATATAGCACGAGTCTAGGCAAACCCCCAGGCAACCCCATCGTGCAACCCCAGCGCAATTTACAGGAGAGATAATCCATGCAAACAGTCATTCTGAACACCAATTTCGGTGCCATCACGGTAGAACTCGATAGCGAGCACGCCCCGGTTTCCGTTGCCAACTTTCTGTCCTATGCTAAGGACGGCACGTACAACAACACGATTTTTCACCGTGTGATCAATGGCTTCATGATTCAGGGTGGCGGTTTTGAGCCTGGCATGAAGCAAAAACCCACCAAGGCACCGATCAAAAACGAAGCCAACAATGGCCTGAAGAATACGACTGGCACTCTCGCCATGGCCCGCACCAGCGACCCGCACTCGGCTACCGATCAGTTCTTTATCAACATAGCTGACAATGATTTCCTCAACTTCAAGAGCGAAACAACCCAAGGTTGGGGCTATGCCGTCTTTGGCAAAGTGACCGATGGTATGGATGTTGTAAACAAGATCAAGGCCGTAAAAACCGGTACCAGCGGCTTCCATCAGGATGTGCCTAAAGAAGACGTGATCATCCAATCGGTAACGATTAAATGATTTTCTTTGCGTCCGATGTACATCTGTCATCGGACACCCCGGCGATTACGGCACGCTTCCTGAGTTTTCTGGAACGTGCCCGCCGGGAAGCCCGGTCGGTTTATTTGCTGGGCGACATTTTCGAATCATGGGTGGGCGATGAAGACCTGGGTCTCAAAGCCTATCAACCCGTATTCCACGCACTCAAGGAAACGGTTCAAGCAGGCGTTGCGGTTTACTTCATGGCCGGCAACCGGGACTTCATGGTCAGCGACCATGTGCTGGCCGAATTGGGCTTGATCCGGCTGGAAGACCCTTACATCCTTTCGACCACCACTTGGCAATTTGTCTTGTCGCATGGTGATCTTTATTGCACGGGTGATGTGTCGTACCAGAAGTTTCGTACCCGGGTGCGCGAACCGCAAACACAGGCACGCTTTCTACGCCTGCCCTACTGGTTACGACGCAGCATCGCCACCTGGCTGCGCTGGCGTAGCAAGGGCCGTCGTTACGATGCCCAGACCCAAATGATGACGGACGTCAACGAAGGCACGGTAGAAGATGAAGCCCGGCGCTTTGGTTATGCCACGTTGATTCATGGCCACACGCACCGCCCAGCCAAGCACGATCTGATCGTCGACGGCATCCATGTCGAACGCTGGGTTATGGCCGATTGGTCCGCTGATCGTGGCGAATATCTGACCTGGAATGACACAGAATTGTCACGCCAAAGCATCTAAAATACCCCTTTCTTGAAAGCGGACTTGATTTTCAGCTTTTCAGCTACTATATACGCACTACGTGACTGTTTTCCTGAAGGAATCTGATCCATGAATATTCGCTCTACTCCGTCTTTTGGCGGCATCACCATTAATGCCAGTCGCAACCAGGTGCTACGTAACACCTATTGGATGCTGGCGCTTTCGCTCATTCCTACTGTTATCGGTGCCGTAGTCGGTTTAAGCTCAGGCGTACCGATGCTCATGGCGGGCAGCCCGATCATGGGTATGCTGGTCTTCTTTGGCATCGCCTTCGGCTTGATGTGGGCGATTCAACGTAACCGTAATAGCGGTGTTGGCGTGCTGTTGCTGTTGGCCTTTACCTTCTTTATGGGCGTGATGCTGTCGCAGATTCTGAGCGTGGCGCTGGGCATGACTAACGGCGGGCAGCTCATTGCCATGGCCGGCAGCGCTACGGCAGCCATCTTCTTTTCGCTAGCCATTTACACCAGCGTCAGCAAGCGCGACTTCAGCTTTATGGGCAACTTCCTGTTTGCCGGCCTGATTCTGCTGATTATTGCCTCGATAGCGAATATTTTTCTGGCCATTCCGGCCATGGCAATCGCCATCTCGGCCATTGGCGCCCTGCTTTTCACGGGTTACCTGCTGTTTGACCTGAGCCGTATCGTTAACGGTGGTGAAACCAACTACATCACAGCAACCCTGGCGGTGTATCTGGACATTTACAATCTGTTCGTCAGCCTGCTTAACCTGCTAATGATCTTTAACGGCAACGATCGCGACTAAGCATTTCGCCATTCATCTGCCAAAAAGAGCCCCGGGGGCTCTTTTTTATTGTTTATTTTCAACCAGTTAAAAAATTGTTGTGAATTCTGTCAACGCTTATTCCTGACCCTGCGTTATTTGCCCTACGCGGTCTGCAATCTGGGCCGATTAACCAACAGAGGTTCATCAAATGGGCAAGAAAGCTTCAACAGAATTGGTCGTGCGCCAGCTGGAGCACTCGCTGCACATGACGTCCAAAGAAATCGAAGGCCTGGGTCGCAATTCCGCCGTTTGCGACTACGATCTGGGTCTGCTGGATCAAACCAGCCTTAAGAAGTGTCTGGCCGACTCCCTCAAGCTCTTCATCGAGGAAATCGCCCGCTTCAAGACCAAGAATGGTGCCGCTTACAAGCTGGCCCGTCAGATCTTCTCTAATGCCTACCTGAACAGCGCCGAGATGATCGTTAAGGTTGCTGCTTAAAGATTAGTCTGCCGTTTCCGGATACAAAAACGCCCGAGCAACCCTCGGGCGTTTTTTATGGGTGAGACGATGATGTTTAGCGTCGCCGGAACATCGCAATCGATTCCACGTGCGCGGTATGCGGGAACATATTGGCAATGCCAGCCCCCAGCATCTCGTAACCTTTGGTGTTCACCAGAATATCGGCGTCTCGTGCCAAGGTGGCCGGATTGCAGGACACATAAACAATGGTATGCGGCGCATTGCCACGCGGCGCATCAGCGTCCGGCAATGCCTGAACCAGCGCCTGAGCGCCATCACGCGGCGGATCGATCAGCATACGATCCAATTTACCCAGTCGTTCCATAATCGGCTGGCAATCCAGAAACAGATTCGCTGCAAAAAAGCTGGTGTTGTTACCTAAGTTATTAAAGGCAGCATTTTCTGCCGCACGCTGCACCAGCGCCTCACTGCCTTCGACACCTACGACGGTGGCGCCGCTGTAGGCAATGGGTAACGTGAAGTTACCCAAACCACAGAACATATCTGCGATACGCTCCCCGGGCTGAGCATCGAGTAGGCGCATGGCTTTAGTCACCAAGGCATGATTAATCGCCGGATTGACCTGAGTAAATTCAGTCGGTGCAAACTTGAGGGTCAGGCCGTAATTGGGGATCCGGTATTCAAGCAGCGGCGAATCTTGTGGCAGGAGTGGCGCAACCGTAGCCGGGCCACCTGACTGCAGAAACCAACGAACCTTATGCGCTTGGCCGAATTGAGTCAGTTGCTTCATGTCGTCATCCGTTAACGGATCAAAATGACGCAATAGAAATACCGTATCAAGCTCGCCGGGTTGCGCTGGATTTTCGCCTACAGCCACTTCGATCTGCGGCATACGGTCAGGCGCTGACATGCCTGCAAACAGGGCCCGTAAAGGCACGAGTAGATCAGATACGTGTTGCGGCATGATGCTGCACGATGTCATGTCGGCAATATAGCTACTACGGCGCTCGTGAAAGCCAACCAGCACACCACCCTTTTTAGGCACCAGGCGGACTGACAGACGGGCACGGAATCGGTAGTGCCAGGCCGGACCGGCTATCGGGGAATAAATTGATGAAGGACGGACGTTACCGATGTGACGCAGATTGTCTTCTAATACACGCTGTTTAGCAGCGATCTGCAAGGAAGGATCGGCATGCTGGAGGGAGCAGCCACCGCACACACCAAAGTGCGGGCAACGTGGTTCAACCCGTGTTGAAGCGGCACGATGAACTTCGGTAACACGCGCCTGCTCAAAACTGGGCTTACGACGATAACTGAGCCAGCTCACCAGCTCACCGGGCAAAGCGCCCTCGACAAAAATCGTTTTGCCGCCATCTCTGGCGATCCCCTGACCGGCATGGTCCAAAGATTCAATAGTTCCAACTGGCATAAGTTTTGGGCGCTATCCCGCGCATGAAAAGTAACGATAACAAGGCCAGAATTGTACTTGATGCCCCTGCCTGAATTGATGGTTTTCTCCCCCTGTTACCAAAGGGCAAACTGTGTATAATTTACTCAGACTGCTTGTGTAGTCATGTCTTGTCCGGGTCTTTCCGGGTGAGATATTCTTCAACGACCTTTATCTAAGGGAAGAAAATGAAACAATCACTTCTGGTTGCTGCTCTGATCGCTCTTGCTGTTTCTGCTTGTGGCAAAAAAGAAGCCCCGGCTGCTCCTGCTGCCCCGGCTGCTGCCCCAGCTCCTGCTGCTGCCGCTCCTGCTGCTCCAGCTGCTGCTCCAGCTGCTGCTCCAGCTGCTGCTCCTGCAGCCGCTCCTGCTGCTCCAGCACCAGCTGCCAAGTAATCGCTTTTGCGATCTTGGAACCGCTTCGGCGGTTGCGAAAACCGGCCTTCGGGCCGGTTTTTTTATGCCTGTGCCGGTTGGATCGTTAACCAGTCAAAACCATCCTGCTGCGTCGCCAGATAAAAACAGGCCGGCACATCACCAAGCGCTTCACGCACGGCCTGCAGCACAAGCTCAGGACTATTGTTCGATTGAGATAAGTGGGCAGCCACGACATGCTGCAAGCGGTCTAGATTCAAGCCTGCCAGAAAGCCGGCCGCATCCCGATTACAGAGGTGTCCGTAGCGCCCTGCAATGCGTTGTTTGAGGCTATCCGGATACGATGATTTGGCCAGCAGTTCCGGATCGTGGTTAAACTCGAGTACCAGACCATCACAGTCTTGCAAGGACCGTTCGACATGGGCAGTAAGCATTCCTAGGTCAGTTAATACACCAAGGCTGAGATCACCTAAGGCAATAACGTACTGAACCGGCTCGCGCGCATCATGTGGCACCGGGAATGGGCGAATCTCAACGCTACCCAATTCGAAGGCTTCGTGGCTATCAATAAGGCGTAGGGTAACGCCGTTGGAAGCCTCGGCAGATCGGGTATGCAACGCTGCATGCGTACCACGGGTCAAATAGACTGTAGCGCCTGTCTTACGGGCCAGCGCCATGACGCCACCAATATGATCGCCATGCTCATGCGTAACAAGGATGGCATCCAGGCCACTGGGATCAACCCCACGGGCTTCGATGCGCGCCAGGGCGTGACGCATGGGTAGACCGCAATCGATCATGAGGCGGGTGCCGCGTGGGCCTCCCGCCTCGATCAGTAATGCATTTCCCTCGCTACCACTACCGAGAGAGGTGAACCGAATCACCGCAATTGCTGGAGGAGCAGATCCAGAATCTGACGGGCAATTGGCGATACATCTGCCTGGTTACCTGCTGCCAGCACGATCACGTTGGTCGGACCTCCAGGTTGCTGCTCACGGACGCTAATACGGTACTGAACCTTCGTGGGTACCTTATCGTCTTTGCTACGCCAGAAGGCCAGGCTAGCCCAGAACCCACCACTACTCTTCTCCTGGACTGACTTATCGTCAGAATCTACATAGCGAACGTAGTACAGGCCGCTGGCGCGTTCACGGTCTTCCACAGTAAAGCCCACACGATCCAGAGCCAGGCCAATACGACGCCAGCTACGATCAAAGTTGTCATCAACGACGAGCATTGCGCCACCATCTGGCGCGGTGCCCATCTTTGCCTTATCCACCGACACCGATTTGCCACCATCAATTTCTTTAGCCAGCTTCTTGGCTTCGACTTCGTCGACACCATCAAACTTGAACATCAGACGACGCAGCATTTCTGCTTCCAAGGTCGGATCGGCGTCACGTGGTTGCCAACGAGTCTCACTCTTGCCTTCGGTGACATACACTTCCACCATGCCGCGGTGGCTGATGAAAATATCGGTGGTGCCCGGCTTGGTGCCCTTTTCAAGTCGCGTGCGATATTTGTCGCGCTCTGCGGTCGAATAAAGCGTTCCCAACACCTTACCCAAGAAACCCTGCATGGCGCCACCCGGGACTGAGGCACGATTTTCAGCCCAGTCCGTTTCCATCACGCCGGTTTGCGGATTTTCACTCTTAAGGATGAAACCGTTTTCCTGCCAGAATGCCTTGGTAACATTCCAGGCCTTATCTTCCGGCACAGTCACTACGAGCCAGCGGTGGTTACCCTGACGCTCAATTTTTGCAACGCCGCGGGCGCCTTCCGGCAATACTGTTTCATCAGAATTTTGACGCTTTGCAACCTTATCCTTGGCATTGATCTGCGAGAAAACTGCCGTACCCGTTGTGGCCACATTCGGTGCCGCATACTGGCCACCATTGGATGGGCGCGTCAGGTCTGGCGGAATATCCAGTGGCGGTGCCTTTGCAGCGGTGCCGTAGTCGATCTTCTTCGACTCAGGCAAATAAGAACAGCCAGCAATCAGCGCGGCCAATACAACGGCCGTTACTTGTAACGCACTACGGGTCATTAACTTCATCAGATCAGAGTCCTGCCTGCTTCATGGCGGCACGCACACGTTCGTGGAATGCCGGTGCCAGTTGCGTTAGAGGTAAACGTTGGCCGTGAGACATCAGGCCCATTTCAGCGACCGCCCATTTAACCGGGATCGGATTCGCTTCACAAAATAGGTGACGGTGCAGACCAATCAGCGGACGGTTAATACGTAAGGCTTCTACCGCATTGCCGGCGGCCGCAGCTGCGCACATATCGTGCATGGCACGTGGTGCCACATTGGCCGTTACCGAGATGTTGCCGTGATAGCCCATCAGGATGGTTGCCATGCAAGTCATATCATCGCCGGAATACAGCGCAAAATCCTTAGGTGCGCGTTCAATCAGATCCCACGCGCGATCCAGATTACCTGTCGCATCTTTTACGCCGATAATGCCAGGCACCTGCGCCAGACGCAGGATGGTATCGTTGCTCATATCGGCAACCGTACGGCCCGGTACGTTATATAGAATCAACGGCAGCGCCACCGCTTCCGCAATACTACGATAATGCTGGTAGAGGCCTTCCTGCGTCGGCTTATTGTAATAAGGCACAACCGAGAGTGCCGCATCGGCACCCGCATCCTTGGCGCGCTGGGTGAGATAAATGGCTTCCTTGGTGGAATTGGCACCTGTGCCCGCGATAATTGGAATCCGACCTGCCGAATGGGCGACTGCAATTTCAATCAACTGGCAGTGCTCATCCACATCAACCGTCGGCGACTCGCCCGTTGTACCAACGACAACGATGGCATCCGTCTTTTCACGAATATGGAAATCGACCAGGTTGCGAAACGCTTCCAGATCCAGCGAACCATCCGCGTGCATAGGGGTAACAATGGCAACAATCGAACCGGTGATCATCAGGGAACCATCCTTGAAAATGGCAAAACTAAGACGTTAAACAGATAGCTGGAAACTGGGCACGCTGAAAAGCTGCCAATTTCCATGAAAACTACCCTATTCTAGCCGAATTCAGATTTCAGCGAGTGCCCTTAGGTGGGCAGCCACACTTCGGGCCAAAGCCGACATGACATAGCCCCCTTCCAGCATCGAAACGATCCGGCCGTTTGCATGCCGTACCGCCACATCCCGCAGCTGCGCAGTGACCCAGGCATAGTCTTTCTCGAAGAGCTTCATGCCGCCCATATCGTCTTCATAATGGGCATCAAAACCAGCAGATATAAAAATTAGCTGGGGTTTGAACTCTTCCAGCCGCGGAATCCAGGATTCCAATACGGCAGCCTGTAGCTCTTCCCCGCCGGAACCACCAGGCAGCGGCACATTGACCATATTCGAGGCGGGCTTGTCGATGCCCGAATACGGGTAAAACGGATGCTGAAAAATACTGCACATGAGGATCCGCTCATCGCCAGCACAGATATTCTCGGTGCCATTGCCATGGTGCACGTCAAAATCGATAATCGCCACGCGCTCAAGCTTATGATGGGTCAGCGCGTGCTGTGCTGCGATGGCAATATTATTGAAGAAACAGAAACCCATCGGGGTTTCGCGTTCGCAATGGTGGCCGGGTGGGCGGATGGCACAAAATGCATTCTCAGCCTTGCCTTCCATCAGCATATCTACTGCGAGAATACCGGCACCAGCAGAGCGTAAGGCCGCCTGCCAGGTATGCGGGTTCATGGCAGTATCCGGATCCAGATGCGCAATACCAAAACTTGGTGCGGTGTCTTTGATTTTCTTGACGTGAGACGCCGGATGCACAAGCATCAGCTGCTCTAACGTTGCCAGGGGCGCATCGTAATGGGTGAAATACATATCGATGCCCTGAGCGATCAGGTGATCATTAATCGCCGTCAGGCGTCCGGGCGCTTCCGGATGCAAATCGCCCATGTCATGCTTCAGGCAATCTGGATGTGTAATAAATGCGGTACTCATAAACCTGCCCCTCCCCCTCGGCACAACTACGCCGTGCCCATGCTGTCGCATGGGATCTGATTATTTGTAATGATTATCTGCCCATTCCGGCAAGGCTTCAAGGGCATGGGACGAACCCGCTCAAATGTGAAAAAATGCGGGTAACTCAACTGATTGCTCTCTCATGACACTGTATCGCCAGCGCCCGTTGCATTTCGCCCGTTCAATTTGCCTGATGGTAGTCTGGCTGTTAGCCTGCGGGATGGCACTGCCACTGGAGGCCCAGGCTAAAACCAAGACCAAAAAACAGGTCGCTGAAGCGCAGCAGTCTCAGATGTCCGGCAACCCGGACGTCCAGCAATTTATCGCTGGCATGCAGGAGCGGCATGGCTTTGACGCCAACGCACTGACTTTGTTATTCGACCAGCAGCGCCCGGACAATCGGGTCATCAAGATTATGGCGCCCGCCCCGGCGCAACTCACGCCCAACTGGACCGCCTATCGCAGCCGCTTTGTGAATGCGCGCCGCATTAACCGTGGCGTTGATTTCTGGAACGCTTACGCAGACCCATTACTCAAGGCCGAAAAACAATTCGGGGTGCCCGCCGAGATCATTGTTGCCATTATTGGTGTAGAAACCGAGTATGGCCGCAATATGGGTAGCTTCAGCGTACTTAATGCATTGGCCACAATCGGCTTCTATGGTGAACGTCGACGTGATTTTTTCCAGAGTGAACTGGAACAATATCTCCTGCTCGCCCGTGAAAACCAACTGGATCTCGCCAATACCAAAGGTTCATTTGCAGGCGCCATGGGCATTCCACAATTCATGCCCAGCAGCCAGCGCCGTTGGGGGGTGGATTTTGATGCTGATGGCCGTATTGATTTACGACAAAGCCCCATTGACGCCATCGGTAGCGTTGGCAACTTTCTAAAAGCTCACGGTTGGATTACCGACCAAATTGCCGTCATACCCACCACAGCACCCAATCCGCTGCCTGCCGCTTTTGAGAAAGTTGACATAAAACCCGGCATCGCGCTAGAGACTTATCAAGAGGCTGGCTTCGCTTTTCGCAGCAACCTACGATATGACACGCCTGCCACACTGGTCAGCCTGTCAACGCCGAACCAACCAACGGCCTACTGGCTGGGTTTACAGAACTACTATGTAATTACACGCTACAACCGCTCTGCGGCATACGCCATGTCGGTCATTGATCTAGCTGCGGCTATCCGTGAAGCGCGTGGCACACAAGGCAACACGCCCTTCGCCAGCAATCTCTCAGAGTAAAGAATCCGGGGTCAGCCTACGGCCCCGGACAATGCCCTGTAACCGAACCAGCGCTTCTGACTGAATCTGCCGTACGCGTTCACGCGTTAACTGTAAATCGGCGGCAATGGCCTCTAGCGTTTCCGGTTCGCCCCCGCGCAAGCCATAACGTCGTTCAATCACTTGTCGCTGGCGCTCGGGCAGCATATCGACCCAGGCGAGCAGCAGCGTCACCGACTCTGAGCTAGCCAGTGATTCATGCGGATCATCACCTTGCTCATCCGGCATCATTTCACCCAGCGTATGGGTCGAACCACTTTCAGCGGGCTGATCCAGAGAGCGTGTCTGCTCACCACGTTGTAACAGGGTTTTTATTTCATCGCTTGGCCGACCAATCAGTACAGCCAGCTCTTGAAGGCTAGGCTCCCTGGCGTGCTTGGCAGCAAATTGCCGGCGGTGTCGGTAAATGGCGTTGATCTCACGGACCAGGTGCACGGGCAGTCGCACCAATCGCCCTTGATTAATGATCGCCCGCTCTACTGACTGCCGAATCCACCAAGACGCATACGTTGAAAATCGAAAACCACGTTCCGGGTCAAATTTATCCAGCGCATGCATCAGACCGAGATTGCCTTCTTCGATCAAATCCAGTAACGGCAAACCACGGTTCATGTAATGACGTGCAATAGATACGACCAGACGCAGGTTGCGCTCAACCATTTCCTGCCGAGCTGCAAAATCCCCTTGCTTAACCCGACGCGCCATCTCCAATTCTTCTGTCGCTGTCAGTAATGCTCGCGCGCCTATTTCATTAAGATAGGTCTGGGTCACATCTGCTGCAAAGCGATCTGACCCTACTGCACTGTTTTCATCAATGGCATCGGTTGCTAGAGGCAACTGCTCGAGCACTGCCGCCATAGACTCCAGATCATCGTCGGCCGGCTCTTCCAGAAATGGCGTGAGCGTCAGCCCATCTGCCGTCTGAAATTTTATGCTCTCGTCATCAGACTCTGCCGCATCACCGGAACGCTCATCATGTAAGTGACGTTCCGGTGTGTGCGGCATTTTTTATGTACCGCGCTGCTGATTGAGGAATTTCATCGGATCCACCGGCTTACCCTGACGCCGCACCTCAAAGTGCAGCATCGCCGTATCCGCATCACTATCGCCCATATCGGCAATGCGTTGACCACGCTTCACCGCTTCGCCTTCCTTGACGAGGATCTTACTGTTATGAGCATAAGCCGTGAGATAGTTACCCTCGTGTTTGATAATCACAAGGTTGCCGTATCCACGCAAACCCGAGCCTGCGTAGACGACCTTGCCTGCGGCCGCAGCGTCTACGGGTTCGCCCATCTTACCGGCGATGTTGATGCCTTTGTTTGACGACTCATTAAAGCCTGCAATCACCTTGCCTTTGGCAGGCCACGCAAACTTAACGCCATCAACCATAGCCGCATTAGTTGCTGCAGCCGTACTCGGCATCTCTTCAACCGGCTTCTTGCTGACTGGCACAGGCTTGTCGTTATCTGCAGACTTATCGTTTGATTTAGTGTTGCTTGCTGTTGCAACAGGCGGTGCCTTCTTGACACCCTTGGATGCAGCGCGTCTCACGCAGAGCGTTCGATCCAACTGAATGATATTCGGATTCGCCAACTGATTCATTGCAGCGATATCACGATAGTCCGCCCCCGCATCGAGCGCGACACCAATCAGCGTATCGCCCTTACGCACAGTCCATGTTTGCGTACAGTCTTTCGGCAGCGGCGGATAAGGCGATGCAGATGATTTACCATCATCTACCGGCGCTTTCGATAACGAGGTACAGCCAGCCAGCATCGCGACTAGCAGCAGATTAACCAACCCGATTTTTTTTACAGACTGCGTCATTCAACACCCGGCAACATAGGGACAAATTTGACTGGCTCCATCAACTGCTCGTTCCAGCCTGTCTCTGTTCTTTCAATAACCAACATCCGTTGTATAGCTGCATCTGATGACGCGCCAAACGGCAGAACCATTCTGCCACCAACTGTCATTTGCTGTAAGAGGGCTTCCGGTACTTTAGGTGCTGCCGCTGCAAGAATGATCGAATCAAACGGCGCTACCTCGGGAATTCCCAGATAACCATCGCCATGCTTGAGACGTACATTGAAGCACTTGATCGCCCGCAGATTCAATTTGGCGCGTTCAATCAGGCCAGCCAATCGTTCAATGGAATAGACGTCTTTGGTTAGCCCTGCCAATACCGAAGCCTGATAACCGCAACCCGTGCCGATTTCAAGCGTCTTGCCGAGAGGACGCTCGCCTGCCCTTAAACATTCGATCATGCGGGCAACAATGAAGGGCTGAGAAATAGTCTGCCCTAAGCCCAACGGCAACGCCGTATCTTCGTAGGCTCTGTGTGCAAAGGCTTCATCTACAAAAAGATGGCGTTCCACTTTGTTAATAGCGGCCAATACACCTTTATCTTTAATCCCCTGCTGTTGCAGGCGTTCGATCATACGAGCCCGTGTGCGGGCTGACGTCATACCCTGCCCGAGTGCTGCACGACTCATAACCTAACCCAGCCAGCCACGAACCGCATCTAACTGATCGGTATGCGTCAGATCAAGGCGTAATGGCGTGATAGAAACGTAGCCTGCTTCAACGGCATGAAAATCCGTGCCAGGTCCGGCATCCTGTGCCGCGCCTGCTGGGCCGACCCAATAAACCGTTTCACCGCGAGGATTCACGGCACGAACTACCGGTTCTGCTTTATGGCGTTTTCCCAGCCGCGTGACGCACATACCAGCCAATTGATCAAACGGTACGTCCGGTACATTAACGTTCAGCAACACCGGTTGCCCGATAGGACGTGCCATCAGTTTTTCAGCAAGCAGCCGAGCAACCCGACTCGCCGTATCAAAATGACGGCCTTCCTTACCCACTAGTGACACTGCCAGCGCAGGAACGCCCAGCAGGTAGCCTTCAGTCGCTGCCGCGACAGTCCCTGAATAAACCGTGTCGTCCCCCATATTGGCCCCGTGATTAATGCCTGAAACCACAAGATCCGGCAAAGTCTCGATCAAACCGGTGACGGCCAGGTGAACACAATCCGTGGGGGTGCCATTAACAAAACGGAAGCCGTTAGGCGCGGTACGCAATGTTAGTGGACGGTCCAGCGTCAGCGAATTACTCGCGCCGCTACGATCACGTTCTGGCGCTACAACCTCTATCGTACCCAACGAGAGCAACGACTGATGGAGCACACCCAGGCCAGTCGCAAAATAACCATCATCGTTGGACAGAAGAATATTCATTAGCACCTCGTTAATCTCTAAGGATAACTCAAAGGGCTCTTTAATTATCATGTAGCTGCCCAAAAGAAAACGGGACCGACGAATCGATCCCGTAATCTATATGCGGATAGCCTTAGCGAATCAGCAGGCTTTCCAGCGATTTACCCTGATTCAGTGCGCTCTGTACCCACAGCGGCTTGCGGCCACGGCCAGTCCATGTTTCGGCACTGTTCGACGGATTGGCGTACTTGGGAGCAACTGGCTTACGCGCACCCGAAGAGGCTTTACGCGGTTTCTTGGTGCCGGCCAACTCTTCCAACGAATAGCCATGCTCACGGGCAATCGCCTTCAGCTTCTCAATCGCAGCTTCACGAGCGGCATTAGAAACTTCTTCTGTGCGGCGCTTGATTTCAGCAGGAATTTTCTTCAGCAGGTCTTTTAATTGCTCAACATTCAGTGTCGACAGATCCATAATTAACTCCGATTACTTGCTTTGTTTAAACGAATCAATTCGAATTAGTTCTAATTCGATTAACAGCATATTAATATCAGGAATAGCAATACGCAAGTTTATTTTTATTAAGCTAATCTTAACGAAATTAATAACTATCAACGGGGCCTTATTTGACATATAAAAAAACCGGTTCGCTTACGCAAAACCGGTTTAATTAAAACTGCTTGGTGCCGCCAACTAATTGGTCGGCGTGACAGGATTCGAACCTGCGACCCCTTGTCCCCCAGACAAGTGCGCTACCAGGCTGCGCTACACGCCGACGAGGCAGCTATTCTACGACAAGGCCCGGCTTTACTCAATGATGATTGGTTAAATCGGCCAATCAAATGCGCAAGAGATCAATGATTTCACCAAGCGCAACTCTCAAATCGGATTGAGCGCTTGAAACAGGCACAGGTGCAGCTCCATTACCATTGTGTCCGGGATGGCTCAATTGATTACGCGCACCATGAATCGTGTAACCCTGGTCATAAAGCAACTCGCGGATACGGCGTACTAATAGTACTTCATGATGCTGATAATAGCGGCGGTTACCTCGGCGCTTTAGGGGTTTGAGCTGTGTAAACTCCTGCTCCCAATAACGCAGAACGTGCGCTTTTACACCACACAGATCACTCACTTCGCCGATCGTAAAATAACGCTTGGCGGGAATCGGCGGCAGGGCCGAACCAGGCGTCTGCGACGTCGTATCGACCATGGGCTGGCTGAACAAATCAGACATAACGGCTAGCGCTTAAAATTAGTGACGCGCCGTTTTTTGAACGCGCTCAACTTCGTCTTTAAGTTTCTGACTCGGATGGAACGTCACAACACGACGCGCTGTAATAGGAATTTCTTCCCCAGTTTTTGGGTTGCGGCCAGGGCGCTGGGGCTTGTCGCGCAGCTGGAAATTGCCAAAGCCGGACAATTTGACCCATTGACCAGCGCTCAGGGTGTCAGCGATCTCGATGAAGAACGCCTCAACCATATCCTTAGATTCACGCTTATTCAGACCGAGATTCTCAAAGAGGATGTCGGAAACTTCGGCCTTGGTGAGTGTAGTCATGATGCAATACTTTCAAAAAACAGAGGACACGCGGCAGTAGCCACCTATCGATAATAATTTTAGCTGAATATCAGGTTCGCAATGTTGCGCCGGCTTGGGTAAGTTGTCCCAGCAAGTGGGTCATTACTGCTTCAACCTTTTGATCTTCAAGGGTTGATTGAGTATCCTGCAACGTAAAGCGGAAGGCAAGGCTTTTTGAGCCTTCTGGCACACCTTTACCTTGATACTGGTCAAAAAGGTTAACCGAACGCAGGACATCGGGTGCTTTAGACCACAGTAGGTCAATCAGCGTCTGCGCAGGCATCTTGGCATCCACCAGGACTGCCAGATCACGCACCACTGCCTGGAATGCAGACACTGGCTCATAAACTGGCACGTTAGCCGGTGTCAGACCGTCAATCTCCAGCTCAAAGAGCACCGGCGCCGATTCCAGCTCATATTTTTGAACCCAGCGCGGGTGTAGTTCACCGATCCAGCCAATCGCGAGATCACTACACAGCACGCGTGCGCTGCGCCCCGGATGAAATGCCGGATGGACAGCTGCTTCAAAGCGCAGAGGCTGAGCCGGACTCAACGCTTCCACATCCGCTTTGACATCGTAAAAATCCGCAGGACGCGTAGGAATTGCCCATTGCTCCGGCGCAGCGCCACCCCAGGCCAGGCCGCCAACGCGTAGTGTCTGGCGGTAACCATCTACTTGGCCGGCTACAGTGGCATTCTGTCTCTCGAAAACACGACCACTCTCAAAGAGACGCAGGCGTGGCTGACGACGACGTTGGTTGTTAGCCAGCGTATTAATCAAACCGCCGATCAACGAAGAACGCATCACCGAAAGATGGCTGGCAATAGGATTAGCCAACTCAACCGGTGTGGCATTGGCTGCGAAGTCGCTTTCCCAGGCTTCCGGCGTGAAGGCCAGGTTAATCACCTCCTGATAACCGCGCTCGACCAAGGTACCGCGCAATGCATCCATCGGGCGTGACTTCTCTGTCTGCCCCAGCATATTCATGGGACCCACCGGTGGTTTGGCAGGAATATTGTCGTAACCAATAACGCGGGCGACTTCTTCGATCAGATCTTCTTCAATCGCCAGGTCATGGCGCCAGCTTGGCGGTACGATCTCAAGTCCACCCTCAGCTGGTTTAGGCTGGAAACCAAGTCCATTGAATATTTTAGTAATTTCGGCATCAGCAGGATCAATTCCCAGCACTTTGCGAATACGGGCAAAACGCACTTTGACTGACGGCCGAGAAGGTAACTGCGTGATTTGATCCACCACAGGGCCCGCTGCACCACCACAGATTTCCAGAATCAATTGGGTAATACGCTCAACACCTGTCACGGTGTCGGCGAAATCAACGCCACGTTCAAAACGGTGACCGGCATCCGTATTCAATGTGAGCCAGCGGCTACGCCCCTGGATGGCTGCCGGATGCCAGTAAGCGGCTTCAATAAAGACATCCTTGGTTGTCTCGGTGCAGGCAGTACGTTCTCCACCCATGATGCCAGCAAGACTTATGGCACCTACTTCGTCGGCGATAACGCCATAGCGTTGATCCAGCGAGATTTCAGCGCCGCCGAGTAGCGTGAGCTTTTCTTCGTCATTTGCCCATCGCACCGTCAGCGGGCCTTGAACAGCCCCCAGATCAAATACATGATTCGGGCGATTGAGCTCCAGCATTACGTAGTTGGAAATATCAACCAAAGCACTAATCGAGCGCAAGCCTGAGCGTTCCAGGCACTGCTTCATCCAGGCCGGTGTTTGCGCCTGTGCATTCACACCCTTAATCACACGGCCCGTAAAACGACCGCAGAGATCGGGGGCATTAATGCTCACCGGCACCGTCGTTTCATGCGTCGCTTTAATCGAATCAATCGCAGGTACCGTCACCATAGCGCCCGTCAGCGCTGATACTTCACGTGCCAGGCCAAGCATGCCCAGACAATCAGGACGGTTAGGCGTTAGCTTGAGTTCCAGGCAGATGTCATCCAGACCTAGAAGCTCGCGTAGCGAGGTACCCGGTTGGGCATCCGCCGGCAGAATCATCAGGCCATCACTTTCTTTGGCCATACCCAGTTCAACAGCGGCACAGAGCATACCGGCCGATGGCACGCCACGCACTTTGGCTTCTTTAATCTTAAAATCACCCGGCAATACGGCACCCGGCAATGCACACGGCACCTTCAAACCCGGGGCAACATTACTCGCACCACAAACGATCTGGCGTGGTGTGCCCTCACCTGCATCGACTTCGCACACATTCAGACGATCGGCATCCGGATGCTTGGTGACGGTCAGCACATGTCCTACCACCACGTTGTTGAATGGTGGCGCGACGGGGCCGCGCTCTTCCACTTCCAGACCGGCCATGGTGAGCAATTCTGCCAAAGCTTCCGAAGAAAGATCGGGATTAACGAACTGGCGCAGCCAGGATTCGGAGAATTTCATGCTTGAGGTCTTTCGCTAAATCTTGATGATTCGTGCAGCAGCGTCTTAGGCGGCAAACTGGTTGAGGAAACGGACATCGCCCTCAAAGAACAGTCGCAAATCATTGATGCCATAACGCAACATGGTCAAACGATCAGGCCCCATGCCGAAGGCAAAGCCTACATAGCGCTCTGGGTCGATACCGGCTTCTGTCAGCACATTCGGATGCACCATGCCGCAACCCGCCACTTCGAGCCAACGGCCTTTAAGCGGGCCTTCACCAAAGGCCACATCAATTTCAGCCGAAGGTTCGGTAAATGGAAAGAATGAAGGACGGAAGCGTACTTCCAGCGCATCGGTTTCGAAGAACTGATGCAGAAAATCAATCATCACACCCTTAAGACCTGCAAAGGTGACATGCTCACCCACCCACAAGCCCTCAACCTGATGGAACATGGGCGAATGGGTCGCATCCGAATCCACACGGTAAACACGGCCCGGTGCAATGATGCGAATCTCGGGCATACCTTCCTTGCCACCGTAGGTTGCCACATGCGCTTGCATATAGCGCGCCTGAATAGGGCTGGTGTGCGTACGCAAGAGCACATCCGACTGAACGTTACCTTGCGAGTCCTTTAGATAGAAGGTGTCGTGCATGGAGCGCGCCGGATGGTCGTCAGGTGTATTGAGTGCGGTGAAATTGAAATAATCTGTTTCGATTTCTGGGCCTTCGGCAACCGAAAAACCCATCGAAGCAAATAGACCTTCAATACGCTGCAGACTCCGAGTAACCGGGTGTAGACCACCGCGTTCATTGCCACGACCCGGCAGCGTCACGTCAAGCGCTTCTTCGGCAAGACGTGCGGCCAATTGCTCTTCTTTCAATGCATCACGTCGTGCATTAATAGCTGCATCAACCTGAACTTTGATCTTATTAATTCGGCTGCCGGCCTCTTTACGTTCTTCCACCGGCAAGCTGACCAACCCTTTGAGGGCTTCAGTCACCACACCGGTTTTACCCAGGTAACGGGCTTTGGTCACTTCAAGGGCATCGATATCTTTGACAGCCGCTAGGGCCTCTGCCAATTCTGCCAGAAGGGCTTCGGAACGAATTTCGGAATCCAGCGACGACATAAACACCTCTGATAAATCTGTCAGAACATCGGCAAAAACCAGACACGCTGATTTTTACCAATGATCCGAAAAAAAAGGAGGCGGGACGCCTCCTTTTTCGGATCATGCAGCGATTACAGGCCGAGACTTGCCTTGGCTTGGTTCGCGATCTGGGCAAATGCCGGCTTGTCGAACACAGCCAGATCAGCCAGAACCTTACGATCGATTTCGATCGAGGCCTTCTTCAGACCGTTCATGAAACGGCTGTAGGTCAGACCCAGTTCGCGCGATGCGGCATTGATACGTGCAATCCACAGCGTGCGGAATTGACGTTTCCTTTGACGACGGTCACGGTACTGGTACTGACCAGCCTTCATCACCGCTTGCTTAGCAATACGGTATACATTCTTACGACGGCCGCGGTAACCCTTGGCCAGCTTCAAAACTTTCTGGTGGCGAGCGCGCGCCGTTACACCACGTTTAACGCGAGGCATAGTTTATTCTCCTTATGCGTAGGGCAGCATGGCTCGGACAGCTGCTACATCCGAGGCATTAACGGTTTCCGGACCACGCAGCTGACGCTTGGACTTAGTCGTCTTCTTGGTCAGGATGTGGCGCTTGAATGCGTGGCCGCGCTTGATGCTGCCGCTGCCACGAACGCGGAAACGCTTGGCCGCGCCGCTCTTCGTCTTCATCTTGGGCATGTATATGCTCCTTTATGTCATGTCATCAGGTGGTTCCCGACGGAAACTCTTGCTAACCCGATGCCACTTGTAATGACCCGGCTGCTAATGCAGCCCGATCAGTCCTGCTGAAAACAGATACCGTTTGATTTAACTCAAACTGCAGCTGTTTCCGTTTGCTCTTCCTTCGTCTTAGGCTTGGCAGCTACAGGGGCTTTTTTAGCCGGTGCAATTACCATAACCATCTGACGACCTTCCATCTTCGGCATCTGTTCTACAACGCCGATTTCTTCCAGATCCGCCTTGACGCGTTCGAGCTGGCGCATGCCAAACTCTTGGTGCGACAGTTCGCGACCGCGGAAGCGCAAGGTCACTTTGACCTTGTCGCCTTCACCCAGGAAGCGCAACATGTTGCGCATCTTGATCTGGTAGTCGTTTTCGTCCGTACCGGGTCGTAGCTTGATTTCCTTAACCTGAACCTGCTTCTGTTTCAGCTTGGCTTCGTGCTGACGCTTGGCTTCCTGGTATTTGAACTTGCCGTAATCCATGATTCGGCAGACAGGCGGTGAGGCCGTCGGTGCAATTTCAACCAGATCCAGTTCGGCTTCTTCGGCCTGTGCCAGCGCGTCACGAATAGCAACGACGCCCAGCTGTTCGCCTTCAGGTCCCAGCAGGCGTACCTGCGGGGTCGTGATTTCCTCATTGAGGCGGTTCGACTTCGGAAGAGCTATGACCAGTACTCCTTAATTCAATAAAAAAACGAACCGCGCTTACCGGTAGGCAGCAACGTCTGCTTTCAGACGTTCGATCAGCTCTGCAACGGGCATTTGCCCCAGATCCTGACCCCCACGGGTACGCACGGCCACGAGACCGGCTTCTTTTTCCTTGTCGCCTACGACAAGTTGGTAAGGCAGCCGGTTAACGCTATGTTCCCGAATTTTATAGGTAATTTTCTCATTACGCAAATCAGCCTCAGCTCGGAAGCCGGCTGCATGTAGCTGATTCACCACATCTTCGGCGTAATCGGCCTGTTTTTCCGAGATATTGAGCACAACAGCCTGAATCGGCGCCAACCAGGTCGGCAACGCGCCCGAATGGTTTTCGATCAGGATGCCGATAAAACGCTCCAGGGAACCCAGAATCGCCCGGTGCAACATCACTGGCACACGACGCGTATTGTCTTCTGCAACATACTCGGCGCCCAGACGGCCCGGCATCGAGAAATCAACCTGCATCGTCCCACACTGCCAGGAGCGACCAATCGCGTCCTTGATGTGGAATTCGATCTTCGGACCATAAAAGGCACCCTCGCCCGGCAGCTCGGTCCATTCCAGACCCGAGGCACTCAGGCCAGCGCGCAAGGCGGCTTCTGCCTTATCCCAGATTTCATCAGAGCCGACACGACCTTCCGGACGTAGCGCCAACTTAACGGCGACTTCCTTAAAACCGAAATCGGCATAAACCTCTTTCACCAACGCATTAAAGGCGGTAACTTCGGCTTCGATCTGGTCTTCAGTACAGAATACGTGCCCGTCATCCTGCACGAAACCCCGCACACGCATCAGGCCATGCAAAGCACCCGATGATTCATTACGGTGACAGGAGCCGAACTCACCATAGCGCAGCGGCAAATCACGATAAGAGCGCATACCGGCATTGAACACCTGAACATGGCCCGGGCAGTTCATCGGTTTCAGCGCATAGTGTCGCTTTTCCGATTCGGTGGTGAACATATTCTCGTGGTAATGGTCCCAGTGTCCGGATTTTTCCCAGAGGGTACGATCCAGAATCTGTGGGCAACGCACTTCCTGATAACCGTTATCGCGGTAAACGCGACGCATGTACTGTTCAACTTCCTGCCAGACGGCCCAGCCCTTAGGGTGCCAGAACACCAGGCCCGGTGCTTCGTCCTGCATGTGGAATAGATCCAGGGCGCGCCCTAAACGACGGTGGTCCCGCTTTTCGGCTTCCTCAAGCATGTGCAGGTAGCCTTCGAGATCTTCTTTTTTCGCCCAGGCCGTGCCATAGACACGCTGCAGCTGCTCATTCTTAGGATCGCCGCGCCAGTAAGCGCCAGCAATCTTCATGAGTTTGAAATGTTTGAGTTTGCCGGTAGATGGCACGTGTGGCCCACGGCAAAGGTCAATGAAATCGCCCTCGCGGTAAAGCGATACGTCCTGATCAGCCGGAATCGCAGCAATCAGTTCTGCCTTGTAGCGCTCGCCCTGTCCTTCGAAAAATTTCACAGCATCATCACGCGACCAGACTTCACGGGTGACTGGAATGTCTTTCTTGGCCAGCTCAGCCATGCGCTTTTCGATAGCGGACAAATCATCCGGCGTAAACGGGCGCGAGTAAGCAAAGTCGTAATAGAAGCCATTTTCAACCGTAGGCCCAATGGTTACCTGGGCATCCGGATAAAGTTCTTTAACGGCATAGGCCAGCAGATGGGCCGTGGAGTGGCGGATCAGGTCCAGCCCTTCCGGGTCTTTATCGGTAATGATGGCGAGCGGGCTATCTGTTTCGATCAGATAGCTGGTATCGACCAGCTTGTCACCGTCTTTGGTACCTACTCGGCCACCCAAAGCAGCGCGGGCAAGGCCGGCACCAATACTGGCAGCAACGTCCAGCACCGTAACAGGCTGGGGATAGTCACGCTGGGAACCGTCAGGCAAGGTAATGACTGGCATCTTGGACTCGCGAGCAAAAAGAAGACAACAAAAAAGCCAGAGCAGGTAGCCGGGGTCGCTTTGATTGCGATATTCGGCGAATCTGACTCTGGCTTTCAGTTCTGAATTCGTTGGTAGGCGCGATTGGACTCGAACCAACGACCCCCACCATGTCAAGGTGGTGCTCTAACCAGCTGAGCTACGCGCCTACTGCAAGGAGCAGGACTATACCGACTTTCAAGCTGTTTTGCAAGAAGCCGGCATGTGCCAGATCAAGCTGCAGCCACCAGCAGCTTGGCCGCCCCTAGCCCCAGCCAGACAAGTAATACCATTACAAAGGTCAGCGTATCCTGCTTGCAGCTCGGCAAACCCGGCATAAGCCTGACCGCACAGGCGCGAACGGGGCGCAATAAAAAATCAAACATCCGGACAACCGGATTATCCGCACCGTAACGGCCTGCTAACAAAACCAAAACATTGCGCCCAATCATCAGCCAGAGCACCAGCTCAAGCAGGCCACGCAAAGCAATGATGAGCGTTAGTGTTGTCATTGTTCATCCACACCGAACTGACGATCCAGGCGATTCATCAGGTAGGCGTACAGGCCGATCAGCACAATATAAATAATCAGCGACCCTTGTGCAGCAATGAAATAACCCAATGGCAGGCCAAGAAAAGTCCATTCATTCAAGGACACTGAGAAAAATGGCGCGGCAAAGGTGACCAGAAACCAGATAACCAGGAGTGTCCCGGTTAACCAAAGTGTTTTTTGCCAGTAGCGTTTTTGCTGTAGGCGCAAAGGGCTAAGGTCAGGCATCTGGCGACCTCACAGGTGACGCGTCACGGTTATACAGAATACGTGGATAACGCAGGCGTTCGATAAATTGCTGGCTTTCTGGACCGGGCGGCTTTGTGAGCAAGCTCACCACAATATTCGTCACCAAACCCACCGGTACGCCATAGATGCCTGCGGCAGCGGCATCGATACCGAACCAGGGATTCATACCAATACCGTACCAGCCCATCAAAGGAATGCTATCGAATTCAACCCGGGCAATATAAAAAATAGTCACCGCAAGCCCGGCAATCATTCCAGCCAATGCGCCGGCACAATTGGCACGAGGCCAGAAAACGCCAAGCACCAACGCAGGAAACAGTGCCGAACCTGCCACCGAAAAAGCCCAAGCCACCATATCCACAATAGATGCCGGACGCTGCACGGCAATAGACGCCGCTAAAATCGCTACGCCCACCATCACAGACTTGGAAACAATCAATCGCCACGAAGAAGAGGCATCCGGGCGCAGCATCTTGAAGTAAATGTCGTGCGAGAGTGCCGAAGTTATTGAGAGCAGCAAGCCTTCCGCGGTCGACAAGGCGGCAGCCAAACCACCTGCCGCGACCATGCCCGAAATCACATAGGGCAAACCTGCAATCTCCGGTGTTGCCAGAACAATCACATCCGGATTGATCGTTAATTCAGCCCATTGCAGCAGGTGGTCGTGATTAATGTCGTCAATTGAAACCAAACCGATTTTAGTCCAGGCATTTACCCATGCCGGTAAGGATTCGACGGGAACGCCGATGGTGTGTTGTAGCACCTCAAGTTTTACGAATACCGCATAGGCCGGAGCCAACAGATACACCAATGCAACGAAGAATAGCGACCAGAAGACCGAACGACGTGCCTGACTCACACTGGCAATACTGTAATAACGCATCAGCAAATGCGGCAAAGACGCCGTGCCAATAGTTAGGCAAAAAATTAACGCCAGAAAGTTTGCCCGGCTATTACCCTCCTCGGGCAACGCAAAGGACTCAAGGTCCGTTACCGGTGGTTCAGAACGATGTCGCGCTTCTTTCAGGTCATCTCGCCATTTCGCATGTGCTAGCTGTGGCGTAGCGGGGAGTGAGCGGCGCTCCCGTTCAACCTGAACAATCTCTCGCACTGAGGCATCCGTCGACTTCATTCTTTCAATCTGGTCACTCAATCGAGTGCGCTCCGCCGCGAGGGAGCCGGGAAGCTTTTCAATCTGGCTTGCCAGGCGGTCTGCACGTTCTGCATACAAAGCACGTACTGCAACTTCTTCCGGACGATTAAACACTTCGTTCTCAAGATCGACGAGTTGATGCATTGCCTTTGCATAAAGCACGGGTGGCGCAGGAATACCGGTACGGTCGAAAGATAGAATCGTAATCGGGGTAATGTAGGCGATAAGCAAAATCACATACTGGGCGGCTTGTGCATGCAGCAGCGCCCGCATACCCCCAAGAAAAGTACAGACCAATACGCCCGCCAGACCAAGATAGACCCCAATCTCAAACTGCAGCGTAATAAAGCGACTGGTAATCAGCCCTACACCGTAGACCTGAGCAACAACATAAATTAGAGACGCGAGGATAACGGCCAGTGCACCAATCAAACGGATACCTTGCCCCCCATAACGTGCGGCCAGAAAGTCAGGCAAGGTGTACTGCCCGAATTTGCGTAGATAGGGTGCCATCAACAATGCCAACAGCACGTAGCCGCCTGTCCAGCCAATCACAAAGGCAAGCCCCTGATAACCGGATTGATAAAGCGCGCCTGCTAGGCCAATAAATGAGGCGGCAGATAACCAATCCGTGCCAGATGACATGCCGGAATACACTGCTGGCACCCGACGTCCTGCCACAAAATATTCAGCAACATCAGATGTTCGGGTAAATAGACCTACCATTGAAAAAACCAGCAAGGTCAGAAAGAGAAAGGTATACCCAATCCATCGTTGGCTCAGGCCCCGTTGCTCCAGCCATGCCAGCACCAGAACAATGAGCGTGAACCCTACCCCAAACAGAATGACAAACAGGGCTGGCCCATAAGCGCCGAGTAATAACCTCAAACGGTTGGGCATGAAGTGCTCATCATATCTGGTAGCAGAGTTTCAATCGTTGCTGTAAACGTTTAGCTTGCTTCAAACCTTCTCGCAATACTGCCTCATCATAGGTACTCAACTCATCCGGATGCAGATGATTATCCGGGCTCTTGCCCGCCTCAATTGCAAAATGTTGGTGACCCAACCGCAATCGCTGCAGTTCGGACATCGCCTGCATCGCTGCAGAAACATCCAGCGCAGACATACCGAATTTTTCGCCCGCTTCTAAATAACGGGTACGTGTACTGGCAGATTTCACACCATGAGCGAGTCCGATAACCCGTGCCACATCAACAAAGATTCGAATACCGTATTTCTTGATATCAACAAACTTTTCTTTACCGTCTTTCTCCATCACCACATCCCCGGTAAAGCCGATCGGTGGTTCTGCTGCCAGGGCATTAGTAGCCATCAGGCGAAGGAAAGTTTCGGCATTAGGTGCCCATTTACTCAGCATCTCGCGCAATGGGGCCACTAAAGAAAAGTCACCATATAACGGTCGAACATCAAAGAAAATTGAGGCGTTAAGTAAGGCAGAGGGTTCGGGCTTATGAATCCAATCAAAGAACAATCCCTTCCACTCTTCTTCAGAGCGACACCATGCTGGATTGCCCGCCATGATGTCACCAGAGCAAAGTGTAAATCCGCACTCAGCCAAACGCTGATTCACCTTTTGTGCAAAGGGCAGGAAAACATTACGTAACAGCGTTGCTTCGTGTTCATCGGATGCCGAGAAAATAAGTCCATTGTCCTGATCAGTCACCAAGGTTTGCTCATGCCGACCTTCTGATCCCAGGCTAATCCAGCACCAATTGGCTGCAGGCAAGCGTGCCTCATCAGCAGTCAGCGCAACAACACGTGCTGCCAGAGCGTCATTGAGCCAGGAAATGCCGTAAGTTGTGAGCGAACCACTCAGGCCCGAATTTAAAAACGATTCATCTATGCGTCGTGCTTCCTCCGCATAAACCAGCAATGTCTCCATGCTGTCTGCGACTTCAATTTTTTTAGCCAGCGCCTGGGCACGATTCACCGAAAAACTGTTCTCACCAAACTGGTTCATATCAATACTTCACTTGAGCAAAATAAGTTTTCTGGGAAGCTTCCAGCGCCTGGCGTAAGGTCACAATACCTTGTTCGGCCAATGCCGGTAGCAGGCGCATGAATATCTGAGCCGTTGCGGTTGCATCAGCCAACGCATTGTGGCGTTGGCCCATCTGGATTCCCAAACGTTGCATGATGGCTTCAAGACTATGGCTTTGCTGGTTCGGATGCGCCACAGCAGAGAGAAGCAAGGTATCCAGTACCGGTTGATCAAAACGTAATCCCAATGAGGCTTCTTTCAACTCCAGGAAGCGCATATCAAAGGCAACGTTGTGACCCACCAACACGGTATCTGCGCAGAAATCATGGAAGGCTGGCAACACGAGGTCTATCGTTGGCTGTCCCAGCAACATACTGTCCGTAATGCCGTGAATCGCAACGCTAGCGGCTTTGAGATGGCAGCGTGGATCAACCAGCTGATCAAAATGCTCCTGATGCAACAGCCTTCCATTCAGAATACGTAACGCACCGATCTGGATGATTTCATCGCCATTGGCAGGTTCCAGACCCGTCGTTTCGGTATCGAAAACCGTATACACCAGATTTGACAAAGGTTGATCCAGATCGACATGGCCCATCGGCCGATCAAATAGATCGAAATCATAGTATTCAGGCCGTTCACTGGAAGCCGCACGGTTTGCTACATTCACAGTATCTTGCTCAGGCGTGGCTTTAGGAAGCAAAAGACGTATCGAAGCCTGGGCAGTGGGTCCTTGGCGCTGATACCAGATTTCACCCGCATGGCGATCCAGCACTTCACGCAGTGTTGGTGGATTGACGCCGTGATCCTGACGCATGGGTTCGATTTCCCACGACAAAACAGTTTCGGTAGACATGGACAAACCTGTCCACAGCAAATCGATATGAACAAACTTTTCGCCTGAGTCCAGTCGAAGCGCAAAAGAGCGCACTTCGCCAGCTTCTTCTATCTTAGAGGCCAGGAAGGTTATGGCACTCACCAGGGAGAAGCTATCGGCACGAATCCAGAGCGGATCTGATGTCACCGTATTCACATCTACCGGCAACTTTAAGCGCTCATGCATACGGCGCCCTGCAGCCTCAATCACATCTACGGCTAACATATCATCCAGCGGCCAATGCTGCCGCAAAGTATCCGCCAATAGCGTTAACGTGTTATCGAGGCGCAGACTCATGCGCGTCACTTCAGAAGCTAGAACCCCAACAAATCGATCTCGGTTCTCAGCATCCATATCCGGGTTATCGGCGAGCATTTCTACAGCGGCACGTAATGTGCCTAACGAGGACCGACTTCCCTCTGTCAGTTCGCCCAAAGCTGCGTCTCTGCGAGACTCTTGCTCTAATACGCGGGTAATATTTTCAATGAGAAGAATATAACCTGATGCCACCTGAACATCTGCGCTCTCTGGGCGCTGACGCAGCACGGGGGCGATTTGCACACGAATCAACTGACCGTTGTCAGTAGTGGTTACGAAGTTCGCCACCGGGTGCCGATTACCCCGCTCCAACTGGATGCGAATTGTTTCACGCGCGTAATCAACCTGGCTGGTTTCCAGAATCGATGAGATCGAACGCCCCAGGCCAATCAACGCACCACTAGATACCGAAGTCGGCCCCTTGGCCAAAGACTCGAACATATAGCGGGCACGGTTGTTATAAAGCAGGATACGACCATCCAGATTGCAAACAACCACCGCCTGTGCAAGCTCTGACATCAGCGCTGCTAGGCGATTCTTTTCTTCCTCGACATTCGCTTTGGCTTTGGCAACCTGACTCTCCACATCATCGATGTAGGCATCACGCTGCGTTGCCAGATCATTAATCGCCCGCACTAGTTCGCGCAGCTCTGGTGGTCCATCTTCCGTAATTCTGAATGAACGGTTCGAGCCAAGCATGAGTCGGAGCTCTTCAACCATCGCTGCCATGCCGGTGACGTAGCGATTGAATAAGCGGCGGATTAGCATCAACCCCAGCACAAAACCTGTAGCCGTTAGCACCCCACCCAACGGTACTTGTGGCAGAAGATGTTGTACTAACACCTCGCGCATGCCGGTCGATGCGCCGAGCCAGATCAATACCGATGTCAGCAAAAACGGGCCCGTCATCAACATTCCGAGCACGGCTACCGCTAAAACAAAGCGCCACTTCGCAGTGAGATCACGTAGAAACATCAGACCACCTTCAAACCTTCAATTGCTCAAACGGTTGCACAATCAGCATGCAGCGAGAATTTCTCTAATCTTGGCCACCAGATCTTTGGTGGAAAATGGCTTGAGCATGTAAGCATCTGCCCCTAATGCCAAACCCTTGGCTTGCTCAGTTTCACGCCCTTTGGCGGTGAGCATGATGATGCGCGGTTGTTTCATCGTCGTATCGGCACGCAGAATCTCGCACACTTCAAAACCTGACTTCTTAGGCATCATTACATCCAGCAAAACGAGATCTGGCAAAAAGCTTCGAACCTTATCGAGCGCCAACTCTCCGTCGCCAGCAGTTTCCGTTGCGAATCCTTCTTTCTTCAACAGAAACTCAATCGACATCACGATATTCGGTTCGTCATCAACAATCAGAATTTTGTGTGTCATTACCTTGTACTCCTATGGAAGGTACTGCTATACCGCTAAAACATCATCCCCAGCCAGCGGCAGGGTAAATACAAAAGTTGAGCCGGATGCTACTTCCTGTCCGTCCTGGTTAGAAGCTTCTACCGGCAAACTTTCAACCCATAGTCTGCCACCAAAATGCTCCACAATCTCCCGGCTGATCGGTAAACCCAGTCCAGTGCCCTGTGGTTTATCGGTCATGGTGTTACCTCCCTGGCGGAATCGCTCGAAAATAATCGATTGATACGCTTCAGGAATACCAGGACCATTGTCATTGACGGATACGCGTGCGTAACCATCAGCAAAGCTTAACGACATCCGTATTAGGCCGGCAACAGGTGGTACAAACTTAACTGCATTAGAGAGTAGATTAATCACGACCTGCTTCAGGCGGTCGCGGTCTACGTCCACCCAGACTGGCTGTTGATCTTCCGGTAACTCAAGCACGAACACCGTACCCTTATCTCGGAACAACTGGCCAACCGATTCAGCCGTCGCACGAAGCAATGGGCTTAGATCAAGGCGTTCAACCTCCCAATCGACGCGCCCAGACTCCAGCTTGGCAAAATCAAGTATCTGGTTAATCAGGCGGGTTAACCGCTCTGCTTCACCAACGATAATGCCCAGAAATTTTGTACGATCTTCAGCGCCCATCTCGGGATCGTCATGCAGCATTTCGGAAAACGCACGGATTGAAGTCAATGGCGTACGGAGCTCGTGGGTTACCGTCGACATGAAGTCATCTTTAAGCCGATCAACTTCCATCAGCTTTTCATTAGCCTGTCGTAGGTCGCGCGTAGCCGCTTCCAGCTCATTGGACTTGCGCTCTAACTCTTTAGAATGGGCCCGCACCTGGGATGCTTCGTCCAGGATATTAAGCACCTCGTCGAGACCAAGCTCTTCTTCCTGAACCACAGAACTCACCATCACGTGCGCACTGGCAGAACCAATAGTGCCCGCAAGCTGGGTTTCGGCAAACAATACGAAATCGGCATCAGGCTGCAGATTGGTAATTTTGCTAATGCCCCGGTTGCTAGCATATCGCTGCAGACGTAACTGCGCCTGGCGAGGTCCGAGGAAACGCTTGAGCAGTTCAATAAGCGCCTCCGCCGATGCCGTACCTCTCCAGATACGAGGCACTGAATCACCGGCCTTCTGGATATTGACAAACTGGCTGGCAATAGCAGCTTCACTTGCCTCCTGTCGGGTCAATATTGAAACGACGATATATGCGCCAAGATTAAATAACAAACTCCAGAACAGGGTATGTGCAATCGGGTCCAGGCTGTCCAACCCCATAAGTTTATGCGCTGCCAGCAAGGAGATTCCCCACGGGCCATCCATGATAAAACCACTATCTATCCATCCGGATTTGGCAAAGGAAGGGAGCAAAGCCGTATAGAGCCAGATGGCAAACCCGAAACCCAGGCCGGCAAATGCACCCAGGCGATTGCCCTCTTTCCAGTACAAACCACCCAACATGGCTGGCGCAAATTGCGCCACAGCTAGAAATGAGATCAAACCGATGGAGACCAGCGCATAGGCCTCACCTGCACTGCGGTAATACAAGTAGCCTAAAAATAACAGCACAACAATCGTGCTCCGCCGGATGAGCATGATCAAACCACTCAGATCTTTACGGTTAGCGAAATCAAAGCGTCCGCGTAGCAAGATAGGCATGACCAGATCGTTAGAAACCATAGTCGCCAAAGCAATCGTCTCGACAATCACCATGCCCGTTGCGGCCGATAGTCCGCCCAAAAATGCCAACAATGTCATTAGCGCATTGCCCTCGCTCAATGGCATGGTTAGCACAAGGGTGTCTGCTTCAAATGCGCCCCCGTTAAACTGAATCAGTCCGGCAAGCGCTATGGGCAATACAAAAATATTAATCAGCAGCAAATACAAAGGAAAAAGCCATACAGCACGGCGCAAATGTGTTTCGTCTACGTTTTCGACTACCGTTATCTGGAACTGCCGCGGCAGCATCAATATGGCAATACCGGATAAAAGGGTCAGCGCGAACCAGTTCCCGAAATTGATCGATTCAGGTTGTAGTAATTTAGCAATATTAGGAATCGCCTCAGCACGCTGGAATAGATCAATAAAGCCATCATTCAGGCCCCAAACGACATAGGCGCCAATCGCCATAAAGGCAACCAGTTTGAACACGGATTCAAAGGCAACGGCCAGCACCATACCTTCATGACGCTCAGTGACATCGAGATGGCGAGTACCAAACAGGATCGTAAAAACAGCCAGAATGATGGCAATGATTGCCGTCGAATCCGGCATGAACGCCAAAGCTTCAAGCGCATCTGGAATAAGCGCTTCCGGATCATCTGGAAAAATGATCTTAAGACTATAAGCAATCGCCTTTAACTGGAGGGCGATATAAGGAATGATCCCGATGACTGCGATGACGGTGACAAAGCCCGCCAACAGCTGGCTTTTGCCATATCGGGCAGCAATAAAGTCAGCGATTGAGGTTAAACGTAGTGTTTTGCTGACACGAATCATCTTGAGGATGACTGCGGCAAACAAGAACATAATGGTTGGCCCCAGGTAGATCGTCAGAAAACTGAATCCCCCTGTGGTGGCTCGACCAACGCTGCCGTAAAAGGTCCAGGACGTGCAATAAACCGCAATGCCCAGCGCATACACCGTTGCGGTCATCACAGACCGTCCGGCATCAGCACGCCGATCACCGAATCGTGCAACAGCGAAAAGCGACCCTAAATAAACGAAGGTCACTAATCCAACAAACCAGGTCGCAATCATTCGAAATCCTGATTGGCAGTACGTTTAAACGAATTCACTACCGATGGGTCTGCCAAACGTCGGGCAATTAAAATCAAAGCAAGCCACAGACCAAAAAGCATCACATACAAAGTAGGTAAACCACCGAGATAACCTCGGTATAAAGAGAGCAACGGGTAATTAAAGACGATCAACGCCAGGCAGCCGGCAACCCCAAGCTTCAACAGAGTTTTCTGTAATGCTTTCTGCACGATGACTCCCTTCTAAAAGAAAAACCGGCGCAGTAATCCACGCCGGCTCCTCTGTCTGTCACAACCGAACCTGCTTCAGCAGGTCCATGGTTGCTGGCCGATTCATATGATCAGCTCTTATTCCGGGGTTTAACCCGGTGAGGGGCCACCCTCCTCCATGAATCTTTAGCAGCCCTTCAATCCGGCGTGCGGCTCTCCAACCGCACGCCGAACCCCGATTAACCCTTGAGTTGCTCAAGGATCTGCGGGTTTTCCAGCGTCGAAGTATCTTGCGTAACTTCTTCACCCTTAGCCAGCGAGCGAAGCAGACGGCGCATGATCTTGCCTGAACGTGTCTTCGGCAGGTTGTCACCAAAGCGGATGTCCTTCGGTTTGGCGATCGGACCAATTTCCTTGCCAACGAAGTCGGCCAGTTCCTTGATAACCCGCTTAGCATCGTCACCTGTCGGGCGCGCACCCTTCAGCACAACGAAAGCCACGATAGCTTCACCGGTCAGATCATCAGGACGACCTACTACAGCAGCTTCAGCCACCATCGGGTGAGCAACAAGTGCCGACTCGATTTCCATCGTGCCCATACGGTGACCCGAGACATTCAGCACGTCATCGATACGGCCTGTAATGGTGAAATAACCCGTATTAACATCACGGATTGCACCGTCACCAGCCAGATAAAGCTTGCCGCCCAAATCTTCTGGGAAGTAAGACTTCTTGAAACGTTCTGGATCGCCCCAAACTGCACGAATCATTGATGGCCAAGGCTTCTTAACGACCAGGATACCGCCCTGGCCCCAAGGTACTTCGTTACCCGTTTCATCAACTACTGCAGCCTGAATGCCTGGGAACGGCAGCGTGCATGAACCTGGGACCAATGGCGTAGCGCCTGGCATCGGCGTAATCATGTGGCCGCCTGTTTCGGTCTGCCAGAAAGTATCTACGATAGGGCAACGACCGCCGCCCACGTTGTCGTAGTACCACTCCCAAGCTGTCGGATTGATCGGTTCACCGACCGAACCCAACAGACGCAGGCTCGACAGATCGTACTTCTTCGGATGCACAGCAGGATCTGTATCAGCCGCCTTAACCAACGAGCGAATAGCTGTTGGTGCCGTGTAGAAAATGCTGACCTTGTGCTTCTGGATCATGTCCCAGAAACGGCCGGCATTCGGGAACGTCGGGATACCTTCAAAGACCACTTCGGTACCACCGCAGGCCAATGGGCCGTAAGTGATGTAAGTGTGACCGGTAACCCAACCGATATCAGCCGTGCACCAGAAAATATCTTCCTTCTTCAGATCGAAGGTGTAGAGCATCGTCAGCATAGCGTGCAGCAGATAGCCGCCTGTGGAGTGCTGAACACCCTTTGGCTTACCCGTTGAACCCGAGGTGTAAAGCAGGAACAGCGGATGTTCTGCCTCAACCCAGACTGGCTCACACTGATCTGATTGTTTGTTAACGATATCGTCAGCCCAAACGTCACGGCCTGCCGTCATGGCAACGTCTACGCCAGTTCGCTTGAATACCAGAACACTGGTACAGCATTCACATCCACCCATTGTAAATGCTTCGTCAGCAATAGCCTTCAATGGCAGCGACTTGCCGCCACGGAATTGGCCATCACTCGTGATCAGAACTTTCGCGCCAGCATCGCTAATACGATCGCGCAGCGATTGAGCCGAGAAGCCACCGAAGACGATCGAGTGGGTTGCGCCAATACGGGCACAAGCTTGCATCGATGCGATACCGTCAATGGTCATCGGCATGTAAATAATGACGCGATCACCCTTTTGAACGCCGAGCTCTTTCAGAGCATTGGCAATCTTCGAAACGCGAGCCAGCAGTTCTTTATAGGTAACCTTGGTTACTTGGCCGTCATCTGCTTCAAAAATAAGCGCGACCTTGTCGCCCAGACCGCGCTCTACCTGGCGATCCAGACAGTTGTAGGAAGCATTCAGCTTGCCATCAACAAACCAGCCGTAGTTAGGTGCCTTCGACTCGTCAAGAATTTTGGTGAACGGCGTTTGCCAGCTGAGGAGTTCCTTAGCACGCTTGCCCCAGTAACCCTCGTAATCCTGGTCAGCTTCGGCACAAAGGGCCTTGTATCCATCCATGCCCGACACAGCTGCATTCTTAACGAACTCCGGGGACGGTTGATAGACCTTTGCGGATTCATTCGACATGTTGCATCTCCTCGCTATTGTTTGATATTGCCTGGTTATATCCGTTCAGCCTTTCGACTTACGGGCCGGCATTTGGACACCATGAGCTGGAATCAGATCAAGGGCCGTACGCTGGGTACGTGATCATTTAATGACCTAAGCCTTACACCCTGCTTACACATAAAAGCCTTTATGGGTGCGGGTTTTGTGCGGCATTGCACCATTTATTGATCGTGATCAAATCGTGCCAAATAATGCCGTTTTCATTACAATCCCAAAAGCGCATAATTCCGTGCTTTATAACGCTTTCAACCCATTAACAGTCATCCGGGAAACCACCATGGCCGCCATCAAGCAAGAAGACTTCATCCAGTCGATCGCAGACGCTTTCCAGTACATCAGCTACTACCACCCACTGGACTACATTAAAGCACTGGGCGAGGCTTACAAGCGTGAAGAAAGCCCGGCTGCAAAAGACGCCATTGCTCAGATTCTAACCAATTCGCGCATGGCCGCTGAAGGCCACCGCCCAATTTGTCAGGATACCGGCATTGCGGTTGTCTTCCTCAAGGTTGGTCAGAACCTTAAATGGGATGCCACCATGAGCGTGCAGGAAATGGTTAATGAAGGCGTTCGCAGGGCATACCTAAATCCGGATAACAAACTTCGCGCCTCGGTCCTTCTGGATCCGGCTGGCGCCCGTAAGAACTCCAAAGACAACACACCGGCTGTTGTTCACTACGAAATCGTCGAAGGCGATGAACTGGAAGTCATCTGTGCTGCCAAGGGGGGTGGTTCGGAGAATAAGACTAAGTTCTACGCCTTGAACCCATCAGACTCCATCGTCGACTGGGTACTGAAAACCGTGCCCACCATGGGTGCTGGCTGGTGCCCACCCGGCATTCTCGGCATCGGCATCGGTGGCACCCCAGAAAAAGCCATGCTCCTGGCCAAAGAATCGCTGATGTCCCCATGTGACATTCACGAACTCCAAGCCAAAGCCGCCGAAGGTCACACATTGACTCGTGTTGATGAGCTTCGTCTGGAGCTGTACGAAAAAGTCAACGCGCTAGGCATTGGCGCACAAGGCCTCGGCGGCCTGACCACCGTGCTGGACGTCAAGATCCTTGATTACCCAACCCACGCTGCTTCACTGCCAGTTGCCATGATTCCAAACTGTGCCGCAACCCGTCACGTTCACTTCCACCTGGATGGCTCGGGCCCGGCACATTTGCCAACACCAAAACTGGAAGACTGGCCTGATATCACCTGGGCGCCGGATGCTAAAAAGGCCAAGCGCGTTAACCTCGACACCCTTACCAAAGAAGAAGTTGCCGCGTGGCAACCAGGAGATATTCTGCTGCTCAACGGCAAAATGCTCACCGGCCGCGATGCTGCTCACAAGCGCATTCAGGACATGCTGGCCCGTGGCGAGAAATTGCCAGTCGACTTTACTAACCGCGTCATCTACTACGTGGGTCCAGTCGATCCAGTACGTGACGAAGTGGTTGGCCCAGCGGGTCCAACAACCGCCACCCGCATGGATAAGTTCACCCGCATGATGCTGGAAAAAACAGGCCTCATCTCCATGGTGGGCAAAGCAGAGCGTGGCCCAGTTGCTATTGAAGCCATCCGCGACAACAAGGCCGCTTACCTCATGGCTGTTGGTGGTGCTGCGTATCTGGTTTCTAAAGCGATCAAAGAAGCTAAGGTTGTTGGTTTTGCCGATCTGGGCATGGAAGCCATTTACGAATTCACTGTCGAAGACATGCCGGTAACGGTAGCGGTTGATTCAGCAGGTACCTCGGTTCACGAAACAGGCCCGAAAGAATGGCAGATCAAAATCGGCAAGATTCCGGTCAAGTCATAAGCCTTCACGGAATACAGCTAGGGTGACCACACAACCGAAGCCCACGATCGGTGTTTTTGACTCCGGTCTGGGCGGGCTGTCTGTGCTGGGCGCCCTCGCTGCTGAATGCCCATCTGCCAACCTGATTTACGCAGCAGACACTGCCCACGTTCCCTACGGCAATAAAACACCCGATCAAATCCGGGCACGTGTGCTGGCCATGGGCCAGGCGCTTATCAATCAAGGTTGCACAACGCTGGTTGTCGCGTGCAATACTGCTACCGCCGAAGCCATAGAAGCCCTACGTGCAACACACCCCAACATTCCTATTGTTGGTGTAGAGCCGGGTATCAAGCCCGCTGCACTCAACACACAAACCGGCAAGATTGCCGTACTCGCTACGGCCGCTACCGCAAAGAGCCAGCGTCTGGCACAGCTTATCGCAAGGCACGCGCCGCATCGGGTCGTTCACGTTATTCCCTGCCATGGTTGGGCAACCGAAGTTGAAGCGCTTAATCTAGAAGCCCCCACCATCATTGCCGAAGCCCGTGAAAAACTGCTCCCACTTATCGATGCCGGCGTTGATCAAGTGGTGCTGGGCTGTACGCACTACGACTTCCTCGCGCCCACACTTAGCCGCCTCATTGGTGGCAAAGCACAACTGGTAGGCGTTGCCGGTGCTGTGGCACGCCAGGCCTGCAAAGTTTCAGGCTGTGACAGCCTAACCGGTAATGGCACGATTCGATTAATGTCGACGATGAATCCCGTGCGTTTACCTCACACACTATCTGCTTTAGGTCTTGGTGATTTAGTCGAAAGTCTTGCTGGGCCTCCTCAAAGCCTTGCGGCAGACTAACCCCTATATTTTTTGCACTCCAAATAAAAACGGCCTGTCTCTCGACAGGCCGTTTCTTTGATAACTACCGCTTAACCAGCGGCAACCATCTTCTTGATGCTCTCGATCGTCGACGGATCATCGATGGTGGTCAGATCACCTGGGTCACGACCTTCGGCCAGCGCCTGCAGCGAACGACGTAGCATCTTGCCCGAACGGGTCTTCGGCAGCGCTGTTACGAAGTAGACGCGGCCTGGGCGTGCAATCGCACCCAGAATACTGTCGACCGTGCCCATGACTTCCTTCTCCATGAGCTTGACCTTTTCCGGGGTATCAACCACACCGGCATCCTTGACGACGGCAAAGGCGATTGGCACCTGACCCTTGAGCTTGTCTTCGACACCGACCACGGCCACTTCAGCAATTGCCTTGTGGTTCTGGACAGCTTCTTCGATTTCACGGGTGCCGAGGCGGTGGCCAGCAACGTTAATCACATCATCGGTACGACCCAGGATGGTGAAGTAACCGTTGTCATCTTTGATCGCCCAGTCATACGAGGAGTAAACCAGCGGATCTTTGAACAGGCTGAAGTAGGTGCTGACGAAACGCTCATCCTGCCCCCAGACGGTTGACAGACAACCCGGTGGCATCGGTGGTACAACAGCAGCGATACCCTTCTCGTTCGGACCGCACTCGGTACCGTCTTCACGGAAGATACGCAAGTCGTAACCGTAAACCGGGAACGATGGCGAACCATATTTGATTGGCGTCTTTTCCACACCTGGTACGGCCGAGATCATTGGCCAACCGGTTTCGGTCTGCCAGTAGTTATCGATCACTGGCTTGTTTAGCTCGGACATGAACCATTCGTGTGTTGGCTCATCCAGCGGTTCGCCCGCCATATAGATGTGCTTCAGGCTCGAAAGATCATGCTTCTTCATGTAAGCCGGATCTTGCTTCTTCAGCACACGGGCAGCCGTTGGCGCCGAGAACATCACATTCACCTTGTACTTCTCAACCAGTTTCCACCAGATAGCTGGATCAGGACGCAGCGGCGTACCTTCGTAAACCACCGTCGCCATACCGCCAATGAGCGGTCCATAAACGATATAAGAGTGGCCAACGACCCAACCGATATCGGAAGTCGAGAAGAAGGTTTCGCCCTTACCACCTTGGTAAATGTGCTTCATAGAAGCTGCCAGCGCGACCAGATAACCACCGGTATCACGCTGCACGCCCTTAGGCTTGCCAGTTGTACCCGAGGTATACAGAATATAAGACGGATGTGAAGACTCAACCCAGACACACGGTACTTGTGCATCCATGTGCTGCGCACGCAGTTCAGCGTAGTCGACATCGCGACCAGCAACACGTGGGAAGCCCTTATCCAGGCCACGATCAATGATAATCACCTTTGCCGGCGGGAATTCAGCCAGGCTCAGTGCTTCATCAACAAGATGCTTGTATGGAACTGGCTTGCCATTACGCATCCCCGCATCAGCCGTGACCATGGCTTTAGGCTTGGCATCGTCAATGCGCGTTGCCAGCGAACCCGCCGCAAAGCCACCGAACACGACTGAGTGAATAGCACCGATACGTACAGTTGCCAGCATGGCAAAAATAGCTTCAGGAACCATCGGCATGTAGATCAGTACGCGATCGCCTTCGCCCACACCCTGACTTTGCAGAATGGCGGCCATGCGCTCTACTTCGCGTTGCAACTCAGCCCAGGTGTAAATACGCTCTTCGTCGGTTTCTGTTGAAACAAAAACCAGCGCGCGATCATTTGGACGCTCGGCAGCATGACGATCAACCGCGTTATAGCAGAGGTTGGTCTTGCCATTAACGAACCATTTAACGAATGGTGGGCGTGAATAGTCACAAACCTGGGTGAAGGGTTCCTTCCACTCGACTAGCTGCGCCTGCTCGGCCCAGAAGTCATCACGGTTTTCGATGGAACGCTTATGAAAATCCTGATACTTGCCCATAGTTCCTCAGCCTCCTCTGGCTTACTTGTCACGATGCAGTGATAACTGCATCTGTTTTTATGATAAAAACTCCCTGCCGCTTCCTGAATGGTGTCAGGCCGGTCATCACCGCCGATTAAAATGGGCGATGGTTTCACAGGTCAGGCATCATAATTACGCCTCTTCCCTTACATGAAACTGACCGTCAGCCAGCCATGACCCTACAAACATCTCAAGCCACCGGATCTCAAAGCCGCATTGCTGCGGTTGCACAACTCGGTCAGCAAATCTGGCTCGATACCCTTTCGCGCCAACTCATCGAAAGCGGCACCCTGTCTCGCTGGATTAATGAAGATGCTGTTGCCGGCTTAACGTCTAATCCCGCCATTTTTCAGCAAGCCCTCAGCAAAGATGCCACCTATCAACCGGCGATTGCTGCGGCCCGCAGCATAGAAAACAACCCGGAGATCCGTTTCGAAACCGTCGTCCTACCTGATATCCAGGCCGCTTGCGATCTTTTTCTGCCGCTCTGGAAAAAGACCCAGGGACACCAAGGCTATGTCAGCTTCGAAGTTTCCCCCACACTGGCCCATGATGCGGCTGGCACAACGGCAGCGGCGCAACGTTTATGGAAAAAGATTAACCGGCCGAATGCCATGATCAAAATTCCGGCCACCGCAGCCGGTTGCCAGGCAGTCACCGAAGTGATTGCCCAGGGCATTAACGTTAACGTCACTTTGATTTTCTCCCTGGAGCAACTCGAAGCCGTGCAAGCCGCACACGAAGCTGGGTTGCGCCGCTGGATCGCTCATTGCCAACAGCAAGGCACTCCGGAGCGTATCGGTGATGTCGCATCGGTAGCCAGCTTTTTCGTCAGCCGGACTGACAACACCCTGGATTCAAAGCTTCCAGAAAGTCTTCAAGGCAAAACCGCTATCGCGCTTTGCAAAACCGCCTACCAACGCTGGCTTGATGAGCAAGCGGGTTCGCAGTCGGACCTCAAAGACGCTGGCGCTAAACCACAATGGCTGCTCTGGGCATCGACCTCTGTTAAAAACCCAGCCTATCGCGACACGCTATACGTCGAGGAGTTAATCGGCCCACAAACGGTGAATACCGTTCCTGATGCCACCCTTGTCGCCTTCCGTGATCACGGCATTGCTGAACAACGTCTGGATCATGCGACTGATACAGCGAATGAGCAACTGATCGCCATTAGTGCACTGGGCATTGATCTGGAACAGGTGGGGCAAGATCTACAGACTGCCGGGCTGGCCCAGTTTGAAACGGCGTATGCCGATCTACTCAAACTGGTCTGATCATTGCGCTTAGTTTTTAGGCAGTGGCGGCAGGCCATGACGCTGACGCGCTCGGTCACACGCATCATCAACGATACCCAACGCTGCCCAAGGGTTGAACTCATGGCAAGGCGATGGCCGGTCAGCATAAATACTGCAACCCACCCGCTGACCAACCTCGCCCGTCAGCGCAATACAACGTGGCGCCGCTTCGTCGGTACCCTTCATACGCATCAGTTTCGGGGTCAGCGTAATGGCCATTGCTGCGGGAACACCGCTAGCATATGCACTTCGAGCAAGTTCAGAGGGATGAAAATCCACTCGATAGGCCGCACAGCAAGCACCGCAACGCTCGCAGACGGAAAGCGCTAACGTGTCGACCGGTTCAGCCATGACATCCCCGACTCGACTGGTGCTCGATACCAATGTCGTAATGGATCTGTTTCATTTCCAAGCCCCACCGCTGGCAACACTGGCTGAAGCTATTAAAGATGGCCGTGTCATCTGCCTCGCCAACAACAGCACCCTGGCCGAGCTGGAACGGGTTACCGGTTATCCGCAATTTAGGCTGGATGCCACCGGACGTCAGTATCTGCTGCAACGATACCAAGCGCATCTCACCGTGTTGCCAATCCCCAGCGATGAAAGCCCGGCATTGCCGGCGCTGCCCAAATGCCGGGACCCTGACGATCAGATGTTTCTGGAATTGGCTCAATACGGCCAGGCCGATCTGCTGATTAGCCGAGATAATCTGGTGCTCAAACTGGCACGTGCACGACAGCGCCCCTGCCCCTTTGCCATCCTGACGCCCGATGCTGCGATGATTCATTTATTCGGCGCGCATTCAGGCAACGCGGCGACGGAAGACTAATTTATTTTCTGTCGAGGATGCCGGCACAAAGCCATAGCCTTCGGCATCAAACTTTTGGAGATCCGCTGGTGTTTTCCAGCTACCTTCAGCAGCTGCCCTTACAAATAAGCCGCGTGCACGCTTGGCGTAAAAGCTGATGATCTTGAACTTGCCATCTTTAAAGTCTTCAAAGACGCAATCAATCACCGGCACACCGGCCTTCTCCAAAGCCTTGCGATCGACGGATTTGAAGTACTCATCCGAGGCCGTGTTAATCAATGGTTCGCCCGCTGCCTTGAGATCAGCCAGCACCGTTGCGGTATTGCTCTCGCGCCACCAGGCATAAAGATCCTTGCCGGCCGGGTTAGCCAATTTGGTCCCCATTTCCAAGCGGTAAGGCCGCATCAGATCCAGGGGGCGCAATACACCATAAAGGCCGGACAATACACGGACGTGATCCTGCACATAAGCCAGCTGTTTCTTGTTGAGCGAGGGGGCATCCAGGCCTTCATAAACATCGCCATTAAAAGCCAGGATGGCCTGTTTTGCCTCTGGTTGCGCGTGTTTTGCTGACCAATCGGCATAACGAGTCACATTCAGCACCGCCAGTTTGTCGCTCAGCGACATCAACTCGGCAATCTGGGCCGGCGACTGTTTACGCAAAATATCGATCAGCGGTGCCGATTTATCAAGAAAACGGGGTTGAGTCTGCGCAATATCAGCAGAAACAGGCTCGAAATCCAGAGATTTAGCAGGTGACAGTAAAAAAAGCATGACCCTCTTCCATAAAACAGGCTAGGGCAAATTATGGCACCAAACTGTTTCTTTCCCTCCTGACCGCCACAGGACCCAGGCTTGGTAAAATATTGGGATGAAACGACCCCCTTATGGCTCACGCTCCCGACTGTCCCGAGAAATGGCTCAGCTTAGCTGGCTTGGAACCGGACTTGCCCAGGCAGGAAGCCGTATTGAACGGACCCACTGGCATGCCCGCTTGCAAAGCCTGGTAGAACAGTTGCTGGCCGATGGGGATGATGATGCACTGAATACAGTGCTCAACCGGCTGAGCGAAGGCGAGCCCGTAGCTCACGATGCCCTAATGGACACCATTGAATCTGCCGTGGAATCCACCGTGATGACTATCAAGGGTGAAGCACGGGATGTGCTGCTCATCGCGTGCCCGCTGCTCACCTGGTCCCGCTATGCCATTCCTGCTCCAGTGCTCTCAGCTAAAGATCAGACAGCCCTCGCCGATGCGCTCAAAACGATAGTGCTGACCCGCCATGCGGATGTCGCCCTATTGGGCATGCTGGTAGGTCCGGATCAGATTCCACGAGAGTTCACCCAGTTAGCGCAACTCACGCGTAATCTGGCCGAATCCTTCGTGACCAGCAAAGCAACGCCACTTCACGCACAGGCCACGGAAGAAACCAGCCGCTTTCTGTCCGACACCCGTTATCTGATTGCAGCCGTATCAGTGCCTCGCGGAGAAGCTATCTTCCGCTGGCAAGAACCACGTGCCGCCAGCACATCATTGCAGCTGAATGAACGTGGCGAAATCGCCCAGGTCTGGTCCGCCCAAACACTGAAGATTCTCGAGCCGCTGCTCGCAGGCTGCCGCGTCACCGTTCTATTACCTGAGGCATTTCATGCGGCTTGCGCAGATGCCGACCGTGCCTCTCGTCCGCACTCCATAGAAGCCTGCGTACGCTTCCTCACAGAAGCGATTGATCTGCCGCCGGAAAAGCAACGGGCCGTCATTGGACCCTTCTACGCACAGCGCCTGGAAGAGTACCGGATCGGCCTGGGGCCACATAACGATGATGTGCTTTATCACGGCGTCGTCTGGCCCTTGCTCGGCATTGAAGATGAACAAGGCGATATGCCCGGAGAGATAGAACAGGTACTCCGTTCCCTCGGCGTCACCGATATCGTGTCGCACGATCATCGTTTCCCGATGGAGTACTGCGACGATTGCGGCTCACCCATGTATGCCAACGCCGATGGCGAACTGGCGCATCTGGAAATGCCAGAATCGGTTGCGGCACAGCCGAGCATCCTGCACTGATATGACGGCCAATACCGACTGGCTCCATCGAAGCCTGACTGCGGTCTGGCATCCGTGCACACAGATGAAGCACCATCCGGCACTGCCGCTGGTGCCTGTTGCGCGCGCAGAGGGTGTCTGGCTCGAAGACTTCGAAGGCAAGCGCTATCTCGATGCCATCAGCTCCTGGTGGGTTAATCTATTTGGTCACGGCAACCCGCGCATTAATGCTGCCATTACTAATCAGCTCAGCAAGCTAGAGCACGTCATGCTGGCAGGCTTTACACACCAGCCCGCCATTGAACTTGCCGAACGTCTATCAGCCAAAACCGGTGGTGCACTCGGCCATGCCTTCTTTGCCTCCGATGGCGCCAGCGCAACTGAAATCGCGCTCAAGATGTCCTTCCATGCGTGGCAGAACAGTGGTCAAACCCAGAAGCAGGAATTTCTCTGCTTACAGGGCAGCTATCACGGCGAAACCGTGGGTGCACTTTCCGTAACGGACATCGCTCTTTTCCGTGACGCCTACGCGCCACTTATTCGTAATGAACACGTACACCTGGCCCCTTCGCCCGATACCCGCCTGGCACAATCCGGCGAGAGTGCAGAAGATGTTGCCAATCGAGCAGCCGACGCACTTGAAGCACTCTTTGTTGCACGCGCGGGAAAAATTGCCGCCCTCATCATAGAGCCACTAGTTCAGTGTGCTACAGGTATGGCCATGCATCACCCGCGCTACCTACAGCGGGCACGCGCTTTATGTGATCAATATCAGGCGCATCTGATCTGCGATGAAATTGCTGTGGGTTTTGGCCGAACCGGCACCTTCTTTGCCCACGAACAAGCCGGCATTCGCCCTGATCTGCTTTGTCTATCCAAAGGCATTACCGGTGGCTATCTGCCGCTATCCGTGGTGTTAAGTAGCGACACCGTTTACCAGACATTCTGGGACGATGATGTTCGGCGCGGCTTCCTGCACTCACATTCGTACACAGGCAACCCGTTAGCTTGTAGCGCCGCACTGGCCACACTGGATATTTTCGACACGGACGATACGCTCGAACAAAATCGCCACTTAAGTAGCGCCATCACTAAAGCATTGCAGCCACTGGCTACCCATTCCGCCGTCCGCCATTTCCGCAATACCGGCATGATCTGGGCGATGGATGTTGATACCTCGCAGGCCGACTTCAGTCGGCGCTACTTTGCAGCAGCTATGGAACGCGGCATCCTCGTGCGCCCCATTGGCAACACGATTTATCTGATGCCCCCTTATGTGCTGAGTGAATCAGATGCCGAATGGCTTGCCGAGCAAATGCACTCTGCGCTCAATGCAACGCTGGCCTGATCGCGACAAGAACGAGCTATGAAACCGAGCGATCTCTCCGCGGCATTAGCCAAACTTGAAGCCGACTTTCTGAAACGGGAACGCAAGACCCCGGAAAACCCCTGCGGGCCAGAGATGTTGCTCAATGGCCGCAAACTGATTGCGTTTGCCAGCAACGATTATCTCGGCCTGGCCAATGATGCCGCACTCAAACAGGGGGCCATGACAGCCATCGAACAATGGGGGGTTGGTGCTGGCGCATCACAACTGGTTAGCGGACGTCTCGGTATTTTTGCAACGCTGGAACAAGCCTGCGCTGACTTTGCACAACGCGAAGCCGCCGTTTATTTTCCATCCGGGTTTCTTGCCAACTTGGGCGTACTAACTACGCTGGCCGACCGGCATGATGTGATCTTTGCCGACCGTGTCAACCATGCCTCACTGATCGATGGCGCCTTGCTGTCACGCGCGCAACATGTGCGCTATCAACATACCGATATGGACGATTTGGCTCGCAAACTGGCAAATACGCCAGTTGCTGAAGGCAGTGCGCGTCTAATTGTTACCGATAGCGTCTTCAGCATGGATGGTGACGAAGCACCTTTACAAGCATTGCTAGACCTCGCCATTCAGTATGATGCATGGCTTGTTGTTGACGATGCCCATGGCCTGGGCGTTCTGGGGCCTCAAGGGCGTGGCAGCATTGCTGATGCCAGACTGCCAGCTCATCCGAGTCTCATTATGATCGGCACCCTGGGCAAAGCCGCTGGTGTATCCGGTGCCTTTGTCGCGGGTAGTCGGGATCTCGTGGAATGGCTGATTCAGCGCGCACGTACCTATATCTACACCACCGGTGCCAGCCCGATGGTTGCCGGCGCCTTGCTTGCCTCGTTGCAACGAATCATCCTGGGCGATGAACTCCGCACCCAGCTTAACGACAACATTGCTGCGTTCAGAGCGGGCATTGCTGCACTCAATTTACCTTACAGCCTGCTGCCTTCGCGCACTGGTATTCAAGCGCTCGTTATCGGCGACAATGAAACCACTTTGAAGCTTGCATCACGCCTGCTTGACCAGGGTTATTGGGTGCCTGCGATTCGGCCACCAACGGTTGCCGCCGGTTCGGCGCGCTTACGTATCTCGTTGTCTGCAGCACATACGCCCGACCACATACAAGGTCTAGTGAATGCCATCGGACGATCCTGCCCATGACCACGCAAGCGCCCATGGTACTGCTCCACGGCTGGGGTTTCCTGCCTGGCATCTGGGGCTTGGTTATCGAACAACTTCGACAACGTGGCATCACTTTACCGATAGAAACACTAGCACTACCGCTTAACGGCAACATCTCACAACTGACTGCCATTGAATCGCTGTTCGAAACCTTGCCGGACACCGCCCATCTGATCGGCTGGTCGTTGGGTGGCGAGCTCGCCTTAGCCTATGCGCTCTGCTTCCCGGAGCGGGTCTCTTCGCTGACGCTCATTAGCAGCACACCCTGCTTTATGAATCGTCCGGATTGGGAACTCGGTCAACCGGCTACGCTTTTAGATGATTTTGATCAGAGACTGATTGAAAGTCCTGCCACACTACTGAAACGCTTTTCTTCACTCATCCGTCTTGGTGACAACACAGCCGTACGTGACCGCAAGCTCACCGAAGCGTTACAGAACCAGTCCGAACCCGATGCTGAGCGCCTGTCAGCGGGGCTCAAGTTTTTACGCACGATCGACTTAAGAGCGACATGCAATTCACAAACCGAACTGCCGCCCATCGCACTCATTCACGGATCTGGCGACAATGTCGTGCCTTTGGCAGCAGCACAATGGTTAGCCAGCGAGCTCAAGGCGCCGCTTACGACCATTGAACAAGCAAGTCATGCGTTACCTTTAACGCACGCCGAGCAAATTGCCAATAGACTGGTCAGCACCTTATGAACCAGGTTCGTCAGAGTTTTAATCGTGCTGCATCATCTTACGATGCCGTTGGTACGCTACAGCATCAGGTTGCAACATCACTCACAGCGTTAATCAAAACGAAACTATCCGCAAACTTTGATGGGCGCTTACTCGATGCAGGCTGCGGCACGGGTTACTGCCTGGCACAACTAGTGCCAATCTATCCCGCTGCAGAATTCATTGCCGTGGATTTTGCCGAGCGCATGTTGGACCAATTACCGGTAGATCTAAAAGCTTTAGGTATCAATGCCAATCTCGAAAATCTTCCGGTCTGCACCGGCAAAATCGACGCATATCTTTCCAGCCTTGCCTGGCAATGGTGTGACCCGGCCTTAGCAGCTAAAGAAGCGACCCGCATACTCAAGCCCCAAGGCGACCTCTTTGTTAGCACACTGCTTAGTGGCACCTTTCAGGAACTCGCCCATGGGTTGCAGGCTTGTGGCTTGAATCCGGATCAGCATTTGCTACGCTGCACTTCGAGTGCACAAATACAATCCGCGTTAGCCGCTGCTGATATAGAGATACTGTCGCTGGCTTCGACGCAGATGACGACATGGCACGAAAACTTTAAAGCCTTGCGCCATTCCATTCGGGGTGTTGGCGCCAACCATCTGCCCAACCACACAACACCCGTGTTAACTCGTCAGACCCTAACGCAACTCGTCGAAGCCTATGAGGGTTTGAGAACCTCGCGCGGTTTACCGCTAAGCTACGAAGTGCTAACGATTCATGCCCGAAAACGCTAAGCGATTCACCATGGCCCAAGCATTCTTCATCACTGGCACCGATACCGAGATTGGCAAAACTCATGCCACTTGCGCGTTACTTGCCACAGCTGCGCAGCAGGGGTTACATACTATTGGCTTAAAGCCTGTAGCAGCCGGCACCGATGCGAGCGGCCAGAATGATGATGTTGTACGTCTCATGGCGGCAAGTAATGTTGTGCTGCCGACTCGTACGGTAAACCCCTGGTTGCTCTCTGAACCCCTCTCGCCCCATATTGCAGCGCGTCTGGCTGGCGTTGAAATCACCACCCCGCCTATCCTCCAGAGCTTTAAATCTGCCCAATCAGTGGCGGACTTCATTCTGGTAGAAGGCGTTGGTGGTCTTTATGCACCGCTTTCCGATTCGCTGACACAACCCGATCTCATCCAGATACTCGATATACCGGTTATCCTTGTTGTCGGCCTGCGTCTCGGTTGCCTTAACCATGCATTGCTCACCGCAAGCGCTATTAAACAACATGGCCTCAGGTTTGCAGGTTGGATCGGCAATCAGATGGATCCGACTTTTCAGGCAATGGATGACAACATCCAAACATTGAAAGAACGCCTGGAAGCTCCCTGCCTTGGCATCCTACCCTTTCAAAATACAGCGGCAGATGCATCACTTGCCAGCCCCCTCTCTCTCCCCCAATAACTCATCCATGAAAATTCTTTTCGACCTCCTGCCTATCCTGCTCTTTTTTGTCGCCTTCAAAGTTGCCGGTATCTATGTGGCAACAGGCGTTGCCATTGTGGCCACAGCAGCCCTTATCGCCTGGACATGGTTTAAAACCCGGAAGGTCGATCCCATGCAATGGGTAAGCTTAGGGCTGGTTGTCGTGTTCGGTGGTGCAACGATTTGGCTACAGGATGAAACGTTCATCAAGTGGAAACCCACCATTCTTTACTGGCTGTTCGCTATTGTCTTTCTGGTGTCCAACCAGTTCATGAAGAAGAACCTGGTACGTTCCATGATGGGACACCAAGTTGAGCTACCAGCCGCTATGTGGTCTCGCCTCAATAACCTGTGGATTGTGTTCTTTACTGTTATGGGCTGCCTCAATCTGGCTGTCGCCTACAACTTTGATACAGACACCTGGGTTAGCTTTAAACTTTTCGGCGGCATGGGCCTCATGCTGCTCTTTGTGTTGGCCCAAGGTCTCTATATGGCTAAACATCTCCCTAAGGAAGGAACACACTGATGCTTTATCTGATCGTTGGCGAAGACACACCAAACTCCCTAGAAAAAAGACTCTCCGTCCGCCCGGAGCATGTCGCGCGTCTACAAGCCTTGCAGGCTGAAGGTCGCCTGGTACTCGCAGGCCCATTCCCTGCAGTAGATTCACCAGATCCCGGCCCCGCCGGATTTACGGGCAGCGCCATTGTCGCGGAGTTTTCCTCGCTGGCCGATGCGCAAACCTGGGCTGAGGCAGATCCCTACGTCGCTGCCGGCGTCTACAGCAAGGTTGTGGTTCGTCCTTTCAAAAAAGTACTGCCCGCCTAAGCCTTAAGCCCGTCTTAAGAAGCACAAAAAGACTAGCCAAGAAAGCTATCACGCTTTATGCTGCACAAATAGGTAACGCTCTGATCGAGCGTGCCTCACTGACATTAGGAATAAAACATGAATCTGAAAGCTTTGCGCCCGACTACGCTGGTTTCTACACTAATCGCTGCTGCTATTCTGTCTGCTGCGCCTGTATACGCTGCACCAGCCGCTGTTGCCACTGTCAATGGCACAGCCATTCCTCAATCACTGGCTAACCTGCTCGTCGGTGAGCGTGTTGCCCAAGGCGCTAAAGACACTCCTGAGCTACGCAATGCCGTACGTGAAGAACTGATCCAGCGCGAACTGATTCTGCAAGATGCCAAGAAAGCCGGCATCGGTTCACAAGCCGACATCCAGGCAGCCATGAAGCTGGCTGAGCAGAACGTACTGATCCGTGCCTACATGGCTAGCTTTGCACAGAAGCACCCAGTTTCGGATGCCCAGCTCAAGCAAGCCTATACGCAGATCAATGCCGGCATGGGCAAAGAAGAATTCAAGACCCGCCATATTCTGGTTTCTAGCGAAGCACAGGCCAAAGAAGTTATCGGTAAGTTGAACTCCGGTGATAGCTTTGATAGCTTGGCTAAGCAGAACTCGGTTGATCCGGGCTCCAAAGATAACGGCGGTGATCTGGGTTGGGCTGCGCCGACCAATTTCGTAAAGCCTTTCGGCGATGCGATGACCAAACTGGGCAAGGGTAAGTACACAACCGAACCGGTTAAGTCGGACTTCGGCTGGCACGTCATTCTGGTGGAAGACCGTCGTCCACTGACGCCGCCGCCATTCGACCAGGTTAAGGGTCAACTGTCACAAGCGATTCAGGAACAAGAGTTCCAGCAACAAATCGCCAAGCAACGCCAGAGCGCCAAGATTCAGTAATCTGAATCAACGCCAATAAAAACGGGAGGCCAAGGCCTCCCGTTTTTATTTAGGCTGCGTACAACATCAGCCCAGCGATTTACGTGCATTGCGGAACATACGCAGCCATGGACCATCTTCGCCCCAGACTTCGCCGAACTGGCCCGGGTACCACGACATTTGCAGCGTACGGAATGTGCGTTCCGGGTGCGGCATCATCACCGTAAAACGACCATCCGGTGTCGTCACACCAGCAACGCCCTGCGGCGAGCCATTCGGGTTGAACGGATAACGTTCGGTCGCTGCACCCTGGCTGTCGATGTAACGCAGTGCCACCGGCACTTTAGTCAGATCGTCGTCCTTGGCAAACTTGGCACGGCCTTCACCATGAGAAACAATCACTGGCAGCTTGCTGCCCTGCATACCCGCCATGAATAGCGATGGCGAGTTCGGCACTTCGGCCATGACCAGACGGGCTTCAAACTGCTCGCTCAGGTTACGGACAAAGCGTGGCCAATGGTCCGCGCCCGGAATCAGATCCTGTAAGGTGCTCATCATCTGGCAACCGTTACAAACGCCCAGCGCAAAGGTATCACTACGCTGGAAGAAGCCTGCAAAGCCTTCGCGCAGACGTTCATTGAACAAGATCGTTCGTGCCCAACCCTGGCCCGCACCCAATACGTCACCGTACGAGAAACCACCACACGCAGCCAGACCGGCAAACTTATCAAGCGCGACACGACCGGTGAGCAGGTCGCTCATGTGAACATCAATCGCGGTAAAGCCGGCGCGATCAAATGCGGCGGCCATTTCTACCTGGCCGTTAACGCCCTGCTCCCGCAGAATGGCCACACGTGGTCGGGCCCCACTATTGATAAATGGTGCGGCCACATTCTCTGATGGATCAAACGACAGTGCTGCAAACAGGCCACGATCATTCGTATCCAAAATACGGTCGTATTCAGCTTGTGCGCAATCCGGGTTGTCACGCAGCGACTGAATACGGAATGACGTTTCCGACCAGGCGCGCTGCAATTCGATACGCGATTCAGCCAGAACGGTTTTACCCAGATGAGAGACACGGATCTCATCAGTCTGATTCGGATAGCCCACGACTTCAGAGAAACGCGACAGGCCATGCGTGCGCAGACGTGCCATCACCGCTTCACGATCAGTACGACGCACCTGGATCAGCGCGCCCAGTTCTTCACTAAACAACACGCGTAGCAGGCGCTCATTACGACGGCCTAGCAGAATACCTGGCTTCTTGTCGTAATCGACGTCCTGATCCATTGGGTCATAACAGAGGATGTCGGCATTCAGCGTCACGCCACAACGAGAGGCAAAAGCCATTTCCGCTGCAGCAGCAAAGAGGCCACCATCCGAACGGTCGTGATAAGCCAACAGCAGGCCATCTTCGTTCAGCGACTGAACGGCAGCATAGAAAGCCTTCAATTGCTGTGGATCATCCACATCCGGCGCATCATCACCGGTAGCATCAAACACTTGCGCTAGCGCTGAACCGCCCAAGCGGTTCTTACCATTACCCAGATCAATCAGAACCAGTTCAGTATCTGCTTCATCACGATTCAGTTCGGGCGTCAGCGTCTGGGCGATATCCGGCACACGGGCAAAAGCAGTAACGATCAGTGAAAGCGGTGACACCACTTCCTGTGGCTTCCCGTTCTCATCCCAGCGCGTACGCATCGAGAGTGAATCCTTGCCCACAGGAATGGCGACATCAATCGCCTGACACAAATCAGAGACGGCCTTAACGGTATCGAAGAGGCGTGCATCTTCACCCGGCGCGCCAGCAGCCGCCATCCAGTTAGCAGACAGTTTGATATCCGCCATCGTGTTTACGCGGGCAGCTGCCAGATTAGTCAGTGCTTCACCCACCGCCATACGACCGGAGGCGGGTGCATCGAGTACGGCAACAGGTGTACGCTCACCCATGGCATAGGCTTCACCCAGGCGGGTGTTGTAACCCATCGCCGTAACAGCGACGTCGGCCACGGGCACTTGCCACGGACCTACCATCTGGTCCCGAGCAGTTAACCCACCCACGCTGCGATCACCAATGGTGATGAGGAATGATTTATCGGCGACGGACGGCAGACGCATCACGCGATATGCTGCTTCTTTCAATTCGATCGCATCAGCATCCAGTGGAGCAGCCTGCTCTGCTGTATGGGTCACATCTCGCGTCATGCGTGGCGGTTTACCCAACAAGGCATGCATCGACATATCGACAGCATGATTGTTGAACAGGCTGTCACTCACGATCAGCTGGCCTTCAACAGTAGCCGTACCAACAACCGCAAACGGACAACGCTCGCGTTCGCAGAGCGCCGCAAAGCGTTCAATATCTTTAGCAGCAATAGCCAGCACGTAACGTTCTTGCGCTTCGTTACACCACAGTTCAGCTGGGCTCATGCCTGGGTCTTCACTCTGGATGGCACGCAACTCGAAACGCGCACCGACACCACCCGAATGAGCCAATTCCGGCATGGCATTTGAAAGGCCACCCGCACCCACGTCATGGGCTGAAAGAATCGGGTTATCGGCACCCATCTGCCAGCAGCGATCAATCACTTCCTGAGCACGACGTTCGATTTCCGGGTTGCCACGTTGTACGGAAGCAAAATCCAGATCGGCCTGGTTGCTACCCGATGCCATCGACGAGGCAGCGCCACCGCCCAGACCAATCAGCATGCCCGGACCACCGAGTTGCACAAAGAGCGTGCCCGGCTCAAAGCTTTCCTGCTTGAACGATTGCTCAGCCTGAATCGAACCCACGCCACCGGCAATCATGATCGGCTTGTGATAACCGTGCACGGTATCACCCACCACTTGCTCATAGGTGCGGAAGTAACCCGCCAGATTCGGACGCCCGAACTCGTTGTTAAATGCTGCGGCGCCAATCGGGCCTTCAATCATGATGTCCAGCGCGCTGGCGATACGATCCGGTTTGCTGGCCGGGCGTTCCCAAGGCTGCTTGGCATCCGGCAGATTCAGGTTTGAAACAGTAAAGCCACAAAGACCTGCCTTCGGCTTGGAACCACGGCCGGTTGCACCCTCATCACGAATCTCGCCACCGGATCCCGTTGCTGCCCCCGGGAACGGCGAAATAGCCGTCGGGTGGTTATGTGTTTCTACCTTAGCCAGATAGTGCGTGAGTTCTTTGCTAAAAGCATAAGTGCCATCAGCCGCAGGATAGAAGCGCTCGACTTCGGCGCCTTCCATAATGGCGGCGTTATCCGAATAGGCAACAATCGTACCTTGTGGTGTTTTGTTATGCGTGTCGCGAATCATGCCGAACAGTGACTTGGCTTCCGTCACGCCATCGATGATCCAATCCGCATTAAAAATCTTATGACGGCAGTGCTCCGAGTTTGCCTGGGCAAACATCATCAGCTCCACGTCCGTTGGGTTGCGCCCTGCTTCGGTAAAAATATTAAGCAGGTAATCGACTTCGTCATCCGACAACGCCAGACCCATATCGCGGTTGGCAGCTTCCAGTGCTGCTTTACCACCCATCAACATATCTACCGTTGCCAGCGGACGCGGTGCCACCTGATCAAACAACGCATGCGCTGCCTGCACGGTATCGAGCACCGTCTCAATCATACGGTCATGCAATAGTGCTGCCAGCGCCGTGCGCTCTGCAGCCGATGGCGTCTTTTTGCCCGCCAATGGCATAAAGCGAATAACGCGCTCAACGCGGACGACATTGGCCAGACCACAATGGCGCAGGATATCGGTAGCCTTGGAAGACCAGGGAGAAATCGTTCCCAGGCGCGGTGCCACGATAAAAGCATTCGTCAGTTCAGCAGCAACACCTGTGGCTTCAAGCACGGCATTGAGTCGCTCGGTTTCAGGCGCATCCAGCGGTGCTGAAAGCTCGACCAGATAGAGATAGTCACTCTCGATCCCGTTAATTGCCGGCCAGGCCGTCTTCAGTTTTTCCACCAAACGTTGGGTGCGGAATTCGGAAAGTGCAGCAGCACCACGGAGAGCAATCACAGACGACATGAGCGAGACCCAGATAAGCGGTAAACACAGGACAAGGCCCATTGTTGCCAAGCCGCCTGTACGCCACCGAAGAGACTAAAAAGAAGGTTGAATTATAGCGGACAGGCCCCTGCGGCAGGATAAAATAAGGCTTTATCACTGACCGGCGGCAAAACCGTGGATTCAGCCCAATTGCACCCCTTTGAATTGACCCCTAATCACACCCGTTTGCTGACCATTCGTGGCATCCGGGCGGTCGAAAGCGCCTTCCAGACGCAAAACCCCGGTCTATCCCTCATGCAGGCAGCCGGGAAAGCGGCGGCCCAATGGGTACGAGAACTGACTGGCGACCGACCTGACCCGATTTTGATACTGGTCGGCCCGGGCAACAATGGGGGCGATGCCCTGGTCTGCGCCCACGAACTCATGGCGCTGGGTTATGGCTGCGTTTGTGTCGGTCAGGTGGCCACTGAACACACCCCGATGGATGCCAAAGCGGCACATGCTGCATTTATAGCGGCTGGCGGCATTTTGCGCCAGGAAATTCCCGAGGCCACACGCTACCGTTTTAGCCTGATTATCGATGGCCTGTTTGGCATAGGTCTCAACCAACCGCTCACCGCACCTTATGCGGCATGGATCGAAGCGGCCAATACGCTCAGCTTGCTGGACGATATTCCGCTACTGGCCCTAGATATTGCCTCCGGACTTAATAGCGACACCGGATTTGCCCAGGATATTTGCATCACTGCCACGCATACGCTGACCTTTATCGCGAACAAGCCGGGGCTACTGACTGCAGATGGCCCAGACCACAGTGGTGAGGTGCAAGTCTGTGATCTGGATATCGATCCAACCTTACTAACTCTGGCCCCGGATAACGATTCAGGCAATCTCAACGACCCTGATCTCTGGGCAGACGATCTGCCGCAACGGGCACTCAATGCCAATAAAGGCGTTGCCGGTAGCGCCGGGTTGTTGGGCGGCTCACCGTCTATGGCTGGCGCCTTGATTCTTGCCGCCCGCAGCGCCTTGCATACAGGGGCTGGGCGTGTCTATGCAGCCGGCTTGGGTAATGCGCAGCAATCTGGTGCGCCAACGCTAGACCCGTTTCAACCGGAAATCATGTTCCGCGATCCTGCCAGTCTGCGCGATGCCCCGCTCACAGCGCTCGGCGTGGGCCCCGGTCTAGGCCGTACAGAGGTATCGCGTGCCGTGCTCGCCAGCGCGCTGGATTTTGAAGGGCCGCTGATTCTGGACGCAGATGCCCTCGTCCTATTGCCTACGTTGCTTGATGACGTCCTGCAACGCGATGAACCCACCCTGCTCACACCACACCCCGGTGAAGCCGCTGCATTGCTCGGTACGGATATTCCTGCCATTGAAGCAGACCGTATTAATGCAGCACGTGACATCGCTGCCAAATACCACGCGACCGTCGTGCTCAAAGGCTGCGGCAGCATCATTGCCACACCGGATGGTCGCTGGTGGGTCAACACCACCGGCAACCCGGGCATGGCCACGGCCGGCATGGGTGATGTGCTCACCGGTATCACTACGGCACTACTTGCTCAAGGCATGGCGCCGGAACAGGCTCTGTGTGCTGCTGTCTGGTTACACGGTGCTGCGGCTGATGTCTGTGTTGAATCTGGCGAGGGGCCGCTCGGCCTCACCGCCAGCGAAGTCATTATGGCCGCCCGTACTTTATTGAATTCACTGATCTGATATGACTATTCCAGACTTCCCTATCCCCCTTGACCCGGAAATCGCCCGCAACGTCAGCGCCGCTTTAGCCGAAGACATCGGCGCCGGTGATCTTACTGCGGAACTGGTACCCGCCGGTAACAGCAGCATCGCTACCGTTATCGTTCGCGAACCGGCCGTCATTTGCGGCATACCCTGGTTTAACCGCTGCTTTGCCGAGATAGACACCAGCATCCGCATCAACTGGCTCGTGCAGGAAGGCGACCACGTGGGGCCAGATACCTTGCTCTGCGAAATTCACGGTCCATCACGCGCCCTGCTTTCCGGCGAACGTGCCGCGCTCAACTTCCTGCAACTGCTCTCTGGGGTAGCTACACGAGCCGCCACCTTTGTAGAAACCGTCGCTGGCACGAAAGCGCAGATTGTTGATACACGTAAAACCATTCCCGGTCTGCGTTTTGCACAAAAATATGCTGTGCGCGTTGGCGGTGGTGGCAACCACCGACTGGCCCTGTGGGATGCCATCCTGATCAAAGAAAACCATATTCTCGCGGCAGGTGGCATCACCCCTGCCGTTAAAGCGGCTCAGGCAGTTGCTAGCCAGCACAAAAACCGCTGCCGTTTTATTCAGGTTGAAGTCGAATCCATCACCGAGTTCGATGAAGCACTCGCTGCTGGCGCAGACTTCCTGCTGCTCGACAATTTCGATCTGGCCATGATGCGTGAAGGTGTTGCCCATCGCGATGCCTGGGCTACCAAGACCGGCACACAGGCCAAACTGGAAGCCTCCGGTGGCGTTAGCCTCGACACCGTACGCGCCATCGCCGAAACCGGCGTGGACCGCATCTCCATTGGCGGGCTGACCAAGGACGTGCGCGCCATCGATCTGTCGATGCGCTTCAAAGACGCCCCCGTTTAATATCTAATTCGTACTCGCAAAAAAACAGGACAACTATGTCGAATGCCCCTACCGACCTCCGCTACTCTCCCGAACACCAATGGGCCCGCCGGGACGACAGCGGCACCATTACCGTTGGTATTACCGATCACGCTCAGGAAACCCTGGGCGACTTGGTCTTTGTGCAGCTCCCCGAAGTAGGTGCTGAAGTTTCGGCCGGTAAAGAAGTCGCCACGGTCGAGTCTGTCAAAACGGCTTCGGATGTCTTCGCGCCCATGAGCGGCAAGATCGTCGCTATAAACGAAGCGGCGGCGGATGCGCCTGAAAGCATCAACGAAGATGCCTACGTCGCCTGGCTGTTCAAGATTCAGCCCAGCAATCCGGCTGAATACGATGCGCTGCTGACCGCAGACGTTTATCTGAACACAGCCACTTAAACCGACACGTGCTGCTGGATGAATGCCTTGACCACATTCACGTCCGGATCAATCACTTCCACCCGTTGCGGCAAACCTTCCAGATGCTCCAGACCTTTCGGCGGTTGCGGCAACTGACCAATCGCTTGCTGAATCGTTTCAGCAAACTTGGCGGGCTGCGCCGTTTCCAGCACGACCATCGCAATACCTTGCGGCAGTTCTTTGATCTGTTCCTGAGCAACCTTTACACCATCGGCAGTGTGCGTATCGATCACCAACTGATACTGCTCCCAGACTTCACGAATCGTAGTCAGGCGATCCGCATGCGTGCTTGAACCCGATGCAAAGCCGTACTTGGCAATATCAGCCCAATACGGCGTACCGTTAAGATCAAAAGCGCCACCGGTGTCGACCTTAGCCCAGAGCTCACGTACTTTAGCCCCATCACGACCCACGAGATCAAAGATGAAACGCTCGAAGTTCGATGCCTTCGAAATATCCATCGATGGACTAGAAGTCACATGCGTCTCAGCCGTTGCACGTGGGCGATAGATACCCGTGCTGAAGAACTCGTCGAGCACATTGTTTTCATTCGTTGCAAGAATCAGCTTCGCGATTGGCAAACCCATCTGGCGCGCAATATGCCCCGCGCAGATGTTGCCAAAGTTACCCGACGGCACACAGAACGCAACTTGCTGATCATTGTGCTGGGTTGCCAGGAAGTAGCCCTGGAAGTAATACACGATCTGGGCTGCAACACGTGCCCAGTTGATCGAATTCACTGCGCCGATACGGTATTTGGCTTTAAAAGCCGCATCGTTCGATACTGCTTTAACGATATCCTGCGCATCATCAAACATGCCGCGCACGGCCAGGTTATAGATGTTCTCGTCTTGCAGCGAGTACATTTGTGCACGCTGGAAGGCGGACATCTTGCCGTCTGGCGACAGCATGAATACTTTTACACCGGCCTTGCCGCGCATCGCGTATTCCGCAGCCGAACCGGTATCACCAGACGTTGCGCCCAGAATATTAATAGCTTCTCCACGCTGCTTGAGCACATATTCAAACAGGTTGCCCAGCAACTGCATGGCCATGTCTTTAAAGGCCAAAGTTGGGCCGTTCGACAATTCCTGCAGTCCCAGGCGATTTTGATTTAGCCAGGTAATCGGCGTGATGTCTTTAGCGTTACTACCGTCACGCGTGTAGCAGTAAACCTGTGGTGTATAGGTCTTCTGACAGATCGCTTTCAGATCTTCCGCAGGAATATCCGTAATGAACTTGCTCAGCACCGCAAAGGCCAGATCCGCATATGACAGACCACGCCAGGTATCTAGCTCGGCACGGGTAATTTGCGGATAGCTTTCCGGCAGATATAAACCACCGTCCGGCGCCAGGCCGCCCAGCAGAATGTCGCAGAAACCTTGTGCCGGCGATTGGCCGCGCGTGGAGATATAACGCATGGAATGCACTCAAAACCGATAAAGCATCAATTTTACAGAATTCGGCCTTAAAAGACTCAATGTCCGCGATTAATCCTGATGCTTCAATAGTAGTGGCATGAAGTCAGACTTGATGAAACAGGATGTCGCGTATTCCCTCTTTATCCGTTTGAATATTCCGGATTGAAGGTTTGAAATACACTGATTAGCAGCAGAACTACAAAAACTGCCATCGAAATTAAGTTGGCAGCCTTTTCCCTTTTGGCTGTCCATGTGCATCCCAAGAAACCAATAATAGCTAGCAAAACTGCTAATACAGCCAACTGGGAGAGATTAATTAGCAGAAGGGTTGCTAAGTTCCAGAACCCTGTGGCACCTGGAACGAGATCTTGATTGACAATATATTGTTCTTTTCCAGCGCCAAAGATACCCACAAACAGTGTTCCAACCCAGTTGGTCCAAAGGGATATATACAGGGATAGGGTAGCAATGGATTTGGTGAATTTGGGCAATGACAACTGCGGCCACATCCACGCAAATGAAAAGAAAACTAAAGCTTGCAACACGCCAATTAAATGGGCCTGCAACAAACCTATCTTCGCTACTGCATGTGGTGAATAAATTGGCGCTACCAGGCCAAGCATAAACATAATCAGGCCGGATATTAAAAATCTTTTGTCGTATGGAAAGTTCACATAATCTTAAAAAAATGAGTGTGTCCCATACTACTCGACTAACAACTTAAAAAGTCGGATGAGCCAATATAAATACGGGCTTCATCCAACGCAACCGGCTGAAAGGCCAGCAATCCTAAATCGCCGCTACCTCTGGCTTGCACGGCTCCACCCTCTTGCAACCGATTTGCCTCGCGAGTTCTTTAGTCGAAACCTTTCGATCCCCATGCATGAGTACGATGAGCAGTTGCTTGGGTTGTGGGGCCCTTGGTGTCTTTCATAGATAAGCGCTAACGCTTCGCCTGCGCCTGTTTTATCGGGTCAAGCAAGCCTCGAAGATCATTATGATCGATCGTGTGCATCAGTTCCAGCAACTGGCCAATCTCGCCGCCTGGAAAACCCTCGCGCGCAAACCATGCCAGGTAACTACCTGGCAGATCAGCCAGCAAGGTTCCTGCATGTTTGCCAAAGGGCATCTTCCAGGAAACGAGCTTTTCAAGTGAGTCTGGATTCACACCAAATTAACCCAACAGAATGTCTAGGCAAAATAAAAGGGTAGGTGATGAGCCTACCCTTTTCAATTTCAACAGCTAAATTACTGCAGGTTTTCCAGACGCAGACGCGTCACTGCACCCTTCACCACCGGCAGCTTGCCGATCACATCCATGGCGTTCAGCACATCCTGCTCACGGCAAACATGCGTCAGGATGATCAGATCGGTCTGGTCTTCGCCTTCTTCAGGCTCGCGCTGCAGCAGCGCATCGATCGAGATGTTACGGTCGGCCAGAATGCGGGTGATCTCCGCTAGTACGCCCGGCTGGTCAGCCACACGCAGGCGTAAGTAGTTACCACATTCGATTTCACCAATCGGCAGAATCGGCAAGTTAACCAAAGCATCCGGCTGGAAGGCCAGGTGCGGCACGCGGTTTTCCGGATCAGCCGTCGACAGACGGGTGACATCAACCAGATCGGCGATTACCGCAGAAGCCGTCGGCTCAGCGCCCGCACCCTTACCGTAATAAAGTGTCGAACCCACGGCATCTGCTTGCACCAACACGGCATTCATGGCGCCTTCTACATTGGCGATCAGACGCTTAGTCGGCACCAGTGTCGGGTGCACACGCAACTCGATACCGTTGTCACGACGACGGGTAATACCCAGTAGCTTGATGCGGTAGCCCAGTTGCTCAGCGTATTTGATATCGGCGGCATCCAGCTTGGAAATGCCTTCGATGTGCGCTTTATCGAACTGCACGGGAATACCGAAAGCCAGCGCCGACAATAACGTAATCTTGTGAGCAGCATCAACACCTTCAACGTCGAAGGTCGGGTCTGCTTCGGCATAACCCAGACGCTGTGCCTCTTTGAGCACATCGGCAAAAGCCAGGCCCTTGTCACGCATTTCCGAAAGAATGAAGTTGGTGGTGCCATTGATGATGCCGGCAACCCACTGGATGCGGTTAGCCGATAGGCCTTCGCGTACTGCCTTGATGATGGGGATACCACCAGCCACAGCTGCTTCGAAGGCAACCATCACGCCCTTTTCCTGGGCCTTGGCAAAAATCTCAGTACCATGCACGGCCAGCAATGCCTTGTTGGCGGTAATGACATGCTTACCATTCTCGATGGCCTTGAGCACCAGCTCTTTAGCAACGCCGTAACCACCAATCAGTTCGATAACGATATCGACGTTTGGATCGGTAACGACCGCAAATGCGTCGTCGGTTACCTTAACCTTGCCACCGGTCAACTCTTTAGCACGAGCCACGTCTTTATCGGCGACCACGGTAATTTCAATCGGGCGCCCTGCACGACGGGTAATTTCTTCGGCGTTACGGGCCAGTACGTTAAACGTACCGCCACCCACAGTGCCGATTCCCAAAAGACCTACACGCATGGCTTGGATTGGTTTCATTGCTATCCCTCTGTCTCTTTAATTCAAGTGGCAATAAGAAAATCAAAAATTGTGAATCAGGCTTTGGCCGCACGGCGACGGTACTGCTCCAGAAAACGGGCAATCCGGCCAATGGCTTCGGCCAGATCGTTTTCATGCGGCAGGAAGACCACGCGGAAGTGATCTGGGTGCGGCCAGTTAAAACCGCTGCCCTGAACCAGCAGGACTTTTTCTTCCTTGAGCAGTTCAAGCATGAACTGCTCATCATCCTTAATCGGATACATCTCCGGATCGAGCTTCGGGAACAGATACATCGCGCCCTTGGGCTTAACGCAGGTTACGCCCGGGATCTCGGTCAGCATCTTCCAGGCCAGATCACGTTGACGCGTCAGGCGACCATTCGGGCTAATCAGGTCATTAATGCTCTGGTAACCACCCAACGCCGTCTGAATCGCCATCTGCCCGGGCACGTTGGCACACAAACGCATCGAGGCCAGCATATTCAGGCCTTCGATGTAATCTTTGGCATGACGCTTGTCACCGGACACCACCATCCAACCGGCACGATAACCACAGGCACGGTAGTTCTTGGAAAGGCCGTTCATGGTGATACACAGTACGTCATCGGCCAGGCTGGCCAGAGAAATATGCTGATTACCGTCAAACAGAACTTTGTCGTAGATCTCGTCGGCAAACACGATCAAGCCCTGTTCACGGGCGATCTGCAGAATACCTTCCAGAATTTCCTTGGGGTACAACGCACCCGTCGGGTTGTTCGGATTGATAACGACAATCGCCTTGGTATTGCTCGTCACCTTACTGCGGATATCGTTTAGATCCGGATACCACTCGTTTGCTTCATCGCATAGGTAATGTACTGGCACGCCGCCGGAAAGACTGACTGCCGCTGTCCACAACGGGTAGTCTGGCATCGGCACCAGCACCTGGTCACCATTGTTGAGCAGGCCCTGCATGGCCATGACGATCAATTCGGAAACGCCATTACCCAGGAAAATATCTTCAACGGTAACACCCTGAATGCCCTTTTCCTGGCAGTAATGCATGATCGACTTGCGCGGTGCAAACAGGCCCAGCGAATCGGTGTAACCGGAGGCATCCCGCATATTGCGGATAACATCCACCACAATCTCTTCCGGCGCCTCAAAGCCAAACGGCAGCGGGTTTCCGATATTCAGCTTAATGACCCGATGGCCTTCTTCTTCCATCTTCTTGGCGGCCGCCAGCACCGGTCCACGAATGTCGTAGCACACGTTGGCAAGCTTGGAAGATTTGGTAATAGGCTTCATGATCTGTCGGCGGTCGGGTCGAGTCGGAAATTCTGGATGAAAACCGGTTATCCTACTCCTTTTTCAGCCTACTTGGGCGCTCTGGCACCCCTCTGATAGGTGTTTCCGGGCCGTTCTCGACCTTATGCAATCTGCTGACTGCGAAGATACTTAATGAAACTGCACCTTGCACAAAACGCCGGCTTGCTTACCTTTAGCAGCCATGGCCCGGGCTACGTTTCCATTAACGGAACGCGTTACGAAGGATCCGTGCTGGTCTGTGGCCGCGAGATCGTTACCGACTGGGCACCCAATGGCTTTGACGGCCTGGATGCCAGCCAGTTTGAACGACTGGCTAATACAGGTGCCGAGATCGTACTGTTCGGTACCGGAGAGCGCCAGCGCTTTCCCAGCCCCGAGTTGCTTAAGCCGCTCATTGCCAAAGGCATTGGTCTGGAAGTCATGGATACCAAGGCGGCTTGCCGCACCTACAACATTCTTGTTGCCGAAGGCCGTCAGGTGGCTTGCGGCATTCTTATCGAAGCCAGCGCATGAATACGTCTTTTACTTCGTTCCTTTCTGCCTTCTACACCCGCCGCTTTCTGTGGGTGCTAGCTGCCCTGTTCACCCTGGCCTGGTTTGGCGTGCTCGATTACCGCCATCTGGTCGCCTCGGACGAAGGCCGTTACGGCGAGATCGCCCGCGAGATGTATGCCACCGGCGATTGGGTCACGCCGCGCTACAACGGCTACAAATACTTTGAGAAACCGCCCCTGCAAGGCTGGATGACAGCCCTGGCCTACACACTATTTGGTGTCGGCGAGTGGCAATCCCGGTTGTGGACGGGCATCACCGGCTACTTTGCCATTCTGGCTACCGGCTTTACCGCCTGGAAGCTGATAGGCGGTGAGCGCGGCATCCTTGCCGGCTGGATCTCGGCCATCCTGCTGGCCAGCAGTCCGATGTGGAGCGTTGGTGGGCACTTCAACACGCTTGACATGGGGCTTTCCAGCATTCTGAGCTGTGCCCTGTTCAGCCTGATGCTCGCCCAACGCAACGGGCTTTCCATCACTGCCCGCCGTAACTGGATGTGGTTATGCTGGGCCTTCATGGCGCTGGCCGTGCTGTCCAAAGGCCTGATCGGCCTGGTGATTCCGGGCATGGTACTGGTCGCCTACACCCTGACCACCTGGGACTGGGCCCTCTGGAAACGCCTGCATGTCTTTTCGGGTCTGGTGGTCTTTTTCGCCATCGCCAGCCCCTGGTTCATACTGGTCTCGATCAAGAATCCGGAGTTCGCCCACTTCTTCTTCATCCATGAGCACTGGGATCGCTTCACCAAAGATACCCACAACCGCAAAGGCCACCCGCTGTATTTTGTGCCGCTCATTCTGGTTGGATTTATTCCGTGGCTCTGGCAACTGGTACAAGGTTTCATTAACGCTTGGAAAGACCGTCGCGGTGAACCGACCGTTTCTGCCGTATCCGGCTTTCGCCCACTCTGGCTAGCCGGCCTGTGGGCAGTGCTGATTTTTGCCTTTTTCAGCAAATCCCAATCCAAGCTGCCTGGCTACATCATGCCGATCTTCCCAGCCATCTCACTGCTGGCTGGCTTGGCGCTCACCAGCGCTTTCGAACGTATGAGCACGGCCGGCGAAGACCGTAGCTGGAAGCGCCAGATGGTCTACATGACCATCCTGGTGCTGATCGCTTTTGTCTCGTTGCCTTACACCTACCAATTGGGCAACGCGCCCTACGAGCGACTGGAATATCAGGAATACACCCTCTGGATCGCCGTAGCGCTGGTCGCTGCCCTCACCACCATGGTCTATGCCTGGTCAGCAATTCGTGGCTTCGAGCACAAAGATGCAGCACACCGCCTGCGCCAGCTGATGGACAGTCTGCTGCGCGTTGCCGTCGCTTTCTTCATTCTCATCCAGATCGTTGGACTAGGCCATGACACGCACGGCCGCTCGATCTCTGGTGCTGATCTGGCCAAAGCCGTCCGTCCGTTCATCAATGATGAAACGCCGGTGTACTCGATCCGTATGCTCGACCACACCTTCCCGTTCTACATCCAGCACCCCACCATCATGGTCGACATGCAGGATGAACTCGAGTTCGGCATCAATCAGGAACCAGATACCTGGGCGCCCAAAGTCGCCGACTTTGCCGTGCGTTGGAACAAAGACGAAGCACCTGTCGTTGTGGTACCCCTGCAGTATCTGGACGAAATTGCTGCGCTCAAGCTACCCATGACCGAAGTCGGTCGTGATACTCGCCGTGCCGTCTTTGTAAAACCGACGCACACCCCAGCACCGCCTGCAAAACCCTATACCCCACCGGTGAACTAATGACGCTTGGTACCTTTGGCTTTCTCTTTACCGGCATTCTGCTCAATGCCGCCGCCCAACTGCTGCTCAAGGCGGGCGTGCGTAACCTGGGCGAACTATCGCTATCCGTCGATACCTTCTTCAGCACCGCTATTTCGGTTGGCACGCAGCTGCCCATCATTGGCGGCCTGTTCTGCTACGGCATTAGCGTCTTTGTCTGGATCATCGGCCTCTCCCGCGTGGACGTAACCATTGCCTACCCCATGCTTTCGCTGGGTTATGTGATCAATGCAGCACTCGCCTGGTACCTGTTTGGCGAAGTAATGAGTATGCAGCGGATTATCGGCATTACCGTCATTCTGATTGGCGTCTGGATCCTCGCCCGCTCTTAAGCGGCCGGACTGGTAAAATGCCGGCCATGGCTGACATCAAACCGTTCGACCCCCCAATCCCGTTTACCCGGCCGACCCTCGACGAGGCGACCATCGCCAGCGTAGGCGATGTACTCCGCTCCGGCTGGATTACTTCAGGGCCCAAGGTTCAGGAATTCGAATCGGAGCTCTCCGGTTTCTTTGGCGGTCGTCCGGTACGCACCTTCGCCAATGGCACCTCGACCATGGAAGTGGCGCTGCGCATTGCCGGTATTGGCCCGGGTGACGAAGTCATCACCACACCCATCTCCTGGGTGGCCACCAGCAATGTCATTCTTACCGTCGGCGGCACGCCCGTGTTTGTCGAAATCGATCCCGTTACGCACAACATCGATCTGGATCAGGTCGAAGCGGCAATTGGCCCTAATACCAAAGCTATCATGCCCGTTTATCTGGCAGGTTTGCCCGTGGACATGGTGCGCCTGTATGACATCGCCAGCCGCCACAAACTGCGTGTGATTGAAGATGCGGCACAGGCACTGGGTTCATCCTGGAATGGTGCCCGCATTGGCGCCATTGGTGACCTGATCAGCTTTAGCTTTCAAGCCAATAAGAACCTGACCACCATTGAAGGCGGCTGCCTTGTTTGCAACAACGATAAGGAAGCCCGTCTTGCCGAAAAGTACCGTCTGCAAGGTGTTACCCGCACTGGCCTCGACGGCATGGATGTAGACGTACTTGGCGGCAAATTCAACCTCACCGACGTGAACGCGGCTATTGGCCTGCAACAGCTCAGCAGGCTGGGCGACTTTCAGGATCAACGCGTCAAACTGGCACAGCGTTACTTTGACGGCTTTGCTAAAACCAATGTCGTTGAACAAGGCCTCGAACTGCCTGTAGCCGATTTTGCGCATAGCAACTGGCATATGTTCCAGATTGTTTTACCGCTGGATCGCCTTGATACGGATCGCGCTGGCATCATGGCCGATCTTAAAGCGCTAGGTATCGGCACCGGTTTGCATTACCCGCCGATCCATCTCTTTAGCCTTTATCGCGAACGTGGCTACACCGAAGGCATGTTCCCGATCGCCGAACGCATTGGCCGCAGCATCATGACGCTGCCGCTCTTCCCGACCCTGACAGAATCTGATGTTGATCGCATTGTCGCCGCCGTGGCACATGTGCTGGAGAACCACCTGAAATGAGCGAACAGTACAACGACCTTAAGGCGCAAAGCGGCCTGGATCTCAACGTCCCGGCAGGCAACCCGGACATCGAACCGCCAGAACTGAGCGTTGTTATTCCGGTCTATAACGAAGAAGCGGGTTTGCAAACGCTGTTCGATCGTCTTTACCCGGCGCTCGATGCCCTGCACGCCCGCTATGAAGTTATCTTCATCAACGACGGTAGTCGAGATCGTTCGCCACTGATTCTATCGGACCAGTACCGCAAGCGTCCGGACGTTACCCGCGTCGTATTGTTCAACGGCAACTACGGTCAGCACATGGCCATCATGGCTGGCTTCTCGCAAGCACGTGGCCAGTCGATCATTACCCTCGATGCCGATCTGCAGAACCCACCAGAAGAAATCGGCAACCTGCTCGCCAAACTGCGCGAAGGTTATGACTACGTAGGCACCATTCGTCAGAACCGTCAGGACAGCTGGTTCCGTCGGCACGCCTCACGCGCCATGAATAACCTGCGCGAAAAAATCACGCACATCACCATGACAGACCAGGGCTGCATGCTGCGTGGCTATAGCCGCCAGGTCGTGCAGATGCTGAACCAGTGTGAAGAAGGCCGTACCTTTATTCCGGCACTGGCCTACACCTTTGCCAGCCGCCCCATTGAAATCGAAGTCGCTCACGAAGAGCGCTTTGCCGGTGAATCCAAGTATTCGCTGTACAGTCTGATCCGCTTGAATTTCGACCTGGTCACCGGTTTTTCGACCATGCCGCTGCAGGCGTTTTCGCTATTGGGCGTCGTGCTAGCCATAGGCTCAACCGCCCTGTTCTTCCTGCTGCTGGTTCGTCGCTTTGTGTTCGGTGCTGAAGTCGAAGGCGTATTCACCCTGTTCGCCCTGATCTTCGCGCTGATTGGCGTACTGCTCTTCGGCGTTGGCCTACTGGGCGAATACATCGGCCGCATCTACGAACAGGTGCGCGGTCGTCCGCGCTTTGTTATCCAGGCTATTCTGGAACAGGATCACTAAGTCCATGAAGGCGGTTGTTTTTGCCTATCACGAGGTTGGCGCCCGCTGCCTGCAGGCGCTGCTCGATGGCGGTGTCGATGTGCAACTGGTCATCACCCATACGGATGACCCCAACGAACGCATCTGGTTTACTAGCGTGGCCGAACTCGCTGCCAAAGCCGGTATCCCGGTGATTACGCCAGACTCGGCCAGCGAACCAGACGTGCAACAACGCATTGTCGCCATAGCCCCGGATTACATCTTCTCGTTCTACTACCGGCAGATGATTCCTATGTCAGTGCTGAACCTCGCGAAGATCGCACCGCTCAATATGCATGGCTCTCTGCTGCCCAAATACCGAGGCCGCGTGCCCATCAACTGGGCGGTGCTGCACGGCGAAACAGTAACTGGTGCCACGCTACACGTAATGGCTGAGAAGCCGGACGCTGGCGATATCGTTGCCCAGCAAGCGGTAGCTATTGGCCCGCATGAAACGGCCGGCGAGGTCTTCGCCAGTGTCACGGCAGCAGCAGCGCAGACCCTGAGCGGGGCTCTACCGCAGCTGCTCAAGGGCATCGTGCCGCGCAGCCCGAATAATCTGGCGGAAGGCAGCTACTTTGGTGGCCGCAAACCCGAAGATGGCCGTATTCACTGGCAACAAACGGCCCAGCAGGTCTATAACCTGATCCGCGCCGTTGCGCCGCCCTATCCAGGTGCATTTAGCGACCTAGGCAATCTGCGTATTACTGTCAACGCTGCCCGCCCGCTAGACACGCCATTTGACCTTTCGCCCGGCATTTACCGTCTAAACGACAAGGCGATTGGGGTCTGCGGTGATAAGATGGCGGTTGAATTAACCGAATTTCTGGTTGATGGCGCTCCCGGCACCCTCGGTTTACTGCCTGAAGCACCCGCAACCCACTGATTTCAAACTACTCGATCAGACCCGACCACACTATGAAAAAAGTCCTCATCCTCGGCGTCAACGGCTTCATCGGCCACCATCTTTCCAAGCGTATTCTGGAAACGACAGACTGGGAAGTCTATGGCATGGATATGCAGGCAGACCGCCTGGCCGATGTTATCGGTAATCCACGCATGCACTTCTTCGAGGGTGATATCACCATCAATAAAGAATGGGTCGAGTACCACGTTCGCAAGTGTGATGTGATTCTGCCGCTGGTCGCCATCGCCACCCCGGCCACTTACGTACAGCAGCCGCTGCGCGTATTCGAACTGGACTTCGAAGCCAACCTGCCGATCGTTCGCTCTGCTGTTAAGTACGGCAAGCACCTGGTCTTCCCATCGACTTCTGAAGTTTATGGCATGTGCAGCGACAGCGAATTCGATCCGGAAAACTCGCAACTGTCCTACGGCCCGATCAACAAGCCGCGCTGGATCTACGCTTGCGCCAAGCAGCTGATGGATCGCGTGATTGCCGGTTACGGCCAGCAAGAAGGCCTGCGCTATACCCTGTTCCGTCCATTCAACTGGATCGGCCCAGGCCTGGATAGCATCCACACCCCGAAGGAAGGTTCTTCGCGCGTGGTATCGCAATTCCTGGGTCACATCGTGCGTGGCGAACCAATTAGCCTGGTTGACGGTGGTACGCAAAAGCGTGCCTTCACCTACATTGACGATGGTATCGACGCCCTGGTGCGTATCATCGCCAACAAGGATGACATCGCCAACGGCAAGATCTACAACATCGGTAACCCGGTGAACAATTTCTCGGTGCGCGAGCTCGCCACCATGATGCTCGACACCGCAGCCAAAATCCCTGAATACGCGACGACCGCTAAAGATGTCAAACTGGTCGAAACCACTTCGGGTGCTTACTACGGCAAGGGTTATCAAGACGTTCAGAACCGTGTCCCGAAGATCACCAACACCATGGATGAACTGGGCTGGAAGCCGACCGTGAGCATGACCGACGCTATCAGTAAGATTTTTGAAGCCTACCGCGGCGATGTCGCGCTGGCGCGTCAGCTGGTCGAGTAATCCCGTTTAACTCGTCGTTTAAAAAAATCGGAGCGAACGGGATCGCCTCCCGCTTGGCTTACTATGTCAAGAATTACGCTCAAGGTTGATGTCGACACACTGCGCGGTACCCTGGAAGGGGTACCCGCTTTGCAGCGCATGCTCGACCGTCACCAGGCACGCGCCACCTTTCTGTTTAGCCTCGGCGCGGACAACACCGGCCGCGCACTGCGTCGCGTCTTCCGCCCCGGATTTCTGAAGAAGGTCTCGCGCACGTCGGTCGTAGAGCATTACGGCCTCAAGACGCTTTCCTACGGCGTACTCCTGCCCGGCCCCGATATTGGTAAAAAGGGAGCCGCTGAAATGCGGGCCATCGGTACAGCTGGCCACGAAACCGGCATTCACACCTGGGATCACGTCGAATGGCATGACCAGGTTCGCACCCGTGATGCCGCCTGGACTTTGCAACGCATGCAGCAAAGCTATGATCGCTTCGGCGAAGTCTTTGGCTACGCACCCGCCACGCATGGTGCTGCGGGTTGGCAAATGAATGAAACAGCCATCCGCCAGCTGGATGCATGGGGCATGCCATACGCCTCTGATGGTCGTGGCGCAGCACCCTACTTCATCAGCATCGACGGACAACCCTGCAAACATATGCAGCTGCCGACCACGCTGCCTACGCTCGATGAAATTCTCGGTGTTGATGGCCTCACGGTAGACAACGTCCACGAGCATCTACTTGGCCTGACTGACCCTAATCGACACGGCCCACGCGACCATGTCTTCACGCTCCACGCCGAACTGGAAGGCCAGAAACTGGCACCAATCTTTGATCGACTCCTCGCCGGCTGGCTGCAGCAAGGTCACACATTGGGCACCATGGGTGACTATCACGCCACGCTGACCCATCAGATGTTGCCGATCCATCCCTTTGCCTGGGGAGAAATCCCCGGCCGCTCGGGCGAACTGATTGTCGATTTGCCCACAGTCTAAATCTGAACACCAGGAGTCTGGATATGACCGTAGAACTTAACAAGAAGGTCCCCAACTTCAGCGCCCCGGCTACCGGCGGCGACTTCAAGCTCTCTGAACTGGCTGGCAAAACACTGGTGCTGTACTTCTACCCGAAAGACAGCACACCAGGCTGCACTACCGAAGCCCAGCAATTCAGTGCGCTCAACAACGACTTTGCCAAAGCCAATGCCGTCATCGTGGGCGTCTCACGCGACAGCCTCAAATCGCATGACAACTTCACCGCCAAGCAAAATATTGCCTACAGCCTAATCTCGGATGCTGATGAAGCCGTCTGCGAACTGTTCGGTGTCATGAAGCTGAAAAATATGTATGGCAAACAGGTACGTGGTATTGAACGCAGCACGTTCGTAATCGATGCCAAAGGCAAGTTAGTTCAGGAATGGCGCGGCGTAAAAGTTCCGGGTCACGCAGCAGAAGTACTGGCTTTTGTGCAGTCTCTGGGCTAATCTGAGCCTGTAAGAGCGACCTTGCTCCGGCAAGATCAACGCGGTATCCCTGAACCTCATAGCGAGATCCTAATGGCCCCCCGCAAACCAACTTCCCGTGCTGCTCCTGCTAGTTCTACCAAACTATTCGTTCTGGATACCAACGTGCTGATGCACGATCCAACGAGCCTGTTCCGCTTCGAAGAGCATGATGTTTACGTGCCGATGATGACGCTGGAGGAGTTGGATAACAATAAAAAGGGCATGTCGGAAATTGCACGCAACGCCCGACAGGTAACACGCACGCTGGATGATCTGGTTTCGCACGCTGGCGACCACATTGAGCAGGGCATCCCGCTCACCGAGCCTTCCAAGAAACTCGCTACCGGTCGCCTCTTCCTGCAGACCGAAGCCATCAACACCCCGCTGCCGCCTTCGCTACCGTCGTCTAAATACGATAACCAGATCCTGGGTGTCATTCTCTATCTGCAGCTGAAGTTTCCGGGGCGCGCCGTTATTCTGGTGTCGAAAGACATCAATATGCGCATCAAAGCCCGCGCACTGGGCCTGCTGGCGGAAGACTACTTTAACGACAAAGTTCTGGAAGATACCGACCTGTTGTATGCAGGTTCACGTGAGTTGCCATCGAATTTCTGGGAAACTCACGGCACCGGGATGGAGTCCTGGAAAAAAGACACCAAGACCGGTTACCGCATCAGCGGCCCGCTCTGCCGTGACTTTCTGCTCAATGAGTTTGTATACGACCTCAACGACCCGCCCTTCGAGGCTATCGTACGAGAAGTCAGTGGTAAAACGGCCGTTCTCGAAACGCTCATTGATTACACCCATCAAAAAAATGCGGTGTGGGGCATTAACGCCCGCAACCGAGAGCAGAACTTTGCGCTCAACCTGCTCATGGATCCGGAAATGGATTTCGTCTCCCTACTCGGCCAGGCCGGTACGGGTAAGACCTTGCTCACACTAGCGGCTGCGTTGACCCAGGTACTGGATCAGAAGCGCTATTCAGAAATCATCATGACCCGCGTTACCGTACCGGTAGGCGAAGACATCGGCTTCCTACCCGGCACCGAAGAAGAAAAAATGACCCCGTGGATGGGCGCGCTTGAGGATAACCTCGACGTACTCAACAAGAATGAAGACGAAGGCGGTGGCGCCTATGGTGGTGAATGGGGTCGCGCAGCAACGCGAGACCTGATCCGCTCCCGCATCAAGGTGAAGAGCCTCAACTTCATGCGGGGCCGCACCTTTATCCAGAAATTCCTCATCATCGATGAGGCGCAGAACCTAACACCCAAGCAGATGAAGACGCTCATCACCCGTGCCGGCCCCGGCACCAAGGTGGTCTGCCTGGGCAATATCGCCCAGATCGACACCCCCTACCTTACCGAAGGCAGCTCTGGCCTAACGTACGTGGTGGATCGCATGAAGGGCTGGCCACATGCCGGGCACATCACCCTGCAACGTGGAGAACGTTCGCGCCTTGCCGATTTTGCGTCTGAGGTACTATAGACCGCATGAAACGTCGTACTTTCTTGCTCGGAGGCCTACTGGCCTCCGGCACCGCATTTGCCGCCCCCAAGAAAAAGGCGGCCAGCAACGGTACCGGCCTCAAAAAGTCCAGCCGGAGCGGTCTGCGTGCACCGAGCGGCCCGGCACCCATCAAGGTGCCTGCCAAGCTTGCGCCTGAATTAGCCATGAGTGGCGGCGTCTGGCGCCCCTATGAATTGAGCGTTGACGTTTCTTCCACCAGCCATGGCGATGACGCCACACTGTGGATCCCCATTCCAATGGATACCCCATGGCAACAGGTCACCTCCATCACCTGGTCCGGCGGCGGCAACAAGGCCGGCATACGCTTTGACCCGGCCAGCCAGCTCCACGTTTTTGTGGCGGAAAGTGGCTCGCACACACCGGATATCACCCTCAAAATGCGGGTCGAAACCCGCACCCGCCAATTCGACATTACCAAACGCGGCACCTTCTTCCATGAATCAGAGGAAGAGCTGGATCGCAACGTACGCGAAACCGGCTACCGAGGCACCAGTGATGGACTACGTCGTTTGGCTGATGAAGTGAGTGGCCGCATTATCGAACCGCTACCACGCGCCCGCGCCCTTTATGACTGGGTGCTCGATAAAGCACTCTCGGGCCAGTGCAGCGCCTACGAAATGGCCCTGCCGCCACGCACTTCATGCCTTAGCCCCAAGGGTGAGGATGTGGCCATCGCCTTCGTTAATCTGTGCCGCGCCTTGAACATTCCCGCCCGTGCCGTCTGGGGCCAGATCGTTGGTGAATCGCGCCTCAATCCCAAACTCGGCGCCACCGGCAACGTGACCAACGATCAACGCGTGCGCGCTGAATTCCATACCCCTGGCTATGGCTGGACCCCGGTAGACCCGGGAGATGTCGTACGACTTCAGCAAGCAGAAGGCCTATCAGCCACCGATGCGCGCCTGACCAACTTGCGCAAAAAACTGTTTGGCTTCTGGGAGATGAATTGGGTTGGCTACCAATACGGTCCCGGCTTCGCCCTCCCCGGCGGACCGGATACCGGCCTAGCAGGCCTGGCCACCCCGCTCGCCACCATTGGCAACCCGAGAGCAGGCCGCACATCGGATACGGAAGTGCGCTATCGGATTGATGCAAAGCCGGTTGGCTAAACAGTAAAGAGGGGGGCCTATAAGAACCCCCTTCTTTACCGGATCAAGTCAGAATTATTGGGCAGCTTGAGAAGTTGTATTTGCAGAAGGGATCGTTGGCTTCAAGTAATACGGCCCATTTGGTGGCGCGTTAATCCCCGTTACCAATGCTTGTCCATTTGCCATTCTTGCAAGCGGCATGTAGTTAGGTGCCGCCCGAGTAACTGCCGCATTTATTACTGCAACAATTAGCTGTGCCAGTGGATGGCCTCCACTATTTTGAGGCGTATAGACAATCTTTCTAGAATCCTGCCATATTTCAGTACCATCTTTGGCAACCATTCTATATTGCACTTCAACTGTTACGCTCGTCGTAATGATTGCGTATTGGGCATCCCAACGATTAATGGTTAAGTAAAGAACAGCATCAGCCCCAAAAAGCTTGGCTAAGTCAGCCGTTGGCTGCTGATGAATTTTTTCACTCTCATAAAACCCTTCATGCTCAAGCACAAACTTAGTAGTGTGCACGGGAAATACGTAATATCCCTTTTCCCCCAAAGCGGTGGGCAACGTTGTTAGCATGTAGTTTGATGCATCAACTTCTAACGACTTGTTAACAATCGGGACCACCAAAATTGATCTAGGGGCAGCTGCAATGTAAGCACTTTGATCTCTTTTTACTTCCTGCGCTACGCACCCAGTCAGGAAAATGATTGCCATCATTAAACAAAGCCTATTCATTTTTTGCCCTTGCTTTGAGTTTTAGAATCAGCCTGACGATCCATGTTAGCAATCAGTGCCGTCATCAAGGTCGCACTTTCAGGCCAAGCAAGCTTTTCTTTTTCATAATAAATTTTTGCCTTGTCGCTCGAACCTGCTTGCAAGTACAGCGTTCCTAACTCGGCATAGAGGCCAGGTGGCATTTTTTGGCCACTTGATTCAACCGTAACCACCTGCTCTTCCAAACTAATTCGAAGAGCCTCTGTTTGATTAGGGTCTTTATAGGAATTATAGAGACCCTGTTCATAATTCCCCCAGTTGTACATCTTAGGAGGGGCGCAAGCCGTTACTCCAGCAACGCATGTAACGATTAAAAGCATACGGAACATATCAACCTCAATTACTGGACAATAATAGCTCGAGACATTCCGTGCCCGACATAAATCGACTCTTCATAGACAACTCGATCATGTAGAACTATCGAAACAATGTGTTTTCCTGGCAGGACCTTTAATGCAGCTTGATTTTCTTGATAATCTTGAATTGGCCCCATATCAAGATTATCAACAAAGACACGCGCGCCCATTGTGCTTTCATTAACTATCTTGAAAGAGATTTGCGGCCGCATATCGACTGCGGATTGCTTTTCCGTTGGTATTTGACTACAGCCAACACACAACGCCAGTCCTGCAAAAGCAGAAGCCATTAAGGACTTAACCCCTGACAATTTTGGCATTTCAATTACCTTCATATCGAATTACGAGTTGATTTGGCCGATACTTTGCGATCGAGCCGGATGCGACGCTGACGATAGCGCCTTCGTTTAGCTCCGTATCTCCAAAAAGTGCATCGACACGCACCTGGGCAACAGATTTACCGGGCAAAGTTACTTCTGCCCCTGTTTGCGGAGATTTTATTTTTTCGCCCAATGTAAACACACCAAACACCATCCCCTGCTTAATACCTTGAGACTTACCGCCGCCGATGAAAACCCTGCCTCCCTCAATCTTGAGGATGTACGTTTCCCAAGGTTTTTTATTAAGTTCAACAGTCATACTATTAATAGCATCACCAACAGCCTGTCTAATTGCTGCATCATTTAGGGTGCCATCGTAAGATGCTTGAGAGCCAAACCCAAAAACGGAACCGGTTTCAGTTGAAGCCTCTCCTGAACCTGCCGTTGAATAAAACACATGACCTGTTTGGGTATCTACAAGCCTGATGTCAACCTTAGCAAAAGCTATTTGCTTTTTGTTGGCAGATACGAAACCACTAGCACCAATTGTTTTTCGACCGAACTCAGTCAACGAACCCACTATGAGCGTATCAACCCCAACGAGTCTTAGCTTTGAATCAACTAATCGGCTTTCCGCCTGAACTCTGCCAATATCTGGCCTCTCAAAGACGAGAAATTCCCCCGTCTCTGTAAGGGACTTGCTCATAAGGTCAGTCACCTGTTTACCGAGAGGGTCATTCTGATTGTCACGAAGCAAAGACTGACCATAATTAGTCTCATTTGTTATACGACCAAGCGCAATTTTTCTCTTCAAAACGGGCGTCAGAGGTGCTTGCTTTGCGACCTCTGCTTGTGCAGTTCGCAGCGAAGACTTGGCATGAGGCGCCTCAATCTGTGCAATCTGCGGAGCCTGTGTCGCACACCCAAAAACGCTTGAAGCCATAACGCAAGCTAGGATGCTCTTCGAAATGTTAAACGCTGACGCTTTCGCAAATAATTTCATATCCCACCTGATTGAATAATTGCTTTTTATAATTGATGAGTATACGCCTTTTAAAACGACACCCAAGAAGTTGAAACAATCCAGCAATGAAAGAGTTGTTTTTTGCTATCAGGACGGGCAACAAAAAGGGTGTAGCATTCCATCAAAATTATCAAAGCAAAAGAATCAATTGAATACTTCAATCTCAACCGCTTGCCTCTGCGGCAGCGGCAATCCAGCCAACGAGTGCTGTAGCACTTGCCACGAAGGCAAACCAGCTTCTACCGCCGAAGCGCTCATGCGCTCTCGCTATGTGGCTTATGTACTCGAGCTTGAGCCCTATTTGTTAGCCACATGGCACCCAACAACTCGGCCTGCCAGTTTGGGTTTCGACAAAGAGGAAAAGACCCGCTGGCTTGGGCTTACGATCAAACGCCATGAAGTGCAGGATGAAGATCATGCCACCGTGGAGTTCGTAGCTCGTTACAAGATTGGTGGCCGCGCCTATCGGCTGCATGAAACCAGCCGTTTTGTTCTTGAAGATGGTCGCTGGTTTTATATTGATGGCGACATTCAAGCGTAGCCTCCCAATCACTGCTTCAGTGGCAGTCTTCTTCCCGCTGATGCCGTATCGCTAATATCGTAACCATATGGCTGCTTTCAATTTCAAATAAGGCCACATAGCCGGTAGCACCGAAGCTAATCACAAGCTCCCTCAGGAATGGGGTATTTGTTTTGCGGCAGCTAAATGGGTTGTGTTTCAGGCTGTCGATACCTGTTCTGATTGCGGTTAGTGCCTTTTGCGCTGTTTCGTAGTCAGTATCGTCACGTTCTAGAATAAATTCGTAGAGGCGTTTGATGTCTTGCTGCGCCTCTGAGGTGAAGCGGACGTTAAAGGTCATTTGGCCGAAGATTTCTTTGACTTGGCGGCTTCGAGCATCTCACCCAGGTCGGCAAGAACTTCATCTGAGGAGATGTAATGATTCGTGGCGCGCGCTTTATCTCGTGCCACAAGTCCGCGGGCAATGAATTCACTTTGATAGCGACGACGCTCTAGACGTTCGAGTACGGCTTGTTCGACAAAGCTGGAAAGTGTTTCTCCGGTTTCTAGCAGGCTTTCGACAGCGTCGCGAACTTTTGGATGTACCCGCAGCGCAGGCAGTGTTGCGGTTTTCATGACCATCTCCAATGTAATGCATTTGCGATGCAGTGTAGCTGTTTTGGGATATGGTTGCAATGATGCTGTTGCTCGGCAAAAGCCGTAGGGATTTGTAGAAAATTACCGTTACTTTATGAGAGCATTAGCAATCAAATTGTGTGGTCAATAATTCAATCGCAAAAAGGAACGATCATGAAAACCAAAAGCACCCTGCTCTGCATCGCTGCTGTTGCCGCCCTAACCGCTTGCGCCAGCCCTGCCGAATTACGTAACCGCCAGGTAACCTTTGCCGCATCGAGCACCACGCCGAACGCCGAGAAATCACTGACCTGTGTCGCCAAGGGTTGGGAACAAGCTACACAACAAGCCGTTACGGTTACCAAGCTGGATAACGGCTATACCGCATACGCGGAATCCAGAACGCTTTGGGGCATGAATACCGATTTCGTGATTGACTCAGGCAATGCCCGCACCGGTGGCGCCGTGTTCCAGCTCTGGTCGACGATGAAACAGACTTCGACCGACAAGCTGATCGCCATCATTCAGCCTTGCCTGTAATTAGCACTGGTCGCTCTCCCCTAAAGGAATCTAGATGATTAAAAACCTCAAGCTGAAAACGCTTGGCTTAACAGTGCTTGCTAGCTTAGCCACGTCTTTAGCGATAGCAGACCCAGCGCTGCCGCCTTTCTACCAATCTGTGACTCACATGAAGCCCGAAGGCAAACTGGGTCAAATTATCAAGAAAGAAAAAATCGCTACGCCTGTCGCAGGCGCACAAGCCTGGCGGATTGCTTATATTTCTTCAGACCTAACAGGCAAGAAAACCATTTCTACCGGTTTGGTTGTAGCACCCATCGGTGCCGCACCGGCCGGTGGCAGGCCAATCATCTCCTGGTCTCACGGCACTACGGGCAATGCTCAAAATTGCGGCCCCTCCCAAGTTGAAAACCCAGCACAAAACCTCAACCAATACTTCCTTGTGAATGGGAATTCGTGGACAGACTATGGTCTGCCAAGCCTGGAACAATTCATCAAGGATGGTTACGTTGTTGTCGGCACCGATTATCAAGGGCTGGGCGGTGGTGGTCGCCACCAATATGCCGTGGCACAAACCAATGGTCGTGATGCCATTAATGCTGCCCGTGCTGCAGGCTCTATGAAAGAGACCAGTGCCGGTAAAAAGACTCTGTTGATTGGTTGGTCGCAAGGTGCCGGTTCTACCGTAGGCGCCTCTTCACAGGCTGAATACATCGCCCAGAAGGGTACCGCCTATGACGGGCTTGATATGGTCGGTTTCGTCGCAATGGCAATCCCAGATCTGGCCATGTACCGTCCGAAGAACCTGGACGAAGCGGGATCAAAACAAATGATTACGGATTTCACGACTGCTTTCTCCGACACCAGCTTTGACTTCGCACATTTCTCAATGAACATGTGGGGAACACAGGCCGCCTACCCGGATAAGCTGAAACTAAGCGACATCTTCACTGACGATGCAGCAAAAGTGCTCGACGAGGTCTATCAAAATAAATGTATACACGTAGCTACGGACACGATTACCTTTAACTACGGTACCTCGTATAAGAAGCTGCTACGGCCAGAGCCGAAGAATACGATGGCTTGGTCACAGGCCATTATTGATGGCTCTGTCGATAACAATGCCAAACCGATCGCTCCTGTGCTGATACTGTACGGCAACAAGGACACCACCTTGCCACCGGTGATGGGTGAGTACTATCGTAACCAAGTGTGTGCTATCGGTGGCAATGTCGCTCGGGTGCAATTGCCTGGTGATCAGAACCATTTCACCACGCCAACCATATCTATTCCACTCTACATGCCTTGGATTAAAGATCGACTCGCTGGCAAGCCAGCAGCGAATGGGTGCAGCGCTGAAAACGTGATGTAACGACTTTTTATACGCATTCTGAAGACCCGCCTTTAGTTCATCAAGGCAGTCTTCAGAATGAGTGCACTAACTACGATCACGAACACCCACCGCACGAAGCCCGTGCCATGTTTCAGTGCCAAGTGGCTACCGATAAAGCTACCGGCCATATTGGTTACTGCCATCATTAACCCGATATGCCACCAGACGTGGCCTTTCAATGCAAACAACAGAATGGCGGCAAGGTTGGTTGCAACGTTCAGCAGCTTGGCTGATGCAGAAGCGTTGAGAAAGTCGTAACCCAAAAATCTAACGAACAAAAAGATAAAGAAGCTGCCTGTGCCTGGGCCAAAGAAACCGTCGTACCAGCCGATGACTGCGCCAATCAGGCAGGCGATGATTCGCTCTCGATTCTTGTTATGGTGCGGCTTGTGGGTTGCCCCCATGTCTTTCTTAACCAGGGTGTAGATCAACACCACCAGCAAAATGACCGGCATGAGTTTTCTGAGAAATGCCGGATTTATCTGTGTAACGCTCCAGGCACCAATAAAACTGCCCACCAGCGCAAAGAGCGCTGCCGGCAATAAGGCGCGCCAGGCAAGCTGCACCCGTTTGCTGTATTGGTAAGTTGCCAATGATGTACCCCAGACTGAGGCACACTTGTTCGTACCCAATAGTGTTGCTGGGGCTGCCGTAGGGTATGTCGCAAAAAGTGCAGGCACCAGAATGAGGCCACCCCCACCGACGATAGAATCGATCATCCCCGCAAAGAAGGAGGCAAAGGAGATGAGTAATGATTCCATGGCCGGTGTAAAAACGGCCCGCTGAGCGAGCCGTTATAGGTGCTTAAAAGATTAGTTCCGCGCCAGGTTTTCGAAGCGAGTGTATTCGCCAAGGAAGGTTAGGCTAACCGTTCCTGTAGGGCCGTTACGCTGCTTACCGATAATGACTTCGGCCATACCCTTATCAGGGGTGTCGGGCTTGTAGTAATCCTCTCGGTACATCATGAGAATTACGTCGGCATCTTGTTCGATAGCGCCAGATTCACGCAAGTCACTCATCATCGGGCGCTTGTCGGTACGTTCTTCCACTTTACGTGAGAGCTGTGACAAGGCAATGATCGGCACTTCGAGTTCTCGCGCCAGCGCTTTGAGCGAGCGGGAGATTTCTGACACTTCGGTGGCGCGGTTTTCATTCTGACGCGTCGAGCCCATGAGCTGGATATAGTCAATGACGATCAGGCCGAGCTTGCCAACCTGTCGCTTGAGGCGACGTGCACGGCCACGCAGATCGGTTGGATTCATGCCACCGGTTTCATCAATGTGCATGGGGGCTTCGTGTAGCTTGCCCAGCGCATAGGTAAGACGTGACCATTCATCATCGGTTAAGCGACCAGTACGCACGCGGTGCGAATCCAGACGGCCAATGGAGGCCAGCATACGCATAGCGAGCTGGGTGCCCCCCATTTCCATGGAGAACACAGCAACGGGCAAGCCCACATCCACGGCTACGTATTCGGCGATGTTCAAAGCAAAGGCCGTGTTGTGCGTTACGACGTCATTGTCGGTAACGTACAAGCGGGTTGGGTGGCTGACCGATATGCACTGGCACTCAACTTCACGCACGGGTTCGATGCTGAGGAAGTTGGGACGCTTCTCACGTGCCCATGCTTCAGGCAGACGAGTCACTTTTTCAGAGAGCAGGAACAGACTACGCGGCTGCGGGTGGTTGATATGACACACCCATGCTGGTTTACCCGCCGTACGCACGCCTTCTTTGTTCGTAAAGTGCGGTTGCTTTGTGCTGATACTGCACCAGCCACCCAATGAACGAACAAGCTCGGCCACATCGTTGGCCATCTGTTCGCTGGCGGTGGATAGGCGCACGCTGCCCCACTTTTCAACCCAACCATCGGTATCAAGCAGACCACGCAATACGTTTAGACGCACTTCGCGGTTGGCTTCCAGATATTGGCGCGGAATAAATTTGGTGGCGCTATCTTTTCCCCAGAGACCAAGGCCAATAAGCGCTTCCTTAATTTCGTTTGGCTGGCTACCAGCTATACCGGGTACATGCCCACGATCTTCGCGCACGATACGGTAATCATAATTGCCGGCATGCGTAACCGTCATGGCTTCGGGCAAAACAGCTTGCACACGCTGCAACATTTCTGTCGAGGCGGTAGAGAAGCGCAAAGCGCTGCCGCTCAAGGAGCCGTCACCGAGTAACGCGCCCAGCAGCCAGGCATCTACGGGCACTTCATCGTGGTGACCAAAGTCGCCTGTGTGTTGATCAATCCAGAGTCGATTCTGATAACGCTTTTTGCTCAATAGGTCGATGAGCTTTTCTGTGTTTAAGACGCGTGGCGCATCCCATGTCCGGTAATGGACCGACCAGAGGTGTTCTGCACAACATTCGGTGCTGCGTCCATCTGAGAACGTGACTTTATAAACCTGACGTACACCCTGCGGATAAACACCTGTAACCATTGAGGGTTGACCATCAACAGAGGCCAGTGCATCTCCCACTTGTAGGTCGCCCATGCGCTTCCAGCCAATGCGAGTACGTACCTGGGCATCCAGGGGCTGGGCTTTACCCATACTTGGGCGGCCGGCGACGATAATCAAATCGCCGGGCTGCAGACCTGATGTCATGCGATCCAGATCGGTAAAGCCCGTAGGCACGCCGGTGATTTCCGAAGGGTTATCCCGATCGTGTAATTCCTGGATGCGCTCTACAACTTGCGTCAGCAGCGGGTTGATGTGTACAAAGCCCTGCTGCGCCCGCGCACCCATTTCTGCAATGGCAAATACTTTTTGCTCGGCGGTATCGAGTAGTTCTTTCGCGTCACGGCCCAACGGATTGAGCGCATCGGTGGCGATTTCATCACCCGCTACGACCAGGTGGCGCAGCACGGCACGCTCACGCACGATTTCGGCGTAGCGACGGATATTGGCGGCTGATGGTGTGTTCGCTGCCAGTTCGCCCAAGTAGGCCAAGCCACCGGTTTCATCGGTGAGGCCAGACTGTTCAATGGCTTCTGCGACAGTGATCACATCCGCCGGGCGGCCGCGCTCGAGCAGACGGGTAATCTGCTGATAAATCAGTTTGTGTTCGCTGCGGTAGAAGTCAACTTCAGTCAGCAAATCGGTAATGCGATCCAGCGCCTCGTTATCCAGCAACAGGCCACCGAGCACCGATTGTTCGGCTTCGATAGAGTGTGGCGGTACACGCAACTGGGCTATGGCCGGGTCGATAGACTTCGGCCGATTATCAAAATTGCTCTTACGGGGCTGGCGGGAAAATTCTGAACTCATACGCGTAATGATACCGGCAAAAAGCAGAAAGCCCGGCACGAGGCCGGGCTTTCTTAATCCGTAAAAACCGGATTACTGAGCAGCTACGACCGTTACAACGATGCCAACGATGACATCGGTGTGCAGACCAACTTCCAGCGGGAATTCGCCGATGGTCTTGAGTGGGCCGGTCGGCATGCGAACGTCCGACTTTTCAACCTTGAAGCCTTTGGCTGCGAGTGCATCGGCGATGTCGAAGTTAACGACCGAACCGAACAGACGGCCATCAACACCAGCCTTACGGGCGATTTCGACAGCCAGGCCATTCAGCTTCTCACCAACGGCTTGAGCAGCTGCCAGCTTTTCAGCGGCCAGTTTTTCAAGTTCAGCACGGCGCTCTGCAAATTCTGCCAGAGCAGAGGTTGTTGCACGCTTAGCTTTACCGTTAGGGATCAGGAAGTTACGTGCGTAACCATCTTTAACCTTAACGACATCACCCAGGTTGCCCAGGTTAACGACTTTTTCGAGAAGAATGATTTGCATCGCGATTACCCGTTGTGGTTGTCAGTGAAAGGCAGCAGGGCCAGGAAGCGAGCACGCTTGATGGCCAGGCCGAGTTGACGCTGATAACCAGCCTTAGTACCGGTCAGACGAGCCGGCATGATCTTGGCGTTTTCAGCAATGTAGTCTTTCAGAATGTCGACATCTTTGTAGTCAATCTGTTCAACTTTTTCTGCCGAGAAGCGGCAGAACTTGCGGCGCTTGAAAAGGCCACCGCCACGATTACGCTTATTGCGATCGTCTTTCTTCTTGGTGTTGTTAGTACGTCCAGTCATGATGGATTCCTTCGAGGAAATTTACGTTTCTTGAAATTCAATGGATTCGAGATGCAGGATCAGTTGGCGACTTTTGAGACTCTTGGTAGCGAGGAAGCCTGTAGCGATTAAGCTGGTTCCGGTCTGTGCGGCGGCAAGCTGGTGAGCCAGATTGCCAAGTGCTTTGACTGAAACTTCACAGGTGACCTGACGCTTGAGTCCGGCTTCTTGCTGTTCCGAGTGGTGCCCTAACGTTGCTTCCGTTACCGGAATGCCGGCCGGTGTGTACCGGATTGGCTGGACGCTGAGGATTTGCCCGGAGAGCTGAACCCGATTAATCGTCAATGATTCTGTTTCGCCGAATCAGCGATTAGGAAGCGGCAGCTTCGGTCGTAACCGGCTTGGCCTTCTCTTCCTTCATCATCGGCGAAGGCTCGGTGATGGCGTGCTTCTGCTTCATCGTCAGGTGACGCAGAACGGCATCATTGAACTTGAAGGCGTGCTCGAGTTCAGCCAGGGTTTCACCGTTGCACTCGATGTTCATCAGAACATAGTGGGCTTTGTGAACCTTGTTGATCGGGTAAGCCATTTGGCGGCGGCCCCAATCTTCCAGGCGGTGGATTACACCATTCTGGCCAGTGATCAGCGTTTTGTAACGCTCTACCATCGCCGGCACCTGCTCGGACTGATCCGGGTGGACGATGAATACGATTTCGTAATTACGCATGTAGACTCCTTTTGGCTAATACCCCCCGCCATGCGAATACGCGGTGGGGCAAGGTGGAAAGCCCAAGATTTTATAACAGAATCAAGGTTAAAGCCAGTCTGACGCCCTCATCTCGCCGCCTTGCAGGGCTTTTTGGACCACATCGCGGTTCAAACTGGGGGCAAAGTCTTCGATAAAGTCATATTCGAATCGACGAAGTAAGGTGCCACGGCGGATACCGACATGGGTCGTATTGGCCGGAAAGAGATGTCGCGCCGAAATGAGGCGTAAGCCGGCAGCCGGGTCACGCAACGGATCAAAGGCGTGTTCGGCAATGATGCCGACCCCCATGCCCACGCCAACGTAGGTTTTAACGACATCGGCATCCAGCGCATCGAGCACGATGCGTGGCGACAGACCATGTCGCTCAAAGACGGCATCGATGCCGATACGCCCTGCTACGCCACGCACATAGGTAATGAGTGGGTAAGCGGCCAGTTCAGACAGGCTGATCTCTCCGGCCTTGATGAGCGGATGCCCTTCCGGCACAACAATGGCGTGATGCCACTGCCGGCAAGGCAAGGCAACAATACCGGGCATATCTTTCAGCGCTTCGGTAGCGATGGCAAGGTCCACATCGCCCCGCATGAGCCATTCAGCAAACTGGTCGGGCATGCCCTGATGCAACGTCAGGGTCACTTCCGGGTATCGCGTCCGGAAATGTGAAATGGCCTCCGGCAAGGCATAGCGGGCCTGGGTGTGGGTTGTGGCAATGACCAGAGCGCCATGTTGGCCATGGGTATAGTCATCCACGTAGCGCTTGAGGTTTTCTGTTTCGGCCAAAATACGCCGGGCATGGCCCAGTATCTGTGCGCCAGCCTCCGTAACGCCGGTGAGGCGCTTTCCCATACGCTCGAAGATAATGACGCCCAGATCTGTTTCCAGCTGTTTGATCTGCTTGGAAACCCCGGGCTGGGAGGTGTAAAGCGCTTCGGCAGCTTCTGAAACATTAAAGCCGCGCTGTGCTACTTCGACGAGGTAACGTAGTTGCTGAAGGGTCATAACCTGAAGATCCTCCTTAATTACTAAAAGTTATAGCATTCTAACCATATATTCTTTTACGTTGGGTTGGCCGACTGTTAGGATGGCGGCCTTAATCAATATTGCAGCGCAGCTAATGGACCTTCTCTATACCGTCTCGGGCTTTTTTGTAGGGCTGATCGTCGGCATGACCGGCGTAGGCGGCGGTTCTTTAATGACCCCGCTGCTAGTGCTGCTCTTTGGCATATCCCCAGCTACGGCGGTAGGTACCGACTTGCTTTATGCGGCACTCACTAAATGTGGCGGGACCGTTGCGCACGGACGCAAGGGCCACGTGGACTGGCTTATCGTGGGTCGTTTAGCTGCGGGTAGCATTCCAGCAGCGGCCATTACGCTTTATGTCCTGGCGCAACTACCGGGCCACGGCAAAGAAATCGGGCACATCATGTCGGTTGCCCTGGGTTTCGCGCTCTTTCTTACCGCCGGCGCTATTTTTCTCCGCGATAAGCTCTTGCGCTATGCCCGTAGCCATGAAGATTCCTTTATTCAACGTCACGTTGCCCCTATTACCATCGTCGTTGGCATCATTCTGGGGATGCTGGTTACGATTTCGTCCGTTGGCGCCGGGGCGCTGGGCGTTACCGCCCTTTTCTTCCTATACCCCCGAATTGGCACGCTGAAGATTGTTGCCAGCGATATTGCTCACGCCGTGCCGCTAACGGCCGTTGCCGGTATTGGCCACTGGTACCTAGGTAGCGTAGATTTCAATCTGCTGGGTGCGCTATTGCTCGGTTCTCTGCCCGGCATCTGGGTAGGCAGCCACATCGCTAGCAAAGTCCCTGAAAAGTTTTTGCGCACCTTGCTTGGCACCATGCTGCTCATTATCGGCACCAAACTCGTACTTTCCTGATTCTTAAAAACCTGTTCCATAGAGATCCGCTATGTACCGCTATGACGATTACGACCGCGCCTTAGTTAAGGCCCGTGTAGATCAGTTCCGTGACCAGACAGCACGCTGGCAAGCTGGCGAGCTGGGCGACGAAGAATTCCGTCCGCTGCGTTTGCAGAACGGCCTCTATATGCAGCGTCATGCGCCAATGCTGCGCATTGCCGTACCGTACGCAATGATCTCTGCTGCGCAGCTGCGCGTTCTGGCTGCCATTGCCCGCGAAGAAGACAAGGGCTACGCCCACTTCACCACGCGTCACAACCTGCAATACAACTGGATTCCGATGGCACGTGTGCCAGAGGTGCTGGCACGCCTGGCCGAAGTTGAAATGCATGCCATTCAGACTTCGGGCAACTGCATCCGTAACGTCACCAGCGATCAGTTCTCGGGCATAGCCCCGGACGAAGTCGTGGATACCCGCCCGCTGGCTGAAATCATCCGCCAATGGAGCACCTTCCATCCGGAGTTCGCTTTCCTGCCACGCAAGTTCAAGATTGCCGTACATGGTGCCGAGCGCGATCGTGCGGTGGTTCAGGTACACGATATTGGTTTGCACCTGTATCGAGACGATAAAGGTGAAGTGCTCGCACGCGTGTGGGTCGGTGGTGGCCTAGGCCGCACACCCATTCTGGGCGAAATTATTCACGAAGGCCTGCCGTGGCGTCACCTGCTTTCCTATATGGAAGCGATTATCCGTGTCTATAACCTGGAAGGTCGTCGCGACAATCCATACAAGGCGCGGATCAAGATACTGGTGAAAGCATTGGGCATTGAAGAGTTCCGCCGCAAGGTGGATGCCGAATGGGCAAGCCTGAAGGATGGCCCTGCCACGATTACCGATGCCGAGCTGGCGCGTGTATCAGCCTACTTTACGGCACCGGCTTATGCCCAGCTGCCAGATACCGATGCGGATTACGAGGCGCGTCTGGCCAGCGACAAAGCATTTGCCCGCTGGGTACAACAAAATGTGCACGCCCACCGTGTACCGGGTTACCGTGCCGTAACGCTTTCGCTCAAGGCCAAGGGTCAGGCGCCTGGCGATATCACTGATACACAGATGGATGCCGTAGCTGATCTGGCTGATGCCTATAGCTTTGGCGAGCTACGCTCCTCTCACGAACAGAATCTGGTGCTGTCGGATGTCGAGCTGCGTAAGCTGCCGGAACTTTTCGATAAGGCCAAAGCACTTAAGCTGGCTAGCTCAACCGTTGGTCTGCTTACCGACATTATTTGCTGCCCTGGCGGCGACTTCTGCGACCTGGCTAATGCAAAATCGATTCCGATTGCCAAGGCCATCATGGAGCGCTTTGACGACCTGGATTATCTACATGACATCGGCGAACTGGATCTGAACATTTCAGGTTGTATGAACGCCTGCGGCCACCATCACGTAGGCCACATCGGCGTGTTGGGTGTCGATAAGAATGATGAAGAGTGGTACCAGGTAACGATTGGTGGACGTCAAGGTAACGACACGCGCTTAGGCAAGGTCATTGGCCCATCGTTCGCAGCGGCCGACATGCCAGACGTGGTGACTAAGCTGCTCGAAACCTACGTTAGCCTGCGCGAACCGGAAGAGCGTTTCGTAGAGACTGTGGTACGCGTGGGCCTCGACCCATTCAAGCTCAGCGTCTATGGCGAGTCCGCAAGAGACCGCGCTAATAAAAAGAAGGAGGCTGAAAATGGCTGAGATCCTGAAAAACGGTCAGGTGCATAGCGACAACTGGCAAGTGCTTCATCTTGAAGCCGATACCGACCCGGCAGCTCAAACGGTTGCGCCTGGTCAATGGCTGGTGCCTTTTAATGTCTGGGTAGCGCAACGGGATGCCTTCAAAACACGCGCCGGAGAGATCGGTGTCTGGCTATCCGCTACTGATGATTTGAACGCCGTGGCCGCAGAGTTTGCTGCCTGGCCACTGGTGGCGATCGACTTCCCGAAGTTCACCGATGGCCGAGGTTATTCCATCGCCTGGCGTCTACGTAACCATCATAAATACACGGGTGAACTACGCGCCATTGGTAATGTACTGGTTGACCAACTGTTCTTTATGCTGCGTGTTGGCTTCGATACGCTCGCGCTAGATCCGAAGGTTTCGACAGAGATTGCGTTAAAGCACCTGACACCGTTCCCGGATACCTATCAAGGTTCGACTGACAACCCGGAACCATTATTCCGTCAGGTTGATCGCGTCCTGGGTGGAGCACGCTCATGACGAGCTCGCCAATTTCCGGCATTGGCCAACCTAAAGCTGCGGCGCGTCCGGCACCAGATGCTGCGCTCGTCGCTGCTGTCGCAGAAAAATCTGCGTTGGTGATGGCGCGTCTGAACACGATTATCGATCGCCATCCGAATGTTGTACTGGCCAACAGCCTAGGTGCCGAAGATATGGTGCTGATGGACATGATCTGCAAGGACAACCTGCCGATCAGTATCTTCACACTCGACACAGGCCGTTTGAATGAAGAGACCTATGCGCTGCTCGCTAAGGCACAGCAGCAATATGATCGCGACATTCAAATCATGACACCCGATTACACGCAGCTGGAACCCTGGGTGCGCGAACACGGCATCAACGGTTTCTACGACTCCGTCGACAACCGCAAAGCCTGCTGCCAGATTCGCAAGCTGGAACCACTGGCCCGCGCACTGAAAGGCAAAGACGCCTGGATTACCGGACTGCGTGCTGCCCAATCGGTGACCCGTCAGAACATGGACTGGGAAGACTTCGATACTCTGAATAATCTGCCAAAGTTCAACCCGCTGATCGAGTGGTCCGAAAAAGAAATCTGGGCCTACATCGATCTAAATAATGTGCCTTACAACGCACTGCACGATCGCTTTTACCCATCAATCGGCTGCGCGCCCTGTACGCGCGCCATTACACCAGGTGAAGACGTACGCGCTGGCCGCTGGTGGTGGGAAAACCCTGAAACCAAAGAATGCGGCCTGCATAAAGCTAAGTAAAGACAACCCTGTAAAATTATAGCCATGTCAAAACCTGTCCCTACTCTCTCTCACCTCGACTGGCTGGAAGCAGAAGCAATCCAGATCATGCGCGAGGTTGCTGGCCAATGCGAGCGTCCTGCCCTGCTGTTCTCCGGCGGTAAAGATTCGATCTGCATGCTGCGCCTAGCTGAAAAAGCCTTTCGTCCGGCACGCTTTCCGTTTCCACTGGTGCATATCGATACCGGCCACAATTACCCGGAAGTGATCGACTTCCGTGATCGCCGCGCAGCAGAGCTGGGTGAACGCCTGATTGTCCGTTCGCTTGAAGATTCGATGAAGCGCGGCACGATTGTGCTGAAGTCGGCCGATGAATCGCGCAACCGTCACCAATCGGTGACGCTGCTCGAAACGATTGCCGAATTTGAATTCGACTGCCTGATCGGTGGCGCCCGGCGAGATGAAGAAAAGGCTCGGGCCAAAGAACGCATTTTCAGTTTCCGTGATGACTTCGGCCAATGGGACCCGAAGAACCAACGCCCGGAGCTGTGGGATCTGTATAACGCCCGCGTGCACAAAGGTGAGCACATGCGTGCTTTCCCGATTTCTAACTGGACTGAGCTGGATGTCTGGCAATACATTGAGCGCGAGAAGCTCGAACTGCCATCAATCTACTTTGCCCATACACGCCCAATCGTACGTCGCGGTGGCGGCATCGTGCCAATCACGCACCTGACGCCTGCTAAGCCAGGCGAAGAAGTGGTCGATCTACAAGTCCGTTTCCGCACCGTGGGCGATATCAGCTGTACTGCTCCTGTGATTAGCGACGCAGACTGCATTGAAAAGATTATTACTGAAACCGCTGGCACGACGATCAGCGAACGTGGCGCAACGCGCCTGGACGACCAGGCTAGCGAAGCTGCCATGGAACAACGTAAGAAAGAGGGCTACTTCTAATGACCGCCCAGATACAAAACGCACACATTGAAGATCATGGCCTACTGCGCTTCCTCACCTGCGGCAGCGTGGATGATGGCAAGAGTACGCTCATTGGTCGCCTGCTGTTTGATACCAAGACTATCCTGGTCGACACGCTGAGCAATCTGGCGCGCACTTCGGAGCGTCGCGGCCTGACCAGCGTTGATCTGTCTCTACTAACCGATGGCCTGCAAGCCGAGCGCGAACAGGGTATTACGATCGATGTGGCCTATCGCTACTTCTCGACCGGTACACGCAAATACATCATCGCCGATGCGCCGGGCCACGAACAGTACACACGCAATATGGTGACGGCGGCTTCGACAGCTGATCTAGCGATTATTCTGGTAGATGCCCGCCGCGGCATTCTGACGCAAACACGTCGTCACGCCAAAATCTGTCAACTGCTGGGCATTCCACAAATTGTTGTTGCCATCAACAAGATGGATCTGGTGAATCACGACGCACAAGTCTTTGCCAAGCTGCAAGAAGAATTTGCGCAAGTGGCTGCGACGATTGGTCTAGAAAAAGTGCGTTACGTACCGATGTCTGCCCTTGAAGGTGACATGATCGTGGATCGTGGCGACTCAATGAACTGGTACGAAGGCCCGACGCTGCTGGAAATTCTTGAAACAGCACCGAACAGCCATAGCGAAACACCGACTCACCATGAGTTGTTCCGCATGCCGGTGCAACTGGTGTGCCGCCCGCAGGACTCTGCCAATCCGGATCTGCATGACTACCGTGGCTTCATGGGTCGCATCAGCTCGGGTGTGGTGCGCCCCGGCGATGAAGTGATTGCCTTGCCTTCGGGTCAGCGCAGCACAGTAAGCCATGTAGAGTTAGGCGGCGTTGCCCTGAACGAAGGCGTGGCCGAGCAGTCTGTAACGATCCGTCTGAAAGATGAAATTGATATCTCGCGTGGCGATATGATTGCTCACCCGGATACGGCACCGCAAGTGGTGAAAGAAGCCCAGGCCATGGTTTGTTGGCTTTCTGAAACACCGCTGGATCGTGCCCGTACGTACGCACTGCGTCAGACGACTCGCACGGTGAAAGCCAAGATTGCCGATATTCCACTACGTCTGGATATCAACACGCTGGCTCAAGACACCGGACCTGCTCAACTGCACATGAACGACATCGCCACAATCAACTTGCGTCTGGCGCAGCCAATCTGCTGCGACAGCTACAAGAACAACCGTGGCACAGGTGCATTCATTTTAATTGACGAAGCAACTAACAACACCGTCGGCGCGGGCATGCTCCTGTAACATCGGAGGATGCCGCCGCTATTGATCCCCGTTGTTGTATTTATCGAGGGCTTTTGCTCCCTCGGTGCGGAGATCATTGCGCTGCGCCGTCTGGTGCCGCATATCGGTAGTTCTATTGTCGTTACGGCACCGACCATCGGTTTCTTTCTGCTTGCACTAGCGCTGGGCTATGCCGCAGGCGCCAAAATCAGTGACCGTTACCTGCAGGTGGTTGCGCGCAACTTTCTGATTTCAGCACTGCTGCTAGGGGTAGGTCTTTCAACGCCTTTCGTGAATGGGCTCTTTGCTCATATCGAGCCGGTGTGGCTTGCCTACACGCTACTCATTGGCGGTATTCTCTCCCCCCTCGCCTGGCTACTCGGTCAGACGGTGCCTGCGCTCACGAATCTCATGCAGACCCGGCGTACCGGTGAAGCCAGTGGTATGGCGCTTTACTGGTCCACCTTAGGCTCTTTTCTTGGGTCGCTCGGACTGTCCGTGCTGGTTATGCAATGGCTAGGCACTTCTGCGGCCGTTGCGCTTTGCGCACTCCTGCTGCTGATCGGTGCATTGCGGTTACAACGTGCTCCCGAAATTACTACGCGCAGCTGGCAAGTGCTTGTGGTTTTTCTTGCATCAACGCTGGTGATTATTGGCCTGAATGTGCCGCTGCTGCGCGGGCAGTTTCTGAATGATCCCCAGGACATCACAGAAACCGCTTACGCGGATTACTCAGTCGTTCTTACCGAAACGCCAGAGGGCGAGCCGGTTCGCGTCTTCAAGGTCAATAGCTCAACCGCATCTCTGATCAGTGATGGCACCCCACCCCACTACGCGCGTTATATCGATTATCTGCGTCAGACGCTACTGGTTGATTTGAAACTCAAGGATAGCGACATCCTAGTTCTTGGTGCCGGCGGCTTTACGCTATCGCATCGCGAACCGCTGAACCGATATACCTTTGTCGATATCGACCCTAAAATACAGTCCATCGCCGAGCAGCAATTTTTACACGAACCAATCCGTGGCCAATTTATTGTCGATGACGCACGGCATTTTGTGGCCAGCACAGCGAAGCTCTCCGGCGATCGGTTTAATGCCGTGGTGGTGGATGTGTTCAGCTCTCATCACAACATCCCCAGCCATCTGGTCACCCGTGAATTCTGGAACGATACCCGGCAGGTACTTAAACCGAATGGTGTATTGCTGGCCAATCTGATTCTTGATAGCAAACTGCAGAGCAATTACGCCCGCAATATTCTGGCAACCATCGAATCTGTGTATGGTCGGTGTGCGATTGAGGTGCTACACAAGGATAGACCGCTGGCCAACGTAGAAGTGCTTTGCCAGAATGGGGGCGCCGGACTCAACGCCAAGCCGGCCAAGCCCTACACCGACGAAATGAATGCGGCCGACATAGACCACGCCCGGGCAAATGCCGGGCGTTAATCTACGCGATTACGTGCGTCGTCGACGGACAGCTTCAAACAGACAGACACCTGCCGCTACTGAAACATTAAGGCTTTCAACTGAGCCTGCCATGGGAATGTGCACGAGGGCGTCACAAGTCTCGCGCGTCAGACGACGCATGCCATCCCCTTCGGCACCCAGCACCCAAGCCACGCCAGTTGGCCACTGAGCGGCGTAAAGATCTTCACTCGCCTCACCAGCCGTTCCAACGACCCAGATATCGCGTTCTTTAAGCTCGCGGAGTGTGCGCGCCAGATTCGTGACCATAATGTAAGGCACGGTCTCTGCGGCGCCTGAGGCTGCCTTCATGGCAACGTCTGTCAGTCCGACGGCACGATCTTTCGGTGCGATAACGGCATGTACACCAGCGGCATCGGCGACGCGCAAGCAAGCGCCCAGGTTACGCGGATCGGTAATACCATCCAGCACCAGTAGGAATGGGGGCTCTTCCAGCGTATCCAGCACATCATCGAGATGCAGCGCTTTCTGACGGGCATCCACCCGGGCAATCACGCCCTGATGTCGGGCATTAGGCGCCATGCCTTCAATACGTGGCTGTTCAACAGTCACGACACGTGCATTGGCCTGTTCGGCAAGACGCAGCAGGTCTTTAACGCGGCGATCCTGACGATTATTGTCTAGATAGATTTCTTTCACGCTTTCCGGATCATGACGCAGACGCGCCATGATGGGATGGAAACCGTGTATCAAACGGGTATTACTGCTCATGTTTTAGCTCGACGACTGCGGTTAGTGGCATTGGATTTGGCGGCGGCCTTAGGCTTGGCAACAGGCTTTGCACTGACTGCCTTGGATTTTGCTGCACCCGATTTGGATGCATCCTTGGGGGCAGGTTTGGCTGCCGGTTTTGGCGCACTCCGTGATTTTACGGCAGATGGGGCGGCTGGCTTTGCTTTAGGCTTGGATTTTGTTTTGCCCTTGCTTGGACTTTTACCCGCGGGATTGCCCGAACCTGTGTGCGCTTTGCCGCCGGAACCGTGGCGTCCCAATACGCGGGATTTACCGGCAGGCGTGCCAGTCGTTCCAGTGGGAGCGCCCTTCTTGCGTTGCGATGCCGGCCCTTTGTCCATTTCCACATCAAGCAGGTGGCGTTCCACGGCTACCGGGCGACCTGTTTTACGGCTGCGCTCCTGTGCCAGCGCATCGCGATCACTGCGCGTTGCTTCTGTAGGCTGTACAGCTTCATCGATGGACGTTGCAGGCACGAAGTCGATCCGATTGCTTTCCAGATCAGCGCGCACCAACTTAACACGCAGGCGATCGCCTACCCGATACTGCTGTTTAGTACGTTCACCGATCAAGCAATGTCGCACCGGATCATGGTGGAAATAATCCGTACCCAGTTCTGAAATATGTACGAGGCCTTCAACGTAAACTTGATCCAGTGTGACAAAGGCACCAAAGGCCGTAACACCGGAGATCGTGCCATCAAAGACTTCGCCAATACGATCCTGCATGTAATAACACTTGAGCCAGGCTTCCACATCACGCGTCGCTTCATCGGCACGGCGCTCGGTGGCCGAGCAATGCAAGCCGATCTCTTCCCAGGCCGCTTCGGTTGGTGGCAGTGGCACCTTCTCAAACTTCAACGCCGCTTTGATAGCGCGATGTACCAAGAGATCCGGGTAACGGCGAATAGGCGATGTGAAGTGTGTGTAGTACTCGTAAGACAGCCCGAAGTGACCGATGTTGTCCGGGCTATAGATTGCCTGTTGCATGGATCGTAAAAGAATCGTTTGCAGCAACGAGAAATCGGGGCGCTCACGAATCTGATCGAGTAGCTTGCCGTAGTCTTTGCCGGTCGGTGAATCACCACCGTCTAGACCCAGACCGAATTCTTTCATGAAGTCGCGCAGCGCCTCAAGCTTGGCGGGTGCTGGTGTACCGTGAATACGGAACAAGCCTGGTTGCTTTTTAGTCTCCAGAAAGTCAGCCGCACATACGTTGGCAGCCAGCATGCACTCTTCGATCAAACGATGTGCGTCATTTCGAATGACCGGCACAATCGCTTCAATCTTGCCCTGTTCGTTAAAGCGCATCTGCGTTTCAACGGTATCAAAATCAATGGCACCGCGCTTGAAGCGGGCGGCATGCAGCGTTTTGAAGAGCGCATATAGGGTGTGTAGTTGCGGCTGAATCGCCAAATGGGCTGGCGTGAGGGGTTGTGCTTCACCCGATAGCCAGCTCCAGACCTGGTTATAGGTCAACCGGGCGCGAGAGCGGAATACGGCTGGATAAAAACGGTATTTAGTGACTTCGCCATTGGCATCAATCTGCGCATCGCAAACCATGGCCAGACGATCGACATCCGGATTGAGTGAACACAACCCGTTGGAGATTTTTTCCGGCAGCATGGGAATCACGCGGCGCGGGAAATACACGGAGTTGCCACGCGCCGTCGCCTCTGTATCCAATGCAGATCCAGGACGTACATAGTGCGAAACGTCCGCAATGGCAACGACCAAGCGCCAGCCTTTACCCTTAGGTAAAGCTTCAGCAAAGACAGCATCATCAAAGTCTTTGGCGGTTTCACCATCAATCGTTACCAACGGAATGTCGCGTAAATCTTCGCGCTTACCGAGGTCTTTCTCAACGACGACTTCTTCAGGCAGCAGCGCTGCTTCATCAATAACCGCTTTAGGAAACTCAAATGGCAGATCATGCTTACGCAGGGCAATTTCGATTTCCATGCCCGGGTCTGCATAGTTACCCAGCACTTCTTTGATGCGCCCCACGGGTAGCGTGCGCTTACCGGGCTGCTCGAGAATTTCTGCAACGACCACCTGGCCTGGCTGTATCTCGGGGGTCGCACCGGCGGCCTTACGCGGGCGGCGAGAGCCTCCGGCGGAGACCGGCTCACCCGCTAACACGATGCGTGTATGCAGACGACGATCTTCCGGCACAACATAACGCACACCGTATTCATCAAACACGCGTCCTACAACTTCCGTATTGGCACGCTCAGTCACTTCAACAATACTGCCCTCGGGTCGGCCACGACGATCGGTACCAGTAACACGTACGAGCACACGGTCGCCATGAAGCGCCTTTTCCATCTGGCGGTTATCCAGAAAGATATCGGCACTTTTATCGCGTCCAATTGAGGTTTCCGGGCGAGCGAATCCGAAGCCATCCGGATGGCCTTCAACGCGGCAGGCAACCAAATCTGCCTTGTTCGGCAGAATCAAAGCGCCCTTACGGTTACGCATGAGCTGGCCTTCTCGTTCCATCGCACGTATGCGGCGTTCGAAGGCAATTTGCTCATCATCATTAATAGACAGCTTGGCAGCCAGTGCCGATTCGCTCATCGGACATGCGGCTGCTTCCAGCGTTTGCATCATGTATTCACGTGATGGCAACGGGTTTTCGTACTTCTCTTTTTCCCGTTCGTAAAATGGATCGAGTCGGCGTATTTTGGCAACTCGGTTGGAATTCTTTGACATTTTCATTCTTTCTTCTATAATTCTGTTTCTTCGCACCTGCCCAGGTGGCGGAATTGGTAGACGCACTAGTTTCAGGTACTAGCGGGTAACTCCGTGGAGGTTCGAGTCCTCTCCTGGGCACCAACGAATAACATTGAACCCGCCTTGTGCGGGTTTTTTGTTTTGGGGCACTTTATCATCTTTATGTGGCCGGCCCCATTCAATAGCTAAGGCCGTATATTGGGCCAGCCCCTTTAAAAACAATAGGATGCCCCTAAAGCATTGAGCCCGCTGACGCGGGCTCGGATTTTGCAGATCAGGAAAAGGGATGGACACGAACAATCGTTTCGTCCCGTTCAGGGCCGGTAGAGACAATGGCTACCGGAACACCTGTGACCTGTTCGAGTCGCAACAGGTAATCACGTGCCGCCTGCGGTAGATCTTCCCAGCGCTTTACGCCGAATGTCGTTTCAGACCAACCCGGCATGCTTTCGTAGATCGGCTCGCAACGCGCAACATCGTCTGCGCCCAGCGGCAATAGATCCAGCGTTTTGCCATCGAGCTTGTAGCCTGTACAGATCTTCAGTTCCTTGATGCCATCGAGCACATCAAGCTTGGTGATGCACAGGCCTGTCAACCCGTTGATCATGGCGGAACGACGCATGGCAGCAGCGTCATACCAGCCACAGCGGCGCTTACGGCCGGTCACGGTACCGAATTCGCGGCCTACTGTAGACATCTGGTAACCCGGCAAACCTTCGGTTTCGATATCCAGTTCAGTCGGGAACGGACCACCACCCACACGGGTTGTGTATGCCTTAGTGATACCGAGGATGTAATGCAGCATGCCCGGACCCACACCCGTACCTGCCGAAGCCTGACCGGCCACACAGTTGGATGACGTCACAAATGGGTAAGTGCCATGGTCGATATCCAGCAAGGTGCCTTGGGCACCTTCAAACAGCAAGTTCTGACCGGCCTTATTGGCGGCATAAAGGGCGGCTGATACATCACCGACCATAGGTTTGATCTGTTCGGCATCGGCCAATGCCTGCGCCAGAATTGTGGCGTGATCCAGTGGTTCTGCGCCCAGATACTGCGTCAGCACAAAGTTATGGTATTCAAGGACTTCTTTGAGTTTGGCCGACAACGTTTCCGGATGGAACAAGTCGTAAACACGCAGTGCACGACGGGCAACTTTGTCTTCGTAAGTCGGGCCAATGCCTTTGCCCGTGGTACCAATCTTGGTATCACTGGAGCGCTTGGCTTCACGCGCACGATCCAGCGCCGAGTGATACGGCAGAATAACCGGGCAGCCCGGACTAATCGTCACGCGACCGCGCACCTTGAGGCCATCGGCTTCCAGCGTAGCGATTTCGCTGAGCAGGTGATGTACGTCCAGCACGACGCCATTGCCAATGTAGCAATGAACTCCGTCACGGACGATACCCGAAGGTACGAGGTTCAGCTTGTATTCTTTTTCGCCGATGACGAGGGTATGACCCGCATTGTGGCCGCCCTGAAAGCGCACGACGCCGCCGGCGTTATCCGTTAGCCAGTCGACGATCTTGCCCTTGCCTTCGTCGCCCCACTGGGTACCCACTACTACGATATTTTTAGCCATACGTTACGTCTGTTCTAAGAAAAATGAATCAAAAAAGTGTCGGGCTCAGCAAGCCTGTACGACCCACTTGCCCTGCATCTGCACCAGGATTCGATCACAAATCCCACCGCTGTAAATCACTGCACCGCTTGCCGGCACCTGTACTTCACCAGGAAGCGCATCAATGACGCGCTCTCCTCTTTCACGCAAAGCCTGAATGGCTTTGGCGCGTGATTCCCGCGCTTCGGCACTGTCCTCACACGAGAGCGCCGGTGCAAAAACTGCGCCCGGCACATCCGGCAAGGCAGCAAGGCGGCAGAGCTCCCGGATATCCAGAGAGAAACCCGTTGCAGGACGTGCGCGACCGAAGGCCGCACCAACACCATCATAACGTCCGCCCAGTACCATCGCGGTACTGTGACCATCGCAATAACCCGCAAAGACCATACCGCTGTGGTAATGATACCCACGCAGATCGGAGAGGTCCAAATAAAGTGGCAGATCCGGCGCCTGACGAATAATGGCGTCTAGATCATCCAGCGCTTTGTGTATGGCTGGCACCTTCGGCAAAGCCTCGCGTGCCTTGTCCAGCACGGTGCGGTCACCATAAAGGCGTGGCAAAGCCAGCATTGCTACGCGCAACTCTGGGCGCCAGTTGATGGTTGCGCACTCCAGTGCAGGAATGTCCTTGCGCTGGAGCAGTTTGAAGAAGTGCTCTTCCCCTTCGCCGGAGATGCCGGCCAGCGTCATCAGCGTACGGAAGATGCCCATATGGCCGAGATCAATACGCGCTGCCGGCGCGCCCGCAGCCTTGAGGGTTGCTGCTGCCAGGCGCACAATCTCCAGATCCGCCGGCAAGTCGGCGTAGCCATAGATTTCAGCGCCTAGCTGGAACGGCTCACGGCTGGCCTGCATGTCGGCAGGTTGCGCATGCAACACGCTATGGCAGTAACAGAGTCGAACCACACCGGGGCGGTTGAGTAGGTGCGCATCAATACGCGCGACCTGTGCTGTCATATCCGCACGCACACCCAGGGTACGGCCGGAACTCTGATCGACCAGTTTGAAGGTGCGCAAATCCAGATCGTGCCCGGCACCCGTTAACAGGGAATCCAGATATTCGATCAGCGGTGGTTGCACCAGTTCATAGCCATGGACCTGATACAGATCCAGCAAACGACGGCGCAGAGTCTCAAGACGCGCTGCCTCATCGGGCAAAGCATCGGCAACGGATTCGGGCAACAACCACTTCATCATCATGTTTGACGCAATACAGTAAGAATAAGCACACCAGCAAGCATGGCTGTCAGACCGAGAAAGCGGATCTGGCCGTCACGCAGCTGGAGCATACGTTCAAAAGATTCCCGCCACGTGCGCGGCGAAATGAATGGGAGCATACCCTCAAATACAAGCATCAGGGCAATCGCCAGCCAGATCGTGTCGTTCATGCAGGCACTCTTGGAATCGATAGGTTATTCGGATCGGGCAGCATCTGCGCCGACGGGAGGAGCAACAGGTGTAACAGGAGGCTGCGGCGCTTTCAATCGGTCCTGAAAAGCTGCTGCCTGACCATATTGTTTGGCATAGGCTGCCACCAATTTGGACTCTGCGGTTTGCCGTTGCAACTGAGTTTGTTTATAGGCATCGCCCAGCACCTGATCGCGTTGCTTATTCTGCAAGGCCACCAACTGCTGCTCATCGGCAGAAAGCCCTTGCACGAGCCGCTGCTCTGCTTGTTGACGGCCAGCGGCCATGCGTTTGTAGATCGCCTCGTTGGCCGCATCGGGTAATGCAACCTGACGCAGGCCGACCAATTCGGCAGCAATGCCCAGTGGTGCTAATTCGGTATTCAACGTCGCCAACCAGCGTGCCCGCTCATCAACCGAGAGCCCTTGCTGCATATTTGCTGCACTTAGGTTCTGTGCGATACCCGACAAGGTCTTTGACAATGTCGTTAAGACGCGTTCATTGGCTGGGTTTTTACCGGAAGCGGTACTCGTATTAAAGAGCAAAGGGTCGCTCACTCGCCAGGCGGCCCAAGCTGCCAATTGCAAGGTCTGGTTATCCTGAGTGGTGACGATTTGCAGCGTGTTCTGCTCGGACGTTTGCAAACGAGTATCGATGAGCCAGACGCGCTCGGCAAAAGGCAGCCTCACATAGATGCCCGGCTCGGCAAGCACACGCGACGGACCATCCGCACCCGTGCGGATGACCACACCAACTTGACCTGTCTCAACCACTACGATGGAGAATATTGCCAGCAGCAATGCCAGCACAACCGCTGCCGCACCTAATCTGCCCAGGGAAAGTCGTCGATCCATCTTTGAAGTCTCAACTGCAGTCATGAGCCACTCCCCGGACGATCGACCCGATCTCGTGAACGCATGAGTTCTCGATCACGCCATTCGCTTGCTTTAGGCGCTGCGCCAGAATTGGCTGCCTGCGGCGCACTACGTTTTGACTGTGCGCCTGCTGGCTGTGTCCTGGCCACAAGTTCGGCATAGCTATCAAATACCAACGGATATTGCTGGCGTAGGCCAGCATTCGCTGTTGCTACCTGATTGAGCGCATCTGCCACTTCAGGCTTCGGATTGCTTGCATTCAAACGCATTGCCGCTACATCCAGCTCCTGCGTATATCCGGTGGTTTCTTCCTGTAGTCGATTGGCCAGCTTGCGTGCCTTAATCAAACTCTCGCCTGCGGCTGACTGCGCTTCACGTAGTGCCTTGATCTGGGCCTGCTCATCCTGCTCGGCCTGTTTAGCCGCCTGCAGAACAGGACTCGGCAGCACGACCTCTTTAATTTGAACGGCTTTAATCTGGATGCCCGTATTCAGCCCATCGAGCGATGTCTGCATCTGCTGACGAACACCTTCCAGCAATGGGGCTGGCTCACTACCCTGTTTGGCCGTAGCACCCTGAACAAGAGCCAATGGCTGCGCTGACACTGCCTGACGTAATGCAGACTCTGCAAGCACGCCTAAGAGTTCAGCGGGAACATCTGTACGGCTTAAGTAGGCTACCGGATCCCTCACTTGATAAACCACGGCATAACCAACACCGACCAGGTTCTGGTCTGCAGTGAGCATCATGAGCGGTGTCTGACGCTTGGCTTCTGCCACACCCACTTCCAGAGTGCGATCACTAGTTACGTTAACCAGGCGTACGCTTTCCAATGGATAGGGCCAACGCCAATGCCAACCGGGGTCTTCGGTGCTAACGATCACACCAAAACGACTGAGCACCCCACGTTGGTTGGCGTCTACCAAATAGAACCCACTCATCAGCCAAGCGCCAAAGAGCAGCGAAACGCCGATCAACCAGCTTTTCAAAGACAAGGATTGCCAGCTCAGTGGTTCATCCGATGAAACAGTTTGTGCTGGCGGGCCCTCTTTAAGCGCCTCGGGCACAGCTGGCGGATCGCGACGCAAGATCGCGGCAATTTTGCAGCGCGTATTGTGAACCAGCTGTTGCCAAAGCACTTCTAGGTCTGGCGGACCTTCGGGCGGACCGGACGGCTTTTGTGGGCCACCGGTGGATGGCACTACGGGTGTTTTTATCGGGGGTTCTGCAGTCTTCGCACTATCGTCGGGTTGCACCGGCTCCGTACCAGCTTGTTCTGGTACCTGCTCCGGATCTTCTTTTTCCGGTCGGTGGCTGTTTCCCCATTGGGGATCATTGATCGACATCAGGCGACAACTTTTCAATTTCCGGATGGGCAAATTCGGCAATCGCCGCCCTTAACCAGGGAAGACCTGCGCCGGTTTGGGCACTAAGTCGTACTCTGATGATTTTACCATAGGGATCCCGCTCAACTCCGGGCTCAGCGGCAGTTAAGTCGCACTTGTTATAGACAAGGATCTGGGGCACCTTGCTTGCGCCAATTTCGGCCAAAACCTTGTTAACTTCGGCGATTTGCTGGTCTCGAGCCGGGTTCGCCGAATCAATCACGTGCAGGAGTAAATCCGCCTGGGTGGTGGTCTCCAATGTGGCCTTAAACGCTTCAACCAGGGTATGCGGTAGCGCACGAATAAAACCAACTGTGTCGGCCATGACGACATTGCCCGCTTCCGGCAACCAGACACGCCGTACCGTTGTGTCCAGCGTGGCAAACAACTGATCGGCCGTATAAGCGCCCGAATGCGTTAACGCATTAAACAGCGTTGATTTGCCGGCATTGGTGTAGCCCACCAGAGAAATCGTTAAAACGCCCTGCCGACTGCGTGCCCGCCCTTGGGTTCTGCGCTGTTTGGCCAGACGCGCCAGACGCTCTTTGAGCATTTTGACGCGCGTACCAATTAAACGGCGGTCGGTTTCAAGCTGGGTTTCGCCAGGACCACGCATGCCAATACCACCACGTTGCCGCTCTAGGTGAGTCCAGCCGCGAATCAGTCGTGACGCCAAGTGTTCAAGTTGCGCCAGCTCAACCTGCAGTTTGCCCTCGGCACTCTGAGCCCGCAGGGCAAAGATATCGAGAATCAAGCTGGTCCGGTCGATCACGCGACCATGCACGACCTGTTCCAGGTTGCGTTGCTGTACTGGTGAAAGACTGTGATTAAAAATCACCAGGCCTGCATCCAGTGCTTTGGCACGCAAACCAATTTCTTCTGCTTTGCCCGAACCGACAAAGAGGGCGACATCCGGGCGATCTCGGCGGCACGTCATCACGTCCGCAATCTCCGCACCCGCCGACTCGGCGAGCATGCGCACTTCTTCTATCGCTTCTTCAAGATCCAGGTCGCCAAAATCAACCTGCACAATGAGCACCCGCTCTTTCGCCTGTTCAGCGGAGCGGTTCTGCGCAGATTTTCTGGCTAACCGGGGATCTGACAACCCGGCCAATGCCGGGTCGTTAACCGTCATGCTTCTGGCGGATCCTGACTGAAGTTGACCGCGCGTGCTGGCACTACCGTCGAAATGGCATGCTTATAAACCATCTGGGTGACGGTATTACGCAAGAGCACTACATATTGATCAAATGATTCGATCTGCCCCTGTAGCTTGATGCCGTTCACCAGATAAATTGAGACTGGTACATGTTCACGACGCAAAGCATTGAGGAAGGGGTCCTGCAGCAACTGGCCCTTATTTGTCATTATTATTACTCCGCTTTCTTCTGATTATTGCGGGGGGATGGGAAGCTGATTAAGCACTTGATGCACTCAATTTAAAGCAAAAACCACTAATGCGCAAAGCATTTTGCGCACCCGTCGCTACTAATCGTCTGCGTAAGGGTTATGCGATACGTTGAACTGAACGCGCAACGGCGTACCTTGCAGATGGAAATGGTCACGGAAACAATGCTCGAGGAAGCGACGGTAGCTATCCGGTATATGGTTCAACGCGTTACCGTGAATCACAATCAGCGGTGGATTCATACCACCCTGGTGCGCGTACCGCGGCTTCGGCCGGAAGATTCCGTGGCGCGGTGGCGTCTGACGGGCAACGGCGTCGATCAGTACGCGCGTTAATTGCGGCGTTGGCAATTTGGCCATGGCTGCTGCATAGGCCTTGTCCACCGAACGCATCACGGCATCAAGCCCCTTGCCTTCTTTGGCGGAGATGTAATGAAAGCTGGCAAAGTCGAGGAACTTGAAGCGGCGCTCGATGGCGATCTTACATTGCTCACGATCGTAGGCATCCATGCCGTCCCATTTGTTAATGGCTACGACCAGTGCACGGCCTGACTCCTTAATGAAGCCAGCCAGGTGAGCATCTTGATCTGCCACATCCTGCTGTGCGTCCAGCACCAGAATCACCACATTGGCAGCTTCGATGGCCTGCAAGGTTTTGATGACAGAGAACTTTTCGATTGCTTCGAAAACGCGACCCTTACGACGCACGCCGGCGGTATCAATCAACTGATATTTTTTGTCGCCCCGCTCAAATTCGATTTCGATAGCGTCACGCGTAGTTCCCGGCTGATCAAATGCAATCACACGTTCTTCACCGAGTAGTGCATTAATGAGCGTGGACTTGCCTACGTTCGGACGACCGGCGATAGCCACACGAGGGATACGATCTGCCTCTTCTGCGTCTTCGGGATCCTCCGGAAATGCTTCGAGGGCCTCATCGACTAGGCTACGAACACCTTCACCGTGCGCGGCCGAAATAGGATGCGGCTCGCCAAGTCCCAGTTCATGGAAGTCTGCGGCAACCACACCACGATCCATGCCTTCAACTTTATTAACGGCCAGCAAGACCGGGCGATTAATCCGACGCAGCAACTGCGCAATATCTTTATCCAGCGGCGTTATACCTTCGCGACCATCAACCACAAAAATAATACGATCTGCTTCGTGAATGGCCTGTTCGGTCTGGCGTGCCATTTCCTGCTTGATACCTTCGCGTGACTTTGGCTCAAAGCCACCGGTATCAATTGCCAGAAAACCCTTGCGCCCCATCTTGCCATGACCGTAATGACGATCACGCGTCAGGCCAGGTACGTCGGCAACAATGGCATCCCGCGAACGGGTCAGGCGATTAAAGAGTGTGGACTTGCCAACGTTGGCACGTCCAACGAGTGCGATTGTAGGTTTCATTGCAACGTTACCGCCATCAAAGATCCGCCTCGCGTCTGGAGGAGGACAGTATTAGGGCCGAGTGCTGGCAGGATGGACATGACACCGCCGCCACCCACATTCATACGGCTGATAAATTCACCGGTATCCCGGTCGAGCACATGCAGGAAGCCTTCGGCATCCCCAACAACCAGGCCCATGGGTAACGCCACCGGAGCGGACAAATTACGATACTTGAGCTTATCCTGACGCCAGACCGAGGCACCTGTGCCACGATCAAATGCATGCACGACACCTTGCTCGTCCGGAATAAATACCCGTCGATCATCCATGGTGATGCCGGCGACAGATGTCACCTCTCGCGACCAGATCTGCGCACCGCCCTGCATATCAAAACAGGCAGCGCGTCCCTGGAAGGCTACGGCACACATCTGTGACCCCTGAACAGCAGGGACTGTGACCACATCTGAAACACGATCCAGTTCAGTCGCACCACGTGGCACTGAAACGGTACCTTCCCAGGCAGGTGCACCATTCTGCAGAGATAACGCAAAAATTTTACCGCCCGGCATACCGACTAATACAAACGGACCAAAAGGCAGTGGCGGCGCAACCGAACGCACCGCCAAGGGGGGATTGCTACGTTGATAGTTCCAGCGCTGCTTACCATCAGCCGCGTCGAGTGCTATCACTCGATTGTCACTGGTGCGCACGATGACTAAACCTTCGGTGATCGCTGGTGGGGCAACAAGCTCGCCCTTAACGTTAGCTGTCCAGCCCGGTTTGCCCGTCTCAAAATCAAAGCTAAGCACTTCGCCTTTGTATGTCCCAACAACCACCAAGCGGCCGTCACTAGCGGTGCCTGACGAAAGCTTCTGACCAGCGCTCGTGCGCCAGACTTCCTTACCGTTATCCAGGCGCATCACTGTACCGTCATGCGATGCCGACAGAACTACCGGGCCACCCGTAGCGGGCAAAAAGGTAAAGTTACCGGCCTTGCCGATAGAGGCCTGCCAATCCTGACGCACCCCAACACGCTCGACAATTGGAGTTAACGGGGTTGGTTTTGGTTTGGAACTACCAAACAAACCACAACCGGCCAGCATCAACGCCAGTAGGCCACCCAGGAGGGCGGTCTGCATCCGACGGGACTGGATCTGAATCATTGTCTTATTTTCCTGCAGCAGCGACAGTCGTCAGTGCATCACGTTTTTCAAGCACCAGGCGGCGCAGGAGTTGCCCAGGTTCGCTGCCGGCAAATTCCGAATTAGGCGTTACGTCTTTACCGCTAACGTCCAGGTTCTTCAAAGCAGCATCATAACTAGCGCGGGCTTCGGTTAATTTACCCTGAGCAACATAGACATCCCCACGGGCGGCATCGAAACGTGCGGCGAAACCTGCGGGTGCTGTCTCAGATAAAGTCTTGAGCGCGGCATCGTAATCCTGCTGGTCCATCTGCACGCCGGCTAAGCGCAAACGTGCAATGCCCCGCACAGCATCTTTGCCATTTTCAGCAACCCAGACTAGCTGGGCTTCGGCACTTTTGCTATCTCCGGCAGCTTCCAGGGTGGTCGCCGCCAGCAAAGCGCCCAGTGATGCAAACTGGCTACGCGGATACTGATTTACCAGCTCACCGGCAGCCTGTTTTACCTGGCTTGTATTCTGCTGTGCACTGGCTTGCTGCAACACCAGAAATACCCGGCTTGCTTCTGAATTCTGTGTCTTCAGATAGCTCTGCCAGCCATACCAGCCTAACCAGCCCAGTGCGATTACCAGTAGCGCTCCGGATGCCCAGCCGCCGTATTGCTTCCACCAACTGCGCAATGCCGCTATCTGTTCCTGCTCTTCTAGATCGTAAACAGCCATTTCGTTCTTCCTATACTAATTCTTTGAGCTTAGAAGCCCTGACCCAGGTCATTTTCCGACCATTGTGACATGATGTGTTCGGCAAGATCATCCAGGGCTACGCGCACCTGGTTATTTGCCGCATCGCCTTCGACCCAGTCTTTCTGTTGCATCGCCTTGACGGTGACTTCCCCGCTGGCTACTTCGTCATCACCAATAATTACCGCCATCGGTGCGCCGGAGTTATCCGCACGCTTCATCTGTGACTTGAAGCTACCACCACCACAGTGATACAGCACATTCAATCCTGTATCGCGCAGGCTTTCTGCCACGCGCAGCGCAAGGCCGGCAGCTGCGTCGCCCTGATGAATGATATAGACATCCGGCGATTCGGCTTGCGGCAAATGGCCCGCATCTTCAAGCAATGCTAGTAAGCGCTCGATACCCAGCGCAAAACCACAAGCAGGCGTTGATTTGCCGCCCAGTTGTTCAACCAGGCCATCATAGCGCCCGCCCGCACAAACAGTGCCCTGTGCGCCCAGCGCATCAGTAACCCATTCGAATACGGTCAGGTTGTAATAATCCAGACCGCGCACCAAGCGTGGATTTACCGTAAAGGCAATACCTGCATGGCGGACCAACGACTGTACTCGTTCAAAATGCGCCAATGATTCGGCACCAAGATAATCCATGAGCCGAGGCACTTCGTTCACAAGCTGCTGCATCGCCGGATTTTTAGTATCGAGAATACGCAGCGGATTACTATGCAGTCGACGTTGCGCGTCTTCATCCAGTTGATCTTGATGCGCTTCGAAGTAGGTAATCAACGCGGCACGATGTGCTGCACGCTCTTCAGGCTGCCCTAGGCTGTTGATTTCCAGACGAACGTTATCTAACCCTAGATCCTGCCACAGACGTGCGCTCATCAGGATCTGTTCGGCATCAACATCCGGCCCCGTGAAGCCGAAAGCTTCCACGCCGACCTGATGAAACTGACGGTAACGACCCTTCTGCGGACGTTCGTGGCGGAACATCTGTCCCATGTAATAAAGACGCTGAGGCCGCTCTGCTGCTACGTTGTGCTGAATGACTGCGCGTACGCAACCCGCCGTACCTTCTGGGCGCAACGTGAGCGGCTCACCATTTAGACTATCGACAAAGGAATACATCTCTTTTTCGACAATGTCCGTCACCTCGCCAATCGCTCTTTTGAACAAGGGCGTTGGTTCAACAATCGGCATGCGGATCGGGCGGTAGCCATAACTTTTGAGCCAGGCGCGCAGTGCCTCTTCCAGCCACTCCCAGGATTCTGCTTCGTCGGGCAGGATATCGTTCATGCCGCGCACGGCTTGCAACCGGTTACTCATACTCAGGCTTTCCGTTGATAGGTACGTGCAACGTACCGGTCAATAATTTCTTTGAATTCATTGGCGATGTTATCGCCACGCAGCGTGACTGTTTTGGCACCATCTTCGAAGACAGGCGCGGCAGGAACCTCGCCCGTGCCCGGCAAAGAGATGCCAATATTGGCGTGCTTGCTTTCGCCCGGCCCGTTGACGATACAACCCATCACTGCCAGCGTCATATTCTCGACACCGTCAAACTGCTCACGCCATTGCGGCATAGCACCGCGCACGTAGCTCTGCACTTCGGCAGCCAGCTCCTGAAAGAACACGCTGGTGGTTCGGCCACATCCAGGGCATGCAGTTACTAGCGGCGTGAAGGCACGCAAACCCATCGTCTGCAGCAATTCCTGCGCCACTTGGACTTCTAGTGAACGAGAACCATTCGGTTCTGGCGTCAGGGATACACGAATCGTATCGCCAATGCCTTCTTGCAATAGAACTGCCATCGCTGCCGTTGAAGCAACAATGCCTTTGGAACCCATACCAGCTTCGGTCAGCCCCAGATGCAACGGATAATCACAACGACTCGATAGATCACGATAAACCGCAATCAGATCCTGAACGCTCGATACCTTGCAGGACAGCACAATCCGATCGCCGGGTAAGCCAATGCTCTCAGCCAGCGCGGCAGACTCAAGCGCTGACAAAATGAGCGCTTCACGCATAACTTCGTTAGCAGAGCGTGGATTGGCCGCGGTGGCATTTTCATCCATCACCCGTGCCAGCACGGACTGATCCAGACTGCCCCAGTTAACGCCAATGCGTACTGGTTTGTTATAACGCACCGCAAGTTCGATCATCTGTGCGAACTGTTCGTCTTTTTTCTTACCGAATCCAACGTTGCCCGGATTAATGCGGAACTTAGCCAGTGCTTCAGCACATGCCGGGTAATCTGTCAGCAGGCGATGGCCGTTGTAGTGAAAGTCACCGATCAATGGCACATCCACATTCATTTTGACGAGCTGTTCACGAATCTCAGGCACTGCGGCGGCAGCTTCAGGAGAGTTGACCGTGATGCGGACCATTTCAGCGCCGGCACGTGCCAGCTCAGCCACCTGAATGGCGGTCTTTAGAACATCGGCCGTGTCGGTGTTGGTCATTGCCTGTACGACAACCGGCGCACCGCCACCCATGGTGACGGCACCAATCGAAACAGAGCGGGTCAGCTTACGTTGCAGCGTCATGGTGTCAAGGTCTTAGCGAAGCACCTGGCGCGATACATCATCGCCAGTCAGCTTATCAAGTTTAACGGGCTCATCACGCCAGCGCGCCTGTACCTGGCGGGCATTGCCAACCAAGACATCCAGAGGTGCTGCACCAGTAATAAATTGTGTGGTGCCTGCGGCATTGAGTTGCGAATAGATAATACGGCCGGTGTAATCCCGAACCTCAACCCAGGCCGGCGCCGAAAATTTGAGCTCCAGCGTGCCCGGACTGGTTTGCGCCTGAGCCACTGTCTCTGATCCAGATTCGGTTTTAGCGGCGTCAGTCTGTGCTGGCACTGCACCAGGCTCGGCAGTTTGTGGCTGAACCACATCCTGACGCACCCAGCGATTGACCAGTGACTGAGCGGATTGAATGGATTCATCCCAGAAACTGCCAGGCATGGCGTAGGCCAGTACAACCGCCAAAATGACCATGACCACACCCAGTTTCAGCATGCGTCTTTCCTGTCGTTTCGTCTCCCCATCTCGGCGCCCCGCAGGCGCTGCCTTGAGCGATGAGGTCGATGCCTGAATGTGGTTTTTCTTGACAGCAGGTGAACCGCCCGGCACTTCGGTAATCAGGGAATCTACTGGCACATCAAGCAGACGGCCGTAGGCACGCAGAATACCCACGGTAAAGGTGCGCCCTGGCAATGCCTGCCAGTCTGAAGCTTCGATAGACTGGATCACCTTGCTGCCCACCTTAAGCGCGTAGGCGGCATCCCCGACTGACAGTCGCTTCGCTTCACGCGCGGCGGACAGCCCATTACCTGTTGTAGCAGGCTCTACGGGTTGAGCCGCATCCGGGACGGATGGAACGGGCATTTCAATTTCGGCTTGTGGATTCTGATTGTTTTCGTTTTGCATGATGCTTTCCGGTGATCCGGTTACTGAAGTTTTTGAGAAGAGGTGCTGGCACTCACACCATAACGTGCAGCCTGTTGACGGTAGCGACTGGCCAATGTTGCATCACCCATGTCCTGCGCACAACGCGCTGCGTTGTCGAGCGCCCGCACCGGGGTCGTATAGAGTGGATTGGCCAACGCGATATCAAGCTGCGACAACCCTTGCTGATACTGGTGCGTATCGCAAAGAAAGAGGCCGTAGTTATTACGGATATCTGGATCGTTGGGTGCCAGAGAAACGGCTTTCTGGAAATTAGTATTGGCCAATGTCTGCTCGCCCAGCTGCATATAAACCAGACCCAGCATGTTGTAGGCTGGCGCATATTGCGGATCAATCTTGATGGCGTTGCCCAGTTCATCTAATGCCGTTTTCATGCTGCCCTGTTGATAATAGAGCGCGGCCAACTCCGTATGCACACGTGCGCGACTGAGTGGATCGCTCACAACGGGCTTGCCTTCATTGAGCGAAGAAGGGTTACTACTCGTGCAGGCAACCAACAGGAAGCCCAGAAAAAAAGCAGCCCCAAACATGCGCAAAATACGCCAGGTCATAGCGTACCGCCTTGCGTAACGGTGCGGATGGGCGGCATCTGTTGTGTGCGTTTGGTTTTATCCTGCACCTGACCCGCTAGCTGACCGCAAGCCGCATCAATATCGTCACCACGCGTTTTCCGCGTTGTCGTCACATAGCCTGCACCAATCAGGATATTGGCAAAGGCCGAAATACGATCGCGCGGCGAGCGGCGATAAGGACTGCCCGGGAATGGGTTAAAAGGAATCAGGTTGAACTTGCAACGGAATTTGGCCTTGGAAACCAATAACACCAATTCCTTGGCTTGGGCGGGGCTATCGTTAACCCCTTCCAACATAACGTATTCAAAGGTAATGAAATCACGCGGTGCTTTATCCAGATAGCGCTTACAGGCTGCCATCAGTTCTGCCAGCGGATATTTCTGGTTAATGGGCACCAATACATCACGTAACGCATCATTCGGTGCGTGCAGTGAGACAGCCAGTGCTGTTGGACACGCTTCACGCAAGCGATCCATTGCGGGCACAATGCCCGACGTAGAAACGGTGACCCGGCGTCTCGACAAACCATAAGCATGGTCGTCCAGCATCAGATTCAAGGCCGGTATAAGGGCATCAAAATTAGCCAATGGCTCGCCCATGCCCATGATGACCACATTGGAAATTATCCGATCACCGGCGGGGTCGAAACCCAGCGCGCGATTGGCCAGCCAGAGCTGCCCAATGATCTCTGCCGTTGTTAGGTTACGGTTAAAACCCTGCTTGCCCGTAGAGCAAAAGGAGCAATCCAGTGCACAACCCACCTGGGTTGAGATGCACAGCGTGCCACGATCGGTCTCGGGAATGAATACGGTTTCAATCAGATTGCTGGCACCGACATCCATCAGGAATTTACGGGTGCCGTCATCAGAAACTTTGTCAGACACAATAGTTGGCAAACGGATCTCAGCCACCGTCGGAAGGCGCTCGCGAAATACGCGCGCGAGGTCAGACATGGCGGAGAAATCGGTTTCGCCGCGCTGATAGATCCAGCGTAAAAGCTGATTGGCCCGGAAAGGCTTTTCGCCGATCTGGGCCAACCAGGCTTTCAGCCCGGCCATATCGAGGTCGAGCAGATTTTGCATCGTTACTGCTTTAGCGCAATCTTAGCGGCTGTAAACGTTCATGCCGGGGAAGAAGAAAGCGATTTCCACAGCAGCCGTTTCCGGTGCGTCCGAGCCGTGAACAGCATTGGCATCGATCGACTCGGCGAAATCAGCGCGGATGGTGCCTGCGTCAGCCTTTTTCGGGTCCGTGGCGCCCATCAGGTCACGGTTCTTGGCGATGGCTTCTTCACCTTCCAGCACTTGCACGAAAACCGGGCCGGAGATCATGAACTCAACCAGATCCTTGAAGAAAGGACGCTCTTTGTGAACGGCGTAAAACTGACCAGCTTCAGCAGCCGACAGGTGCACCAGACGACCGGCAACAACCTTCAGGCCAGCGCCTTCGAAGCGGGCGATGATTTGACCGATAACGTTCTTGGCGACGGCATCAGGTTTGATAATGGAAAGGGTGCGTTGGATTGCCATAAAAACTCCGTAGTTCTGTCAGCAGGTTGAAAGGAAACGATTATTTTAACAGACTGCGGCTTTGCGCAGTGCATCAAACCGGGTTCCAACCAATTGCCAACACCATCACCAAAAACCCAACCACATAGGCAACCATAATCGGCCACCCATGGCGAATCCAGAGGCCTACAGACTTGGCCTCCGGGTACATATTAGAAAGTGCTACCCCCGCTGATGAGCCAAACCACAGCATAGACCCGCCAAACCCGACGGCATAGGCTAAAAAGCCCCAGTCATAGCCACCCTGCTTCAATGCCAATGCCGTTAAGGGGATATTGTCGAAGATTGCCGATACAAAGCCGAGGCCCATAGCTGCAACCCAGGAGGGCGACGGCAAGCTTTCTATGGGCATCATAGAAGCCATAGCAACTAATGCCAGCAGAAAACAGGTGCCTTTCATGTTTTCAGGAATGATTTCCCAATCATGGCGACGCACAGGGATTGAAAGCAGGATGCCCGCCCAAACAGCCGCCCCAATAAATGGAAATAAACCGCTTTCATCTTTGAAGTATTGATTAACCACCACGTTAGTGGCAATTGCCATGGTTAATATCAGGAATACGATGCCTACCCGACCCAAATCGACCTGCATATGAGACTTAACGTGGCTGATCATCGGCGAATGCGCATGCTGCGTTCTTGCCGCAGGGATGCCAAAAATAAACAACGCGATAAATGCGGGCAAGAAACAACGTAAAACCTCAGCGGGGCTAACACCCTGAATCCACATCATAGTGGTCGTGGTGTCTCCCACGACGCTCCATGCACCGCCGCCATTAGATGCTGCAACAATAGCTGCAATAAAAGCGATGTGAACACGGGCACGGAACAACTGATGGGCCATTGCACCGCCAATGAGTGCTGCAGCAATGTTATCGAGGAAACTCGATATAAAGAAAACGAGCATCAGCAATACAAAACCACCCTTCCAGCCTTCCGGTAGGAAGCGTGGCAAAATCACCGGCAGGTGGCTTTTTTCGAAATGCCTGGCAAGGATGCCAAATCCAAGAATAAGCGCTAACAGGTTTACCAAAGTTACCCATTCATGGCTCATGTGCCCTAAAAACGCAGCAACACCGGTGCCCGTTTTAAAGCCGGCAAAAAAAATCTTATAAATCGATACGACAACGAGCCCGCTTACGGCAACCAAGAAGCTGTGGTTATGCAGCAATGCAATACCAAGCAACGTTAATCCGAAAAACACAAACTCGACTGGGATCCCAAAGACTTCTATTTGCATTACATTCTCGCTTTATAAACGGTGCGGTACTCGCACATAAACTTGATCAGGCCTTGAAATCTGTTGCCGAAATAGCAAACCTTGTTAACTTGTCGTACAGCGTTTTAGCAGGGACGCCCAATATACCTGCAGCATCTACAACATGACCACTGGCCAAACGCAAGGCCTTGACCAAGGCTTCTCTTTCAGCGCGCTCGAGCATCTTACCCAGCGTCAGCGGTGCGTCATCGCTATCGCCCGTTCCATCATCTGCAAAGGGCAACCCAAGAGAAACCCGCTCAGCAAAGTTCTTGAGCTCGCGAATATTGCCGGGCCAGTCGTGCGAAACCAGATAACGCAATACAGCATCTGATGCCTCTGCCAAAGGGGTATCGTATTTCTTACGGTACTGAACCAAGTAGTAATTAAAAATGAGCGGAATATCCTCTGCAATCTCGCGTAAAGCTGGCAGATATAAATTGACAACGTTCAACCGGAAATAGAGGTCACTACGGAATGCGCCCTGATCGGACAACGTTTTCAGATTGGTTTTTGTGGCCGCGATAATTCTGCACGATACGGGAATCGACTCGTTAGCGCCCAAGCGCTGAATTGTTCGCTCCTGAATCGTTCGTAATAGTTTGGCTTGTAGCGCCAAAGGCATTGACTCGATTTCATCCAGAAACAACGTGCCTTCATTAGCAAATTCGAACTTGCCAATGCGTCGCTTGGCGGCACCGGTAAAAGCACCCGCTTCGTGCCCGAACAACTCGCTTTCAAAAATATGCTCTGGCAAGGCGGCGCAATTAATAGCAACAAAAGGCCCGGGCCGTTTGCTGATCTGGTGCAACGCCTGCGCGACAACTTCCTTGCCTGTGCCTGTCTCGCCATTGATCAGGATATCAACCCCGGTAGGCGCGAGCATGGCAATCTGTTGCTTGAGCTTTAAGAGCCGCTCAGACTGGCCGATAAAGCTTGATGCCTGTTCCGCATTGGCACGTGTCAACGCGTTATAGCGATCAATAAGCGAAGCCTTTTCTACTGCGTTTCTCACTGTAGTGATTAAACGCTCAAAGCTGAATGGCTTCTCGATAAAATCAAAGGCGCCTTCTTTCATGGCGTCCACCGCCATATTGATATCCCCATGACCCGTAATAATGATTACAGGCACATCGGAATGCTTAGCAAGCACCTTATTCATAATACTGATGCCACATTCGTCTGGCAGATTAACGTCGGTAATGACCACATAAGGAAATTGCCGCGGTTCAAAGCTCAGAAACGTAGCTGCGTCCTTAAAAGACCTGACATTGAAGTGTTCAAGCATAAGCGCCTGCTCACAACTCTTCATGATCGCATCGTCATCTTCAATCAGGTAAACCTTAACCCGATCAGCACCGTCATTAACTCGCATAAACTTAATCACTCACGTGGCGCAAAACAATGGTGAACTCTAAACCACCAGCAGGCAGATTGTGGCATTCAATTTTTCCGCCAATCGCATCGACAATGAACTTACTGATTGCCAAGCCCAAACCCAGACCTTTTCCCGATGGCTTTGTCGTGAAAAAAGGTTCAAATATCTTTCCTGCAGCCTCTTCGCTCAGACCCGGTCCGTTATCCACATATCGAACCACAACTTTCTCGCCAAGCCGTGCGCATTGAATGCTGATGATGCCGTCATCATTCGACGCAAGTGCATCAACCGAATTGGACATAAGATTAATGAACACCTGCTCCAACTTGCCGGTGGATGACATCACTTTGTCATCCAGCCTTTCAATATCTAAACGGATATTTGCTTTACGAATGAACGGGTTCATTACCAAGACGGCGTTCTGAATGATTGTATTCAAAACAATCGGTTCGACGCGCGTTTCATCATTACGATAAAGCGTCTTAAGCTCTGACAGGATGGCGCCAGCGCGGGTTACCAACGCATTAATGCTATCAATGTTTTCAAAAGCAAGCGGTAAATTGCCGCTTTCAAGTAGTTTCTTGGTGTTGCCGGCATAAAGCTGAATGGCTGAAAGCGGTTGACTTAATTCATGTGTCACTCCAGCCGCCATCTGGCCCAATGCGGCCAGTTTGCCAGCCTGAACGGCATCATCTCTGGTCTTTTTAAGAATAATTTCTGCTTTTTCAAGATCGTGAATTTTCGACGTTAATTCTATTGTCCGATCCTGTATCTGCATTTCTATGTTGGCAAATATTTCCAACTTTTCACGATGCGCGGCACGCCGGTAATACCAGTTCAATAATGAAATCAACAGAAATCCAAAAGCAAAGCCGATGGCTCCTGCGGTTGCCAACGCAACGGTCCTGGTCTCACGTGTGCTGCCAATCTGGACGATATCCCAACCTCGCCCACCTAACGGCACCGACTGCACCAGATAGGACTCGCCATTCAGCAATTTGCGTTCGTTATCATCATCAATAGATAGTGCCGCGCCGTGAAACTCGAAAAGGTCTAGTGATTGGCCATAGAACTGACGGGTGATCCGTATTTTTTCTAGCGTTTCTGGCGTTAACTGCCGCGTCGCCTTGTAAAGCTGCGTAGCCTCAGAGGACAAAATGACAATGCCGTCTTCATTGGTTACAACTAGATAGTCATTGAACTCACCAATCGCAGACTGAATCTCGGAAAGCCTGATCTTGATAGTGATAACGCCCAGTGTCTCATCGCCCAGAATAACTGGGCACGCAATGTAATAACCCGGTTTGCCCGATGCCACGCCTATGCCGTAGAACTTGCCAATACCTTTTTCCATCGCCCCCATGAAATACGGACGAAAGGAATAGTTATCGCCAACATAGGTATCTGGCTGGTCCCAATTGCTCGACGCCAGAGTCAAGCCATTATGATTCATGATGTAAATCGTATCCGTGCCAAGAATACGATTGATTTCTGTCAGGTATTCATTTGCCTGCTCTAGCGTGCGCTCTGTGGCTTTTGCTTTAAGCGCCGCATGTATGCGCGCATCTTTGGCAATGGCTTGAGGTAACTCTTCATACTTTGACAACGTGGCATTAATTGATAGGCTTACTGTCTCCAGATTCTGCCGGTGACGCGCCGCTTCTTTTTCAATGGTCTGGTCAAAAATCTGCCGGAATGCCGCGTAGCCGATCAGCACACACAGCACGACAACCACGGTAAATGCATACCGTGCTTTGATCTTTGCGCTGGCTTTCTGTTTCTGCATGCGTAATTAAAACTGTGAATTCGATTTATGAAAAGTATGGCTACGGATCAAACGCATCAAAAAAACCCGGCTTTCGCCGGGTTTTTTATCTAGGTGATCTAGGAGATCATGCCTAGCATACGTGGGAACCACAGGCTGAGCCCAGGCCAATAGGTAACAATACCCAGGAACACCAACATGGTCAGCAACCATGGCCATACCGCCACGGTAAGCTCGGTAATCCCCATCTTGGTAATTCCGGACGCCACGTAGAGATTTAACCCCACAGGCGGGTGACACATGCCTACCTCCATATTGACCACCATCATGATGCCAAAGTGCACCGGATCAATACCGAGCTTCATTGCCACCGGGAACAGAATCGGCGAGAAGATCAGAACGATCGATGAAGGCTCCATGAAATTACCGGCAACCAACAGGATGATGTTCACGAAGAGCAGGAAGGTGATAACGCCCAACCCCTTATCCAGCAACCAATCAGCCATGGCTTGCGGGATGCTTTCACTGGTCATCAGGAACGAGAAAAGAACAGCGTTGGTGATGATGTAAAGCAACATGGCGCTCATGTTGGCTGATGACAGCAGGACGCGCGGCACATCTTTCAAGCCCATATCTTTGTATACAAAGACGGCAATAAAGAAGGCATAGACCGCACTAATGGCTGCGGCTTCTGTTGGTGTAAAGACCCCGGTATAAATCCCGCCCATCACCACTACGATAAGCAGCAGACCCCAGACTGATTCCTTAAAGGACTTCATCCGCTGAACGACATTGGCCTTAGGCAAGCGTGGATAGTCGTTCTTACGAGCCAGATACCATGTCGTCAAACCCAGCATGGTCGCCAACATGATGCCCGGTACGACACCCGCCATGAACAACGCGCCCACCGAGGTATTCGTCGAAACAGAATACATCACCATCACGATGGATGGCGGAATCAGAATACCCAGCGCGCCCGATGTTGTGATGATGCCGGCACCAAATCGGTTCGGAAAGCCTGCTTTAACCATTGCTGGCAAAAGAATCGAACCAATCGCAACCACGGTTGCTGGCGACGAACCTGATACAGCCGCAAACAAGGCACAAGCCAGCACGCCAGCCAGACCCAGGCCACCGTAAAAGTGCCCCACCATATCTGATGCAAACCGGATCATCCGTTTAGCAACCCCACCATGAGTGAGGAAGTTGCCTGCGAGGATAAAGAACGGGATCGCCATGATCTCGAACTTTTCGATCCCCGTGAACAACTTAAGCGCAACAGCTTCTAACGGCACCTGCGTCAAGGTAAAGAGGAATGTTAAAACCGTAAGGCCTAACGCAATTGAAATCGGCATGCCCGTAAGCATGAGTGCCGTGAGGATGGCAAAGATAATCAAGGTACTCATTTGGCACCCCCTTCCTTCTTATCGGAATCGTGGTTTTTGTGTACCTCTTTCGGATACAAGCCCTTCGTATTCTGGAACCAGGGTGTATCTTCTGGCTTGCTGCCAGGACCAACCATAGGATCAGTTTCCGTATCTTCATCAAGCCCTTCGACATGGCCATGATCCACATGCGGTAGCTCGCCCGTGCGGTTAAACGACACTAATACCTGCAGGAAACGGAAGCACATCAGGCCGGAGCCCAACGGAATTGCCGAGTAAACAATCCAGGTTGGCCATTCCAGATCTGGCGTAATCGGACCTTCAAATAAGTCGCCAGTTTCTTTACCCCAATAGTGTAGCCAAGCGTAATGCAGGCCGTTTTCCATTACGAAGTGGTACCCCAACCAAGCAATAGTTCCTGTGAATGTTGCACCAGCCAACAATCCAAAGCTAATGAACCACTTGCGTTTGTCATCTGACAAACGATTAATCATGACGTCAACACCCACGTGGATGCCCGTGCGCACGCCGTAGGCCGCACCAAACTTAGCCATCCAAACAAACATGATGATCGTCAGTTCCTGAGCCCAAGCCATGCTGAATGAGAGCAGCCAGTCCTGCAGGCCCGGAATATCTAACCCGGTTAGGTAGCGGTGCACCACCGCTGCAAAAATGATCAGGGTTGCACCACCCATCAGGAAGGTGATCAACCACTCTTCTAATCGATCAAGAAATTTCATATCTTTCTCCAAAGCGATCGCCCCACAAAAGCAGGGCGATCGGTTCCATCACGTCTAACTGTCTTTACTTCTTCTTGCTTGGGGCAGCCAATTCTGCATTAACTTGTTGCAGCAGATCTGGGCCAATACGTGATGCCATTTCTTTGTGAACTGGCAGGAGCGCCTTCTTGAATGCTTCACGCTCAGCCGGTGTCAGGTTATATACAGCGGTCTTACCTGATTTTTTAACCTTTTCCAGATCCTGATCGTTTTGATGCTTGGCGATACGGTTAGCAAATGCGGTCGATTCGGCCATTGCCTTATCCAGCTGTTCGCGCACATCAGGAGGCAGGCCATCCCAGAACTTCTTGTTCACGATCACTGCATAACCCAGGTAACCATGCTCTGTCATAGCCAGATGCTTTTGCACTTCAAACATCTTCTGGGTATACAGATTTGAAATCGGGTTTTCTGTGCCATCGACTACGCCCGTCTGAAGTGCTTGGTAGACCTCAGAAAACGGTAGTACTTGCGGCAACGAACCTAAAGCACGCATTTGCGCTTCCAATACTTTGGAAGACTGAATACGCATCTTTTTACCCTTCAGGTCAGACGGCTGCTTGATTGGCGTATTGGCTGAAAAGGACTTGAAGCCATTATCCCAGTAGCCCAAACCACGGATACCCTTCGGCTCCAGCTTGGCCAGAATTGATTGGCCAATCGGGCCTTGAGTAATTTTGTGTAGCTGATCGTAGTTATCAAAGATGTATGGCAAATCGAACATCTCGAATTCTTTAACGCCTAGAGGGCCAAACTTAGCCAAGGATGGCGCCAGCATCTGCACAGCGCCCAGTTGCAGCGCCTCCATCTCTTCCTTATCTTTGTACAGCGTACTGTTGGCGTAAACCTCTACCTTCACACGACCTTTGGTGTAATCCTCTGCCTTCTTCTTAAAGTACTCAGCCGCCAACCCCTTGGGGGTATCGTTTGCGACCACATGGCTGAACTTAATGACGATGGGTTGTTGCGCAGCGTCCCAGGTAGAACAGGCAGCTAGCATGGATGCAACGAGTAATTTCATGGCTTTCATTACGACGCTCCTTTGGTGTTGTGAAGTGCTTTCCTACTTTATTTATGAACGATAAGCACGCTGTTCATTACACCATATTTAGCAGGGAACGTGCCAAAAGCTTGGCCATTGATAAGTTGCTGTAACTGATTGATTTGTAATTATTTACAAATGTTTGCCTTGCCGGCATAAGCAATGGGGTTTCTGACTTTCCGGAATACGCGCAGCCGGTGTCCGGCTGACCGGAACCGATGCGGCCCCTAATCGACTGATAGCTCTATAGAATTTCAGCGGCCGAAGGCATCCAGATTATTTCGGGGCAATTACCCACCCCAATACCCGATTCCCAACCGATTCCGGCGACCCAGCAAAGTTTGTCGTCCTGCCAGAGCCCTGGCAAACGGGAACGCACCCAGGGAGGAACTCCCTTTTCGCGCAGCAGCTCTGACAAGACCCCGCGACAACGTCCTTGCGGATGAAAACGATGACCTTGCCCAACCGGGCCGATTTTCATTTCAGCCTGAACGATTATCTTGCCAGGGTAATTAATGGTTAACTGCCCATCGGGCCAGGCCGTTCCGCCTGTTGCAAATACAGCCAACCCCGGTAACCGATGCTGTGCCGCCCGATCCAATCTGATCTGATCGCGCCACAGATAACACGCTATATCGCCAAAACGAACCATTACCTCAGCATCGGGACGCACATCGACAATTTGTTCGGCTAACGCTTCGAGCCGTCGCGCCGAGGGAATATTTACGCCAAGGCGGTTCAGCCGATGCTTCAGCACATTACGAACCGCATCCATCGGTAGCAATGCCAACTTTGAAATGATCAGATGACCATTCTCATCCTGACAACCCTGGGCATCAAGCTCGGCCAATCTAGCCAACAACGCAGTCTGTTCCTGCATTTGTGCAGCAGTACGCGCCAGCACGGACACAACGGCCGGAAACTGTTGGCCGACTGCCGGTAAAACCACATGACGCAGATAATTGCGTCGAAAATGCAGATTATTGTTGCTTTCGTCTTCGATCCAGCGCAAATCATGCGCCTCTGCCCATGCCCGCAAATCTGATCTTGGCACATCAATGAAGGGGCGAATTAGACACTTGCCATTAAGGAACCGCGTTCCGGGCATTGCAGCTAGCCCTTGTAGACCCGCACCACGGAACAAATTAAGCAATAAGGTTTCTGCGCGGTCATTCTGATGATGCGCCATACAGAGCACATCAGCATCAACTTGAGAAAATACAGCGTAGCGTGCCTCACGAGCGGCACGCTCCAACCCTCCGCCCGCTGCTTTTAGCGGCGGCAAGGTTGAAATTTCACATGGCACATCCAGCGCCAGACAGGCCTGCTGGCAGATCTCTGCCCAATCAGCTGCATGGGGCGAAAGGCCATGATTCACATGCAGCGCAGAGAGCGCAAAAGGCATTTGAACCCTGAGCTGTGCGAGCGCCTGAAGTAGCACGACCGAATCCATGCCGCCGGAAAGCGCCACGCAGATTTTACGATCGGTCTTGCAGTAGTCGCCTAAGGCAGCGTGGATATGGGCAACAAGAGAATCCATGCCCGCTGTCATCCAGACTCAGGCCGCTACTGAACAACAGTTCAGGCAGCAACCTCATCAAAAGCACCGTAGGCCATCAATCGGTCGATACGGCGACGCACCAGCGCTTCGTGATCCAAACCACTCACATGACCCAACGCCTTCTCAAGCGCCTGCTTGAGGTTCTTGGCCATGCCTACGACATCACGATGCGCGCCACCCGGGGTTTCTTCCACAATCTGATCAATCAGACCTAGACCCTTTAGACGCCCCGCCGTGATCCCCATAATTTCTGCTGCTTCGGATGCCTTTTCTGCGCTCTTCCACAGAATAGTGGCACAGCCTTCCGGTGAAATGACCGCATAGGTAGAGTGCTGCAGCATCAGCACTTCATCACCCACGGCAATAGCCAAAGCACCACCAGAACCGCCTTCACCAATTACCGTAACAATAATGGGTGTTTTCAGCTCAGCCATGACTAGTAGATTACGGCCAATCGCTTCAGACTGACCACGTTCTTCTGCACCGATACCGGGGTAAGCGCCCGGCGTATCCACAAAGGTGAATACCGGTAAACCGAATTTCTCTGCCAGCTTCATAAGACGTAGCGCCTTGCGGTAACCCTCCGGGCGCGGCATGCCGAAATTGCGGTAAATCTTTTCTTTGGTATCGCGGCCCTTCTGATGGCCAATAACCACGCACGGGTCGCCATTCAGGCGCGCCAGACCACCCACAATGGCCGTGTCATCAGCAAACGCACGGTCGCCATGGAGCTCATGGAAGTCGGTAAAAATATTCTCAATGTAATCGAAGGTATACGGGCGCTGCGGATGACGCGCCACCTGCGCGCTCTGCCAAGGCGTGAGCTTGGCATAGATATCGTTCGATAGCGTCCGACTCTTTTCTGCCAGTCGCTCAACTTCTTCTGAAATATCAACGCCAGATTCGTCCTGCATGGCGCGAAGTTCCTCGATCTTGCCTTCCAGTTCGGCAATCGGCTGCTCAAAGTCGAGAAAAGTGGTTTTCATCGCGCTAATTCCTGGAGTCTTTACGTTGGTCATTATTCTAACAGAGGGGGAGCAATTCCTAGAGTTCGAGATAAAACGAGCTCAAACACCGCTACTTTGGATTTTTTAACGCTGTCCATCCGCTACAAAGGGATTATCCATGCGCTCATCTCCGAAAGTAGACATGGGGCCGTGCCCAGGCACAAAGCGCACGTCATCCCCCAGTGGAAATAGCTTTTCACGGATAGAGTGGATCAGTTGCTGATGATTTCCCTTGGGGAAATCTGTTCGACCAATTGATTGCTGGAACAATACATCGCCAACCAAAGCGAGTTGGGACGGCGCATGAAAGAAACAGACATGCCCCGGCGTATGGCCCGGACAATGAATCACATCCAGCGTCTCCCCCGCAACCGTCACCGAATCGCCATCGACCAGCCAGCGGGAAGGGACAAAGGCTTCGGCGTGCGGAAACCCGAACTGTTTGGATTGCATCGGCATTCCCTCAATCCAGAACAAATCGTCTTTGTGCGGTCCTTCGATGGGCACCCCCATGCGCTTGGATAATTCGGCAGCACCCCCGGCGTGATCGATATGCCCGTGGGTGATGAGAATTTTTTCAAGAACCACGCCCCGTTTTTTTATCTCAGCTTCAAGGCGATCCAGATCGCCGCCGGGATCCACAATGGCGCCGCGTTTGCTGCTGGGCGACCAGATCAATGTGCAGTTCTGGGAAAAAGCCGTTACGGGCAAAATGGCAAACTCAAGTACTGACATCATCGTTTATCCGGGGTTCGTGGCAAAATGTCTGCCTAAAGACTTAATTCTGCCACGGTCGCTTGCGAATAGCTTAGCGACAATGAACTTCCCTAGGATTTGCAATGCCTTTGAGCCCCATCCCTAATATTGACTCACCATTTGCCTGGGTTGCTTTAATAATCTTTATAACGGCTGCGCTCGGTGCTGATTTCATGATGTTGCGCCAGCAAGGCAGCCGGGTCATTGGCTTCAAAGATGCTTTACGCTGGTCTCTAATCTGGATTGCCTTAGCGCTCGTTTTCTGCGCTGGCCTGTGGTTTACGTTGGATCTATCGGAAGGGCGTGCCCTGGCCGACCTGAAGGCAGGCGAATTTCTCACCGGTTACATCATCGAAAAATCGCTTTCGGTGGACAACCTATTTGTCTTCCTGATGTTATTCACTGCCTTCAAAGTACCGCTTCCCCAGCAAAAAAAAGCGCTGATGATCGGCATCATTGCAGCAATCGTTCTGAGGATCCTGCTGATTCTGGTTGGGGCATGGCTGATCTCACGCTTTAGCTGGATCCTGTACATTTTCGGTCTTTTCCTCCTCTACACGGGGGTAAAAATGGTGGTTGCCGAAGAAGAAGAGCTCGATCTCAAAAACAACCGCTTACTTAAATGGATGAATAATCATCTAACCATCACGCATGAGTACCATGGCAGCGCGCTCATGCTGATAAAAGACGGAGCGCGGATCTATACCCCGCTTTTCCTGGTCGTAGCCGTCATCGGCGTCACTGATGTCATGTTTGCCGTAGATTCAATCCCTGCCATCTTTGCAGTCACGACTGACCCGTTCATCGTGATGAGCTCAAACATCTTTGCAGTTCTGGGCTTGCGGGCACTTTATTTCATGCTGGCCGGGATGGCGGAACGCTTCCACCTGCTCAAATTCGGCTTGGCGGCAATCCTTGTATTTATCGGGGCCAAAATGCTGATGATGGATTTTTATCACATCCCAGTTGGTGCATCTTTAATGGTAGTTCTTGCCTTCTTGCTGGTTACGATGGCCGCCAGCCTTTACGTCAAGCCTAAGCAGCACTAACCGTGCTGCCATATAAATCAGGGGATGAGGCTTGAGATAGCCTCAGCCATCGCTGTTTGAACGGATGGCAGCTCTCCCAGAGGCGGCAATAAATCAAAGACCCAGCCTTCGTGCTCCTGCCGCAGGGCGTCTAGCATTTCCGGTAGTTCTTTACGCAGATGTCCGCCCTGGGCTATAAAAAACGGCAATATGTGAATACGCCTATCTGCAGCACTCGATTTGGATGCAACAACTTGCGCAACGCATTCTGATAATGTCGGCTTCATGAACTCGAGGAAAGCGACTTCGATCAAGCGTTCAGGAAACCGTTCACGTAATCGCTTAGCCACAGCCTCAACTGGACGCGCCCATTCGGGATCTCGCGCACCATGAGCAAATAGAATCATTGCATCGGCAGCCATGGTGTCTCTCTTTTCTTATTTGATTCGCTGCAAGTGCGGCGGGCGAGATGGCTTTGGAGAGGATTTGTCACCCCCGCTATCTACAGCGTCGTGCTTAGTCTCTACGGCAGACAGGGCCGGCTGTGCCTCAAGGGTCGATTGAACTGGAACCAGCTCAACAGTAGGCTCATAGGCGAATTCCATGCCTGCTCCATTTTCACGCGCGAAGATGCCAACTACAGAACCAATGGGGAAAAAAAGTTCACGTGGCACACCACCAAATCGGGCACTCAAGGTGATCCATTCGTTACCCAAGTCGAGCTGTCCGGTTGCAGACGGACTCAGATTCAGGGTTATCGAACCATCCTGCACGTAATCAAGGGGCACACGACAATGCTCATCAACAAAGACCGTTAGATAAGGTGTCAATCCGGCATCACAGCACCACTGCCACAATGCACGGATTAGATATGGCTTAGTCGAGAGCACGTCCGGCTTACTTGCGCATGATTTTTTCTTGCGGCGTCATCGAATCGATGAAACCCTGACGGGCAAAAATACGCTCGGCGTATTTGAACAATGGCGCAGCAGTTTTCGGCAAAGTGATCTCGTAATGGTCAAGGCGCCAGAGCAATGGCGCAATGGCCACATCCAGCATCGAGAACTCGTCGCTCATCAAATGTTTCTGCTTATTGAAGATCGGTGCGATTTCAATCAGGCGATCGCGAATTTCACTACGCGCCTTGTCTGCTGTTTTCAGATTGCGTTCGATGGGATCAATGAACGAAAAAATCTCGCGCTCCATACCGTTCAGCAACTGGCGAGCCTGAGCACGCTGTACCGGATCAGGCGGCATCAGCTGCGGATGCGGAAAGCGTTCATCAATGTATTCATTAATGATGTTCGGTTCATACAGAATGAGATCGCGCTCGACTAGAACGGGCACACGGTTATGTGGATTCATCACAGCCAGATCTTCTGGCTTGTTCATCAGATCGATGTCGTGAATCTCGAAGTCCATCCCCTTTTCGAACAGCACAATCCGGCAGCGGTGGCTGAAGGGACAAACGGTTCCCGAGTACAAATGCATCATGATCAAGGCCCTCTAAAAAAGATCGGGATCGATACTCTCGACCCCGACCTTACCGGCACCTAAAGGTGCCTGTGGTTATTACTTAGTGAATATCTTTCCAGTAGTTCTTCTTCAGCGCGTACGCAGAAACAAACAGAACTGCCAAGAAAATCAGAACGCCAACGCCGATTGCCTTACGGTTGGCAGCGCCTGGTTCACCCATCCATACGATGAAGCCAACCAGGTCGGCGACCTGCTTGTCGAACTGCTCCGGTGTCAGCTGACCCGGCTCCGACAGTACCAGCTTGTGATGCTCGGTACCGTTTTCTTCTTTAACGGTTTCCAGCGTCTGGATACCCTGTAGCTGCCACAGCACGTTCGGCATGCCGACGTTAGCGAACACTACGTTGTTCCAGCCAGTCGGGCGGGCGTCATCTTTGTAGAAACTACGCAGATAGGTGTAGAGCCAGTCTGCGCCGCTACCGGCTTCAGAAGCGCGGGCACGGGCAATCAGCGTCAGGTCAGGCGGTGTCGCGCCAAACCACTTCTTGGCTTCGTCTGGACGCATGGCGATCTTCATCGTGTCACCGATCTTATCGCTAGTAAACATCAGGTTGTCCTTGATCTGTTGCTCGGACAAACCCAGTTCCATTAGCTTTTCGTAACGGATAAACGATGCACCATGGCAGCTCTGGCAATAGTTTACGAACAAACGCGCACCATTTTGCAGGGCGGCATTGTTGCCCTGCAGGTTCGGTGCCTTGTCCAGGTGAACTTCGGCACCGCTTGCAAAAGCCAGCGCCGGAACCATGATGAGTGCAGCAAAGAATGATTTCATTTTCATGATCTTCAACCCTGTTAATCCGTCACGCGCTCTGGCGGAATGGTGTACTTATCGATCTTCGAATACCACGGCATCAGCAGGAAGAAGCCAAAGTAAATCAAACTACAAACTTGTGAAACCTTCTCGCCCACGTATGACGGCGGTTGCGTACCGAGATAGCCGAGGATGAAGAAAGCAACGACGAAAATAGTCAGTGCGGCCTTGAAGATCGGGCCACGATAGCGGATCGACCTCACCGGGCTACGATCCAGCCACGGCAGGAAGGCGATAATCACGACCGAAGCGCCCATACCGACGACACCCCAGAACTTGGCATCGATACCGAGGATTGGCCAGACGATGGCACGTAGTACCGAGTAGAACGGTGTGAAGTACCAGACCGGTGCAATATGCAACGGCGTCTTGAGCGGATCCGCCTGGTAGAAGTTGTTGTATTCCAGGAAGTAGCCACCACCTTCTGGTGCAAAGAAGACTACGATCGAGAACACGAACAGGAAGGCGACAACACCGACAATATCCTTAACGGTGTAATACGGGTGGAACGGAATGCCATCACGTGGATTACCGTTTTCGTCCAGGTTCGCCTTGATTTCGATACCGTCCGGGTTGTTCGAACCAACTTCATGCAGTGCTACCAGGTGAGCAGCAACCAGACCGATTAGGATCAGCGGTACGGCAATCACGTGTAGCGAAAAGAAGCGGTTCAGCGTTGCATCACCCACCACGAAGTCGCCACGGATGAGCGTCGACAGATCAGGGCCAATCAGCGGGATAGCGCCAAACAGGTTGATAATGACCTGGGCGCCCCAGAACGACATCTGGCCCCAAGGCAGCAGGTAGCCCATAAAGGCTTCGGCCATCAGGCACAGGAAGATGAGCGTACCAAAGACCCAGAGTAACTCACGCGGCTGACGGTACGAACCGTACAGCAGGCCACGGAACATGTGCAGGTAAACCACCACAAAGAATGCCGAAGCACCCGTGGAGTGCAGATAGCGAATCAGCCAACCGCCCGTAACATCACGCATGATGTATTCCACACTGGCGAAGGCGATCGGAATGCCACTTTCATTCAGGTTGGCATCCGGCTTGTAGTTCATCACCAGAAAAATACCGGTAACAATCTGAAGAACCAGCACTAGCAACGCCAGAGAACCGAAGAAGTACCAGAAGTTGAAATTCTTTGGTGCGTAATAGTCGGTCAGATGACTCTTGATGGTCGAGGTCAGCGGGAAACGTGCATCAATCCACTCGAGGACATTGCCGCCCACACCACCGTTGGACTTGTACTTGTCGTAATGCTTATTGCTGGCCATCGTCAGGCTCCTTTGCTTTCGCCGATAACCAGGCGCGTATCGCTCAGGTAGGCGTGCGGCGGGATCTCGAGGTTAGTCGGTGCGGGCTTATCTTTAAAGACACGGCCGGCAAGGTCAAAGGTGGAACCATGGCACGGGCAGAGGAAGCCGCCCATCCAATCACCCGGCATGCCTTGCGAGGCGCCTTCGGAGAACTTTGATGACGGTGAGCAACCCAAGTGCGTACAGATACCAATGGCGATCCAGATATTGTCTTTAATCGAACGATGTTCGTTTTTGCAATATTCGGGTTGCTGCGGCTTTTCCGAATTAGGATCGGCGACGGCTTCGTTGAGCTTTGGCAGGGTGCCCAGCATTTCCGGCGTACGGTTCAGAATCCACACGGGCTTGCCGCGCCATTCGACCACCATCATCTGACCGGGTTCTAGTTTGCTGATATCAGCTTCTACCGGTGCGCCGGCCGCACGGGCACGGGCAGATGGCAGCATGCTGCTGACAAATGGCACCAGAGCGGCGACCGCTCCCACACCCCCAATAGCCGCTGTGGTTACAAGTAACCGACGACGGCTGGGATCTACTTTCTGCTCATTGCTCATGGACGGGTCCCCAGAATGTTCAGGCTTCAATTAATTTTATGATTATACGCAAAGAAAAATCAGGATTCTAGCCGTCGGCGCTCTCTTAATGCCTGGGCTAGGGTCCCACTATCAACAAATTCAAGCTCACCACCTACCGGAACACCTCGGGCAATCCGGCTAACCTTAAGCCCCTGGCGCTTTAGAAGCTCACTGACAAAGTGTGCAGTGGCCTCCCCTTCGTTAGTGAAATTAGTTGCAAGAATTACTTCTTTTACCAAACCATCGCTGGCGCGAGCCACCAATTGCTCCAAACGCAGGTTTCTGGGGCCAAACCCGTCTAATGGGGATATCCGCCCCATCAGGACGTAATAAAGTCCGTTATAGGCCTGAGTTTGCTCGACCATGTTTAAATCCACCGGCGTTTCAACGACGCATAAAACCGAGGTGTCTCGCCGATCCGACTGGCAACGATCGCAAACGGAGGTTTCCGTGTAGGTATTACACCGCTCGCAGTGCTGAATACGGTTAATGGCCGAATCCAGGGCAAACCCAAGACGTGCTGCGCCTTCACGGTCATGCTGCAACAGGTGATACGCCATACGCTGCGCTGATTTCGGGCCCACACCCGGCAAGCAGCGCAGTGCTTCGATCAAGCTTTCTAGGGTTGCCGACACGCGTTAAAACGGCAACTTGAAGCCTGGCGGCAAATTGAGTCCCGATGTGAAGCCTGACATTTTGCTTTGCGATGTCTCTTCAACCCGGCGAACGGCATCATTAACGGCTGCAGCGACCAAGTCTTCCAGCATTTCGCGATCATCCATGGCAGCTGGATCGATTGCAATGCGACGAACCAAGTGAGCGCAAGTCATCGTGACTTTAACAATGCCGGAACCGGCCTGGCCTTCTACTTCCACGTCAGCCAGTTCTTCCTGAGCCTTTTTCATGCGTTCCTGCATTTGCTGCGCCTGTTTCATCAAGCCACCCAGACCAGCTACTCCACCCATACCGCGCATTTTGAAACTCCTCTTTTATTTAAAGGAACTCAACCCGTCACAGGACGAATAGAGCCATCAATCAGTTTTGCGTCAAACACATCAATCAGTTCCTGAACCAACGGATCACTCTCGATGGCAGCGACCGCATTATTCTGGCGCTCCTCTGCGGCTTCCTTTTTCAATACGGCCGCCGTGACCCCTACCTGCTCAACAACGTCAAACCGCACGCGAATGGCTGTGCCCAGCAGTTCTGAAAGTGCCTGTGTAACACGCTGCTCAGAGGCCGGCATCAGCAATTGACGATGGGTTGCCGGCAAGTTCAACGTAATCAAACCTTCGCTGAAGGACAAAAACGCACTATGTTGCGCTAACTCACGCGCCATCCCTTTAAGGCCAAGGCGATCGACCAACTGCGGCCAGCTTTCTGCCGAAATATCTGTGGCAGCGCTTTGTTGTTTTACTTCTGCTGGCGCGGACACATTAGGCGTCGCTGCAGGCACACCTGGTTGCGGCGTCTCTTTACGAGGCGTATCGTGCTGCGCGGGTTTGATCGCCTGCGGCTCAGCCGGTGTTGAAGTTAAATTGACGACAGCAGCCATTTTCGGTTGTGCCACAGAGGCATGTCCAGGATGAATCGCAAGCAAACGCAGCATAGCCATCAAGAATCCATGCGCTGCATCAGGCGCGAGGCGCAAATCACCACGTGCTTTTGTCGCTACCTGATAGATCAGTTGCGCATAGGTGCGCGAGCATTGTGCAGAAAGATGGCGTAACTGAATCGCATCATCCTCAGCTAGCGAAGAGAATTCCTGTGCACCATCAGAGGCATCGAATTGCATCAATTGCAACGAGACAGCCAGGCGTGACAGATCATCGAGTGCAGATTCAAATGAAAGTGCCCCTGCGGCCATTTGAGATGTCTGCTCACGAACAGCGGTCACATCGCCTTGAACTAATGCGCTCAATACGCCCAACATACGGGATATATTTGAAGTACCCAGCATCTGCGAGACTTGATCAGCTTGAACCGTGCCGCCACCATGGGCAATAGCTTGATCCAGCAGTGAAAGCGCATCACGGACACTCCCCCCGGCGGCACGCGCGATCAGCTCAAGTGCTTTAATGTCTGGGGCGATTCCTTCGCCGGCAAGCACATGCTCAAGGTGCGATGAAAGTTGCGGGGGGGATACCTGACGCAAGTTAAATTGCAGGCAACGCGACAGTACCGTTACCAGAATCTTCTGTGGATCAGTCGTTGCTAGTATAAATTTGACGTGAGCTGGGGGCTCTTCAAGCGTTTTAAGCATGGCATTAAAGGCATGCGCAGTGAGCTGATGAACTTCATCGATCATGTAGACTTTATATCGACCTACGCTCGGCAAAAAGGTGGCTTGCTCGAGTAGCTGCACCATTTCATCAACGCCTCTATTCGAGGCGGCATCCATTTCGATGTAATCAACAAAACGGCCCGCATCAATCTGTTGGCAGGCCGAGCAAACACCACAGGGTTTGGATGAGACACCCTGTTCACAGTTCAATGCCTTAGCCAGTATTCTGGCGATGGTCGTTTTACCGACTCCGCGAGTACCGGTAAGCAGATAGGCGTGGTGTAGCCGATTCGCATCCAGTGCATGCGTTAAAGCACGCACAACAGCATCCTGTCCCACCAGGGACTCAAACGATTTCGGGCGCCACTTGCGCGCGAGGACCTGGTAGCTCATGAAAGGATCTGCAAAAAGAGAAGGTGGCGAGCCTGAACCTCGGCACTTGCCTCAGTCGCTGGGGCTGCTTCCTTCCGGACCTGACCCGGTTCACGACCTAACAATGCGAGGAGACCCGCCACGCTGAATTCTACCAGCCTGAGCGGATAAAACGGCGGGTTAAAAACGATAAATTAGACAGATGAGTGCGCTTAAAATGTAAGGCAATGCGATGGTAATTTCTACGGAGCCAAAGTAAAAAACCCACCCCTCTTGTTATGAGGGATGGGGTTTTTTGAATGGGGTGCCTGGCGGTGACCTACTTTCGCGAGCGAAGTGCTCACTATCATTGGCGCTCATTCGTTTCACGGTCCTGTTCGAGATGGGAAGGGGTGGGTCCGAAAGGCTATTGCCGCCAAGCGAAGGGGGTGGTCTGTTGGTTTTGAGGTCAACAGACCGTATCTGGAGAAGGGTTGAGGCTTTTTAGGGCACTCGTTTGTATACCGACTTTAATTTGTATGTGATTACAGCGTACTGCTGTATTAACTTAGAGCTTGCATAACCTAATTCAAGGTTATAGGGTCAAGCCGCACGGGCAATTAGTACTGGTTAGCTTAACGTATTACTACGCTTCCACACCCA
>CAIQBG010000008.1 GCA_903870055.1 uncultured Pseudomonadota bacterium
AACGGTACGCTACGACTGGCTCAGCCATTATCTGTTTGAATCCATTGAGGAGGTTCAGAACTATGCATCCGACTGGATGTGGACATACAATCATGAGCGCCCTAACATGGCACTGGGCGGCATCACCCCCAAACAGAAGTCAGCTCTCTTAAATCTTTCTACTTCTGGCCACCGCTAAAAATGGGGGGATTACCGACCGAGCTATCTAAACCGGCATTGCTAACCCAGTTGTGCACCATTCGTGAGTATTGGCGTGTCGATATATGGGCTGTATGATCCACCCTGCTGGGAAATAGATGCTGGTCATTAGTCAGTTTTGCTTTGCTGATCCAGGCAGATACCGCTAGGCGTGTTGGTTCGGTAAGCTCAAACTGCACCGGACGTTGAGTCTTTTTCTGGACCACCATCGCACGCTTAAGAATATGACCGCCATGGGTTACATCTCGAACATGGAGGCTAACGAGGTCGCACCCCCTTAATTTGCTGTCGATGGCTAGATTGAACATCGCCAGATCTCGCACGGCATGGGCGTTTTGGAGGTTAATTCGGATTGTCCAGATATCCTTGGGTTTGAGCGGTGGTTTTTGGCCGATCAGTCTTCCTTTGTTCCAGGGTGCATTTTTTTCGTCCATTTCTAACTCCTTTGCTATGAATCGGAGTTTTATTTGACAGCAGTATCCATTCGGATACAATCGGCACATGAAGAACGTATTTCAAAGCACCGAAGAATTCGATGATTGGCTTGACGGTCTTAAAGACCGCGTGGCCAAGGCTCGGGTGTTTAACCGTATTGATGCTGCAACCCTAGGAAACTTCGGAGAATGCGAACCAGTTGGAGAGGGTGTTTCAGAAATGAAGATTCATGTGGGTCCCGGATATCGGGTCTACTACACAAGGATCGGAACGGTTGTTTATATGCTGTTGGCCGGTGGCGATAAATCCACCCAGAAGAAAGACATCAAGCGCGCAATCGAACTTGCGCGTGGTATAGGTAAGGGAGATGAGCTATGACTATCAAAACTAAAACCTTCGACGTTGCAGATTTCCTTGAAGACGAAGAAACCATTGCTGAATACCTCAATATGGCACTTGAAGATTCCAATCCAGAGATGCTGCTACTCGCTGTCAAAAACATTGCCCGTGCCCGTGGGATGGCACAGCTGGCTCAAGATGCAGGGCTCGGCCGCGAGAGCCTCTATAAAGCGCTAAGCGAAGGTGCAAAACCTCGGTATGACACCGTTCTGAAGGTAGTGCGTGCTCTAGGCGTTAAACTGCATGCGGCACCACTACACGCTTAATTTTTAAGTTCAAACCTAAAGCCATCAGGGTTTCGTGACCATTTTTAAACGGAAAGAGAATTTTAATGGCTATTGTCCGTGTTGATTTCTCCACCAGCCAACCTTCAGAATTCGCTTCGTCCGTCAGCGGTGTTATTAACTCAACGATGCAAAACACTCTCGGGGTTCCCCCAAAGGAAAACTACATCGTATGTCATGGTCACCCAAGCGGAGCGATTCTCTATGACCCAGAGAATTGTTCAGCCGATCGGCTCGAAAGTATTGTGTTTATCCAAATCACCATCAATCAGGGGCGATCCGTTGAGCTAAAGGCTCAATTCTTAAACGAGCTAAATCGAAACTTGGTGCGTACAGGTTATCTCAAGGCCGAAAACATTTTCATCAACATTGTAGAAGTGGCACGCGAAAATTGGTCGTTTGGCATAGGCAATGTTTAATTGGCTGAATGTCTGTTTCTTGTAAGCGAAGAAGTCTGCTTTGGGTCGTACTGCGTCGTTCTGATAAATCAGACAGTAGCCGCAATGTTATGCGCAGCAGCGGGTGAATCGGACATCAATCACAGGAAATGTATGATCATTATTGCTGGTGCGAGAGAGTAGAGCAACAGAGGAAAGTATTTGCTACCGCTGTTTGTGCTTTGCTGATTTTCCCTGTTCCGGTGCTGGATTTCTTCTCGGAGTTTCTTTATCGCGGCCACGTTGTTTGCTAATTTCACGCACAACAGGCATTTCGGCGGTGAACTTGTCGATTCGCTGTGCCAGTGAGCGGTCGGCAGGTTCTTCGCTTTCGCCGAGCGACTGGATGCATTGAGCCCAAGCATGAAGTTGGGGTTTGTGGGTGGCAACCAGGTTATCGGCAGGGCGTTGTCTATCCGGAAACCTTGAAGGGTAACGGCGCTTCTGGTGCAAGACTTCCTGACTGACATATTGCTTCGTGATGCCACGGGTTTTTCTAGGCGTTGCGTTTGCATCAATGCCACGATTACGAAGCTGTTGCGCAATTGTCAAACAGCGTCCAATTCTTTCCACCTAACAGCGTCCAATAGTTTCCAGTTTGGGGGACGGTTTTTCATGGCT
>CAIQBG010000009.1 GCA_903870055.1 uncultured Pseudomonadota bacterium
CCGTGCTCCCGGCACAGCTCAGGGACAGGGCTACCAGCCTCTGCCTGCTTCAGAATCGACAGTATCTGGCTGTCGGTAAACCGTGATGTCTTCATGTAAAAATTCCTCAGGTTGCTTTGGAGAAAATTCTACTTTTAACCACTGCTAATTTATGGGGGGATTACCTAGTGGCGATAACATTTTATATTTCTATAGTCATTTAGAAAGTAAATCGCCGTAGCGGTTAAGCTACGGCGTTGTTTTGGTGGGCCCCCCGAGAGTCGAACTCGGCACCAACGGATTATGAGTCCGCTGCTCTAACCAGGCATGAGCTAGAGGCCCGGTTAAGCTTTAGTTGTTGGTATCAACGAAGCTGCGCAGCTTGTCCGAACGGGAAGGGTGGCGCAGCTTGCGCAGCGCTTTGGCTTCGATCTGACGGATACGCTCACGTGTAACATCGAACTGCTTACCCACTTCTTCCAGCGTGTGGTCGGTATTCATTTCGATGCCGAAGCGCATACGCAGTACTTTGGCTTCCCTTTGCGTCAGGCTGTCCAGGATGTCTTTGGTCACTTCGTGCAGGCTGGCGTTCATAGCCGCTTCCAGTGGTGACAAGGTGGCCTGGTCTTCAATGAAGTCGCCCAGATGCGAATCGTCGTCGTCGCCGATCGGCGTTTCCATTGAGATCGGTTCCTTGGCAATCTTGAGGATCTTGCGGATTTTGTCTTCCGGCATTTCCATCTTGATGGCCAGGGTAGCTGGATCCGGCTCGAAACCGGTTTCCTGCAGGATCTGACGCGAGATGCGATTCATCTTGTTGATGGTTTCGATCATGTGCACCGGGATACGGATGGTGCGAGCCTGGTCAGCGATAGAGCGCGTAATGGCCTGACGGATCCACCATGTTGCGTAGGTCGAGAACTTGTAACCGCGGCGGTATTCGAACTTGTCCACAGCCTTCATCAGGCCGATGTTGCCTTCCTGGATGAGATCAAGGAATTGCAGGCCACGGTTTGTGTACTTCTTGGCGATGGAGATAACGAGGCGCAGGTTGGCTTCGGTCATTTCCTTTTTGGCGGCGCGTGCGTGACGTTCGCCCTTGGTCATTTGCTTGTTGATCTCACGTACTTCAGCCAGCGTGATGCCCAGATTCTCTTCCATGGCGATCAGCTTCTTCTGCCATTCGTGAACGGCAGGTACGTTACGCTCAAGAACACCCTGTGTATGCTTAGGCGCGTTGGCAACTTCTTTCTCAATCCACTTCAGGTTCACGATGTTCGGTGGGAAGGTTTTGATGAAGTGGTCACGCGGCATGCTGCACTTGTCTACACAGATCGAAAGCACGGTGCGCTCTGCACGGCGAATCTGATCCATTAGTTCACGAACGCGGCCACATAGTTTTTCAATGGTACGCGAGTTGAAGCGGATGTTAAGTAGCTCTTCGGAGATCTGTTTGCGGGCGCGCTGATAGTTAGGATCTGTTGTGCCCTTGGTTTTGAGGGCTTTGAGTTCCTTGCTGTGCAGTGCTTCGATTTTGGCGAAGCGCTCCAGGGCAGCGTCTTTCAGCTTGGCTAGCGAGGCTGCTGTAGCAGCAGCCTTAGCTTCACCGCTGTCCTCTTCGCTTTCATCTTCGACGTCTTCGTCTTCATCATCTTCAGCGGCAGCAGCAGCGGCTGCAGCAGCGGCCGCAATCACCTGTTGTTCGGCTTCAAGATCAACCAGGCCATCGACTAGCTCGTCAATCTTCATTTCATCGATAGCCACTTTTTTGGCCATGTCGATGATTTCGGAAACGACAATCGGGCAGGCGCTGATGGCTTGAACCATATCGCGTAGACCGCCTTCGATCTTTTTGGCGATAACAATTTCGCCTTCGCGAGTCAGTAGCTCGACCGTACCCATTTCACGCATATACATGCGGACGGGGTCAGTCGTGCGGCCGAATTCGGAGTCGACAGTGGCAAGGGCTTGCTCCGCCTGTTCTTCAACGACCTCATCATCGGTAACCGGTGCGGCAGCATCGGTCATCAGCATGTCTTCAGCGGCAGGGGCTTCGTCGAAGACACGAATGCCCATGTCGTTAAAGGTGGTGATCATGGCCTCTACCTGCTCGGCTTCCATGACGGTGTCGGGCAGGTGGTCATTGATTTCGGCGTGCGTCAGGTAACCGCGTTCCTTGCCCATCTTGATCAGGGAGGTGATGCGGGCCTTGCGCTCTTCCGGAGAAATTTGCTGTACGGCTGTTGTGCCTAGTAGGCGTTTGCCATCCTTGCCTTTGCTCTTGCCTTTGCCTTTTAGAGCGGGGGCTTCTTCAACCACTGGTGCGGCTACAGCCTTGGGAGCTTCTTCAGCCTTCTTAGCAGGGGCCGCTTTGGCAGGTGGAGCAGCCTTAACTGGGGCTTTGGCTGGTGCCACGGCCTTTGTTACCGCTGGTTTGGCAATTGCTTTGCTTGCGGGTGCTTTGGTCGGAGCCTTTGGGGCTGGTTTTTTGGCAACAGGTTTGGCAGCTACAGGTTTTTTTGCTATGGGTTTTGCTGCGGTTTTCGCAGGCGTTTTGGCGACGGGTTTTTTCGGGGCCGGCTTGGCAGCAGCTTTAACAGGTGCTTTGCCCTTAGGGGCCAGCTTGGTGGTTTTTGTTGTCGTGGCTTTGGTCACAGTTTTCTTGGGTGCAGCCGCCTTTGCCGGAGCTTTTTGGGCGACTGGCTTAGCGACAGGTTTAGTTGTTTTGGCAGCTGGTTTGGCAACCGGCTTTTTGGCCGGCGCTAGCTTGGTAGGTGCTTTTTTTACTGATGCCTTGGCAACAGGCTTACTCACGGCCTTGGCCACGGGTTTGCTGGATTTAACCGCAGGTTTTTTAGCTGGCGCACTTTTGGCGACAGGTTTGGCGGTTTTCTTTGCAGCAGTTTTGGGTTTTGTGGCCATGGCAGCATCCGTTGCGTCATTGCGGCGCGTGGGTTGAACATGAGGGCGAAGAGTCATTTTCCAGTTCGACAAAGCGCGCAACCTCTTGAGTCAATAGAAATACAGTAAACCTTTAATTATACACGAAAATTAGCCTAATTTCTAGGCAATTTCCGTGCCAGATCAGCGTCGGCGTCCTGTTCTGCCCAGCTGTTGCAGGGTTTGTAGTAGCTCGGTATATCGTGCCTTCTCGGGCGCGCTCAGCGTTCCACGTTGGGCTGCTTGTTGCAGGGTGCCCAGTTCGGTATCAAGCTGATCGCGCTCCATTTGAGCAACGATGCCTTTCAGTTCTGCGCCTAGCGCTTCTTTTTCAAGGGGTTCGGTGAGCAAACTGGCAAATATTTCTGCTAGCAGGGGCGCATCTTCTGCACCGCGAAGACGTTCGAGCAATTCGGAAGGCTGAGGATTGCTGGCTAGGTGCGGTAGCAGACGATGGAGACTGGCTGATAGCGGGTCATTGGCAGGCAAGCCCTGTAGTAGTGATGGTTTGATCGTGCTGGTGAGATCGGGCGACTGAACAAGCAGGCGCAGTAGGCGTCGCAATATCGACGGGGCATGGCGCGGGGCGCGGGCTGGCGCGTTGTTTTGTGTTGCTGCCTGGCGAGAAAGCTCACAGCCTCGTTCGACTTCGCTTGGCTGAAGCCCTGTTTTTTCGGCAAGTTGCTTAACGATCTGTAGGCGCAACATGGGGGTCTGAATTTTCTGGAGCAGGGGCTTTGCTTCGCCTAGTAATTTGGCGCGGCCCTCCGCACTAGTCAGATCGACATGGCTGCTGAGTGTTTGCAGCAGAAACTCTGAAAGCGGTGTTGCACGATCAATCGCTGCCTGGAATGCCTCTTTGCCTAGATCGCGGACATAGCTATCCGGATCATGTTCTGGTGGGAGGAAGGCAAACGCTAGCACTTTCTGTTCGGCCAGTGCTTCTAGGCTATTTTCCAGCGCACGCCAGGCGGCTTTGCGACCGGCAGCATCCCCGTCGAAACAGAAAACCACGCGGTCCACCATGCGTAGTAGTTTCCGGATATGTGTCGTGGTAGTGGCAGTGCCGAGTGTGGCGACGGCGTTGCCAATGCCATGTTGAGCAAGGGCCACGACATCCATGTAGCCTTCGACAACGATAACGGTATCGGTTTGACGGCAGGCTTCACGCGCTTGCGGTAGCCCGAAGACTTCCCTGCCTTTTTCAAAGAGCGGGGTTTCCGGCGAGTTCAGGTATTTGGGTTCGCCCTGATCCAGAATGCGTCCACCAAAGGCAATCACCTGACCCTTCTGGTCAAGGATCGGAAACATGACCCGGTCACGAAAGCGATCGTAGCGTCTTTTCTGCTCGTTCTCAATGATGAGCCCAGCTTTGAGCAGCGTTTGAAATGACGGTGTGTCGTATTCGGGAAAGAGTGGGCGCAGATTCTGCCAGCCATCTGGGGCGTAACCGATGCCGAAACGGGCGGCAATTTCCCCCGTAAGTCCACGACCTTTGAGGTAATTGATAGCGCGTGGCGATTTTTTTAGTTCGTCACGATAGAACTTGTGTGCCTTGAGCATCACGTCTAGCAACGATGGGCCCTCTTCGCTACCGATGGCCGGTTTGCGGAAAGCACGATCATTGTCTTCCTGCGGCACAGTCAACCCACAGTGGCGGGCGAGGTCTTCGATAGCATCCGGGAAGCTAAGGCCCTGGTGCTCCATCAGAAAACCGATGGCGGTGCCATGCGCGCCACAGCCAAAGCAGTGGTAAAACTGCTTGCTTTGGCTAACGGTGAACGAGGGAGATTTTTCTTTGTGAAATGGACAGCATGCTGCGTAATTGGCACCGGCTTTTTTAAGCGGCACAACGCGGTCGATGATTTCGACAATATCCGTGCGAGCTAATAGCTCCTGGATAAAGGATTCCGGAATCATCGCGGTCTCCGGCTTTGTGCCTTAGCCTTGCAGTGCTGATTTGATGCGTTGCGAAACTGCCGCCAGATCGGTCTTGCCGGCAAGCTCCGACTTCAGGATGCCCATGACTTTGCCCATATCGGCAGGGCCTGTTGCGCCGGTCTGGCTAATGGCCGCTTTAATGGCGGCATCAACTTCTTCGGCAGACAATTGTGCCGGCTGATAGGGGCTAAGCACTTCAATTTCGGCACGTTCTGCTGCTGCCAGATCTTCTCGACCGGCCTGTTCGAACTGCTGAATGCTGTCGCGGCGCTGTTTGATGAGTTTGTCGATCACAACGGCTACCGCGGCGTCGTCTAGCGTGATGCGCTCATCCACTTCGCGTTGCTTGATAGCGGCCATGAGCAGACGGATCGCGTTTAGGCGATCTGTTTGACGCGCCTTCATGGCGCTTTTCATGTCATCCTGGATACGGTCTTTGAGGCTGGTCGTTGTCATGATGGGCTCAATCAGGAGAGGGTATTAAAACGGCAAAAGCCGCCGGGGTGACCGGCGGCTTTGCCTGATTCTTGCGAAGGCTCTGTAATTAGTAGAGCTTGCGCGGCAGCTGTTGGCTGCGCAGACGCTTGTGCAGACGCTTTACAGCGGCAGCCAGCTTGCGCTTGCGCTCAGCGGTCGGCTTTTCGTAGAACTCACGGGCACGCAGCTCGGTCAGCAGACCGGTTTTTTCGACAGTGCGCTTGAAGCGGCGCATGGCGACTTCGAACGGCTCGTTTTCTTTTACGCGAACGCTAGGCATTCAATCAACTCCAATTATTTTGAGTGCTGACTCGGCTAAAACGGGTGCCCAGTCAGGAAATGAAATCTTAAGAACTGACTAGTTTACGATAAAACCCTGAAAATTCCAAATGTTCCTGTTAATCGTGCTGGAGTCGCTACAATAGCGCCCCATGGATCAACCAGTTTCTTCTGCTCATAAATTGCCCATCGTGCTCGGGGTTGAGTCTTCGTGCGATGAAACGGGCGTGGCTTTAGTGACGCTAGATCCCGATACAGGCGCGCCGCGTCTGCTGGGGCAGGCGCTGCATACGCAGGTGGCCATGCATGCCGCCTACGGTGGCGTCGTCCCGGAATTGGCCTCTCGCGATCATATTCGTCGAGTGGTGCCATTGCTACGACAGGCGTTAGCGGAGGCATCTATATCTCTGGCTGAGGTAGATGCCATTGCATACACCGCCGGTCCAGGGCTGGCGGGTGCTTTGCTCGTGGGCAGTGCTTTTGCCGAAGCGCTGGCGTTTGCACTCGAAAAGCCGGTGCTGCCCGTGCATCACCTGGAAGGACATTTGCTATCCCCCTTGCTGGCATCGACGCCGCCCGAGTTTCCGTTTGTAGCGCTGCTGGTTTCTGGCGGCCATACACAGCTGATGCGGGTGACCAAGGTTGGTGAGTACGAGCTGCTGGGTGAAACTCTGGATGATGCTGCTGGCGAAGCTTTTGATAAAACAGCGAAGTTGTTGGGCCTGGGTTATCCGGGTGGCCCGGCACTTTCTAAATTGGCGGAGACGGCCGAACCTGGTTTGGTAGCCGAGATAAAACTTCCGCGTCCTATGCTGCATTCCGGTGATCTGGAATTCAGTTTTGCCGGTTTGAAGACAGCCGTTTTGACCAAGGTCAAAGCAGCTCAGGCAGAAGGTGTTTTGAACGAAGCCATGCGCGCAGCACTGGCAGCAGCCGTCGAGCAGGCCATTATTGATGTGCTGGTGGCCAAGTCGGTACAGGCCTTGAAACAGACCGGCTTATCGCGCCTGGTAGTGGCTGGAGGGGTGGGGGCAAATCGCCATCTGCGGGAAACCCTGGTTACCGCTTGCAAGCGGCGGAAGGCGGAGGTTTATTTTCCCGAGTTGGATTTGTGTACGGATAACGGCGCCATGATTGCGTTAGCAGGTTTATTACGCCTCGTTGGTGGCGCAACGCCGAAAACAGCTGGCGGCTTTTCGGTAAAGCCGCGTTGGCCGTTGATAGATGCTTAAGACTTTTTCTTTTTACTGCCGATCTTGGTTTCCTGGCCAGCCATTAAACGGCGCAGGTTACCTGCATGCTTGATCAGCAGTATTGTTGCCATGATCGTTACTGGTACGACGACGGAGGTTGGCAACCCCATCGCTACAGCAAAGACGGGCGCCATCAAGGCAGCAGTAATGGCGGATAGCGAGGAATAGCGGAAGGTAAAGGCCATAAACAGCCACGTGCCTAGCGTTGCGAGTCCCAACGGCCAGTAAAGCGCTAGCAGGACACCGGCAGAAGTAGAAACGCCTTTGCCACCCTTAAAGCCTAGCGTGATGGGGAATACATGCCCCAGAAAAGCAACGAGACCAATCCAGCCGAACAGGTCCGATGGAACGCCCAGGGCGGCAGCAACGCCAATGGCAATTGCACCTTTTGCAGCATCGCCCAGCAGAGTCAGTAAGGCTGCAAGCTTATTCCCTGTGCGTAGTACGTTGGTAGCGCCGGGATTGCCGGAACCAAAAGAGCGTGGGTCGGCCAGGCCAAAGGCCTTCGAAACGACTACGGCAAAAGGAATACAGCCAATCAGATAGGCCACGATGGTAGCGCTGAGCAGGAGCATGGGGCTAGCGTCTAGTGGCAGAATCCGGGCAAGTAAATCAGGGGTCATATCAGTCGTAAGCATAGGGTGGGGTCTTATGTCAGCTACAATGCGGCCGCAGCGAAACTATTGTAGCGCGCCAGCCAGATAACCAACGTCTTTGTGCCATGGACATTATTTTTATTGATTCATTTCGTGTAGAAACACTGATCGGTATTTATCCGCGTGAGCGGATTGTGCCGCAGCCGGTTGTGCTTGACCTGAAGATTGGTCATTCGACCGCAACGGCCGGTGCCAGTGATGATATCCATGACACGATTGATTATGCCGAGGTGGTAACACGTTTGCGTACTGTTCTGGCCGAGAAGCATTTTCTGCTACTGGAAAAGCTGGCAGAGTTTGTGGCAACCATGCTGCTGGAAGATTTTGGTGCGCAGTGGGTGCGGGTGTCGGTAGCCAAGCTGGGGATGATGCCAGGTGTGGCGCGCGTCGGCGTGGTGATCGAGCGTTCCGCCTGAGATAAGACCGCCCTAGCTTTTTCACTCACCCCCCACTCTTTATCCTCTAGGGTGATGCTTTTCGTGGAGCGATTTCAATCGTTCGCGGGCTACATGGGTATAAATCTGGGTCGTTGTGATGCTGGCGTGACCAAGTAATAATTGCACGACACGTAAGTCGGCACCATGATTGATCAGGTGTGTCGCAAAGGCATGACGTAGCACGTGCGGCGATAAACGCTCACGCGGAATGCCTGCTTTAACCCCGTAACGTTTGATAATCAGCCAGAAGCCTTGGCGTGTTAGCGGTTTCGTTTTCTGGCTGATAAAAATCACATCCGCCGGTTGGCCGCCAGAAAGCTCTAAACGGGCCGATTCCATGTAGCGCTGAACGGCATCAAGCGCTGTTTCTCCAAGGGGCACCAGACGTTCTTTGTCGCCTTTGCCCATAACGCGCACGATGCCCATGTCGCGATTCAGATCGGTGAGTCTTAGATTAACCAGTTCTGAAACACGAAGCCCGGTTGCGTAAAGCACTTCCATCATGGCCAGATCACGCATGCCGCGAGGTGTTTGTGTATCCGGTGCCTGGAGCAGTGATTCGACGTGGCTTTCGCTCAAGGTTTTAGGCAGACGCCCAGGCCTAATGGGCATAACTAAGGCACGTGTCGGATCGTCGGAGCGTTCTCCCCGTGCAACAGACCAGCGGAAATAGCGGCGAAGCGTTGAGATGGCGCGGGCTTGCGAACTTTGCTTGTGACCTTGCGCCAGATGAGCGATGTAGCGACTCAGGTCGACTTCTGTTGTGCCTCGTAAACTACTGTTGTGCTTGATGAGCCAGTGTGAAAGCGCAGTGAGATCGCGTCTATAACTGGCGAGAGAATTAGCCGAGAGCCCCGCTTCAAGCCAGAGGCTGTCACAAAAGGTGTCGATAACCTGCTGGGCTTCGACCGGTAATGGGGGATGGACGGGGGCTCTAGGCATTAAAGTTGAGGCTTGGTGCTTCTCTTGCTAGCAACCACGCTTTAAGTTCAAGCATGACGCCATCACTCTTATGGTTAAAACCAGTCAGGCGATTTTTACCGGCTGAGATCACACGGTGGCAAGGCACGATGAGTGGCAGGTTATTGCTGCCTAGCGCTTGCCCAACAGCACGTGGCGCACTGTTTAACTGATCGGCTAGGTTGCCGTATGTGCAAGTGGTACCGCTGGGCATAGATAAAAGAAAGTTACGCAGTTTTGCCTGAAAGCCGGTAGGAGGTTTTGCCAGCGGCACACTAAAACGAAAGCTCGGGTCTTTGAACCAGGCAATCAGTTGTTGGCGGGTGATTTCCAATAGCGGTTCGCGAGCTCCGCAGACGGTGGCTTTGGCCGCTGCAGTTTTATTGACAGCACCTTCCAGAAAAACCAGTTCGGAAAGCGCGTCACCTTCTGGTGTCCAGCGTAGCCCTAATGAGATCTGCTTTGCCAGATTGGCAGGACAACCCGGCGCCACATCAGTGAGCGCCAGGGTAGCGTCAAACTCAGCGGCGAGTTTCACCGTGACCCAGCACGATCCATTTTTGAGAGGTGAGCCCCTCAAGGCCAACCGGACCGCGTGCGTGGATCTTGTCGGTTGAGATGCCAATTTCGGCACCCAGGCCGTATTCGAAACCATCGGCGAACCGCGTTGAAGCGTTGACCATGACGGAACTTGAATCCACTTCACGCAGGAAGCGCATGGCATTGCCGTAGTGATCGGTGACAATGGCTTCCGTATGTTGGGAGGAGTACGTGTTGATGTGCGTAATGGCTTCGTCCAGACCACTGACCACTTTGACTGCGATCACTGGTGCCAGGTATTCGGTGACCCAGTCTTCATCCGTAGCGGCTTCGGCAAAGGGCAGCAGTGCGCAGGTCTCAGCGCAGCCACGAATGACCACGCCCTTGTCCTTAAGCATAGCGCCAATGCGTGGCAGCAGTGCAGGCGCAATGCTACGGGCGATAAGCAGCGACTCGGTGGTATTGCAGGTGCCATAGCGCTGGGTCTTGGCGTTCTCGACGATGCGTAGTGCCATGTCGGGATCGGCATCGTCGTCCACGTAGACATGGCAATTGCCATCGAGATGCTTGATCATAGGCACGCGTGATTCTTTGATCAGTCGCTCGATCAAACCCTTGCCGCCACGCGGCACGATGACGTCGATGTCATCACGCAGCGTAATGAGAATACCAACAGCGGCACGGTCGGTAGTGTCGATACATTGCACGCCTTGGGCGGGCAAACCTGCTTCGGACAGGCTCTGTTGCACAAGTGCCGCTATGGCTCTGTTGCTGTTGAGCGCTTCTGAACCGCCGCGCAGAATCGTTGCATTGCCTGATTTAATACAGAGTGCCGCGGCATCAGCTGTGACGTTAGGACGCGCTTCGTAAATGATGCCGATTACGCCTAGGGGTACGCGCATTTTGCCAACCTGGATGCCGGAAGGGCGCATGCTCATGTCCGTGATGCTGCCAACGGGATCAGGGAGTGAAGCGATCTGTTCCACACCTTCTGCCATCGCCTCGATACCTTTGTCATTGAGCGTGAGCCGATCCAGCATAGCTGCTTCCAGACCTGCTTTACGGGCGGCGGCAAGATCCAAGTCGTTGGCGGCGCGTAAAGCTGTGGCTTCGGTACGAATCAGCCTGGCAAGGGCGTGAAGGGCATTGTTCTTTTGCTCGGTTGAGGCGCGTGCCATGCTACGCGAGGCTGCGCGGGCGTCTTTGGCCAGTTGGCGGATGGCTTGATCAAGAGCGGTGTTGGTTTCAGTCGTCATGGTGCAATGATGCCTGTCAGCAGAGTTGTAACGCAAGTGCAGCGAGCTCGGTCCAGGGGTCGCCCTGGCCAATACCCTTTGAGAGTCGGTCTATCTTGGCAATGGATTCCAGTGCGGAACGCCAGGATGTTTTGGTGCGCCGGTTAGCGGCGCTTCTCATCTGCTGTGCACGTTGTGGCGGCATACGCAGATTGTTCAGACGTTGCTCGGGCGTACTACCCGGTGCAGTGAGCTGCACCAGAGTCCGGATATCTTCGGAGAGCCAGTACAAAATTAATGGAAGGGCTTCCCCCTGTTCGCGAAGTGCGGCCAGGGTACGTGAGAATCGGGGTAGGTCGCCATCCAGCAGCGCGCTACGCAGCATATCCATATCAAGCCGCGCGACATCAGTGACAGCTTCTCGTATCTGCTCCAGGGTAAGCGGACCCGTGGGGTAAAGCAGGCCGAGCTTGAGGACTTCCTGATTGGCAGCCAGTAAATTGCCCTCGACATGATGGGCAATGTATTCCAGTGCATCCTGCGGCGCTGATTGTTGCTGGCGGGCAAGACGTTCGGCTAACCAGCGGGGCAGCGCTTTGATGCCGGGTGGCACGCACGGGATAACGATGGCGTTTTTGCTGCTGACAAAATTCTGGAACCAGGCAGTTTTTTGCTCGCGCCAGCCAAATTCATGCAGCGTCATCAGAATGAGGAAGTCTGTCGCAGTTGGGCCCGATTGATCTAGGAGTGCTTGAAGCGCCTCTGGGCCACCACGCCCCAGTTTGCCGGTGGGCACACGCAGTTCGACTAGTTTGCAGCCACCAAACAGAGAGCCGCCCTGAGTGGCATAGGCTACTTGCTTCCAGTCGAAGGGGTGGCTGACGGTAAGGACTTCGCGCTCGTCAAAACCCTTGGCTCGTGCGGCAGCACGAATGGCATCAGCCGCCTCGATGACCAGTAGCGGATCGTCACCATGAATGGCATAAATGGGCGCTAGCGGTCCATTCAGATGGGCAGCCAGACGACTGGTGCCGTCTGTGCCACCCAGATTCACTGTGCGTCTCCGCCTAGCGGTTGCATGCCGGTAGGCGTTGTTAGCACTTCAGGGGTTGCGGTGGTTTGCTGTTTGCCCTTGGTGGTGCTGGCGGCCCCTTTCTTTTTGGGTGCGGTTAACACCGTACCGGCAGGGACTCGAATGGTCGATAGTCGTTGCATCACCTGAATAGCGGCATCGTTTTGCATATCTCGGATCAGCAAGGCATCTTCTTGTTCCTTCGATAGCACTTCCTGCGCGGTCTGTGGGTTAAAGGAGATGTCACGACTCAATTCAATGGTGGTCGCTGGATAGAGCTCGATGCCGGAACCGGAGTCCACCTTAAAGCCCAGGCGGTAATTCAGGCGGTATTCACGCGCCAAACCGGACGGGTTAATCGCTAAAACGACTTTGGATTGCTGGTCACCCAAAACGCGCAGAATAACTTCTGCACGATCCTTGTATTCTTCAGGAACAACGCCAATACCGTTAGCGCGTAATTGGGCTTTGAGGACCTGAGAGAACGGAGAGGTGTCTGGCACGCCAGAGACATAAACTGTTTTGAAGGGCAGATCAACGCTAATCGCGCCCCGCATTTTGAAACCGCACCCGACCACTATGGCCAGCATGAGCGTGGACAGCAGCAGACGGTGGAGTGCGGTGAAATTGGGGAGACGCATCATGAGTTAGCCTCTATTTAATTAGGCAACAATGTTAACCAGCCGGCCCGGAACAACAACAACCTTCTTGGGCACGGCGCCATCCAGATGTTTCTGGGCGGCTTCGCTGGCGAGTGCAGTTGCTTCAATCGTTGCCTTATCAGCTTCGGCAGCAACGCGGATGCTGCCACGGTGTTTGCCGTTGATTTGCAGCACCAGTTCGATTTCCGATTGCACCAACGCAGCCGCATCACACACCGGGAAACGTTGTGTTGCTACGTTCTGGCCGGGCTTCAGTTCTGCATAAACCGCTTCACCAATATGTGGAACGATCGGGAAGAGCATCAATACGGCAGCTTCCAGCAGTTCCTGACGCAGGCGTCGGCCGGAGTCATCGGTTAACGCCGTTTTGTCCGCTGCATTGAGCAGCTCCATGATGGCAGCAATAACGGTGTTGAATTGTTGGCGGCGTCCGTAGTCATCAGACACCTTCTGGATGGTCTGATGCAATTTGCGACGCAGTTCCTTTTGTGTATCACTTAATGCCGTATTGGCATCAGCAGCCTTAACCAGGCCAGCACTCACGTGTTCGTAGGATAGCTTCCACACACGGCGCAGGAAGCGGTGCGCACCTTCAACGCCAGCGTCAGACCATTCGAGCGATTGATCAGGCGGGCTGGCAAACATCATGAAAAGACGTGCGGTATCGGCGCCGTATAAGTCGATCAGAATCTGGGGGTCAACACCGTTGTTCTTCGACTTTGACATCTTTTCGGTGCCGCCAATCACAACGGGCTTGCCATCTGCCTTGAGCTTGGCACCGGTTGGGCGACCGCGTTCATCGGTGGCGACATCCACGTCAGCTGGGTTGAACCAGAGCTTCTTACCGTTTTCTGCTTCACGGTAGAACGTAGGGGCCACCACCATGCCTTGCGTCAGCAGGTTGGCGAATGGTTCGTCCAGGTTAAAGCCGTTGTCTTTAAATAGATCCACATCGCGCATCAGCTTCGTAAAGAAGCGGGCGTAGAGCAGATGCAGGATAGCGTGTTCGATACCGCCGATGTACTGATCGACGCCGCCTTTGAGCCAGTAGGCAGCGCGTTCATCCACCATCTTTTGCGGATTGTTGGCACTGGCATAGCGTACGAAATACCACGATGATTCCACAAAGGTATCCATCGTGTCGGTTTCGCGTTTGGCAGGCTTGCCGCACTTGGGGCAGTCGGTTTCGTAAAACTCGGGCATGCGCGCCAACGGCGATCCGGCACCGGTAATTTCAACCTGCTCTGGCAGTACGACCGGTAGTTGATCGTCAGGGACCAGGACATCGCCACAGCTATTGCAATGGATGATCGGGATCGGGCAGCCCCAGTAACGCTGACGGGAAATGCCCCAGTCGCGCAGACGGAATTGGGTTTTCTTTTCGCCCAAGTTTTTTGCTACGAGATCAGTGGCAATTTTGTCGACTGCTTCCTGATGTTTCAAACCATCATAAGCACCTGAACTGATGCAAACCCCACGTTGCTTGTCGCCATACCATTCCTGCCATGCAGCGGTATCAAAGCTTTCGCCTTCAACAGCGATCACTTGCTTCATCGGCAGGTTGTATTTTTTGGCAAAAGCGAAATCGCGTTCATCATGGGCTGGCACGGCCATGACTGCACCATCGCCGTAACCCATGAGTACGTAGTTGCCCACCCAGACCGGCACTTGTTCTCCGGTCAGTGGGTGGGTCACCTTAATGCCAGTGTCCACGCCAGACTTATCCATAGTGGCGAGATCAGCTTCAGCAACGCCACCCTGTTTGCAGTCGGCGATAAAGGCAGCAACGGCCGGGTTTTGTGCGGCAGCTTGCTGAGCCAGCGGGTGCTCTGGTGCAACAGCCACGTAAGTGACACCCATCACGGTGTCGGCACGCGTGGTAAATACCCACAGCTTTTCTTCCTGACCGTCTTGCGTATAAGGGAATGCAAAGCGGACGCCAACACTTTTGCCGATCCAGTTCTTCTGCATCAGGCGAACCTGTTCAGGCCAGCCTGTGAGTTTATCCAGATCGTTCAGTAGCTCGTCGGCGTATTTCGTGATCGCCATGTAGTACATGGGAATTTCACGTTTTTCGATGAGCGCACCTGAGCGCCAGCCACGACCGTCGATGACTTGTTCGTTGGCCAGTACGGTCTGATCGACCGGGTCCCAGTTAACGGTGCCCAGCTTTTTGTAGATCAGGCCTTTTTCATAGAGACGGGTAAACAGCCATTGTTCCCAGCGGTAGTACTCGGGGGTACAGGTGGCCAGTTCACGAGACCAGTCAAAAGCGAAACCCAGGCGCTGCAATTGGGCGCGCATGGCATCGATGTTTTCGTAGGTCCATTTGGCGGGTGCTACGTTGTTCTGTAGGGCGGCGTTTTCAGCCGGCATGCCAAAGGCATCCCAACCCATTGGTTGCAACACGTTATAACCTTGCATACCATGGTAACGAGCCAGTACATCGCCGATGGTGTAGTTGCGGACGTGTCCCATGTGCAGCTTGCCGCTGGGATACGGGAACATCGATAGACAGTAATATTTGGGTCGCGTGGGGTCCTGGGGCTTTTCTACAGCCAGATCGGTGCGGGCATTCTGCCAGTGTGTTTGTGCGGCCGTTTCAATGTCGGCGGGCAGATATTTTTCCTGCATGGCGTTTTATCGTTATCAGAGCATCAAAACGCCAGATTATACCGGCCCGGACACACTCTCGGCGGGTTCTCGATGTGCGTAGTTCGCTCACATGGCGCTGCGCGCCAATTCGCGCACAAGCGCCATCAACAACTCGCCTAAGGGGGTGCCGGCCAGCTTACCGTGCTAGCTGGGGTATGGTCATTGCTTGTTGCCAGAACTTGGCAAAAGCACCACCAGCAACTAGCGCCATGTCACCCAGACGGCCGTAGTGGCTGTAAAGCCAGCCAAAGCCATTGGGTTGTTCTGAGTAATCAGGGGTAATCGGTAGACCGGCCTCTTCACCGATCCGTTCGATAAAGCGCGCCATGCGTGCTTTCGGATTGCTTTTGTCCGTTAATTCCTGGCACGTAAGATCCCACAGCACCTTGGCGCGCGCTTCAGCGATGCCGGCGCGGCGAGCAAACCATGGCAGAACCTCTGGATAGGCGGGTGATGCGATAACGTTTTGATTTTTATGATTTTTCATACGGGTACTCCTAGGGTCGGCGGTGGATGACTGCCGGATTTTTATGCAAACCGTCTTTTCGTGGAAGATGATTTGTTGCACTGCACAACATTATGTAGGTTATAACGCCTGACTTCAAGATATGTTGACGTCTATTGAAAAGAATCTTTTATTACAAGGCGTTATGAAAACGGAATCCTTTGGCCGGATAATACGGGTATGAACGCTCCGTCATCGTCATCCATCGCTGCTACATCAATACCAGAAGCCTTTGGCGGCCCAGTCGGGGCGCCTGTCGGCGGAGCAGGAGCGCTACGGGAGCACCCCCTCCTGAACGGCTTGAACGAGCCACAAAAACAGGCGGTTTGTCTGCCGGCTGAGCATGGTCTAATTCTGGCGGGCGCTGGTTCAGGCAAAACACGGGTGCTGACAACGCGAATTGCATGGTTAATGCAGACGGGGCAGGTCTCGCCACAAGGCATTCTGGCCGTAACGTTTACCAACAAAGCCGCCCGCGAGATGCTGACGCGGTTGTCGGCCATGGTGCCGATTAACGTGCGCAGCCTCTGGGTGGGTACATTTCACGGTTTGTGCCATCGCCTTTTGCGGACCCACTGGCGGGCGGCGCGGTTGCCGGAAACGTTCCAGATCCTCGATACCGGTGATCAGCAGGCAGCGATTAAACGTCTGATTAAGGCGATGGGTGTCGACGAAGAGCGTTTTCCGCCGCGCGACATGATGCATTACATCAACGCCTTGAAAGAACAGGGGATTCGTTCCGGACAAGCTGAAGCGCACGATGCGCATACGCGCCGTAAGGTTGAGATTTACGCTGAATACGAAGCGCAGTGCCAGCGGGAAGGTGCGGTAGATTTTGCCGAACTTCTGTTGCGCGCCTATGAGTTGCTGCAACAGGATGAAGCGCTAAGGATTCATTACCAACAGCGGTTCCGCCACATTCTGGTGGATGAGTTCCAGGATACCAACCCGCTGCAATACGCCTGGCTACAGTTGTTGTGCGGGCCACAAACGGTCATTTTTGCCGTGGGCGATGATGACCAGTCGATTTATGCGTTCCGCGGTGCCGATGTCGCTAATATGCGGGCCTTCGAACGCAACTATGCTAAGGGCAATGTGATCCGGCTAGAGCAGAATTACCGCTCGCACGGTAACATTCTCACGGCGGCCAATGCGCTCATTACCAATAATGCAGATCGGTTGGGTAAAAATCTCTGGACCGATGCGGGCGAAGGCGAACTCATTCGTGTCTTCCAGGGCGTGTCTGATCTGGATGAAGCCCGTTACATCGTTGATGAAATTAGAGAGCTGACGCGAGAAGGATTTTCGCGCCATCAGATGGCATTGCTTTATCGCTCCAACGCGCAGTCACGCGTATTGGAACATGCACTCTTTCAGGCGGGTATTGCTTACCGTGTGTATGGTGGTCTGCGCTTTTTCGAGCGACTGGAAGTGAAGCATGCCTTGGCCTATCTGCGCCTGATTGCAAATCAGGATGATGACACGGCATTTTTACGTGTCGTGAATTTCCCGACGCGCGGTATTGGCGCGCGCAGCCTAGAAGCTTTGCAGGTTGAAGCGCGTCAGTTGAATAGTAGTCTCTATAACGCTGCAGCCAGTTTGACCGGTAAAGCGGGTACGGCTGTTAGTCAGTTCATTCGTTTGATTGAAGGGTTGCGCGTTGAAACCTCGGGGTTGACGTTGCCGGAGGTGATTGATCATCTGCTGGACCGTTCGGGATTGCGACAGCATTACCAGGCAGAAAAAGATGGACAGGACCGCCTGGAGAACCTGGAAGAACTGGTCAATGCAGCAGCAACTTTTGCCGATGATCCGGAAGCGGCCCATAACATTGATCGGGAAACCGGCGAGGCGACAAGTCTGCTGGCTGATTTCCTAGCTCACGCAGCACTAGAGGCCGGTGAGCATCAGGCCGGCGATCAGGATGAAGCTGTTCAGCTGATGACGGTGCACTCGGCCAAAGGCCTGGAATTTTCTGCAGTCTTTATTGTGGGGCTGGAACAGGGTCTGTTCCCGCACGAAAATGCCATGATGGCGCGCGACGGCCTCGAAGAGGAGCGGCGGCTGATGTATGTGGCTATTACCCGGGCCCGCCAGCGCTTGTATCTGTGTCACGCGCAGACTCGTATGCTGCATGGGCAGACGCGCTACTGCTTGCCATCATCGTTTCTCGACGAGTTGCCAGAAGCTCTCCTGCAACGGATTAATACCGTGCCGGCCTGGTCTGCGGGTAGCTACAGTACCGGTTGGTCAGATGCGCCGGCGGTTGATATGGCAACGCGTGTTTCGGCACGCGCTGCGGGTGCAGCCGAGAGTGCCGGTGGGTTTCATGTGGGGCAGAGTGTGGTGCATGCCAAGTTTGGTGCGGGCGTTATTCTTTCGGCAGAAGGCCGGGGCGACGAGGCGCGTGTGCAGGTGCGGTTTGGACAAGCGGGCACAAAGTGGCTTGCGTTGGCGTATGCCAAACTGGAGGCAGCATGATGAGTGTGCAGGAACGCTGGCTGAAGCTGTTATCCCCAGAGCGTCTGGGCGCTGCTGCCGAGCATGTTGCCGGGCACTCGCCAGATCGCAGTCGTTTCCAGCAAGACTATGATCGTATTGTGTTTACATCTGCGCTGCGTCGCCTCAAAGATAAAACGCAGGTATTCCCTTTAGCGCAAAGTGACTATGTGCGTACACGGTTGACCCATAGTCTGGAGGCATCCTGCGTGGGCCGTTCATTGGGATCGATGGTGGGACGGGCGATTGTCGATCGTCATGGTTTGGCGCCGGAAGTGCACCCATCCGATTTTGGTGCCGTGGTGGCAGCCGCCTGTCTGGCGCACGATATAGGTAATCCACCGTTTGGCCACGCTGGCGAAGACGCCATGCGTGCCTGGTTTGCCTCGCACAGTGCTTATCTGGCCGGATTAGATCCGGATCAACGCGCTGATTTGTTAAATTATGAGGGCAATGCACAGGGCTTCCGTATTCTGACGCACTTGCAGAATCCGACAAACCCAGGTGGGTTGCAACTGACCTGTGCTGTCTTGGCGACCTTTGCCAAGTATCCGCGACGTTCTCATCTGGCAGAACCGCTGGCAGGAAAAAGCGCGCGAAAGTTTGGTTATTTTCAGGCCGAGTCGGGGCTTTTTGCCGAGGTAGCAAATACCGTAGGACTGATTCCACGTTCGGAGGGCGCCTGGTTCCGGCATCCGTTAACTTTCCTTGTGGAAGCGGCGGATGATACCTGTTACCTGGTGGTCGATATTGAAGATGGAGTGCAGCAGGGTTGTGTTTCTCCGGAGCAGGCAGAGGCCTTGCTGCTGGATCTGGCGGGCGGTATAGGTGCTGCCTCGCGACTAAAACATTTAGAAGACCCTAAGCGACGTATTGAGTACTTACGCGCGCGTGCAATTGGGCGATTGGTCGATGAAGCTGCGCGAATTTTCCTTGAAAACGAAGCGGCGATTCTCGATGGCAGTTTTGACCATGCATTGTTTGATGTCTCACCGGTGGGTGAAACTTTGCAAACGGTGCGCAAAGTCGCCGAAGAGCAGATCTATAACGCCCGTCAGGTGATGGAAGTGATGGCGGCGGGTTATGAAGTTATCAGCGGATTGCTGGATGGATATGTGGCCGGTGCCTGTGGTCCGCAAACTGCTCGGAACCGTGTCTGGGCTAATTTGTTGCCTGAAGACTTTGCTCGTACGGCAGGTGACAGTAACTATCTGCGCTTGTTACAGGTTGCTGACATGATTGCGGGTATGACAGACTCGTACGCCGTGTCTGCCTATAGACGTTTGAAGGGAATCGAGCTGCCCGGTTAACCGGATACGCTGTGCTGATGCTGCCTGATTTCGTTCATCTGCGCCTTCATTCCGAGTATTCGATCACGGACGGCATTGTTCGTATCGATAAAGCAGTGTCGCGCGCGCGCGATGATGGACAACCGGCGCTGGCGTTGACTGATCTGGGCAATGCATTCGGATTGGTGAAGTTCTATCAGGCCGCACGCAAAGCCGGTATTAAGCCACTGCTGGGTACCGATATCTGGGTGGGCAACCCCCAGGAGCCCGAAGAAGCATCCCGACTCTTGTTGTTGTGTCGTAACAATGAGGGATATCGCCAGCTCTGTGAGCTGCTGAGTCGGGGCGCGCTCTGCCAAGGCCGTCGCGAACGCGTGGTGCTGGATCCTGCCTGGTTCAACGAAGTCGGCTGTGATGGATTAATTGCATTGTCTGGTGCTGCCGAAGGCGACGTGGGCAAAGCAATTCTGCAGGGTCGTATAGATGAAGCGGCACACAGGATATCGGCCTGGAAAACAATTTTTGGTACTGGCTATTATTTAGAAGTTCAGCGTTATGGTCATCCGGATGAAGAGATTCTGGTAGCGCAAACAGCGCAATTATCGCTAGATGCCGATGTGCCATTGGTAGCAACGCACCCGGTACAGTTTATTGATCGGGACGATTTTCGTGCGCACGATGCGCGCGTATGTATTGCCACGGGATATACGTTAGCCGATAAACGTCGTCCACGCGTGTTTACCGAGCAGCAGTATTTCCAGACGCGTGCCGATATGGCCGAGCGGTTTTCGGATATGCCGCAGGCGCTGACCAATGCATTTGAAGTGGCGCGTCGTTGTAACGTGACGCTGACGCTGGGCAAGAGTTTCCTTCCGGATTTTCCAACGCCGAATGGCGAGGGTTTTGATGAGTTTCTGATTGCCGAGGCGCGCCGAGGCCTGGCTATTCGACTCCAGCAGCTTTATCCGGATGAAGCTGTGCGTGCTACACGCCAGGTCGAATACGATGAGCGGCTGGATTTTGAGTGCAAGACTATCGTCCAGATGGGGTTTCCCGGTTACTTCTTGATTGTGGCCGACTTCATTAATTGGGCAAAAAACAATGGGGTTCCAGTGGGGCCGGGCCGGGGTTCAGGCGCGGGATCGCTGGTTGCCTATTCTCTTGGTATTACCGATCTAGATCCGTTGGCGTATGCCTTGCTGTTTGAACGTTTCCTGAATCCGGAACGCGTATCGATGCCTGACTTCGATATCGATTTCTGCCAGGACAATCGCTGGAAGGTGATTGAGTACGTTCGTGACAAATATGGCGCTGACGCCGTGTCGCAGATTGCCACTTTCGGCACGATGTCTTCCAAGGCGGTGATTCGTGACGCAGGCCGCGTATTAGATCTGCCTTACAACTTCTGCGATCAGCTATCGAAGCTGATTCCCGTTGTGCAGAACCGGCCCGTTTCTCTTGCTGAAGCGCTTTCCGCCGAACCGCAGTTGCAGGAACGTTACGAGCGCGAAGAGGAAGTCAAAGAACTCTTTACGCTGGCGAACAAACTGGAAGACCTAACGCGTAACGTGGGTATGCATGCGGGTGGTGTTCTGATTGCGCCGGGTAAGCTAACGGACTTCTGTCCGCTCTACACGCAGCCAGGCGGCGATGCCGTTGTGAGTCAGTACGACAAAGACGATGTGGAAAAGGTCGGCCTTGTGAAGTTTGACTTCCTCGGCTTACGCAATCTGACGATTATCGAACTGGCGCTGGATTATGTGGCGCGGCTAACGGGTGAACGCCCGGATTTGAATGCACTGGCCTTTGATGATCCGAAGGCCTATCAGATACTCAAGGATGCCAATACGACTGCCATCTTCCAGGTGGAATCGGAGGGCATGAAGAAGCTGCTTAAGAAGCTGGCCCCCGATCGTTTTGAAGACATTATTGCTGTGCTGGCGCTTTATCGTCCGGGCCCATTGGGTTCGGGCATGGTAGATGACTTTATTCTGCGCAAAAAAGGCCTGCAGAAAATCGAATATTTCCATGAGTCGCTTAAGGCCTGTTTGACGCCGACCTATGGCGTGATCGTGTATCAAGAACAAGTGATGCAGATTTCCCAGCTGATCGGTCGTTATACGCTGGGTGCAGCCGATATGCTGCGGCGGGCAATGGGTAAGAAAAAACCCGAAGAAATGGCAGAGCACCGCGATATTTTCCGTGAAGGTGCTAAACAGAGTGCGATCGACGAAAGGCTGGCTATGCAGCTTTTCGATCTGATGGAAAAGTTTGCCGAGTACGGCTTTAATAAATCGCATACGGCTGCTTACGCCGTAGTGACGTATCACACTGCCTGGCTGAAGGCACACCACGCGGCCGCGTTCATGGCCGCGACATTGTCTTCCGATATGGATAGCACCGATACGGTGAAAATTTTCCACGACGATGCCAAAGCAAATGGCCTGACGATTCTTGGCCCGGACGTTAATCATTCCGAATTCCGTTTTGCGCCAGTTGATGCACAGACAATCCGCTATGGGTTGGGTGCTGTTAAAGGTACGGGTGAGAATGCCGTTAATGCCATCATTGCAGCGCGTAAGGCCGCCGGGCCCTTCAAGGACATTTTCGATTTCTGCCAGCGCGTAGACCGTCGAGTTGTGAACCGCCGCGCCATGGAGGCGCTGGTCCGTGCTGGCGCATTTGATGCTTTGGACGCCGAGCGTTCGCGCGTATTGTCGCAAGTGGCTTTGGCTGTGGAAACGGCTGAACAGGCAGCGGCTAATGCGCATCAGAACAGCCTGTTCGGCATGGATGATCTTTCGGCGCCTCAAGCTCAACCTCGTTCTGGCAATGCAGACGCGCAGAGCTATCCGCGTTGGTCCGAGCGGCAGCGTTTGATTGAAGAGAAGGCGGCGCTTGGCTTCTTCTTCTCGGCACATCCTTTCGATATTGTCCGTGCTGAAGTCCGGCCTATGTGCCCAATGCCGATCGGTCGTCTGGAAGCGGGTAGAGATACTACGCTGGTGGCGGGAATTGTGACGGACGTACGGACGCAGATGACGCGTCGAGGCAAAATGGCTTTCGTTACGCTGGATGATGGTGAGGGACGAATCGAGGCAGCTGTATTCAGTGAGCTGTTCGATGCGCAACGACATAAGCTGCGTATGGATGAATTATTGCTCGTTGAAGGTAAAGTGAGCCGAGATGAATTCCGCGATGCCCTTAAGCTGGGCGTAGATCGTCTTATGACTTTTAACGAGGCTCGTGCTCAGTGGGCTCACGCATTGCGTATCGATCTACGGGGATTGGATATTCGTGCACTAGGCGGCGTTCGCCGTCTATACGACCTGTTGCAACCTTTTGCCCAATTGGCAGAAGCCACTACAGCGCCAACGGCACGAGGCTGCCCCGTAAGTCTGACCTATAGTAATGGCGCTGCTGAAGCGGTACTGGAAGTTGGCGATGGTTTACGTGTACGACCAGATACCGATTTGCTAGATGCGTTACGCAGTTTGCTCGGCAACGAGCGGGTCCGATTGGATTATCAGTTGGGCGCGCAACAACGCATCCGTTAAGCTCAGACTGATGCCGTGAGGGCCTAGAGCCGCGGCAAATCCAGAGCGTTCGACAAGAGAAGCTGGTTGTGCATTTAGCCCCGAAAGAATTAGCTTGCCACCGCGCTTGCCGAGTGTTCGTTCCAGCGTTTGTAATAAATCGAGTCCTGTTGTGTCGAGAGATACCATCTTCGTCATGTCGAGTACAAGCACGCGCGCCATGGCATCCTGGCTTTCGAGAAGCGCCTCAAGTTTGCTAATGGCTGCAAAGAAAAGTGAGCCGTAAATACGGTAGGCGGCAATACGTTGCTGACCGCCAGCATTATCGATGGCGCCTGATCCGTAATAATCCTCTAGAGGAATACGTTCGACCTGGGTCAGTTCAGACATACGGTACAAATAGAATAGGCAGGCGAGAATCATGCCGAGTTCAACCGCGAGAGTTAGATCAAAAACAACCGTGACGATAAAAGTAGAAAGCAATATGGCGCGGTAAGGGATGGTGAAGCGGCGAAGTTCTGTGAAGGCATGCCACTCACCCATGTTCCAGGCGACAAGCATCAGAATGGCAGAGAGCGCCGGCAGTGGCACATAGATCGCCGCAGGCGCTGCAATGACAACCACGAGTAGTAGCGTTAGCGAATGGCAAATACCGGAAATGGGTGAACGACCGCCGGCTCGTACATTGGTTGAGGTGCGGGCAATGGCGCCGGTAGCAGCAAAGCCGCCGAATAGGGGCGCTACGATATTGGCAATTCCTTGTGCCATCAGTTCCTGGTTGGGATCGTGGCGATCGTCAATCGCAGCATCTGCTACGCGCGCAGAGAGTAGGGATTCAATGGCACCTAGCAATGCAATGGCGATGGCGGGCTGAATCAGTTGATTAAGTGCAGACAGCGAGAAAGTCGGCAGCGTTAGGGCTGGAATGTCACGGGGAATGCCACCGAATTTCGAACCAATGGTTTCCACCGGAAAAGCAAACAGGGCTTGTAAACCTGTTGCCACCAGTAGTAACACCAGCGGGCCGGGGATTTTGCCAAGTGCCGGTATCCAGTGACTAGCGCGTTTATTCCAGAGAATCAGCGCAATGAGCGAGATGGCAGACATGGTTACCGTGGGCGCCTGCATGGTGCTGGCGTAGGCCCAGAGGGTTTCCATCTTCTCAAAAAATTCGGCCGGCATGTTCGGTATCTGTAGGCCAAAGAAGTCTTTGATCTGGCTCATGAATATGACGACAGCGATACCGTTCGTAAAGCCGATGACTACGCTGATCGGTATAAACCGGATCAGAACGCCCATCTTGGTCAGGCCCATTATGAATAGCAGAACGCCTGCAATGATTGTGGCAACCATGAGATTCTGGAAGCCGTAGATGCTGACGATGCCGAAAACAATCGGTATGAAGGCGCCTGTCGGGCCGCCGATCTGAACGCGCGAACCACCCAGAAGAGAGATGATCAGTCCGGCAACAATTGCGGTCCAGATGCCGGCAGAAGGAGAGCATCCCGAAGCGATTGCGAACGCAATGGCAAGCGGTAGCGCAAGAACGCCGACCGTCACGCCGGCAGCCATGTCCTTGACGAGGAGCTCCGGCGTGTAATCCTTGAAGCAATCAAGCAGCTTGGGATGAAAGCGGGCAAGGGGGTATTTGCTGGTGGCTTTCCCTGAAAACGCCGACTCTGGCTGCTTTAATTCCCCGACTTCTGCCTCACTCATTGCGCCCTCCCCGGTGCTTTTTAGGCGCCCCGGAGATTTTTGTTTTATGAGGGGCGCAACTTAATTCCCTATAGTGTAACCGGTTATTTAACGCGCATGCCCGGTTGAGCGCCAGCATCAGGGCTCAAGATAAAGAGACCGGGGTGTTTATCATCCGTACCCGAAGCGGCAAGCACCATGCCTTCGGACATGCCAAACTTCATCTTGCGTGGGGCCAGATTGGCAACCATCACCGTGAGACGACCGACCAGCTGGGTTGGATCGTACGCAGATTTGATGCCGGCAAAGACTTGGCGGTGCTTAGGCGCACCGTTCTCGGTCTCGCCAATGTCCAGTTGCAGGCGGATAAGCTTGTCAGCGCCTTCGACATGCTCGGCATTCACAATTCGTGCGATGCGGAGGTCGACTTTAGTGAAGTCATCAATGCTGATGTGTTCGTTGGCACCCGCTTTGGCTTCCTCTGCTTTGACCTGTTTTTGTGCAGCCTGCTTGGCATCAGTTTTTTTGTCTGCTTTAGCGGGTTCGGTCGCTTGCAGCGAATCGCTGTTAGCGGCAATTAGCGAGTCAACCATGGGGCGTTCAATCCGGTTCATCAAATGCGCGTAATCGTTAATACGATGGCCTGCCGCCAGCGGGTTGCGGGCATCAGCCCAGACCAATGGCGTTGCGTTGTAGAAAGCCTCAACCTGGCTCGATAGGGCGGGCAGCACAGGTTTCAGTAGGACGGTGAGGCTGCGGAACAGGTTGAGTGCCGTGCTGGCAACTTGGTGTAGTTGCGCACGCTGTTCCGGATCCTTAGCCAGTAACCAGGGCTGTTTGTCATTGACGTACAGGTTAGCTTCGTCGGCCAGATGCATGATCTGACGAAGTGCTCGGGCACTGTCGCGCGCTTCGAAAGCAGCGGCGATTTCAGCTAGAGCTTCGTCGGTGACGATGCGATCGAAAACTGCACGATCAGTTTCGCCAAGGGCACCATCAAACTGCTTACGGATAAAGCCGGCGCAGCGGCTGGCGATGTTGACGTACTTTCCAACTAGGTCGCTATTCACCTTGGCGATAAAGTCATCGAGGTTCAGGTCGATATCTTCCATGGTGCCGTTGAGCTTGCTGGCAAAGTAGTAACGCAGCCACTCGGGGTTGAGCTTCTGTTGCAGATAACTTTCTGCGGTAATGAAGGTGCCACGCGATTTTGACATCTTGGCACCATCAACGGTCAGGAAGCCGTGGGCACAGATGCGCGTTGGCACACGGAAGCCGCCTTCATGCAGCATGGCTGGCCAGAAGAGCGCATGGAAATAAAGGATATCTTTGCCGATAAAGTGGACCAGCTCGGTTTGCGAACCCGGTTTCCAGTAGGCGTCAAAATCCAGGCCTTCCTTTTTAGCGAGCGCCTTGAAAGCGCCCATATAGCCGATGGGCGCATCGAGCCAGACATAGAAGTACTTGCCCGGTGCATCCGGAATGGCAAAGCCGAAATAGGGCGCATCACGTGAGATATCCCAGTCGCTTAGCTTGTTTTCGCCAGCGGCACCTAGCCATTCCTGCATCTTGTTGGCGGCTTCGTGTTGTAGCACCGGAATGCCATCAGGAGCGCTGCGCGTGAAGTCACGCAGGAACTGCTGGCAGCGTGGGTCTGAGAGCTTGAAGAAGTAGTGTTGCGAGGGTTTCAGTACGGGGACGCTGCCGGACACGGCTGAGCGCGGGTTCTTCAGATCAGAAGGCGTGTAAGCAGCGCCACAGGATTCACAGTTGTCACCGTACTGATCGGCTGCCCCACACTTAGGGCAATCGCCTTTGATAAAACGGTCGGGCAGGAACATGCCCTTTTCCAGATCGTAATACTGCTCGATTTCGCGGACATCAATCAAGCCAGCGGCTTGTAAATTGCGGTAGATCGTTTCGGCACACTCACGGTTCTCGTCGCTGTGGGTCGAGTGGTACAGATCAAAATTAATATGAAAACCAGTGAAGTCGCGCAAATGCTCATTGTGGACGCGAGCGATCAAAGCTTCCGGCGTGATGCCTTCCTTTTCAGCGCGTAGCATGATCGGGGTGCCATGGGTGTCATCGGCGCACACATAGGTTGCCTGGTTGCCAATCAGTTTCTGGAAGCGTACCCAGATGTCTGTCTGGATATATTCGACCAAATGACCGAGGTGGATGGCCCCGTTCGCGTAGGGCAGCGCGGAAGTAACAAGCAGAGAACGTTTCATGGGCGTGATTTTAGCCGATCAGGGCGCTCTGACAGGGGTTTTTGCATAACATGGCCTTCGAATTTGCTAAAAAACGGGCGTAAAATCGACCCGATCGACGAGATCTCGCCCATCGCAGGTGAGAACCGGTTATTGCCCCCTTGCCAACGGAGTACCCATGAGCCCCTCTGAACAAAACGACTTGCTGGCCCGTGCCAGTGACGTTCTAGCAACGCTGGTTGATCCGATCACCGAAAAGCCCTATTGGACGGCGAACCTGGTTGAAGGTGCGCTAACTTACGCTAATAGCCAGTTACAGGTTCGGGTACGTGTGGGATACCCCGTCGCGCTGGTTGCCGGAGAAATCCGTGAACGAATTCTAGAGGCACTCAAATCGGCTGAAGGCCAGACGCCCGTTGAGGTTGAAGTTCAGAGCGCGATCGAATCACATGTAGTGCAGCGCAATCTGCCGTTGCTCAAGGGCGTCAAGAATCTGATTGCTGTTGCTTCTGGTAAAGGCGGTGTCGGTAAGAGCAGCACCGCAGTGAACCTGGCGCTGGCATTGTCGCGGCATGGCGCTAAGGTCGGTTTGCTGGATGCAGATATCTATGGGCCTTCGATTCCCCAGATGTTGGGGGTTGGTGGGCAGCAACCGCATTCACCTGATGGTAAGCACATCGAGGCGTTGCGGGCGCACGGTATCGCATTGATGTCTATAGGTTTTCTGGTGGACGCTGAGTCCCCGATGGTCTGGCGTGGCCCGATGGTGACCTCTGCGCTAGAGCAGTTGTTGCGCGATACGCTTTGGGGGGAGCTGGATTATCTGGTGGTCGATATGCCACCGGGCACAGGTGATATCCAGCTGACATTGGCCCAGAAGGTGCCGGTGACAGGTTCCGTGATTGTGACGACGCCACAAGACATTGCACTACTGGATGCTCGCAAGGGGATTCGCATGTTCGAAAAGGTGGGCGTACCGATTTTGGGCATCGTCGAGAATATGTCGATGCATATCTGCAGCAATTGCGGGCATGCCGAGCCGATTTTCGGTGAAGGTGGTGGGGAAGTATTGGGCGCGGATTACCGGGTGCCCTTGTTGGGTAAATTGCCGCTGGATCTGCGCATTCGGGTCGGGCTAGATGCTGGCCAGCCCATTATGGCGGCAGATCCGGATTGTGCTATTAGCAAGCTGTACCTGGACATTGCGCTCAAGGTGGCGGGCGCCGTTGCAGCTAGAGCTAGGGATACCAGCCATAAATTCCCCAAAATCGTCATTGAATAAGCCGATTTGCCCTTGATTTGTCCCTGATTTTGCTTTGATCGCGGTACAATTTCTGCCAATTTTGTGAACCTTTATGAACCGAATTCCCCCCAGGGGGAGAGTGTTGGAGCTGGTATGAGCATCAAGTCTGACAAGTGGATCCGTCGCATGGCCGAACAAGAGGGCATGATCGAGCCTTTTTCACCGGAACTCGTGCGTGAAGTAAACGGTCAGAAGATCGTTTCCTACGGCACTTCCAGCTACGGCTACGACATCCGTTGTGCTCGTGAATTCAAAGTGTTCACTAATATCAACAGCACCGTTGTTGACCCGAAGGCCTTCGATCCAAAGTCTTTCGTGGAAATCGAGTCGGATGTTTGCATCATTCCACCGAACTCGTTCGCACTGGCGCGTACGGTTGAGTATTTTCGCATCCCGCGCAGTGTGCTGACGGTATGCCTCGGCAAGAGCACCTATGCGCGTTGCGGCATTATTGTGAACGTGACGCCTTTTGAACCCGAGTGGGAAGGTTATGTCACCTTGGAGTTCTCGAACACGACACCGCTACCGGCTAAGATTTACGCTGGCGAAGGTTGTGCACAAGTGTTGTTCTTCGAGTCTGATGAAGTTTGCGAGACGTCGTACAAAGATCGTGGTGGTAAGTACCAGGGTCAGGTCGGTGTCACACTACCAAAAATTTAAAGCTTTAGACTCTCGAGTCTTTTGGTTTTCGCGCCGCGTGCCTTGGCTGATGCCTGCACGCGGTGTTTGTTTCTGGCTTAGGAGCCGCTGCCATGAAATTTCATTTCCCAATCATTGTTATTGACGAAGACTTCCGTTCTGAGAATGCGTCTGGCCTAGGAATTCGTGCGCTAGCAGAAGCAATCGAAAAAGAGGGCATGGAAGTGCTGGGCGTTACCAGTTACGGCGACCTGACATCGTTTGCGCAGCAGCAGAGTCGGGCATCGGCTTTTATTCTATCGGTGGATGATGAAGAGCTATTGAATGACGAAGAAAAGACGATTGCCGAATTGCGTGGCTTTGTCGAAGAGATTCGTTACAAGAATGCTGAAATCCCGATTTTTCTGCATGGCGAAACGCGTACATCACGTCACATACCGAATGACATCCTGCGTGAACTGCATGGTTTTATTCATATGTATGAAGACACGCCGGAATTTATCGCGCGTAATGTTGTGCGTGAGTCAAAGGCTTATTTGGATTCTTTGCCGCCGCCATTTTTTCGTGCACTGACGCATTACGCAGCAGATGGTTCGTATTCGTGGCACTGCCCTGGGCACTCGGGTGGTGTCGCTTTCCTGAAGAGCCCAGTTGGTCGGATGTTCCATCAGTTTTTCGGTGAAAACATGCTGCGCGCCGACGTCTGTAACGCTGTGGAAGAGCTTGGGCAGCTGCTGGACCATACGGGCCCGGTAGCCGCCTCCGAGCGTAATGCCGCCCGTATCTTCAATTGTGATCATCTGTACTTTGTGACCAACGGCACATCGACGTCGAACAAGATCGTCTGGCACTCCACCGTGGCGCCGGGCGACATTGTGGTGGTTGATCGGAACTGCCACAAATCAGTACTGCACTCGATCATCATGTGTGGCGCTGTCCCCGTATTTCTGATGCCGACCCGCAACAACTTCGGCATCATTGGGCCGATTCCGAAGACTGAGTTTTCTTGGGAAAGCATCCAGAAGAAGATTGCTGCCAATCCGTTTATTACCGATAAAAGTGCTAAACCGCGGGTGCTGACAATTACCCAATCGACCTACGACGGTATTCTCTACAATGTCGAAGAAATCAAGGAAATGCTCGACGGTAAGATCGATACGCTGCACTTTGATGAAGCCTGGCTGCCGCACGCGGCGTTCCATGACTTCTATGGTGATTATCACGCCATAGGCGCAGACCGTCCGCGTTGTAAAGAGTCGATGGTTTTCTCGACGCAGTCGACACACAAGTTGCTGGCCGGTTTGAGCCAGGCTTCGCAGATCCTTGTTCAGGATTCGGACGAGCGCAAGCTGGATCGCGATGTGTTCAACGAAGCCTATCTGATGCATACATCAACGTCACCGCAGTACGCCATTATCGCCTCGTGCGATGTGGCAGCTGCGATGATGGAAGAGCCCGGCGGCCCAGCGCTGGTGGAAGAGTCTATTGCCGAAGCACTCGATTTCCGCCGCGCCATGCGCAAAGTTGATGAGGAGTGGGGCGAAGGCTGGTGGTTCAAGGTCTGGGGTCCGGATGACTTGTCCGAAGAAGGTATCGAGGAGCGCGAAGCATGGATGCTGAAACCGGGTGAGCGCTGGCACGGGTTCGGTCAACTGGCCGATGGCTTCAACATGCTTGACCCAATCAAGGCAACTATCATCACACCGGGGCTCGACGTTGACGGTGCTTTTTCAGAAGGCATCGGTATTCCGGCCGCCATCGTGACCAAGTACTTGGCCGAGCACGGTGTGATCGTCGAGAAGTGTGGCCTGTACTCGTTCTTCATTATGTTCACGATCGGCATCACCAAGGGCCGCTGGAATACGATGGTGACCGAGTTGCAGCAGTTTAAGGACGACTACGACAAGAACCAGCCATTGTGGAAGGTGCTGCCGGAGTTCTGTCAGAAACATCCGCGTTATGAGCGGGTTGGTTTGCGCGATCTGTGTCAGCAAATCCATGATGTTTACAAGGCCAACGATGTTGCCCGTCTGACGACCGAGATGTATCTATCGCCAATGGTCCCCGCGATGCGGCCGGCCGATGCGTTTGCCAAAATGGCGCACCGCGAGATTGAGCGCGTGGCCATTGACGATCTGGAAGGCCGCATTACCGCCATGTTGGTAACGCCCTATCCGCCTGGTATTCCACTGCTGATTCCGGGTGAGCGTTTCAACAAAACCATTGTGAATTATTTACAGTTCGCGCGTGAGTTTAATGAGCGTTTCCCGGGTTTTGAAACAGATGTGCACGGTCTCGTCAAAGGCGAGAAGGATGGCAAGACTGCCTACTATGTTGATTGCGTGCGCTAGCAATAGTATTTTTTTGGTGCAACACGGCATAAATATCCACGCTTTTGATCAAAAAAGCGTCGGCAATCTCTGCTACATTGGCTAACATGTTCATTACAGCGTGAAAGGTTTGTTATGCGGCTAGCACAGTTGCGTTCTTGTCTGCATGTATTCGGATTGCTGGCATTGCTAACGGCTTTTTCAAGCACGATGACGTTCGCTGCGGACCGTCCGCTACCGAATGTAGTTGTTCTTGCAACGGGTGGAACGATTGCAGGTGCGGGTGCTTCGTCAGCTAATAGCGCTACCTATCAGGCAGCCAAGGTGCCGATTAGTAAACTGCTTGAAGATGTGCCGCAGTTAGGACAAGTGGCCAATGTTACGGGTGAGCAGGTTTTTCAGGTAGCTTCTGAAAGCTTTACTAATGATGACCTGATGGTGCTTGCCAGAAGAGTTAGTGCGTTGAGCAAGCAATCTGATGTGGACGGTATTGTTATTACGCATGGCACCGACACGGTAGAAGAAACCGCTTATTTTTTGAATCTGACGATACATACGAAGAAACCGATTGTATTGGTTGCTTCCATGCGTCCGGGAACGGCGATGTCGGCTGATGGCATGCTCAACTTGTACGATGGCGTAGTCGTTGCTGCGTCATCAAGTGCTAGGGATCGTGGCGTGATGGTAGTCCTGAATGACAACATCTACAGCGGTCGGGATGTGAGCAAAATGATCAACATCTCACCCAATGCCTTTGTTAGTCCCTGGGGTTCGTTAGGTATGGTAGTTGAAGGCAAGCCGTATTGGTTTCGCTTGCTTGATAAGCGGCACACCACTCATTCTGAATTCAATATTGATCACATAAAAACTTTACCCGAGGTGGATGTTGTTTACGGGTACGGCAATGTGGATGGCACCGCGATTGATGCTTTTGTACAGAAGGGTGACAAGGCAATTATTTATGCCGGAACGGGTAATGGCGCTGTGCCCGCAAGGCTTGTCCCGGTTTTACAGAAGGCCCGTGAACAAGGTGTGCAGGTTGTTCGCTCTTCGCACGTAAACCTGGGCGGGTTTGTTGTGCGCAATGCTGAGCAGCCTGATGACAAATACAACTGGGTGGCGGGGCACGATTTGAATCCACAAAAGGCCAAAATCCTGGCATCTGTGGCATTGACCAAAACTACCAACAGTCGGGATATTCAGCGGATATTCTGGGAATACTGACTCGTCTGATTAAGGAGGTTGAAAATGGCTGAATTTCGGATTGAGCATGATTTATTGGGAGAGGCTGAGATTCCAGAAGCAGTCTTCTGGGGTATTCATACCCTTCGGGCGATTGAGAATTACCCGATTACCGGTAAGACCATCGGCACCTACACGAGCCTCGTGCGCGCACTAGCCCTAGTTAAGCAGGCTGCCGCCGAAGCAAATGCATTATTAGGGCACCTATCTAAGGAAAAAACAGAGGCCATCGTGGGTGCCTGCAGGGATGTGCTGGATGGGCAATTGCACGATCAGTTCGTGGTCGATGTGATTCAGGGCGGTGCAGGAACATCGACCAACATGAACGCTAATGAAGTTATTGCCAACCGGGCCCTCGAACGTATCGGCCATGCAAAGGGTGAGTATCAGTACATCCACCCGATTAATGACGTCAATATGTCGCAAAGCACGAATGACGTGTATCCGACAGCGCTCCGTGTAGCGACTTGCCTGGCGATCGGAGAGTTGCTCTCAGCAATGGCAGAGCTGCGTGAGGCCTTTGCGCAGAAAGCCGATGAGTTTAAAACGGTACTTAAAATCGGTCGTACCCAGTTGCAGGATGCGGTACCGATGACGCTGGGCCAGGAATTTTCAACCTATGCCGTTATGCTGGAAGAAGACGAGTCGCGCTTGCGCGAAGCCATTTCACTCATCCGTGAAGTCAATCTCGGCGCCACAGCGATCGGCACCGGTATCAATACGGATGTGCGTTATGCGCAGTTGGCTACAGAGCGCTTGAGTGAACTATCCGGTCTACCGCTGATGAGTGCGCCTAACCTGATCGAAGCCACTCAGGACTGCGGCGCGTTCGTTCAACTTTCAGGCGTGCTGAAACGAGTTGCAGTGAAGTTGTCGAAGACTTGTAATGACTTGCGGCTGTTGTCTAGTGGCCCGCAGGCTGGTCTTAATGAGATTCGTTTGCCGCCGCGAGCTGCGGGCTCATCAATTATGCCTGGCAAAGTGAATCCGGTTATTCCGGAAGTAGTCAATCAGGTTGCGTTCGAAGTCATTGGTAATGATATGACGATCACGATGGCCGCAGAAGCAGGGCAGCTGCAGCTAAATGCCTTTGAACCGATTATTGCGCATAGTCTTTTTAAAAGCGTCGAGCATCTGGCGGCCGCTTGCCGAACGCTAACAGTGCATTGTGTGCGTGGGATTACTGCCAATCTACCGTTGTTGGCTGAGCGTGTGCGCACATCGGCCGGTTTGGCTACGGCACTTAACCCCTATATCGGTTATGAGAATGCAACGCTGGTGGCCAAGCGCGCATTAGCTGAAAACCGTCCTGTGGCAGACCTAGTGTTGGAATTGGGCTTGCTGGATAAAGAAACGCTGGCACGTGTATTGCGTCCGGACGTCCTCACCCACCCGGGTCTGCCGGATCAATTCTAAAGAGCATCATGGAATCTAAACGACTTACGCAATATATTATCGGGGCCCTAGTTCTGGGCGTTGCCTCCGGAGCCGCCGTGCATACCTGGGGAACTGAGTCCGGGTTTTCGATGGAGTATGCGGAAAATGTTTCCCTGTTGACGGATATCTTCTTGCGCATGATCAAGATGATTATTGCGCCGCTAGTCTTTGCAACCTTAGCGGTAGGTATTGCCAGCATGGGTGACTCCAAAACCATTGGCCGTGTCGGTATCAAAACCTTTGGCTGGTTTCTGACGATGTCCTTTGTCTCCTTGCTGCTGGGTCTCTTGATGGTGCACCTGCTGGAACCGGGTATCGGTGTTAATCTGCCGGTGCCAGAAATCACGGCAAGTAGCGGTATTACACAATCCGGTACCGGTCTTAAGAATTTTCTGAACCATGTGTTTCCGGCAAGCATCATGGATGCCATGGCCAAGAATGAAATTCTGCAAATCGTCGTGTTTGCCGTGTTCTTCGGTTTGGCAGGCGCCCACCTGGGGCCACGCGCACAAGAGTTCTTCCGGAATCTGGACATGCTCTCGCATGTCATGTTGCGCATCACTACGATGGTCATGAAGTTTGCGCCAGTGGCTGTCTTTGCTGCTGTGTCCGCTGTTATTGCAAAGAACGGCCTGGGCATCTTGGGCACCTATGCCAAGTTCATGTTGGCGTTTTATACGTCGATTCTCACGCTGTGGCTGGTGATTATTCTTGCCGGTTCGCTGGTGCTGGGTAAATCCGTATTGAAGCTGGTGGCGATGCTCCGTCAGCCTCTGGTGTTGGCATTTACAACGGCTAGCTCCGAAGCGGCTTATCCGAAGACGCTTGAACAGGTCGAACGTTTCGGCGCACCCAACAAAATCGCTTCCTTTGTATTGCCCATCGGGTATTCCTTTAACCTTGACGGTTCGATGATGTACTGCACCTTTGCAACGCTATTCATCGCACAGGTGTATGGCATCGAGATGAGCCTAGGTCAGCAATTTCTGATGTTGCTGATGCTGATGGTGACGTCCAAAGGGATTGCCGGTGTGCCACGTGCATCGCTGGTCGTGATTGCCGCCACGCTGGCGCATTTTAATATTCCGGAAGCGGGTGTGCTACTGATTCTAGGGGTGGATCACTTCCTGGATATGGCCCGCTCTGCAACCAACGTGCTGGGTAATGGCATTGCAACGGCAGTGGTGGCCAAGTGGGAAGGTGTGCTTACGCGGCACCCGTCGAACGCGTATAGCGAACCAGCGCATACGGAATCCCCGACGCACTAAGGTGTTCGCTACGTGAAACTTCCCGCCATTCACCGCTGAATGGTGGGAATTTCGTATCACCTTCTGCATCAAGACCGACTTCGGTAATGATCAGATGCCCGGCAAATGGCAGCGACTGTCGATAGAGTTCTGCGCCGCCGATAATGAAAGCGGGCGCGTCGCCTACGGCGGCTACTGCTGTCGGGAGCGAGTCAAAAACTTCGGCACCGGTTGTCTTGTAGTCGGCTTGGCGCGTGATAACCATGTTGCGCCGGTTGGGCAATGGGCGGCCAAGTGATTCCCACGTTTTGCGACCCATAATGATCGGGTGGCCGTTGGTGGTCTCTTTAAAATGCTTCAGATCTTCTGGCAGGTGCCACGGTAGCGCGCCCTTACCGTCTTCATTGGTGCGGCCGATGATGCCATTACGGGCAATGGCGACAATGATGGATAGTTGCGGGTGGGTTTGCTCAGCCATGAGTTGTTTGTGTCCAGTCAATCAGGCCGCGAGTTGATGCATCCAGCGCCTCTTTGCTGCCTTCGCCATTGAGCACCGGTAGGACGCGGGAAGCCAGTTGTTTACCGAGCTCCACGCCCCATTGGTCAAAAGAGTTGATGCCCCAGATAACACCTTGTACAAAAACCTTGTGTTCGTAAAGCGCCAGCAACAAGCCAAGATGGTACGGATCGAGGCGTGGCAGTAGCAGTGTCGTCGAGGGCTGGTTGCCGGCAAAGACTTTGTGCGGTAGCAATGCATCACGGTGAGCAGCAGAAAGGCCTGCGGCATCAAGTTCTGCGCGGGCTTCGGCCTCGGTTTTGCCAAAAGCCAGCGCAGCGCTCTGCGCAAAGCAATTGGCAAGTAGCGGTGCTTGATGGCCTGGTAACGGGTAGTCGCTTAACGCGGTGGCGATGAAGTCGCACGGCACCAGCCAGCCACCTTGATGGAGAAGCTGGAAGAAGGCATGTTGGCCGTTAGCGCCAATTTCGCCCCAGACAATCGGATTGGCCGGACAGGTTAATGGTTGCCCATCGCGGTTGACGGTTTTGCCGTTAGATTCCATCTCCAGCTGTTGTAGATAGCCGGGTAGGTGACGCAGCGATTCGTTGTAAGGAACGATGGCCGAAGTATGGGCGCCAAGGAAGTTGGTATTCCAGATGCCGAGGAGTGCCAGTAGCACCGGGAGATTTTCTTTGAGCGGGGCACGGCAGAAATGCTGATCCATGGCCTGAGCGCCAGCCAACAGGCGCTCGAATCCGCTCATGCCGATGCTGATTGCCAGAGGTAAACCAACAGCCGACCAGAGCGAATAACGACCCCCTACCCAATCCCACATCGGTAGTACTTGCGCTGGCGGAATGCCGAACTCGGCAGCTCGTTCAGGATGCGCAGAAACTGCAATGAAATGCATGGACAGCGCTTCTTCTGAACCGGTATGCGCCAGCATCCAGTTGCGGGCACTGGCCGCGTTGATCATCGTTTCCTGGGTCGTGAAAGTCTTGCTGGCGATAATAAACAGGGTACTGCGCGGGTCCAAAGTCTCAAGCAAGGGGGCGAGATGGGCACCATCCAGATTGGAAACATAATGGACATGCAGGCCTGGATGGGCAAACGCCGACAAGGCGCGCGTTGCCATCTTCGGACCGAGGTCTGAACCGCCGATGCCGATGCTTACTACGTGTCGAATCGTGTCGCCGCTGTAACCTTTCCAGGTGCCGCTACGTAACCTCTCAACAATTTCCGCCATCTGGGTACGTACACCGCGCACGTCTGGCATGACATCGAATTGATCCGAGGGGAATGCCGTGTCTTCAAGGTGACGCAAGGCGGGATGTAGCACCGCCCGTTCTTCGCTGACGTTGATCTGTTCGCCAGCAAAGAGACGTTCACGCCAACCAGCGACATTGGCATCATCTGCCAGATTCACCAGTGCATCGAGCACGTCGCTATCCAGACGCTGCTTGGAAAAGTCCAGCAGTAGATCGTTGCGCTGAACAGAAAAGTTTTTGAAGCGTTGCGGATCGGCTGCGAATAGCGCGCGCAAATGCGTTTGTGCCAGACGATCCCTTGCCTTAGTCAGTCGAGACCAGGCGGGTGTTTGAGTGATGTCTTTACTCATGGTGCGATTCAATTAAACAGCCACCGGTGCTGGAATGTGCGGGTGGGGTTCGTAGTTTTCGAGTGTGAAATCTTCAAAGCGAAAGGCAAACAGATCTTTGACGTCAGGGTTGATACGCATAACCGGAAGCTTGCGAATGTCACGGCTCAATTGCAGTTTGGCCTGCTCTAGGTGGTTGCTATAGAGATGCGCATCGCCGAGCGTGTGAATGAAATCACCCGGACGGTAATTGCAGACCTGGGCAATCATGAGTGTGAGCAGGGCGTAGGAAGCAATATTGAAGGGAACACCCAGGAAGATGTCTGCGCTACGCTGATACAGCTGGCAGGACAATCGCGGGCGTTGGTCCGCATCGCCCGGTGCGGGTGGGGCAACATAAAACTGAAATAGTGCGTGGCATGGCGGCAGCGCCATTTGGTCAACTTCACCCGGGTTCCAGGCGCAAACCAGGTGACGACGCGAATCAGGATTGTTTTTCAGGCCTTCAACGAGCTGCGTAATCTGGTCAATGGTGCGAATAGTTGGGGGCGCACCCTCTTTGCCCGGAGCAACCGTCTCCCATCGCCGCCACTGTTTGCCATAGACCGGCCCCAGTTCTCCGTTTTCATCGGCCCAGTCGTCCCAGATCGATACGCCGTTTTCTTTCAGATAGGCAATGTTGGTGCTGCCTTGGAGAAACCAGAGTAGTTCATGAATGATGGAGCGCAGATGGAGTTTTTTGGTTGTCAGTACGGGAAACCCTTCCTCAAGATCAAAACGCATCTGCCAGCCGAAAACCGAGCGCGTACCTGTCCCGGTCCGGTCGGTTTTTACGTGGCCTTGATCAAGCACATGCTGCATCAGGTTGAGGTAAGTCTGCATACGGAAACCCGTTATCTAGTTTTTGAGCTATTTCTGAGGTGAATCAACCCTATAATCATCGCATATTCCCCTTGAGAATCCTTCGATATGGCTGTGATCACATCCCGTACGCGTGCAACCCCTGCCTCTGCAAAGGTGCTACCCCTGAATTGGCAGCCCGTTTTGCCACGGGTGGTTCTTGAGAATAGCAAATTAAAAGACAGTGTACTCAATGGGTTATCGCATGCACTTGTGCTTTTCCCGGCATCGTTGCTGGTTGGGGGCGCATTGCCGACGGGGTTGCCGGGCGCGGTGCTGCTCAAACAGGTATTGGGCAGACAGCGCAAGAAACCCACTGCTTTGTTAAGAGTGAGCGCTGGTGCCGGCAAAATGCCGGTAGAGCCTCTGTTGCCGGAAGCAACCTTGTCCGGTGGCGGGTTGGTTCGCTGGTTGGCTTTCGACCCGGATGCGCCGACCTTTCTGCGTCACCAGCAATTGCGCCAGGCGTTGAGTGGCCTGTTGGGCGAGCAGCCTAGCCGTCTAGATATTGTATTTCATGGTTCCGCAGGCTTTGTTGCCAGCGCAATGCCCGATGCAGCTTATGTTGCTGCTGTAAATCGTGTGGCCTTGCCAAAAACGGCCCTAGCCGAGAAAGCAGCCAAAACATCAGGTGTCGTAAAACCGGCCAAGTTACCTGAAATACGTTTATGGGTCGGTGCACGCGATCAGGATTTTCTCAAGTCATCGTTAGCGTGCGCACTGGCCAAAGCAGAGGCCAATACGCTGACCCGTGCGTTGTGTGTGTTGCCTCCTAATCAGCTGACGCCGGGTTCTTTCCGTTCGCTTATTCCTGCTCAGATCAAGGGTCTGGGTATCCGCTGCGATACCTACGACGTAGCGCAGCTAAAGAAAATGAAAGCAGGGGCTTTTCTGGCAGTGGCTCAGGGTAGCCCGGAGCAGGATGCGGCCATTGTGCATCTAAGCTATGTGCCTAAAATCAAGCCGGTTAAGCGAGACCCTAAGGATAAGTCGGCAGCTGCAGCATTGCCGCATGTGGCGTTGGTGGGTAAAGGTATCTGTTTTGATACGGGTGGCCATAATCTGAAGCCGGCGCGCTACATGGCAGGTATGCACGAAGATATGGCCGGTGCGGCCATCGCGTTGTCGGTTATTCAGGCAGTGGCCCGTCTGCAGTTGCCGGTGCGCATAGATGCCTGGCTAGCGCTGTCTCGTAATGACATCGGCCCAGGCGCCTATCGTCAGGGCGATGTGGTGACGGCGCTTAATGGCCGCACGATCGAAATCGTACATACCGATGCCGAAGGGCGGATGGTACTGGCTGATACGCTCACATTAGCTGCAGCGGCTAAGCCAGATGTGGTGCTGGATTTTGCAACACTCACTGGCAGCATGACTACGGCGCTGGGTAATCGCATGAGTGGTTTCTTTTCAACGCAACGTCCGCTTGGGGCGCGGCTGGAGGACGCCGGAACGGCAGTGGGCGAACGTGTAATGTCTTTTGTAATGCCAGATGATTACGATAGTGCACTCGACAGTCAGGTTGCCGATATCAAACAGTGCACGCTGGATGGTGAAGCGGACCATATTCTGGCCGCGCGATTTCTGAATCTGTTTGTTGGGGATGCCGCGTGGATGCATCTGGATCTGTCCGCTGCCACCTGTAAAGGCGGCCTCGGCGCTATTGGAACAGATACCACCGGTTTTGGTGCAGCGCTGACGATTCAGTTATTGCAGTCGATTGCCGCCAAGGGCTTGCCGCGTTCTTCGCCCGCTTTCTGAATTTAGCTTCCGCTATCTTCTCCCTCGTCTTCCAACGCGGGTTCCGCTGCTGCAGAGGCTTCCTGTAGCGATTTGAGCAATTGAAAAATCGCGCGGTAGGCTTTGGGCGGTTTCTGCTCAGCCTGTTCTTTCAGCGCATTACGTCGAAGTGTACGTAGTGCAGAGACATCCAGATCCGGGTGCTCGTTCTTCAGCGTTGTAATGACCGACTCATCCGCCAGCAGTTTTTCACGCTGCTTTTCCAGTGCATGAAACCGAGCATTCGCTTTATTCGAGACCCCGTCGAGTTCGTCCAGCATTTCCTGAATTGGTTCGATATCCACATCGCGCATTAGTTTGCCGATGTATTGCATCTGACGACGTAAGGCGCCAAATGACGAGATACGTTTAGCTTCGCGAACCGCATCGGCCAGGATTTCGGGAATGTCCAGCTTCTTCAGACGTTCGTTGCTAACCCCTACCAAGCGTTTGCCAAGCTCCTGCAGGGCATCCATTTCACCCTTGGCCTTAGTCTTGCTGGGCCGACGTGATTCCGTTTTTGGCTCAGGTTCGGCATTAACGACTTCCTGCCCCTGACGGGTTTGAAAGTGACTGGGCGGCTTGCTAGCGTGGAAGGGCATGATGGTTTCTATTGGTCTGCGTATTAGATACGGGGTGCGATACGGGGTGTATTTTGCCGCTATCATACCAATCGAACATAAATCCATTGATGATCGCCCCATGACCAGCCACGCTGTAGACGTTTCAACGAACCACCATCTCTTTGCCCACACCCAGGAAGCATTGTCCCGGATTGCCACGGAGGTGCTTGATTTAGCCAGAGGGGGTGGCGCTTCCGCATCTGAAGTCGAGATCTCCGAAGGCTTTGGCCAAAGCATTAATGTGCGGCAAGGCGAAGTGGAAACGATCGAGCATCATCGTGATAAGCAGGTGGGTGTGACCGTATATCTGGGGCAGCGCAAAGGTTATGCCTCGACCAGTGATTTCTCTGGCGATGCGCTCCAAGCAACGGTTCGCGCAGCGCTCGACATTGCGCGCTTTACTGCAGAAGACCCCTGTGCCGGTTTGCCGGAGGTCGAGCAGCTCATGCTCGGCCCGGTGCCGGATTTGGATCTTTTCCATCCTTGGATGCCCAGCGTTGAGACAGCCGTGTCTCTTGCGCGGGAATGTGAAGCCGCGGGCTTGGCGTACTCAACAGCCATTCAGAATTCCGAAGGTGCTTCGGTCTCGACGCACCAGGGGCATTTCATCATGGCCAACAGCCTTGGTTTTCTGGGCGGTTATCCCACCAGCCGGCATAGCATGGGGTGTGCGCTGATCGCGGCCGATGCCCAGGGTATGCAGCGAGACGACTGGTATGAATCTGTGCGCGCGGCAGCGCAGTTTCCGCCAGCGGCGGAAATTGGACTTAAGGCAGCGCAACGGGCCGTGGCCAAACTCGGCGGGCGTCAATGCCCCACGGGTGAAGTACCGGTAATTTTTGAAGCGCCAATTGCTTCAACTATTGTCGGGAGTCTGGTGCATGCGGCATCTGGCGGCGCCCTTTATCGCAAAAGTTCTTTTCTGGAAGGGGCGCTAGGCACCCAAATCCTGCCGGATTTTGTGGTGCTGGAAGAGCGCCCACTGCTGCGTGGTGGTCAATCCAGTGCGCCATTTGATGGGGATGGTTTGGCAACGCGCGATCGTGATGTAGTGCGTGCAGGGATTCTCGAAGGTTATTTCCTGTCGGTATACAGCGCTCGCAAACTAGGCATGGCGCCAACCGCTAACGGCGGTGGCAGCCACAATCTCTTTTTGCGAGATACGCGAGCGGCGCATCCCGATCTGAAGTCCTTAATGAAAACCATGCAGCGCGGTTTGCTGGTAACTGAACTGCTGGGCCAGGGCGTTAATTACGTGAACGGTGATTACTCTCGCGGCGCTGCCGGTTTCTGGATTGAAAATGGCGAGATCGCTTATCCAGTCGAGGAAATTACCATTGCCGGTAATCTCAAAGACATGATGCAGGGCATTGTAGCGATTGCCGAAGATCGATTGAGCCGCAGCGCCAAGCAATCCGGGGCCATTCTGCTAGACCGAATGATGGTGGCAGGGGCCTAATGCGCTGCTGTATCGTTCGGCACGGAGAAACATCCTGGAATGCCGACCGCCGGCTACAGGGGCATCAGGATATTCCGCTAAATGAGCTGGGGTTCGCACAGGCAGAGGCCGCGGGCCGATATTTACACAATTGCCACCAGCAAACGCCCTTTTCAGCCGTTGTCAGCAGTGATCTGATACGTGCCCGACAAACGGCAGATGAGGTAGCGCGCGCTCTGGGAATGACTGTCGTGAGTGATGTCGGGTTGCGCGAACGTCATTATGGCCAATTTGAAGGAAACACGCCTGCGGAGGCGGAAGCACAAGACTCGGCCGCCTATGCCGCACTCGTCGCGCGGGCGGATTTAGCTGCGACACCGGGTGCTGCTGAGTCGCTACAGGCAATGTTGGCGCGTATTGATGCTTGCTTGAGCCATCTGGCAAGGGCCTACCCCGACAAAGCAGTGGTTATCGTCACTCATGGCGGCGTTCTGGATATTCTTTACCGGCGAGCCATGGGGCGCACCTTGATGGGGCCTAGAGATGCGCCGATTCCTAATGCAGGGCTGAATTGGCTGGATATAGAGGCTGAAGGGTCAGGTTTGCGCTGGACAATGCTGGCTTGGGGCGAAACCGAACACCTGACAGGCACCAGCCGCGACGAAATCCTGTAAAATCACAGCCTTGGCTCTAACCGCTCCTATCGGTAGCCCAGATTTCTGTTTTGTCCGATTTTGACTGAATCCCGAGGTTTCTTATGTTCTCTGCCCGCGACACCCTGCAGCAAGTTGACTCCGAACTCTGGCAAGCCATCCAGGCTGAAGACCGCCGCCAGGAAGATCATATCGAACTGATCGCTTCGGAGAATTATGTCTCCTATGCCGTTATGCAGGCGCAGGGTTCGCAGTTGACCAACAAGTACGCTGAAGGTTATCCGGGCAAGCGTTACTACGGCGGTTGCGAGCACGTTGATGTTGTTGAACAGATCGCGATTGATCGTTTGAAAGCACTGTTTGGTGCTGAGGCTGCTAACGTGCAACCAAATTCGGGTTCGCAGGCCAACCAGGCTGTGCTGATGGCCTTTGCCAAACCGGGCGACACCATCATGGGTATGAGCCTGGCCGAAGGGGGTCACCTGACCCACGGTATGCCGCTCAACATGTCGGGCAAGTGGTTCAACGTCGTTTCCTACGGCCTGAACGCCAAAGAAGAAATCGACTACGACCAGGTAGAAAAGCTGGCGCGCGAACACAAGCCGAAGATCATCGTTGCTGGTGCTTCGGCCTATTCTCTGCGCATTGACTTCGAACGTTTTGCCAAGATCGCTAAAGAAGTGGGCGCCATTATGTGGGTCGACATGGCGCACTATGCCGGTCTGATCGCTGCTGGCTACTACCCGAATCCGGTACCGCACGCTGATGTGGTTACTACTACCACACACAAGACATTGCGCGGCCCACGTGGTGGCGTCATTTTGATGAAGGCCGAACACGAAAAGGCACTGAACTCGGCCATCTTCCCAGGCCTGCAAGGCGGCCCGCTGATGCACGTGATCGCTGCCAAGGCAACGGCTTTCAAAGAAGCAGCGACACAGGGCTTCAAGGATTATCAGGAACAAGTGCTGAACAACGCGCGCGTCATGGCTCGTGTGCTGGGTGAAGAGCGTGGTCTGCGCGTGGTTTCGGGTCGTACCGAGAGCCACGTATTCCTGCTTGATCTGCGCAACAAGAACATCACCGGTAAAGAAGCTGAAGCCGCTCTGGGTCGTGCGCACATCACGGTGAACAAGAACGGCATCCCGAATGATCCGCAGAAACCTTTCGTCACCTCGGGTATTCGTATCGGTTCGCCGGCGATGACGACTCGCGGTTTCACCGAGATCGAAGCCGAGCAGATTGCTCATCTGATTGCTGACGTGCTGGATGCGCCGAACGATGAAGCTGTACTGGCTAAAGTGCGTGACCAAGTATCGGCACTCTGCAAGCAATTCCCGGTTTACGGTAAGTAAGCCGGAGTCGTTGAAAAAGGACGAGGCGCGATGAAGTGCCCTTTCTGTAGCGCGGACGGTACCACCGTTATTGAAACGCGCGAATCGGAAGAAGGGCACATCGTCCGCCGTCGTCGACGTTGTGGTCAATGCGAAAAACGTTTTACCACGCATGAGCAGGCTGAGATCCAGTTTCCGTTTATCGTGAAACGAAATGGGTCGCGCACAGAATTTAGTCACGACAAGCTGGCCGCCTCTTTGCAGCTAGCCTTGCGTAAACGCCCAGTCACTGCCGAGGCAATCGATTCTGCCGTGTCGCGCATCGAAGAGAAGTTGCTGGCACTGGGTGAACGTGAAGTGACTTCGCAGCAAGTGGGAGAGCTCGTCATGCGTGAGCTGAAGAAACTCGATAAGGTCGCTTACGTTCGCTTCGCATCGGTTTACCGAAATTTCACTGACATCGATGAATTCTCTGAAGTCATTCGCGAGATCTCGCCGGCGCTTTGAGCCAGCGACGGGTTAACGTATATGCCCGATGTAAAAACCCAGACACCTACCGCTGCTGATGCAGCTTGGATGGCGCGAGCGCTGCAGTTAGCTGCCAATGGGTTTTACACCACAGGTCTTAACCCACGGGTGGGCTGTGTACTGGTTAAAGAAAACCAGATGATCGGTGAAGGCTGGCATGAGCGTGCGGGTGAACCGCATGCGGAGGTCATGGCGCTGCGAAATGCCGAACACCGTGGCAATGACGTAAAGGGTGCCACCGCTTATGTCACGCTCGAACCTTGTGCGCATCATGGCAAAACCCCCCCTTGTGCCAAGGCGTTGATTAAGGCCGGTATCAGACGGGTCGTGGCCGCGATGGAAGACCCGAATCCCCTGGTGGTCGGTAAAGGCTTCGCGCTGCTCCAAGCCGCTGGCATCGAGGTTGCCACACCACTGATGGCTGCCGAGTCAGAGGCGCTGAATGTGGGGTTTGTAAAACGCATGCGCCAGGGCAAGCCCTGGGTACGCCTTAAAATGGCAGGTAGCCTGGACGGCCGCAGTGCTTTGTCGAATGGTCAAAGTCAGTGGATTACAGGCGCTAAAGCGCGTGCCGATGGTCATCGCTTTCGTGCCCGGGCGCAAGCCATCATTACTGGTATCGGCACAGTGCTTGCGGATGACCCGGTTTTAACGGTACGCGATGTGGCTTTGCCGATCGGACAAGCGGGCCACCCAATACCGCTAACAGCACCATTGCGTGTCGTGGTTGATAGTCATTTGCGTACGCCGACGACCGCCAAAATTCTTCAAAGCGGGTGCCTTATTGCAACGGCGTCGACAGACTCGGCCAAGCAAGCAGCGCTAGAAGTTGCCGGAGCGGAAATCGTTGTGCTACCTGATACAGATGGGCGTGTTGATCTAGAAGTGCTGTTACAACATCTGGCGCAACGTGGCGTCAATGAAGCGCATCTTGAGGCTGGCTCACGGCTCAGCGGCGCATTCCTCAAGGCGAAGCTAGTTGATGAGCTGCTGCTGTACATGGCGCCAACGCTCTTGGGGAGTGATGCGCGTGGATGGTTCGACGATTTGAACCTGACCAGTCTGGATCAGAAGACAGACTGGAAGTTTCAGGATGTACGGATGGTTGGGTCAGACTTACGAATTACTGCGCTTCGCAATTCGCGTTAAGCCTTACAGGTAGGGCAGCAGGGGTCTTTGCTGATGCCTGATTTAGACCACATGCCTGTCAGTGCATCGTAGCGTTGTAGTCCGAAAGCGGGTGTGCCAAATCCAGCGAGTAATTTGATGGCCTCAACGGCCTGCATGCAACCGATCACACCGGTTAGCGGTGCCAGAATACCGGTCGTAGCGCAGCGCAGATCTTCGTCTGTACTGTCTTGTGGGTACAGGCAGGCATAGCAAGGCACGTTGTTCTGGCGTGGATCCATGACAAATAGCTGACCAGTGAGCTTGATGGCCGCACCGGAAACTAAGGGTTTTTTTAGTGAAACACACACTTGATTCAGTGCATAACGAGTTGTGAAATTGTCGCTGCAATCTAGAACGATATCGGCTTTAGCTACGGCCTCTATTAATGCAGCGCCTTCCAGTCTGGGCAAGGGCAGCACACGGCAATCCGAGTTGGCGACGGCGAGAGCTGCCTGAGCGCTAGTTGTTTTTGCTTGGCCGATACGGGCTTCGATGTGCAGGATCTGGCGTTGCAGGTTACTCAGCTCAACGACATCATCATCAGCAATGCTGATGGTGCCAACCCCGGCAGTGGCTAGATAGAGTGCTGCCGGAGAACCCAGCCCGCCTGCGCCGACAATGAGCGCATGGCTGGCCAGGAGTTTCTCCTGGCCTTCTATGCCAATTTCGTCGACCAGAATGTGCCGGCTATAGCGCAGCAGTTGCTGGTCGTTCATTGTCACTTACTGTGCGGGCTTGGCCGATTTGTCGGAAGCAGTTGATTCGTCAGCGCTGGCCTTTGCATCCTTGCTAACAGCTGCTGGCGGTTTGCCGCCGAGACGCTTGATGGCTTCAACGAACTGGCGATCCTTGGCGGATGTGTAGTCGGCGATAGCCAGGCCAGGGTCGCTGTCATCCTCCTTGCTACCGTTTTTGCCATTCTTCCCATTGGCTTTATCAGTTTCAGGTTTGCTGTCTTTGGCGTCTTTGTCTTTTTCGTTGATCAGGTGGCCACCTAGATCTGCTTCACGCAGACCATTTTTCTTGGCGCCCGGCGTTTCTTCAACTTCGACATCTGGCTCAATGCCCTTGGCCTGAATCGAGCGGCCTTTTGGCGTGTAATAGCGTGCGGTGGTGATCTTGATGGCGGTATTGCCCGGTAGCGGCAGAACTGTCTGTACGGAACCCTTACCGAAGGTTTGGGTGCCGAGTACGGTAGCGCGTTTATAGTCTTGCAAAGCGCCCGCGACAATTTCAGAAGCCGAGGCCGAACCACCGTTGACTAGAACAATCATCGGTACTGTTTTGATGCCAGATGGCAGGTTGCGTAGTTCGTCTTCACGGCCATGTTGGTAATCCTCTGGCTTGGCATAGAACTTGTGCTTAGCATCCGGTGCACGGCCATCCGTAGAGACCACTAGTTCGTCGGCCGGCAGGAAGACGGCAGAAACACCCACGGCAGCATTGAGTAGGCCGCCCGGGTCATTGCGCAGATCAAGGATTAGGCCTTTGAGTGGGCCATTCTTATAGAGTTGGTTAACAGCATTAACCAATGCACTGATGGTGTTTTCCTGAAACTGGGTGATACGGACGTAGCCATAGCCCGGTTCGAGCATTTTGAATTTGACTGACTGCACTTTGATGACTTCACGTGTCAGTGTGACGATCAGCGGTTTATTCATGCCTTTACGGGCGATGGTTAGCGTGACCTGAGTCTTTGGTTTGCCGCGTAGTTTTTTAACGGCGTCGTTGAGCGTCAGGCCTTTGACTGAGGTGTCATCGATCTTAACGATCAGATCGCCAGTTTTTAAACCCGCACGGGCAGCTGGCGTATCTTCGATGGGAGCAATAACTTTAACGAAGCCATCTTCCATCCCAACTTCAATACCGAGGCCACCGAATTCGCCATGGGTGCCGACTTGCAGCTCTTTGAATGCTTCGGCATCGAGATAGGTTGAATGCGGATCCAGATTGGACACCATGCCGGAGATGGCATTGTTGATGAGCTTCTTATCTTCAACCGGCTCTACATAACCCTGCTTAATGGCATTGAAGACTTCGGCAAAAGTACGTAGATCCTGAATCGGTAAGCCTGCTGTCTGGCTGGGTGTCGCGGCTTTTTCAGCGAACGCCGGTAGCTGCAGCGCGATCAGGATGCCGGCCACCACGCCGGCAAGACCGACACTGGCCGTACGCATCCAATTGGGCCTGGCCTGCTTGGATTTTGGATCGGTCGGTGGGGTCTGGCTTGGCATGATGGGGTTCCTGTCGTCGGGAGACGGCGATTATTTCTTGGCAGCTTGTTGTGCTACAGCGGCTGCGGCAGCGGCAGCAGCTTCCTGGTCGCCCAGGTAGTAGCTACGGATTGGCTTGAGCGTTTCGTCGTCAAGTTCGTAGACCAGCGGAATACCTGTTGGAATATTCAGTTCAACGATGTCGGCATCGGAGATGTTGTCCAGATACTTGACCAGCGCACGGATCGAATTACCGTGAGCCGCTACGATGACGCTCTTGCCTGCCTTAACGGCCGGCGCAATCGTGCCTTCCCAGAACGGGACGAAACGGGCCACGGTGTCTTTCAGGCATTCGGTCATTGGCAACTCTTTTTCGCTCAGACCCGAGAAAGTTTCGCCGTAGCGGGCATCGAAGCGCGGGTGACGCGGATCGTCAAATGCCAGCTCTGGTGGTGGGGTGTCGTAACTGCGGCGCCAGACGAGAACCTGGTCATCGCCATATTTTGCCGCTGTCTCAGCTTTGTTCAGACCCTGCAGGGCGCCGTAGTGGCGCTCATTCAGGCGCCAACTGCGCTGAATCGGAATCCACAGACGGTCCATTTCTTCCAGTGAGAGCCAGAGCGTGCGCATTGCGCGCTTAAGCACTGAGGAGTATGCCTGGTCAAATTCAAAACCAGCGTCCTTCATCAGGCGGCCCGCCTGGCGGGCTTCTTCTACACCCTTTTCGGTTAGATCGACATCGGTCCAACCGGTGAAACGGTTTTCTTTATTCCACGAGGATTCGCCGTGGCGCAGCAGCACAATTTTTTTCATAGGGATAATTCCATTCATCCGGTATAAATGAATCAGTCCGCTATTCTATAATGCCGGAGGCGCTGACTCTAGCTGCCGAGCCCCTGACTTCGTATTTTCTGGAAAAAACATGGATTTCTTTCTACAGCCTGTAAACCTTGGCCTTTTGGCAATTGCACTGATTTCGGGGGCGCTTCTAGTCCGCCAGGTAGTTCAACCCGGAGGAAAAGGCGTGTCGCCGCAGGTGGCCATCGCCTTGACCGACAAGGAGGGCGGGGTAATGGTTGACGTGCGCGAAGAGCACGAAGTTGCCGTTGAACACATTCAGGGTAGTCAGTTTATTCCGCTCAAGGAGCTGCCGAACCAGCTCGCCAAGCTGGAGAAATACCGCAAAAAGCCGGTTGTGGTGGTTTGCGCCGCTGGCCAGCGCTCTGCTGCTGCCTGCCGTTTACTGAGCAAAGCCGGCTTTGAGAATGTCAGCCAGATCGATGGCGGCATCCAGGCCTGGGAAAAAGCTGGTTTGCCACTTAAGCGGGGCAAAGCCCCAAGCAAGGCTTAATTTATGCCAAAAGTGCTGATGTACTGTACAGCCGTATGCCCTTATTGCGTCCGGGCTGAGCAATTGCTCAATAGCAAAGGCGTGACCGAGATCGAAAAGATCCGGATTGATCTCAATCCGGAAGAGCGGGATGCCATGATGGCGCGAACGAATCGCCGGACGGTGCCGCAGATTTATATCGGCGAGACGCACGTAGGTGGTTTCGACGACCTGGCAGCGCTGGATCGTGCCGGCGGGCTTGAGCCGCTCCTCAAATAATTTCTAATCTAATAACAAGGGTTTATTACCATGGCTGAAAACGATCAAAGCAACGAGCAGGCAGCAACTGAACAGCAAGCGCCAGTTCAGCCTATGTTTGCCATTGAAAAGCTGTATGTGCGCGATATGTCGCTCGAAGTGCCAGGCGGTGCTGAAGTCTTTTTGCAACAGCAAGCCCCAGAAGTCGGTGTTCAGTTCAAGACGGCCTTTACCCAGTTGGGTGATGATGTCTTTGAAGGCATCCTGCAGGTCACTGTTACGGCCAAGGTCGAGAGCAAGGTGTATTTTCTGATCGAACTGCAACAGGCAGGCATCTTCCGTGTTGCGGGCATTCCAGAAGAGGCGATGCGTCCTTTCCTGGGTTCTGCTATTCCGAACGTGCTGTTCCCGTATGCTCGTGAAGCCGTGTCTGATGCCTCTACCCGTGCCGGTTTCCCACCCGTAGTGCTGCAGCCGGTTAACTTTGACGCGATGGCTGAAACCGAGCAGCATGCAGCTGGCGAAGTTGAAGCACCGGCAACGGTCCAGTAATTCGCCAAGCGGGAATGCGCATGAGCCAGGCCACCGAAATCCAGCGCCGGATTGGCGTATTAGCCGCCGGCGCTTGGGGAACGGCGCTAGCTGCCAATTGGGCGCAGCGCCATCAGGTCACCATCTGGGCCCGCGAACCAGAGGTGGTCGAGAGCATTAACGCGGCGCATGTTAACCAGCGGTTTCTGCCGGATATTCTGTTGCCGGTTTCATTAAAAGCGACAGGTGATCTGGCGGCGCTTCTGGATTCTGATGTGCTGGTGTTGGCGACGCCTGTAGCCGGCTTGCGTAGCACCCTCGTTGCAATGCAGTCATTGGCTGCGGGGAAGGCATTGCCGCCGCTGGTCTGGGTCTGCAAGGGCTTTGAACCGCAAACCGGTTTGCTGCCACATCAGGTTATTCGTGATGTGCTTGGCGATGTGCCTGCGGCTGCTCTGTCTGGCCCAAGCTTTGCTCAAGAAGTTGCCAAGGGCTTGCCGACAGCGGTGACGCTGGGTTCGGCGAACCTGGCACTGGCTGAGAAATTAGCCGATTGGTTGCACACATCGAATCTGCGTCTTTACGCCTCGGGTGATGTTGTTGGGGTTGAGGTAGGCGGTGCCGTTAAAAACGTTTTGGCCATCGCCACCGGTATCTCCGATGGGCTATCCTTGGGGCATAACGCCCGGGCAGCTTTGATGACACGTGGCCTGGCTGAAATCGCTCGATTGTGTGAGTGCTTGGGCGGCCAACGTGAAACGCTCACGGGTCTGGCCGGTTTGGGCGATCTGATTCTGACCTGTACGGGTGATTTGTCTCGTAACCGTCAGGTTGGCCTGGCATTAGGCTCTGGCAAGACTTTGCAGGAAACGCTGGATGCTCTGGGCCATGTGGCCGAGGGTGTCGGCACAGCACGGGAAGTAGCGCGACTCTCGGTGGATCTGGCCGTTGATATGCCGATTGCCCGTGCGGTTGCCGCTGTTATTGCCGGCGAGCTGGCTGCAAAAGACGCGGTGACGCAATTGATGAGCCGAGCACAGCGCCCCGAGTAATTGCCTTAAAGGGCGCCAACAAAACCGTTCTGGCGCCACATCTCAAATACGACAATTGATGCAGAGTTGGCCAGGTTAAGGCTGCGTATATCTGGCCTCATCGGAATGCGTAAACGGTGCTTGCTATCGAAGGTCGCCAGAATTTCGGGGGGCAGTCCTTTGGTTTCGCAGCCCAGCACAATAACGTCATCAGGCTGAAATTTAACTTCATGGTATGGCCGACTGCCTTTGGTCGTCATCGCGAAAAAACGTCGCTTTGGGCCATCAGCTCGGTTATCGGTGAGTTGGGCGATGCAGGACTCCCAGTCCTCATGCACCTGGAGGAAAGCCTGATCGTGATAATCCAGACCGGCACGGCGCAATGATCGATCGTCTACATCAAACCCGAGCGGGCGGACTAGATGAAGTTCGAAGCCCGTTGCCGCAGAGACGCGAATGAGGTTGCCGGTATTGGGCGGAATTTCCGGATGCATCAGAACAATGGCGGGGCGGCGTTGTTGGGTCGTCATAAGATTTATTTGGCATGGCCCGGTTCGGGCGTACGGGCAAGAACGGCAACATCGATACGGGTAGCCCCCGCATGACGTAACACTTGGGCACAGGCCGATAAGCTAGCGCCCGTAGTGAGCACGTCATCGACCAACAAAATCCGAGCCCCAGAGAGTGGTTTAGGGCAAGAGAAGGCCCCACGCAGATTAGCCCAGCGCTCTTCCCGGCGCAATCCAGCCTGCGGTGCCGTGTCATACAAACGGATTAGTGCATCACTACACCACGGTAGCCCCAGATGTTTAGCCGCCTGGCGCGCAATTTCTGCCGCCTGATTGAAGCCTCGATCTTTGAGGCGATTGGGGTGTAGTGGCATAGGAACAATCAGATCTGGCTGGGCGTTTCCACGCGCGGTACCCCATTGTTTTATCAGTGTTCGCGCCAGATGCTGGCCGAAAAAACCGGCGAGATAGAGGTGGTGCCCGTACTTAAAGTCCTGGATCAGCGTGTCAACGGGAAAACCATAAGACCAGACGGCTGATGCCTTATCAAAGGCCGGCAGGTGGTGGGCGCAATCAGGGCAAGTTATTTGGATACCGTTAGCGTTGCCCTGTAGGGGTAGCGCACAGCGTGGGCATTGTTGTCCGGTCAGGCGTGGCAAATCCTTGGTACAGGCGCCACAGACTGGTTTGTCGCCGCTGGGCAGGCTGCATAGCACACAGGTCTGAGGAAGTAGCGCGTGGCCCAGTAAAGCACCGGCATGTCTGATCGCATGGCGTAGGCGTTGCGTCAGCGAAAGATCGTTGGTTCGATGAAGTGGCACTTGGTTCAAGACAGTATTTATCAGCTATGCGGCGAGGTTCGGGTGCTTCGGGCATAATTATGCCTTTACTAAAGCAATCTACCTCCTATTGAGAGGTTTCCTATGCAAACAGAGAATATTCCCCTGAATTTTGTTCCGCCACGTCAGAAGAAAAATGGCGCAGAAGCGTCAATACGTGGAACGGGTCGCTGGTCGACTGAAGCCGTGCTGGAACTGGTTGAAATGCCGTTTATGGCATTGCTGGCCAAGGCACATGCCGTGCACGCCGAACACTTTGATGAAAATGCCGTACAGCGTTCGACACTGCTTTCGATCAAGACAGGTGGTTGCTCGGAAGATTGCGGCTACTGCTCACAATCGGCGCGTTACGATACGAATCTGGAACGAGAAGCATTGTTGTCCACAGATGACGTGATCGCTGCCGCCAAAGCCGCTAAAGCTGCTGGTTCGTCGCGCTTCTGCATGGGCGCCGCCTGGCGCGGTCCGAAAGATAAAGACCTCGATAAGGTCGTCGACATGGTGCAGGAAGTCAAAGCTCTGGGCCTTGAAACCTGCGTGACCCTGGGCATGCTTAAACCCGGTCAGGCAGAAAAGCTGGCGACGGCTGGTCTGGATTACTACAATCATAATCTCGACACTGACGCCGAGTTTTACAGTGAGGTGATCAGCACGCATACGCATGAAGATCGCCTCGATACGTTGGACCAAGTACGTCAGGCCGGCATACACGTTTGTTCCGGTGGCATTGTCGGTATGGGAGAAAACCGCAAGAATCGGGCAGCGCTGATTGCACAGTTGGCCAATCTTGATCCGGTGCCTGATTCCGTGCCCATTAATAATCTGGTGCCGATTCCTGGTACGCCGATGGCGGGTGTTGACCCGGTCGATGGTATTGAGTTCGTGCGCATGATCGCCGCAGCTCGCATCACGATGCCAACATCATGGGTGCGTTTATCGGCAGGCCGTCAGGAAATGTCAGATGAACTGCAAGCGCTATGTTTTTTTGCGGGCGCGAATTCGATTTTTTACGGCGAGCAGTTGCTCACTACGGGTAACCCCGACACATCGCGTGACCAGAAACTCTTTGCCACGCTGGGCTTGAAAGGCGTCTGATGTCAACGGGGGAGGCGCCCCGTTTCCGGCGCAGCCGGATTCGCCGTGGCTTTGATCGTGCGGCGCCCGGGTTCAGCGGGAGTGATTTTCTGTATCGGGAAATGGCCCGCCGGATGGGCGAGCGTCTGGATATGGTGCGCATTGATCCACGGCAGATTCTGGACGCGGGTTGCGGGTTGGGCGCAGATCGCCCGATGCTTGGCCACCGTTACCCTGAAGCGCAATGGCTGGGGGTTGATAGCAGTCAGGTATTGCTGAGGCAAGGTCGATGCATCGACCTTGCAGCAACCGGGTTTTTCAGGCGACTGCTCAATCAGGGCAGAAACGCCAGAGCCATGCGTGTCGGCGCAGATTTGAATGCGTTGCCGCTATCCGGACAGTGTATGGATCTGATCTGGTCTAATGCCTCGTTGCATTGGCTCGATGATTTGCCAGAGACCTTTAAGGAATTCAATCGTGTTTTACGAGTCGGCGGTTTGCTGATGTTCAGCTTATTTGGCCCCGACACCCTGAAAGAGTTGCGCTTGGCGACGCAGCTTGCCGCGCCCGGTTCTGTTGATCGCACGCTCTCGTTTACCGATATGCATGACGTGGGTGACATGCTGGTACATGGCGGTTTTTCTGATCCAGTCATGGATATGGAAACGTTGACGCTGACGTACGCCGATCCCTGGCAGGCATTGCGCGAACTAAAAAACATGGGTTCTTGCGTTGCCACGCATTTTGCCGCTCACGGCCTCACCACTAAGCGCTTCTGGAATGCAGTCATTGCGCAATGGCCTCGCGACGCTGAAGGACTTTACCCGCTGACGTTTGAACTGGTACAGGGGCATGCCTGGAAAATGGCAGCCAAGCAGCACGAGGATGGCCGCGCTGTCGTTAACTTTATGCCAAGACCTGATCGCCCCCTGCGCTAATGCCTGATCTGTTCGCGCAACTAGAAGTGGCCTGGTACGCATCTGCTACGGAGCAAAAGTGTCAGGCAGTAGATGAATTGATCCCGTGCTACCTGGATTTATGCCTAGGGCATCTACCTGAGATCGCTGGGCGACAGGTCCCTGATTGTGCTGAGATCGGTCGTCCAGCGCAGCCTATCTGCGTACCTCCTGAATCATTGCCCTTTCGCAAAGCCATCGATCGTGAAGGGCGGGCAGCATTGCTACACGCGATTGCCCATATCGAGTTTAATGCGATCAATCTGGCGCTGGATGCAGCCTGGCGCTTTAAAGCGCTCGGGATGTTGTTTGTCAGAGATTGGATTGGCGTGGCCATTGAAGAGTCTTACCACTTCAAATTGATCGAAGCTCGTTTGCATGACCTCGCCTACGCCTATGGTGATTTGCCTGCGCATACTGGCCTGTGGAATCTGGCTAACGAAACGGCGCAGGATGTTCTAGCGCGTATGGCGCTGGTGCCACGGTTAATGGAGGCCAGGGGGCTTGATGCCCTGCCACCGATTTTTAGAGCCTTTCAGGGGATTGGCGATAAACCCACGCTTCGGGCTTTATCGGTGATCGCGCGTGATGAAGTGCGGCACGTTGCATTAGGTGATTTATGGTTCCGTAAGCTTTGCGCATCGGAAAATCTGCCCGTGTCCGATACCTATCAATCATTGATTGTTGGCTACGATGTGCCGCGACCGCGGCCACCTCTGAACGAGGCGGCAAGAAGTGCCGCTGGATTCGATACAGCCGAGCTGGATTTATTGTGCGGTCGTTGAACGATAGATAAAAAAAGGGCAGCGATTAAGCTGCCCTTTTCGATGGTCGGAAAGACTGATGTTACTGACGCAGACCTGCTGCGTATTCTGCTACGGCAGCCATTTGCGGATCCGTCATTTTGGCAGCGATGGTACGCATGACGCCTTCTGGATCATTGGCACGGATGCCTTCACGGAAATTCTTGAGCTGCGTAATCACGTACTCAGGGTGCTGACCGGCAAGTGTCGGATATTGCGCAGGCAGACCGGCACCAGCAACGCCGTGGCAACCAGCACAGGCTGGAATGCCCTTCTTGAGATCACCCGCGCGCCAGAGTTTGCGACCCTGGGTCACCAGCTTTTCATCTTTGGCAACGTCCGGCGTCAGTGTTTGCTTGGAAAAATACTGCGCAAGTGCCTTCATTTCAGCTTCTGACAGCGGCGCAGCCATGCCGTTCATTATGGCGTTCTGGCGCAATGCCGGTTTGCCATCAGCCGATGCTTTGAAGTTGTTCAGTTGCTTGAGCAGATAAGAAGCATGCTGACCCGCAAGGCTTGGATTGGCTGGAATGCTGCTGTTGCCATCAGCGCCATGGCACGCGGCACACACGTTCTTAGCGATAGCAGAAGCATCGGCAGCTGCCGGAGTTGCAGCTGTAGGGGCCGCAGGCTCAGCAGCCAGTGACAGGGCACTGACGGAGCACATCAGGGCGAATGCGACAGCACGAATCATGTCCACACTCCTAATAGGAAGAATGCGATTCCTTGGGAATCACAGGGTAATTAGTCGGTTAAGGCTGTTATTCTAATACAACCTGAACGAGGCGTACTGTGTCTAATTCCCAAACTTTGAAATCTCCTGTGAAAATCGGCGCCAAAGCATTGCCTAAAAAAAAGGCAGCACCAGCTAAAAGATCTGAAAAGCCGGTGAATCCCGCTGTGGCGCCACCTAAAAACCCTGGGCATTCGCATCCTTTTCCCCGCACCGAGTTCCTGACGACGGTAGCTCGTTTGCGCGATGCGCCGGGCGATGCGGTTGCAGAGGTTGCTTTTGTCGGGCGGTCCAATGCCGGCAAATCATCCGCGATTAATACGCTGGCTGGGAAGACCCGTCTGGCTTATGTATCCAAGACGCCCGGCCGCACCCAGCATCTGAATTATTTTTCGGTGGCGCCGGATCGCTATTTTGTGGATTTGCCAGGCTATGGTTTTGCCAAGGCGCCTGAGGATGTGCGCAAACAATGGGACGGTTTGCTGGGCCCTTACCTACAGACGCGGGAGCAACTCAAGGGATTGGTCATTATTATGGACATTCGCCGCCCACTCACTGAGATGGATTGGCAGATGCTGGAATGGTTTGCGCCTACCGGGCGCGCTGTTCACGTGCTTTTGTCTAAAGCAGATAAGGTCAGTCGACAGGAGCAAACCAAAATGCTGCGGCAAGTGAAAGCAGATCTTGCTGACTTGGGCTGCCCGGTGAGTGTTCAGTTGTTTTCTAGTCTAAAACGAACCGGTGTCGCTGAAGCGGCAACCGTGATGAAGGGCTGGCTGGGTCTATGCGACAATTCATCAAAAGAAACGGGCGCGGATGCGCTGCCTGAAGAAGTAAGTGTGGAAGATAAAGATGCCGACTAATTCCGGATTTCCTTTCGTGCGCCCACGCCGTGTTCGGGCAGATGAGTCAACACGTCGCCTTGTACGTGAACATCACCTGAGGGTGGATGACTTGATTTATCCAGTTTTTGTGCGCGAAGGCAAAGGCCTGCAAGAAGCCGTGGCCTCCATGCCAGGGGTGCATCGTTATTCACCGGATACGCTGATAACCCATCTGGAAGAGGTGGTTGCGTTGGGCATTCCAGCCATCGCTCTTTTTCCCGTAATCGATGTGTCACTCAAGACTCTGGATGGTGCAGAAGCCGCGAATCCGGATGGGCTTGTCCCGCGGGTTGTGAAGGCTATAAAAGCCAAGTTTCCCGAGTTGGCCGTGATTACTGATGTTGCACTCGATCCTTACACTTCACATGGCCAGGACGGCATTATTGATGCTGATGGCTATGTGCTCAACGATATCACCCTTGATATGCTGGTCAAGCAAGCGGTGATGCAGGCTGCTGCTGGCGTCGATATGGTGGCTCCTTCAGACATGATGGACGGCCGCATTGGGCGCATTCGATCAGCACTGGAAGCTGCCGGCTATGTGAATACCCGCATCATGGCATACAGCGCCAAATATGCCTCAGCGTTTTATGGCCCTTTCCGGGATGCAGTCGGCTCTGCTGGTCAGCTTGGCAAGGGCAATAAGATGACTTACCAGATGGATCCGGCCAATAGTAACGAGGCGCTGCATGAAGTGGCGCTGGATCTGGCTGAAGGCGCTGATATTGTGATGATTAAACCCGGTATGCCGTATCTGGACATAGTGCGGCGGATCAAGGATGAGTTCGCTCGGCCAACGGCGGTGTATCAGGTAAGTGGCGAGTACGCGATGCTGAAAGCAGCCGCTCAGAATGGCTGGCTGGATGAGCAGAAAGTTGTTATGGAAAGCATGCTCGGCTTCAAACGCGCCGGCGCCGATATGATTCTGACCTATTTCGCACCACAGGTAGCGCGCTGGCTCCAACCTACCAGGTGACGTAGGTTAATAATGCTGCGCAGCTTGTGATCTACCCACGGGCTATTGCGTAAGGATCGTGTGACCCACAGCGTGTGCATGCCAAGGCGTTTGGCCATCACCAGATTGGGCAGGCTGTCTTCAATCATGATGGCTTGGCCCGGTTGAATGCGTTCCTTGCGAAGCAATTTCTGGAAGCCGCTGCGCAACGGTTTGGGTTGAAAGCCGAATGACTCAACCGTATAGATAGCATCGAATAGTGGTGTGAGACCGGTGAGCCGCAATACTTCATGCGTATAGGTTTTGGGTGCATTAGAAAAAATAATGCGCCTGCCGGGTAATTGCTTCAAAGTATCTGCCAAGGCCGGTGCCGTGATTAGCAGTGACGAGAGATTCTCGAAGTTATGTGTCTGCGCCAGAAAGTGATGCGGATCAACGCCATGGTGCCGGATTAGTCCGAGCAGGGTGGCACCATAGCGTTTCCAGTAAAGCTGACGTAGCGCCGTAGCTGCTGCGTAATCGAGCGACAGATGCCGCTCGATGTACTCGGTCATGGCCCGATTAATGTGCGGAAAAACATGGGGTGTTGCGTGGTGCAGGGTGTCATCGAGATCGAATACCCAGACCGGTGCTTTGGCCATGTAGCGCTTAGGAGGATCTGATCATCGTACCCACGCCATGCTGGGTGAGAATTTCCAGCAGTAGTGCGTGCGGCACGCGGCCATCGATGATGTGCACACCCTTTACCCCATTGCGAGCAGCATCCAGCGCAGATGAGATTTTTGGCAACATGCCACCGGATAGCGTGCCATCAGCGACCATGTCATCGATATCCCGTGGGGTGAGGCCGGTGAGCAGATTGCCAGCTTTGTCGAGGACGCCCGGTGTGTTAGTGAGCAGCACTAGTTTTTCGGCACCAAGCACCTCGGCCATTTTGCCGGCAACGACATCGGCGTTGATGTTATAGGTTTCACCGTCTGGACCGTAACCAATTGGTGCGATGACTGGAATGAAAGCGCCAGATACCAAGTGATGAACGATGGAGGGATCTATCTGCTGGATATCACCCACCAGACCAATATCAAGCAGTTCAGACGGGCTGCCCTGTTTGGGTAACATGAGGCGCTTGGCGCGGATGAGCCCTGCGTCTTTACCCGTCAGGCCGACGGCTTTGCCGCCATTCTGATTGATCAGCGCAACGATTTCTTTGTTGACCGCGCCACCCAGCACCATTTCGACAACGCTCATGGTTTCGGCGTCGGTAACGCGCATCCCCTGGATGAACTCTCCCTTTTTGCCTACTTGGGTCAGCATCTGTTCGATTTGAGGGCCGCCACCATGAACGACTACCGGATTGAGGCCAACCAGTTTGAGCAGTACAACGTCATTGGCAAAGGATTGCTTGAGGCTTTCTTCTGTCATGGCATTGCCGCCATATTTCACGCCGATAGTTTTGCCATGGAAGCGTTTCAGAAAGGGGAGTGCTTCAGCAAGCACCTTGGCTTCGAGTGCAATATTGTCGTGCGGTTGAGCGAGGGTCATATCCGTTCCATCGGTCAGAAAAATATTAGGGGAATGGCGGCGATTGTAGCGAGCAAGACGATGATCGCAAAGCAGTATTACGAGAAATGCTTCTTCAATGCCAAGATAGCGTCCTGATTGCTTGCTGAAAAACAGGCTTCAGCCGCTTCCTGGGCAGGTAACCACCGCCAGGCGCGGTGTTCGCTTGGCGATAGCATGACATCACAAGCCGAGGGTAGGCAGAGTGAAAATACACGCTCACGGTTATGGGTCACATCGGGGGCATAGCGGTGACGCCACTCTGGCATGATTTCGTAAATATTTTCACCTGGCCAGACACGGAGTTGAACAGTCTCAACAGTTAGCCCCGTTTCTTCTGCGACCTCACGGCATGCCGTGTCGGAAAAGGATTCATCCTGTTCGCGACTGCCGGTAACCGATTGCCAGTAGCCAGGATGTTTGGCACGTTCGAGGAGCAGGATTTGTAGGTCCGGGGTGTGAATTACCACAAGGACAGACTCGGGGCGCTTGTAGTCTGTCATCTTGTATTTAGCCAATCAAGGGCAGCAAGGCAATGCCATCACCGCGTAGGCCGATAAAGGCCCAGAACGGTATCTCCTGCCCTTGCCAGTGATGACAGGCTCCCTGAAAGGCTTCCAGCAGTTTCTGAACGCCGGTGGGTTCGGAGGCGATTAGATTGTCTGCATCCTCTACAAGCAACACATAACCATTGGCGGGCAGCCATGAAAAATCGCTGAGCATTTCTGCCAGATCATCAAGATGCGCACCCTCGTGTGCAGGGCACTGTGTCGCCTTGGTTAATATCTCTAGTGCATCGGCCATGCGTGGCGTTTCTTTGAGCGGAATCTGGATCAGGTGTAGATCGGCCTGTGCACAAGCCTCAACCAAGGCATCCATCCCGCCTGGCGTGAGATGGTAAACACCCGCCCGCTCGGAGTCTTCGAGCAGGCGGGCAAAGGCAGCCGGATTCACGCAGGCCTTCGATCAGGCTTGAGGTGCTTTAGCAGCTTCGGTCGATGCCGGTTGGCGGAGGCGAATATGTAGTTCGCGCAATTGTTTTTCATCGACATCCGAAGGCGCATTGGTCAGTAGACACTGGGCACGTTGCGTTTTCGGGAACGCGATCACATCACGGATCGATTCAGCACCGGTCATCATGGTGACGATACGGTCCAGGCCGAAAGCCAGGCCACCGTGTGGTGGGGCACCGTACTTAAGTGCATCAAGCAGGAAGCCAAATTTGATCTGAGCCTCTTCTTCACCGATACCTAGGGCTTCAAAGACGGTTTGCTGTACATCGGCACGGTGAATACGTACCGAGCCGCCGCCGATTTCCCAGCCGTTCAGAGCCAGATCGTAGGCCTTGGCCAGGCACTTGCCTGGGTCCGTGGCCAACAACGCGATGTGCTCGTCCTTCGGGCTTGTGAACGGATGGTGACAGGCGGTCCAGCGCTTGTCATCTTCATCGTATTCGAACATCGGGAAGTCGATCACCCATAGGGGTGTCCACGCGGCGCCGGTGAGGAAGCTCTTTTCATGACCGATCTTCACGCGCAGGGCGCCCAGCGCATCGTTAACCACCTTGGTCTTGTCGGCGCCGAAGAAAATCAGGTCGCCGCTTTGCGCACCGGTGCGCTCAATAATGGTCTTCAGTGCGGTTTCGTGCAGGTTTTTGACGATGGGGGACTGTAGACCGGTTTCGTTGATCAGGCTGGCATCGTTGACTTTGATATAGGCCAGACCGCGAGCACCATAGATGCCTACAAACTTGGTGTATTCATCGATTTCACCCCGGCTTAGCGAGGCGCCGCCTGGGATACGCATAGCGGCAACACGTCCGCCAGTAGTTGCCGGGCCGCTGAATACCTTGAATGCCACATCGGCAACGGCATCGGTAACATCCGTCAGCTCCAGTGTGACGCGCAGATCCGGTTTGTCCGAACCAAAACGCGCCATGGCTTCAGCATAGGTCATGCGGGGGAACGGGTTTGGCAGATCCACATCCATAGCGTCTTTGAAGACATAGCGGATCAGGCTTTCCATCATGCCCATGATCTGTTCTTCGCTCAGGAACGATGTTTCGATATCAACCTGAGTAAATTCTGGCTGGCGATCAGCGCGCAGATCTTCGTCACGGAAACATTTAACGATTTGATAGTAGCGATCGAAGCCAGCGACCATCAGCAGTTGCTTGAATAGCTGCGGGGATTGTGGCAACGCAAAGAACTGTCCCGGGTGCACGCGGGAAGGCACCAGATAATCGCGCGCACCTTCTGGCGTCGACTTGGTCAGCATCGGTGTTTCGATATCGATGAAACCGTTGTCATCGAGGAAGCGACGGAAAGCACGGGCAACGCGATAGCGCAGCTGCAAATTTTTCTGCATGGCCGGGCGACGTAGGTCAATAACCCGGTGCGTCAGACGAACGGTTTCGGACAGATGTTCTTCATCAACCTGGAACGGTGGCGTGACTGAGGCATTGAGCACTTCGATCTCATGGCACAGCACTTCAATGCCACCAGAAGCCAGCGTGGTATTTTCGGTGCCGGCTGGGCGCGGGCGGACTTTGCCGGTGATTTTGAGGCAGAATTCTCCACGGACGGATTCGGCAATGTTGAACATCTCGGCACGATCCGGGTCGCAGACCACCTGAGCCAGGCCGGAGCGGTCGCGCAGATCGATAAAAATAACGCCACCGTGATCACGGCGACGGTGCGCCCAGCCACACAGGGTGACGATCTGTTCGTTCAGCGAAGGGTTGAGGTCGCTACAGTAGTGAGTACGCATGAGGTGTCTTGCTTTTCTTCAGGGTGGAAATCAGTCGCCAACGTAGGTGGCGGCATCGGGTTGTTTGATTGCTGGCATTGCTTTAGGGGCAGTCGGTGTGACAACGCCCATCGAGATCAGGTACTTCAGGGCATCTTCGACCGACATATCGAGTTCAACGACATCGGCTTTAGGCACCATCAGGAAGAAGCCGGATGTCGGATTCGGTGTAGTGGGTACGTAAAGGCTCACCATGTTGTTGCCGAGGTGTTCGGCAATTTCTCCGCCGGGCGCGCCTGTCAGAAAACCGATCGTCCAGCTGCCCTGGCGCGGATATTGGACCAGAACGGCCTGACGAAAAGCCTGTCCTGATGGTGAAAATACGGTATCTGAAATCTGTTTGACGCTCTGGTAGATGCTGCGCACTACCGGAATGCGATGCAGGAGTGCTTCCCACCACCGCACCAGATGTTGTCCGATAAAGTTGGCAGTCAGCAGGCCGGTAACAAAGACGACCAGCAGCGTCATCAGGGCGCCGACACCAGGGATGTTGAAGCCGACGAGCGCACGTGGTTGCCAGGCAATCGGTAAGAGCGTGATTGACTGGTCCATCATGCCGAGGATGAACGAAAGCACCCAGATCGTAATGCCCAGAGGTGCCCAGATCAGCAGACCAGTAATAAAGTAACGTTTCATCGATTCGCCGCAAGGCGGCAGATAGGTTCCAAACCCTTGATTATAGCGGACTCGCGGCGATTTCAGTAGGCCAGCTTAAAGCACATTGCCCAGCTGGAATATCGGTAGATACATGGCAATGACCATGCCGCCGATAATGAGCCCCAGAACGACCATCATTAGTGGTTCCAGTAGGCTGTTGAGCATGCTGACTCGGTCATTGACTTCACGGTCGTAGATCTCGGCAATTTTCCTGAGCATATCGTCCAGCGCGCCAGACTCTTCGCCAATAGCGACCATCTGTACAGGCAAAGCGGTAAATACAGGCTGTTGCCTCATGGCGGCTGATAGGCTTGCGCCCTGCTGTAACTGCTGACAGATTTTGCGGGTTGCCGTGACAAAATTCCGGTTGCGAGCCGTGTCGCCGGCCGGCCCCAGAGCATCCAGCAGGGGAATCCCGGCACTAATTAGGCTGGACAGCGTCTGGCTCCAGCGTGCCAACGCGGCTTTCTGGAATAGATCGCCCAAAATCGGTAAACGGAAGACTAATCGATCTGTTGTGGCCTGCCAGTCTGCATTTTGTTGCCATTGCCGATAGAGCAGAAAACCGCACGCACCGATCGAGCCGAACATCAGCAAACCGTAATCTCGTAGGCCGTTGGACCCGGCAATCATCAGTTGTGTGGGCCAAGGGAGTGCAGCCCCAAAGCTGGAAAAGCTTTGCTCAAAGGCTGGAACAACGAGCCATAACAACAAGATGCTCACGGCAACGGCGATGCCAAGAATGGCAATCGGATAAGCCAGGGCGCTCCGAATCTTGCTCTGTATAGCCTGCATTTTTTCGTGATAAGCGGCAATGCGCTCCAGCATGAGATCAAGAAGGCCAGATTGTTCGCCAGCGGCAACGAGGGTGCAGGTGAGTGGATCAAAGACTTCGGGATGCTGTTGCATGGATTGCGCAAGTGATGAACCCATCTGCAAGTCAGTCCGCATTTGCAACAGAATCTGGCTTGCCAGGGCTTGTTCCTGGCTCTTGGCGAGCAGCTCCATAGCGGAAAGCAAGGGCACGCCCGCATGAATCAGCGTTGCCAGCTGGCGCAGTATCAGGCTAATGGTTTTGCTCGATAAACGTGGTTGCCAGCGCCATGGACGCACTACTTTGATTGGGGTGATGCCTCGTTGACGTAACGCAACTCTGGCCCGCATATCGCTGGCGGCGCTAATTTCTCCTGTGAGCAACGTGCCGTTCTGGGCGATACCTGTCCACCCAAAGCGTCTCAATGCTCCGGATTCAGTTTTAGACACAGCGATCCTCGCTGTGTTCAGTTTCGGCCAGCACTTCGGTCAGGGACGTTATTCCGGCGATTGCTTTGTCCAGACCGGCACGGCGTAGGCTGGGTGTGCCATCGCGGAGTGCCTGTAGAGCAATGTCTCGAGTGCTGCCGTTATCAAGCATGATCTTTTGTAGCGCGGGTGAAACAGGCATCACCTCAAAAATACCGATTCGTCCTTTATAGCCGGTTTGATGACATTTTGGACAACCCGAGGCTTTGTAAAGTGCCCATTGGCCACTATCCCGTTGGGTTAATTCCTCGTGAGTGAAACCGGCATCGTGGAGCAACTCGGATGCAGCATCGTCTTCTACTCGGCATTCGCAAAGCCGGCGAACTAGGCGTTGAGCAACAATCAACAGTACGCTGCCGGCAACGCCGTAATTCGGCAGACCCAGTTGTAGGAGTCGCTCTAGGGTTGCCGGCGCTGAGCGGGTATGCAGTGTGGAAAGAACCAGGTGTCCTGTTTGAGCAGCTTTGAGTGAAGTTTCAGCGGTTTCAGTATCCCGGATTTCGCCCACCATGAGGATGTCTGGATCCTGACGCATGAATGCACGAAGCGCGACTGCAAAACTCAGACCAGTACGCTCATCGATATTGACTTGATTAATGCCGACGACCGGAATTTCCACCGGATCTTCTACAGTGGCAATGTTCACTCCAGGTTGGTTCAGGGCATTCAGGCAGGCATAGAGGGTGACGGTTTTTCCGGAACCCGTTGGGCCTGTAACCAGCACCATGCCGCTGGGCTGATGAATGGCCTGTTTTAACTGATCAAGCTGATGTTGCGAGAGGCCGATTTCAGGGAGCCCTAATCGCGCATCCTGTCGATCCAGTATGCGTAAGACGATCTTTTCTCCGTACAGCGTAGGCATGGTGCTGATTCGCAGATCGACCAGCGTACCGTCATCTGTCTGGCCTCTCAGCTGGCCATCTTGCGGCAGACGCTTTTCTGCAATATCGAGGCGTGACAGCACCTTCAGTCGTGAGGCAACCATGTCGCGGAAATCGTTGGGCGGTGCTTCCTGCGTCTGTAGTTTTCCATCGATCCGGTAGCGGATACGGTAACTGTTCTCGTAGGGCTCGAAGTGAATATCGGAGGCGCCACGCTCAATCGCAATACTGAGTGTTTTTTGCAGGAAGCGAACCACGGGCGCTTCATCGACGGCCTGGTCAGAAGAAGGTCGGGGATTGCTGGCTAAAACGCCTAGTGCACGGCTCTTTATCAAAGATGCATAGGCCGCTAGTTGCGTGACATCAGTAACGCAGGGATTGATCTCTAGGCCCGTTTGGAAACGTAGGGCGCTGACGAGTGCATCATCCGTTGGATCAGCCATCGCCATTTGCAAGCTTTGCCCAGATAGGCTGATGGGCTGATAGCGAGGATCAGGCGCCAAAGCAACGTCAGGGTAAAGCGGGTGGGGATCTGTCTGAGCCAGTTCGACTCGGGGATAGCCGAAGGTCGTTTCAATAAAGTGGGCGATTGTTGGTGCTTCGATCAACGTATCGGCCACCAATTCCGCGGGCAGGCTGGTTTGTCTTTGATGCGCGCGTAGCTGGCAGCGCTCGATGGCTGCCTCGGGAGCCAGCCCGCTTTGTATCAGCGCGCGGGCCAGGGTGCTCATGCTGTCCGGTTAAGCACGACTTCCAGCACGAAACGGCTACCCACATAGGCAAGCAATAGCATGACAAATCCGGCAATCGTCCAGGCCGTTGCCTTTTTGCCACGCCAGCCCCTAAGTTTGCGTCCCAACAGCAAGGCGCCAAAAATTAACCAGGACAGGCAGGCAAAAATAGTTTTGTGATCGGCGCGAAACCATGTGCCATTAAATTGCTCGGAGACTAGGAGACCGCTGGCCAGAGAAGCGGTGAGCAAAAGAAAGGCAATGCCCAGCATCCGGAACAGCAGGTTTTCCATGCGTAAGAGTGGCGGAAAACGACGTTCGGCTGTGAGTCGCGCAGGGTCGTGAAGTTCACGTTCAGCAATCCACAACAGGCATGCTTGCAGCGTAGCCAGCAAAAATACCCCATAGGCCAGCATGGCGAGAGTGAAGTGCAGGCGGAACAACCAGGCATCGATGTGCACCAGCGGATGCTCAACGGGAAAGATGAGCGGCAATAGCACACCGGCGCAGGCTGTCGGCAGAATCAGGGCAAGCAGCCCACGCTGTTTGTAAGCCAGACTTTCGAAACCGTGCAACAGGACAGCCAGCCAGAGAATCACGGATACGGTAAGCGCGAACGAAAAGCGAACGGTACCGCCATCAAACATATCCAGATACAGCGCAGCGGCTTGAACGGCAATAGCAAAGCCCAGGAGGGCAGGTGAAACACCGGCCGAGGCATGGATCCCGCCTGGTTTGCCTAGTGCCTGCGCCAGTCTGGAGCCAGACTGATGGGCAACCTGACGCAGCACCTGCCAGCTCAGTAAGGCATAGGCAAGTGAGGCGATGATCGTCAGTAACGTGGCGAGCGGGAAGGGAAGCGATACAATTGTCGGCATAGGCTCTATTTATATCATGTGCCCCGACCAAATGTTCGAGACTGATCAATGCTGGAAAATCTGACCCAACGGCTTGGCCGTGTCATGAAAACCATGCGCGGCGAAGCCCGCATGACTGAGGCCAATATTGGCGATGCCTTGCGTGAGGTACGCATGGCGCTGCTGGAGGCTGATGTATCGCTTCCGGTGGTTAAAGATTTTGTTGCCCAGGTTAAGGAAAAAGCGCTGGGCGAGGGTGTGGTCGGTTCGCTCACGCCGGGCCAGGCTTTTGTTGGCGTGGTGCACGAACAACTCAAGCAACTGATGGGCGAAGCACAAGTGCCGCTGGCGCTAAACCAGCAGCCTCCTGCCATTATTCTTATGGCGGGCCTGCAGGGTGCCGGTAAAACCACCACTGTGGGCAAGCTAGCGCGCTGGCTCAAGCAGAACCAGAAGAAAAAAGTCATGGTGGTGTCGTGTGACGTTTACCGTCCGGCTGCTATAGATCAGCTAAAACATGTTGCAGAACAGGTCGGCGCTAGCTTTTTTCCATCCTCACCGGATCAGAAGCCCCTAGATATTGCGGCAGCAGCCGTTGATTGGGCGCGCAAACACCACGAAGAAGTGCTGATTGTGGATACGGCCGGGCGTTTGGCCATTGATCAGGCCATGATGGACGAGATCAAGGCGCTGCATGCCCAGCTGGATCCGATCGAAACCCTCTTTGTTGTTGATGCCATGCTGGGGCAGGATGCGGTCAATACGGCCAAGGCCTTTAACGAAACCTTGCCGCTGACTGGTGTAGTGCTCACTAAACTGGATGGCGATGCACGGGGCGGTGCCGCACTCTCGGTGCGCGCAGTTACCGGCAAACCGATTAAATTTGTGGGCGTAGCTGAGAAGCTGGATGGTCTGGAGCCATTTTATCCGGACCGCATGGCCTCTCGTATTCTTGGCATGGGCGACATTCTGTCGCTGGTTGAAGCCGCTTCCCAGCAGGTGGATATGGACCAGGCGGCAGCCATGGCCCAGAAGATCAAATCTGGTAAAGGTTTTGATCTGAACGACTTCCGTGCGCAGGTTGCCCAGATGCGCCAGATGGGTGGTATGACTGCGTTGATGGATAAACTGCCCGCCAAGTTTGCCGAAGCAGCAGCCAATATGCCGGCCGGTAGTGACGACAAAATGTCGCGCCGTATCCAGGGCATTATCGACAGCATGACGCCGGATGAGCGCACAAAACCGGAACTGATCAAGGCAAGCCGTAAGCGGCGTATCGCTACAGGTGCCGGGGTTCAAGTACAGGAAGTGAATCGCCTGCTCAATCAGTTTGAACAGACTCAGAAGATGATGAAGCAGTTCGGGAGCATGTTCAAAGGCAAGGGCGGCATGATGAAGATGATGCGGGGCGCTAAGTCCATGTTCGGCGGCAAACTACCCTTCTGATTTTTGCTTGTATCTTCAAGCGCAAAGGGCACCCTAGGGTGCCCTTTGCTATGGGTTTGAGGAGCGCTTACTGTGCAAACGATTTGCGCAGATAATCCACCACACCCGCCCGATCAATCATGCTAGCTTCGGTATCGCGTCGACCTTTAACCTCGATCTGGCCAGCAGCCAGGCCTTTCTCGCCGATAACTAGGCGTTGTGGAATGCCGATCAGTTCCATATCGGCAAACATGACGCCTGGGCGCTCGTTGCGATCATCCAGTAGCACATCAAAACCTGCAGCGATCAACTCTTCGTAAAGCTCGCTAGCCGCTTGCTGGATGGCCGGCGACTTGTGATAACCCATCGGCACAATGGCCACCGAGAACGGGGCGATCGCAGCCGGGAAAGCGATCCCTTTGTCGTCGTGGTTCTGTTCAATGGCTGAACCCACGATACGGGTGACGCCGATGCCGTAGCAACCCATTTCCATCACTTCTGCCTTGCCTTGTTCACTCAGGAAGGTGCAGCCTAAGGCTTCGGCATATTTGGTGCGGAGTTGGAAGATGTGACCGACTTCAATGCCACGCACGATTTCCAGAACGCCTTTGCCATCCGGCGACGGATCACCAGCAACCACGTTGCGAATGTCGGCCACTTCTGGTTCTGGCAGATCCCGACCAAAGTTCACGCCGGTCAAATGGGTGTCGTAGGCGTTGGCACCACAGGCAAAATCTGCCATTACGGCAACTGCGCGATCGGCGATGACGCGAATGCCGTCCTTGATGCCGACTGGGCCGATAAAGCCGGGGATGCAGCCGAGTGTTTCTTTGACCTCTTCTTCGCGGGCGAAGCGGAAGGCACCGATGCCTTCTATTTTGTCGGCCTTGATTTCATTCAGATCATGGTCGCCGCGCAGCAGCAACAGTACGACGCCGGTATTTGTACCCTCGGCAGTTTCCGGCACGATGGCCAGGGTTTTAACGAGGCCCGACAACGGGATGTTGAGCGCCTCGGCAACGTCTTCGCAACGCGATTTCTTAGGAGTTGCAACGTTAGCCATTGTTGCGCCAGCGGCTGGGCGAGGTGTTGTCGGAGCCAGGGCTTCTGCCAGCTCGACGTTCGCGGCGTAATCAGAGTCCGGGCAGAAGGCGATATCGTCTTCGCCGGAATCAGCGAGTACGTGGAACTCGTGGGAACCGGTGCCGCCAATCGAACCGGTGTCGGCGGCAACCGCACGGAAACGCAGGCCGAGGCGGGTAAAAATGCGGTGATAGGTATCGAACATCACGCGATATTCGCGTTGCAGATCTTCAAAGCTGGTGTGGAAGGAGTAGCCATCCTTCATCAGGAATTCGCGGCCACGCATTACGCCGAAGCGCGGGCGGATCTCGTCACGGAACTTGGTTTGAATCTGGTACAGATGCAGCGGTAGCTGACGGTAGCTTTTGATTTCCTTGCGAACGAAATCGGTAACTACTTCTTCGTGCGTCGGGCCGATCACGAACTCGCGCTGGTGGCGATCCTTAAAGCGCAGCAACTCCGGGCCGTACTGGTCGCCGCGACCGGATTCCTGCCAGAGCTCAAAGGGTTGCACGGCCGGCATCAGCATCTCCAGGGCACCGGCACGGTTCATTTCGTCGCGCACAATCCCTTCCACTTTGCGTAGGGTGCGTAGGCCCATCGGCGTCCACGTGTAGACGCCCGAGGCTAGTCGGCGGATCAGACCGGCGCGGAGCATGAGCTTCTGGCTAATAACCTCGGCATCGGCCGGGGCTTCTTTGAGGGTGGTGATCAGAAACTGGGAAGAGCGCATAAATAACCCTGAAAAGGCGAAAGCCGGGCAGAAATGCCGCGCCGGACAGTAAATAAAGCGGAAAACCGGCATTCTAGCGGAAGCTGGCTTTCGTCTGGGTGCCGGATGTGCCAGAATCAGGGCAATTTCAAATTAACGCAGGTGATTTATGCTAGATCGTGAAGGCTATCGCCCCAACGTCGGCATCATCCTCTGCAATGCACGTAATGAAGTCTTCTGGGGTAAGCGCGTTAGGGAACATGCTTGGCAGTTCCCGCAAGGTGGGATCAAGCGCGGGGAATCTCCCGAAGAAGCCATGTACCGTGAATTGCAGGAGGAAGTGGGTCTTGAGGCGCAGCACGTCAAGATCCTCGGCCGAACCCGTGATTGGTTGCGCTATGAAGTGCCCGAGCAGTGGATACGCCGTGAGTGGCGAGGTAACTACAAGGGACAGAAGCAGATCTGGTATCTGCTGCGCCTCACTGGCGGTGACCACCACGTTCAGTTACGGGCCAGCTCGCATCCGGAGTTTGATGCTTGGCGCTGGAGCCAGTTCTGGATACCCATGGAAACGGTTGTGGAGTTCAAACGCAATGTTTACCAGCTGGCCCTAGAAGAACTGGAACCTTTTCTGAATGCTGATCGCTTGCGCCATCCGGCGCTGGGTCGTCGTGGGCGCCGTTTGCCGAATGCGTTTAACGAAAAAGCACCCGAATCGATCGTTCCCCAGATTGAAGGAGAGCGCTAATGGGCTCGTTAAGACAGTGGGTTGCGGCCTTGGGGTGCCTTATCGCCGCAGGCAGTGCGCTAGCCGCAACTGAATGCAATACACGTAAGTATTACGAGTGTTACGAGTACGAAGAGTCTGAAGACGACAAGAAGGTCTGGGAGGAAGATAAAGTCACTCCACCGGCGGCTCCCGATATGGATAAGCTGATTCCCTTTGAAGTCAGCGTTTCTAATGCCAATCGTTTTCTGGTTGATCCGGCCAGCGTTTCAGTCGGTAAAGATGGTGTCGTCCGTTTTACCGTGGTGATTGAGTCTTCCGGTGGCGCGCGTACGGTTAATTATGAGGGCTTGCGTTGCAGCACCCGTGAGCGCCGTCTGTATGCGTTTGGTCAGCCCGATGGTACATGGATCGAAAGCAAAGGTTCTTCCTGGATCCTGTTGCATAAACAGCAGCACAAAATGATCAATGCCTATCCGGCTGTGCTGGCCTATGAATATTTCTGTCTGGATCTCGAACCGCCGCCGAGCGCTGAAGTTGCCGTGGCGCGTTTGAAATCTGGTCCTGCAGCAACTTCAGCAAGGTAGCGACATGAGTATCGATACATTGATCATCGAAGCCGATAAGGTCTTGCGCACACTCTTCGCATCACAGACTAGCGTGCGTCCGCACCCTGATAAAGATCTGCCCGAAGCTGGTTTATCGGAGGCAGAGCGCAAACATGTTGCAGGGTTGATGCGCGTCAATCACAGCGGTGAAGTGTGCGCGCAGGCGCTTTATCAAGGGCAGGCGCTGACGTCACGGGATCCTGCAGTGCGTGACGCCCTACGCGAAGCGGCGCATGAAGAGATAGAGCACCTGGCCTGGACCGAACAGCGTCTGCGAGAGCTGGGCAGCCATACGAGCTGGCTCAATCCCCTCTGGTACGCCGGTTCGCTCACCATGGGTGTGCTTGCAGGTAAATTGGGCGATCGCTGGAATTTGGGCTTCTTGGCAGAAACGGAAAAGCAGGTAACGGCCCACCTAGAGAGTCATCTGGAGCGCTTGCCGGAGTCGGATGCTAAAAGTGCTGCGATTATCGGGCAGATGGCTATCGACGAAACTTCGCACGCGCATACGGCAGAGTCATTGGGTGCGGCGCAGCTTCCGCCGGCTGCCAAAAAAGTGATGCAACAGACCGCCAAGATAATGACGGCGCTGTCCTATCGCATCTGACACGCTTCGCAACCTTAAGGGGCGGGCGTTGTTTCGCTCTGGCGTAATTCAAGATCCCAGGTAATCTCGGCGCTAGCGCCGAGCATGGCTGTTGCCGAGCAATACTTATCCTTCGATAACGTAACGGCACGCTCAACGACCTCTTGTTTCAGGGCGTTGCCGGTCACGATGTAGTGGAGGTGAAGCTTCGTAAAGACTTTGGGGTCTGTTTCGGCACGCTCGGCCTGCAGAACAACGTCACAACCGGTGACCGGGTGGCGGCCGCGTTGCAAGATTAGGACAACATCGAAGGCGCTACAGCCACCGGCGCCAGCCAGCATCATTTCCATTGGGCGCGGGCCCAGGTTGCGACCACCTAGGTCGGGTGGACCGTCCATGGTGATCTTGTGGCCGCTGCCGGTTTCGGCAACAAAGGTCATGTGGTCGGTCCAACTTACGCGGCATTCCATGGTTCAGGTGCTCCGAATGGTTCTAAGGGCTAGGGTAGGGGATTGTAATGGGGAGGCCGGTAATTCGCATCCTTTGCTGGTTAAGGATTTGCAATGCATCTTTGCTGCTTTGCAACAAAGATGCATCTGTTTATGACAAAACGATTTTTAGTATTCCCGAACTTCTAGATGATTATTTGTGAGAATGTAATAAAATCAATAAATTGCGGCTATCTTTTTTGTTGCGTGAATAAATTTCAGTTGTAAACAGACGGCCGTGAATTATTTTGCGGTGCAATAAATCCCTTGCAATTTGAAAGACTTGGCGCTACATTTGAGCTGTTGCATAGATGCGCAATTCGCGTCTATCCGATTGTCTCCTCCACCCTCCTCCTTTGGTGTGGATTTACGCGGAGCCGCTCGTGTGGTTCCGCGTTTTTTTTTGCTTTAACTTGGATGCCCATTCTTTCCGAATCCCAGCACCCTAGCGCGTTTTATGCCCGTGATATCAAGGGTGTTGCCAAACAATGTCGCGAAGGGGTTGACGCAAATTCGAAAGTATTGCTAGAATGCGCGTTTTCCCAAATTCCGCGCCGTTACTGGCGCCACGGAAGTGCATAAGATGAAAACCTTTTCCGCCAAGCCGCATGAAGTTCAGCGCGACTGGTTCATCGTGGACGCCACGGACAAAGTTCTGGGCCGCGTTGCCAGCGAAGTCGCACGTCGCCTGCGTGGCAAGCATAAGCCTGAATATACCCCGCACGTTGATACGGGTGACTTCATTGTTATCGTTAACGTAGAAAAACTACGCGTAACGGGTAACAAGGCCGAAGACAAAAAATACTATCGCCACTCGGGTTACCCAGGCGGTATCTATGAAACTACGTTTGGCAAAATGCAACAGCGTTTCCCAGAGCGCGCTCTGGAAAAGGCCGTAAAAGGCATGCTGCCGAAGGGTCCGCTAGGCTACGCTATGCTGAAGAAGCTAAAGTGCTACGCTGGCGCTGTCCACCCGCACACCGCCCAGCAACCTAAGTCGCTGGAAATCTAAGAGGTCGTTATGGCAGAACAACAATATTACGGTACCGGTCGTCGCAAGAGCGCCGTTGCCCGTGTTTACCTGAAGCGTGGCAAAGGCAACATCGTTGTCAATGGCAAGCCGGTTGACATTTTCTTTTCGCGTGAAACTGGCCGTATGGTCGTTCGTCAGCCGCTAGAGCTGGTTGAGCACGCTACGACTTTCGATATCAATGTCAACGTTGTTGGCGGCGGCGAATCGGGTCAAGCCGGTGCTGTGCGTCACGGCATCACCCGTGCACTGATTCAGTACGATGCTGAGCTGAAGTCGGCTCTGTCGAACGCTGGCTTCGTAACGCGTGATGCGCGTGAAGTTGAGCGTAAGAAAGTCGGTCTGCACGGCGCGCGTCGTCGTAAGCAGTTCTCGAAGCGTTAATGTTTTTCTGCGCCCGGGCATTTATGTCCTGGTGTACGGCCAGTTAGCTCAGTTGGTAGATCAGCGGATTGAAAATCCGCGTGACCTAGGTACGATTCCGAGACTGGCCACCAGTAATACCCAAAACGCCGTGCCTAACCGCACGGCGTTTTGTTTTGTGCGCAACACACTACATCAACGGTGTTTGGCTTTACGCTAGCTTTGTCAGATATGCCTTCTAATTGCCATCATCGGCGATAATGGGTTGTCATTCACTTTTAGTTCAGATCAATGCCCATTTTGTCTCGCTTCCGGCTGTTGCTGCCGTTACTGTTGCTAGCCGTGCTGCCCGTGCATGCCCAGTTGCCATCGCTATTGCCATTGAAGCAGGCTCAACCTGCTGCCACAGCCGATAAGGCCAATGCGGTTCACGCGCTAACTCCTGAAAAGGAATTGGCTGAAGCCCAGAATCGACAGCGGGATGCGCAGGATGCTATGGCGCGGATACAGCGCCAATTGGGCCAAATGGGGTTAACCCCCGCTGCGCGCAATGACTTGCTGAAGCGCTTTAACTTTGTTCAAACTTTGTCAGATCGCTATGCGCAACAGATTGATTATCTGGGGCAGTTGCAGATTCTTGATCAGAAAATTGCGGATGCCAAGCGCCAGCAGGATAGTTGGGTGCCGCCGGCAGGCGAAGCGCCATGGTCCATTGTGGATGGAGACCAGATCAGTAGTGAGATGGCACTTAAATCTGCCCGGATTGCCCAGCTAACTCGGGAAATCGATTCGTCCTCTAATCAGATCTTGCTTTTGTCCCGCGAAAAGGCTGACACGGAGGTCAAGCTACGCCAGGCGCAGGAGAAAGTGGGTAACGCTGATTCGACAACGGTACCCGAAGCAGATCGGCAACGTGTAGAAGATGCTCGAGATATGCTGGCCTTAAAAGCTGCCATTCTCCTGCGCACCGATCTGGAACGTCGGGTCAAGGAACGGGAACGCGGCTTACAGGAGCTACAGCTCGAGACCGGGACTCGTACCTGGAATTACTATGCGGGCCGGTTTATGTTGACGCCGGAAGTCTTGGCGCAAGCCAAAGGGAAGTTGCAGGAGCTGATAGACCGCGATCGTGAACTGGAGCTCAAGGCACTTGCCAAGTCAGAGCTCGCTGTCAAACGGTTGGCCTTGGCACAAAACAATTTTCGCTTGTTGGATCAAGGCAAGGCCGCACCCGATCAATTGGCTAAGGCACGCGCAGCGCTAGAGATTGCCCAGACAGATGAAGTGGCGACTCGAAGTGAGGTTGACCGCTTGCGTCAAATGGTAGAAATGGGCGGTTATGGTCTGCAGGTCTGGGATGCGCGCGCCGAGATTTACGCGAAGCCCCGGCCGGATGCTGCCCGCATCGATGAAATTGCCTCACGGGTTAAGTTAGGCATTCTGCGTGTTAGGCAGGTGAGAGACTTCTTACAGCAAAATCTGAAAACACGAGATCAGGAAGCATTTGATCTGCGTGAGGCGGCAATAATCACCAAAAATGATTTGGAGCGTCGCGTCATTGCAGCCAAGTTGTCATCGGTGAATGTCCAGTCAGATGCCAGCCGCTCGGTTCTGGCCGCATTGGATAAGTTTGAGCAGTATCTGCTCTCGCTCCAATCCGAACTGGGCCTCAAGGAAAAAGATAAAACCTACTACGAGCGCCTCATGGGCTTGGGCCAACGGATGGCCGCAATGGCACGTAGTGTCTGGGCCTTTGAACTCTTTACGGTGGATGACAGCGTCATTGCCGATGGTAAGGAAGTGAAGACGAGTCGCAGCGTCACGGTCGGCAAGAGTATTGGTGCCATCGGTATTTTGTTGTTCGGCTTTGTGATGATTTCCTGGCTCATCCGAAATGCACTGGGGCTGGCTGAAAAGCGCATGGGGCTCAAGTCCAGCTCGGCCTCGTTGGTCCGCCGCTGGTTGATGGTTATTTCCACCGGCACGTTAATCGTGTTGAGTTTTAATCTGGTGCAGATCCCGCTCAGTGTTTTTGCCTTCCTCGGCGGCGCTTTGGCCATTGGCGTGGGTTTTGGTACCCAGAATTTGCTTAAGAATCTGATTAGCGGCGTCATGCTGCTGATTGAACGGCCGATTCGCATCGGTGATCTTGTTCAGATCGATGCCGTGAAGGGCAGAGTGACTTCGATTGGTATCCGTTTTTCAACTATTCACAGCGGGGATGGCGTCGATACGCTGATTCCAAATAGTGAACTGGTCGAGAAGAAGCTGGTTAATTGGACCTACAGCAACCCCGAGGCGCGCCGTGAAATTAGCATTGGCGTGGCTTATGGGGCGAACGTGGTGCAGGTCAAGAATCTCTTGCAAGCGGCTGCGCTGGAGCATCCGGATGTGGAGCAGAATCCCCAGCCCACGGTAACACTGGATGATCTCGCCGATAGTGCACTGGTATTTACTTTGCGTTTCTGGGTGCGTCTGGACCAGGGGACTGACGGCAAGCAGATTGATAGCGACCTGCGCTGCGAAATCCTCGAGAAACTGGCGGCTACCGGTATTCAGGTGCCATTCCCACAACGGGATGTCCGTCTTCAGCTAGACGGCCCCTTGCCGGTAAGCTTGTCGACGGTTGATTCCGGAACTCCAGCCCCGTAAATTTGGGGCGAAAAGCCTTGTGGCGCAATTACAACGATGTGTAATTTCTTACGAAATGATTAAACCTGTAAGGGGTTTGTAAGCGTGGGTTCGTACCCTTGCTCCACGCGCTAAATGTGTAATCCATTAGCGCATCCATAAAAAGGAGGAGTAATCCATCATGCTAGACCCAACGACAGCCAAACTATTGGCAGATCCGAAGTATCAGGAGCTGGTCGCGGTTCGCAACAGCTACAGCTGGATCTGTACGATCCTGATGCTGATTGTGTACTTCGGCTTCATCTTGACCCTGGCTTTTGATAAAGCCATCTTTGCCCAGAAAATCGGTGACGGTGTTATGTCACTGGGTGTTCCGGTGGGTCTGGGTGTGATTCTGTTCACAATCGCCATCACGGGCATCTATGTTCGTAAGGCCAACACGGACTTCGACGCAATGAAGGACGCTCTGGTTAAGGACGTACAAAAATGACCAAAATTAATAAGACACTCATCGCGCTTGGCGCACTCCTCGCGAGTGGTGCAGCCCTGGCCGCCGGTGCTGATCTGGGCAACACCCAGCAGCAGGCGACCAACTGGACCGCTATTGTCATGTTCGGCATCTTCGTTCTGTTCACGCTCTACATTACTAAGTGGGCTGCGGGCAAAACAAAGACGGCTGCTGACTTCTACACGGCTGGTGGCGGTATCACCGGCTTCCAGAACGGCCTGGCGATCGCTGGCGACTACATGTCGGCTGCTTCGTTCCTGGGTATTTCCGGTCTGGTGTTTGCTAACGGCTTTGACGGCCTGATCTTCTCGATCGGCTGGCTGGTCGGTTGGCCAATCATCACTTTCCTGCTGGCAGAGCGTCTGCGTAACCTCGGCAAGTTCACATTTGCTGACGTAGCCTCGTACCGCTTCTCGCAAACCCCAGTGCGTATTTTTGCTGCTACGGGTTCGCTGGTTGTGGTTGCCTTCTACATGATTGCCCAGATGGTGGGTGCTGGTCAGCTGATCAAGGTTCTCTTTGGTCTGGACTACACCATCGCTGTGGTGCTCGTGGGCATCCTGATGATGATGTACGTGCTGTTCGGCGGTATGACGGCAACGACCTGGGTTCAGGTGATCAAGGCTGTAATGCTGCTGTCGGGCGCAACCTTCATGGCTGGTGCCGTGCTGTTTGCCTTCGGTTTCAGCCCAGAAGCGCTGTTTGCCAAGGCTGTTGAAATCCATCCGAAGCAGGATGCGCTGATGTCCCCAGGTGGCCTGATCAAAGATCCGATCTCCGCCATATCCGTGGGTATGACGCTGATGTTCGGTACTGCTGGTCTGCCGCACATCCTGATGCGCTTCTTCACCGTTCCGAGTGCAAAAGAAGCACG
>CAIQBG010000010.1 GCA_903870055.1 uncultured Pseudomonadota bacterium
CCGGTTGCATTTCTGGCATTTGAAAGAACGCTAAGTCCTTGATTTGGGACATTTGCCCTATATATAGGGGATGTTTCACCGGAAAAAGTTGCTAGAAGTTGCCAAAATCCATCAAAAACTGTCGTTTTTGCGGCATGATTACACTCAATAATCCGTAATACCCCTCAGGAGCACACATGTTTACCCATAATGGCCTTGTTAATACCCTGGTACAGACCAATCCGGACCCCCAAGCTATCGGTTTGGTGCCTATGGTCGTCGAGCAGAGTGGTCGTGGAGAGCGTGCTTTTGATATTTATTCCCGTCTGCTCAAAGAGCGCGTGGTTTTTCTGGTCGGTCCCGTTAATGACATGAGTGCCAACCTGGTCGTGGCTCAGCTCTTGTTCCTGGAAGCTGAGAATCCTGATAAAGACATTCATCTCTATATCAATTCACCAGGCGGTTCGGTAACCGCTGGTCTGTCGATCTATGACACCATGCAATTCATTAAGCCGGATGTATCGACGCTCTGCCTGGGTCAGGCTGCTTCGATGGGTGCCTTCCTACTAACAGCGGGTGCCAAGGGCAAGCGTTTCTCGCTGCCGAACTCGCGCGTCATGATTCATCAGCCGCTGGGTGGTTTTCAGGGGCAGGCATCGGACATCGAGATTCATGCCAAGGAAATCCTGTCGCTTCGTGCCAAGCTGAACAATATGCTGGCGCACCACACCGGCCAAGATGCCGAACGTATCGAACGTGATACGGATCGCGACAACTTTATGTCGGCTGATGAGGCTGTGACCTATGGCCTGATCGACAAAGTGATTGGTAACCGTGGCGCGACTGCCTAAGGCTCGCGAAACCGCCTGTATAAAGAATTTGAAGGAAACGTTATGACCAAAGATAAACAGAGCGACGCCAACAAGGATTCTGAAAAACCCTTGTACTGCTCCTTCTGCGGCAAAAGCCAGCATGAAGTGAAGAAGCTCATTGCTGGCCCGTCGGTTTTCATCTGCGACGAATGTATCGAGCTATGCACCGATATCGTTCAGGATGAAGTGGAGGAAGCGGTCAAGGCTATCAAGGAAGGCCTGCCTACGCCACGTGAAATTCGCGAGACGCTGGATGAGTACGTGATCGGTCAGGAACCTGCCAAGAAGATTCTGGCGGTTGCCGTTTACAACCATTACAAACGTCTGCGCATGCCGTCCGCTAAGGACGATGGTGTTGAGCTGTCCAAGTCGAATATCCTACTGATTGGCCCAACGGGTTCCGGTAAGACCTTGCTCGCCCAGACGTTGGCGCGGCTACTGGATGTGCCTTTTGTGATGGCCGATGCCACCACGCTGACCGAAGCTGGTTATGTAGGCGAAGACGTCGAGAACATCATCCAGAAGCTCTTGCAGAAGTGTGACTACGATGTTGAAAAGGCGCGTCAGGGCATCGTCTATATCGATGAAATCGACAAGATCTCTCGTAAGTCCGACAACCCGTCCATTACCCGTGATGTATCGGGTGAGGGCGTGCAACAGGCACTGCTTAAGTTGATTGAAGGTACGGTCGCTTCGGTGCCGCCACAGGGTGGCCGCAAGCATCCGAACCAGGACTTTGTTCAGGTAGATACCACCAACATCCTGTTCATTTGTGGTGGCGCTTTCGAAGGTATCGATAAGGTCATTCGTAACCGTACCGAAAAAACTGGTATCGGCTTTGGTGCCGAAGTGACGGGCAAAGCAGAAAAGGCGATCACCACGCTGCTCAAATCTGTTGAGCCTGAAGATCTGATCAAGTACGGCCTTATCCCTGAACTGATCGGCCGTCTGCCAGTGGTTGCTACGCTGGAAGAACTGAACGATGCCGCACTGGTACGTATTCTCACCGAACCGAAAAATGCGCTGACCAAGCAATATCAGAAGCTCTTCCAGATGGAAGGTGTGGATCTGGAATTCCGTCCGGAAGCCCTCAAGGCCATTGCCAAGCGTGCACTGGAACGCAAAACCGGCGCGCGTGGTTTGCGTTCTATCGTTGAACAAACACTACTCGACACCATGTATGACTTACCGGGTAGCACCGACATCGCCAAGGTTGTGGTGGATGAAGCCGCCATTACGGGTGATGGCAAACCTTTGTATGTTTTGCAGGAAGGCGCCCAGGCGCAAGCAAGCTAATTTGGTAATTCGGACAATTTGGAAAGTGGGTGGTGTGGGTTGAAATAACTGATACCACCCCCAACTGCGGCAAGGTATCCCATAAGCATTTAGGATGCCCCGAAAGAGAATAGACCCATAAAGGCCACAGTGATGACCGAACAAATCGAAATCCCCGAAGAAGACCAGGAACCGGTGCTGGAAGTTGAAGCCGAGTCGCAAGAAAAGCCCGTAGTGCTGCAACCGGGTGAGCAGGCGCGTCTACCGATGCTGCCGCTGCGCGATGTCGTTGTCTTCCCGCAAATGGTGATCCCGCTTTTTGTAGGGCGCCCTAAATCGATTAAGGCGCTGGAACTGGCTATGGAAGCCGGTAAGTCGGTGGTGTTGCTGGCACAGAAGTCGGCCGCGGATGATGATCCTGCCCCCGAACAGTTGTACAAAGTAGGCTGCGTTGCCAGCATCCTGCAATTGCTTAAATTGCCCGATGGCACGGTTAAGGTGCTGGTAGAAGGCACACGTCGTGTGCGTGTTGATGGCATTGAAGCCCAGGACGATCTGTTCTTTGCGCAGGTGACTGCGCTCGAAAGCGAGCAGACGGACGACAACGAAGTCGAAGCCATGCGCCGTGCGCTGGTGGCTCAGTTCGATCAGTACATTAAACTGAACAAGAAAATTCCGCCGGAAATCCTCTCATCGATTTCTGGTATTGAAGATACCGGTCGTCTGTGCGACACCATTGCGGCACATCTGCCGCTCAAGCTGGAACAAAAGCAGGAAGTGCTGGAGCTGCTCGGTGTGCGTGAGCGTACGGAACGTTTGCTCAGCCAGCTCGAATCCGAAATCGACATCCTGCAAGTAGAAAAGCGTATCCGTGGTCGCGTGAAGCGTCAGATGGAGAAGTCACAGCGCGAGTACTACCTGAACGAGCAGGTTAAGGCGATCCAGAAAGAACTGGGTGAAGGCGAAGAGGGTGCTGATCTCGAAGAGCTGGATAAGAAGATCAAAGCCGCGGGCATGAGCAAGGAAGCCTTGAAAAAGGCCGAATCCGAGCTGAAGAAACTCAAGCTGATGTCACCGATGTCAGCCGAAGCCACCGTGGTGCGTAACTTTATTGATACGTTGGTTGGCCTGCCGTGGAAGAAGAAGACCCGCGTTAGCAAAGATCTGGCCGGTGCCGAAAAGATTTTGAATCAGGATCACTTCGGTCTGGAACGCGTTAAAGATCGCATCATTGAATATCTCGCTGTACAACAGCGTGTCGATAAAGTGAAAGCACCGATTCTCTGTCTCGTTGGCCCACCGGGTGTGGGTAAGACATCGCTCGGTCAGTCGATTGCCAAAGCTACGAACCGCAAGTTCGTGCGTATGGCTCTGGGTGGCGTGCGAGATGAAGCCGAGATTCGTGGTCACCGCCGTACCTACATTGGCTCTATGCCGGGCAAGATTCTCACCAGCCTAACCAAGGTGGGTGTACGCAATCCACTCTTTCTGCTCGATGAAGTCGACAAGATGGGTCAGGATTTCCGTGGTGATCCTTCCTCCGCTTTGCTTGAAGTGCTGGATCCAGAACAGAACCATACCTTCCAGGATCATTACGTTGAAGTAGATTTCGATCTATCCGATGTGATGTTCGTGGCAACGGCCAACAGCCTCAATCTGCCGGGCCCGCTGCTCGACCGTATGGAGATCATTCGTCTATCAGGTTATACCGAAGACGAAAAAGTCAGTATTGCCATGCGCTACCTGCTGCCCAAGCAGATCAAGAACAATGGCCTGAAGAAAACCGAAATCACCGTCAGTGAGCCAGCCATTCGCGATATCGTGCGTTACTACACACGTGAAGCCGGTGTGCGTTCGCTAGAACGTGATCTTTCCAAGATCTGCCGTAAGGTTGTTAAGACATTATTGCTTAAGAAGAAGACCGCTACAGCCCGCGTTCTGGTAACGCCTAAAAACCTGGATAAATTCCTGGGCGTGCGTCGCTTCTCCTTCGGTATGGCCGAAAAAGACAATCAGGTCGGTCAGGTGACGGGTCTGGCCTGGACCGAAGTAGGCGGCGAATTGCTGACCATTGAAGTGGCTTCGATGCCGGGTAAAGGTGTCGTACAGCGTACGGGATCTATCGGTGATGTCATGAAGGAATCGGTGGAGGCAGCGCGTACGGTTGTTCGCTCCCGTGCTCGCCGTCTGGGTATCAAAGACGATGTCTTTGAAAAAACCGATCTCCACGTGCACTTTCCAGAAGGTGCTACGCCTAAGGATGGCCCCTCGGCTGGCATCGCTATCACGACGGCGATTGTGTCGTCTCTGACGGGCATTCCTGTGCGCTGTGATGTGGCCATGACAGGTGAGATCACGCTGCGAGGAGAAGTCCTGGCCATCGGTGGCCTCAAGGAAAAGCTGCTTGCAGCAGTGCGTGGTGGTATCACCCGCGCCCTGATCCCTCATGAGAATGTGAAAGATCTGGTTGAGATTCCTGACACCATCAAGGGTCGTATTGAGATCATTCCGGTGAAGTGGATCGACGAAGTTCTAGAAAACGCCCTGGCTAGCACCCCTGTAGCGCTGCCAGAGCAACCTGCGTCCGTCGAAGGTGCACCTGCAGCAGCAACACCCGCTGCCGAAGCTCCGGCAATTTGTCATTAATTCAATAAATTAGCCAACAGGGCGAACTGATGGTATAGTTCGCCCCGTTGTTAATGACGCGGCGCAAAATGCGCTTCGCATCAAGTGCTTAGCCTTCAAGGTTAGCGCTAACTAGCCCGAGAGCAACATTCGGGCAAACTGTGCATCGTCCCCAGCCGCACCCACAGGGTGTACCGGAATCCGGCCTGACCGGAATCTGTCTGATGGTCGATGTTCTTGTGACCACAGACCATCGCGTCAGACAAGCGCGACCGGTTTTCCTTAATGGGGATAAAAATGACTGAAGAAACAATGAGCTCGTTCGCGAGCATGGGTCTGGCCGCGCCTTTACTGACGGCTATCGAAAATCTGGGTTTCACCCAGCCAACACCTGTACAAGCACAAGCTATTCCTGCTGCCATCAATGGTGGCGACTGGATGGTGAGCAGCCAGACAGGTAGTGGTAAAACCGCTGCGTTCCTGCTGCCGGTAATCAATGCCATGCTGACCGGCGCTAACAATTCGCCGATCGACTTGCATCGTGTGATTGGACCAGCTGGTCTGGTGCTTTGCCCAACGCGTGAGCTGGCACAACAGGTTGCACAGGATGCGATCGATCTACTGAAGAACACCAAGGGTATCCGTGTTGCTACTGTTATGGGCGGCATGCCTTACGGCAAGCAAATGGCTGGCCTGCGTGGTGCACTCCTCGTCGTAGCGACTCCGGGTCGTCTACTTGATCTGGCACATCGTCGTCAGATTCATCTGGCCGATGTTAAAACACTGGTCGTCGATGAAGCCGACCGTATGCTGGATCTGGGCTTTGCCGAAGATCTGGAAGATATTAATCATCTGTGTAAGAACCGTGATCAAACCATGATGTTCTCGGCCACCTTTGCGCCGCGCATCATGTCTTTGGCTTCGCGTTTGATGAAGTCGCCAGGTCGTCTGGAATTGGCCAGTGCAACCGATCGTCACACACAGATTACGCAGTCGCTGCACTGGGCTGATAACCTGATCCACAAAGAAAAGCTGCTTGATCATTACCTGCGCGATGCAGATCTGGAACAGGCTGTTGTATTTGCCAGCACTCAAGTTGAAACCGACCGTTTGGCTGATGCACTGGCTGAGCAGGGCCACGCTGTTGCAGCCTTGCACGGTGCGATGCCACAAAAAGTGCGTGCGCATCGTCTGAAGCAACTACGTAGCGGCCACGTCCGCGTGCTGGTTGCTACTGATGTGGCTGCCCGTGGTATCGACGTGCCAAGCATTACGCACGTATTCAACTTTGGTCTGCCAATGAAGGCAGAAGACTACGTACACCGTATTGGCCGTACTGGCCGTGCTGGTCGTACGGGTAAGGCCATTACTTTTGCTGAACACCGTGATCGTATGAAGATCCGCACCATTGAAGCGCTGACCGATCAGCGCATTCCAGTGGCCGTGGTTGCTGGCCTTGAGCCAAAGACGCCGGAACGCGGCGAAGGTCGTGGTGGTCGTGGCGAAGGTCGCGGTCGTCCGGGTGGTTTCGGTGGTGGCGAAGGCCGTGGTCGTCCAGGTGGTTTCGGTGGTGGTCGTGGTGCATTCGGTGGTCATAGCCGTGGTGGCGATAGCAAACCGCGTGAGTTCGGTGACCGACCGCCGCGTTCGTTTGAAGAGCGCCAACGTTCTTTCAGCGACCGTCCGCGCGAAGACCGCCCACGTGAAGATCGTCCGCGTAGTTTTGATGATAAACCGCGCAGTTTTGGCGACCGCAATGACAAACCACGTTCGTTCGGTGATCGTCCACGCGAAGATCGTCCACGTAGTTTTGGCGATCGCCCCCGTGAAGACCGCCCGCGTGAAGAACGTCCACGTTCGTTTGACGACCGTCCTCGTAGCTATGACGATAAACCGCGTAGCTTTGATGACAAACCACGTAACTTTGGTGGCGATAAGCCCCGTAGTTTTGGTGATAAACCGCGTACGGGCGCTGGTAAGCCTTTCGGTGCAAGCAAGCCATGGGGCGATAAGCCTGCTGGTAAGTTCGGCGATAAGCCGCGTTCCGAAGGTCGTTCGGATAAACCGGCCGGTAAGTCGTTCAGTAAGCCTGCTGGCAAGACTTTCTCCAAACCAGGTGGTAAGACCTTCAGCAAGACTACTGGCCACAGTGGTTTTGGCGGCCGCGGTCGTTAATCTATTCAGCTTTCGCTGATACAACATGCCGGTCAGGTTCGCCTCACCGGCATGTTGCATTTATGGCGCTTGAATTTTCTCATCGAGGCCCAACATGGCTACAATATCCATAGCCAAACAACGAAAAGAAATCAGGCATGAAATTTAAGGATTATTACGAGACACTCGGTGTCGCCCGTGATGCATCGGCCGACGAAATCAAAAAGGCTTTCAAAAAGCTCGCCCATAAATACCACCCGGATATCTCTAAAGACCCGGAGGGTGAAGAGAAGTTCAAAGAGGTTAACGAGGCTTATAAGACCCTCAAAGATCCTGAGCTGCGTAAA
>CAIQBG010000011.1 GCA_903870055.1 uncultured Pseudomonadota bacterium
TGCGAGTAATCAGCGTCACCTTAGGTACAGTGCAATCCGCATAGGCATAGAGCAACTTCGCACCATGCTTAATGATGCCGCCGTACTCTTGAGAAGTGCCAGGCATAAATCCAGGCACATCCACTAAGGTAACGACAGGGATATTGAAGGCATCACAAAAACGGACAAAACGCGCAGCTTTAATAGAAGCCTTGATATCCAAGCAACCTGCCAAAATCAATGGCTGATTGGCTACGATACCAATCGAGCGACCTTCCATCCTTGCAAAACCAATGAGGATATTTTTAGCGTAGTCAGGTTGCAACTCAAAGAACTCACCATCATCAACAATCTTCTCAATCAACTCTTTCATGTCGTAAGGTTGATTTGGATTACTTGGGACCAAGGTATCTAATGAGAAATCCGGCTCTTCCGTACGCATTGCCCCATTAATCATTGGCGGCTTCTCGCGATTAGACAGCGGAAGGTAGTTAAAGAAACGACGGAGCATCATGATGGCATCTACATCGTTATCAAAAGCCAAATCACAAACGCCTGAGATTGTGGAATGAGTTACAGCGCCACCCAACTCTTCGGCCGTTACATCTTCATGAGTCACGGTCTTCACCACTTCTGGCCCGGTAACAAACATGTATGAACTATCTTTCACCATGAAAATGAAGTCCGTGAGCGCCGGTGAATACACGGCACCACCAGCTGATGGTCCCATGATCAAAGAAATCTGCGGAATCACACCAGACGCAGTCACATTGCGCTGGAAAATCTCTGCATAGCCGCCTAAAGAGGCTACGCCCTCTTGAATACGTGCACCACCGGAATCATTCAGACCAATAACAGGAGCACCTACTTTGAGTGCTTGATCCATGATCTTGCAAATCTTCTCAGCATGCGCTTCTGAAAGTGAGCCACCTAAGACCGTAAAGTCTTGTGAAAATACAAACACCAAACGGCCGTTGATCATGCCGTAACCAGTAACTACGCCATCACCGGGGACCGTTTGATCGGCCATGCCAAAGTCGTGGCAGCGATGCTCTACGAACATATCCCACTCTTCAAAAGTGCCCGCATCTAACAGGAGCTCGATGCGCTCACGTGCAGTCAGCTTGCCCTTGGAATGCTGAGCGGCAATACGCTTTTGCCCACCACCTAATCTAGCAAGTTCACGCTTTGCTTCAAGCTGTTGAATGATTTCCTTCATAACTACTCCTTAGAAAAATTCGTGCCCCATTGCCTCGAGCAAACGTCTCGCAGCAACAGAAGCGGCCATGGTTCCTTGATTTACCTCGGAACTTAAGCCGGGTAAAAGTGTTTGTACTGCTGGGTGATTCTGAAAAGCATTTTTAAGACCGGCGTCAATTCGATCCCACATCCAAGCACCCGATTGCTGCTTGCGGCGGGCTTGTAATTTGCCATTGGCATTTTGTAGTTTTTGAAAATGCAGGATTTTTTCCCACAACTCAGGTACGCCATTACCCTCTAATGCACTTAAAGTCATGACGGTGGGATGCCAATACTCTTGATCGTGCGAAGCGTGATCAGGATTTCCTTGGAAGCCCAACAAGCGAAGTGAGCTCGTAATAAATAGTTGTGCTCGCATCGCGGCATTAGGATCGATATCCACTTTGTTAATCACAATCAGATCAGCGATTTCCATGACACCTTTTTTAATCGCCTGAAGATCATCGCCAGCATTGGGCAACTGCAACAGCAAGAACATGTCTGTCATACCGGCAACCGCAATTTCGCTTTGACCAACGCCAACCGTTTCGACGATCACAATGTCAAACCCAGCCGCTTCAGCTACCAACATGGCTTCACGCGTTTTCTCAGCTACGCCACCCAAGGTGCAAGATGATGGGCTTGGTCGAATAAATGCGTTGTCCAATACCGATAACTTCTCCATGCGGGTCTTATCACCCAGAATGGAGCCGCCAGACAGACTGGAAGATGGATCGATCGCGAGAACAGCAACACGATGGCCTTTTTCAATGAGATCTAGGCCAAGGGTTTCAATTAA
>CAIQBG010000012.1 GCA_903870055.1 uncultured Pseudomonadota bacterium
GAAGCCTACCAAGTCGAACGTTTACGCAAGTGGGCACCAGTTCGCACCTATCATGGTTCTTTGGGTGAAAACGGTGAAAAAGGAAATCGTTGGCGGCTAAAGTTACAGCTGTTAACCCGTCACAAGGTAGAGGATGAAGAGCTTTTCAAACCACAACGTTTTGCTTTGATCATCACGATTGCAGACCCAGAAAAAAAGGCTATGGTCTACGACGAAATGGCGCAAATTGTTCGCAATCGTTTTCAAGCAGCAAATCTTGCTGTTCGACCGCAGACTCGAGTACGAAAGGAAAGTTCGTCTGAATAGCTTTCACAAATAAAAAGCGCCTAAAAGAAGTAGCGTTCTCTTAGGCGCTTAGCAGGTGACCGATCCCGGCGAAGCCTGCTGCTTGTTGGTTCAGCGGTTGGCATTTTACATGCGCAATAACATACCTACAAGGTTTAAATGTTCCGGGCAACACCTGTCATTCATAGGAGAAACACTCATGACAGACGCAATGAAACCCGGTCACAACACCGGAAAACTTGGTGGTATCTTCCAAGAGGTTGGTCCTCGTGGCGGTAAGCAACCGAATTTTGCAACCGTTCCAGACCATAAGCCTTTGCCTCCTACATCTAAACCCGGGCATCAGTGGCAGCAAATTAAAGCTACTCCTGATAGCAAGCGCAAATAACCGGGAGAACAACATGGGAATGCAAGCATGTTGCAATTGCAAGCGCGATATTAGTACTGCAATTGCCCTCAAGGACAAGTGCCCTCTTTGTGGGCATCCTGACCCTCTTCATAAACAACGCAACTTGAATTTATTCATGATCGTCGTTGTTATTGGAGTGTCGTATTACTTTGCTCCTGATGTTATTAACGGTATCTTTAGCAACCTTTATCATCAGCTGTTCAAGTAACACAAAATCGCTGTCAATCTCTTCGCGGCTAGTCCAAAGATATCGAGGGCTTCCGCGAAGAGTCATGACGACATCATGAGGGTAATCGGGATAAACACTTAGCTCCGGATGCCAATTGAGATAACTGCGTATTCTCTGCTCACTATGCGGGGCCAGAAGATTCCAGATCATTTTGTAGTTTTTTTGATCTGATTTAAACATTACATATGGGCAGTGCACAGCGCTGATATGAGGCCATGGCAAGCAATCTATATGGCCTTGGCAGCAGGCCAAAGTTTTATATTCGCCAGAAGCATTCAACGCCTTAATTAGAGGCCGGATACGTGGCTCAATTTTTGATATCTCTTCAAGAGGATCATCAAAACACACCGTTCCGATCTTCTCTTGATAAAGAGCTGAATCTATAAATTTGTATATCTGATTTGTGACCATTTTCTAAGCATCCACAGAGTCTGCCCACCAGGAGGACATTTCTATTTAGCTGCAAGGCGGACATTTCAACTTAGCCTTGACAACAGATATGTTTAGCCAAGGGCTAGAAAGGCACTGGCGAATCAAATTTCAGCTTATCTCCACTCAATGGATGGTCGAGGTCCAAGTGTTTGGCATGCAGCAGCATGCGCGGTGCTTTTGCTAGCGTCTCAGGGTCTGCATATAACGGATCACCCAGGATGGCATGACCCAGTGCCATCAGGTGCATTCGTAACTGATGTGAACGACCGGTATAAGGTTCCAGATCAACCCGGGTCCAGTTCTCTTTGGTGTTTCGTTCGAGCACCTGAAAATGCGTTAGTGAGGGTCTACCATTCTCGAAGTCAATTTTCTGCCTCGGCCGATTAGGCCAATCTGCCATTAATGGAAAATCAACGCTGCCTTCGTCCTTTTCCAGGATGCCGGTAACGATTGCCTCATACCTTTTGTTAACAAGTCGTTCCCGAAACGATTTGCTCAGTCCGCTCGCCATGGCTTTGGTTATTGGCACCATCATAAGCCCCGAGGTCGGTTCATCAAGTCGATGTACCGCCACAGCTTCGGGATAATGCGGTTTGATTCGTGTAATGACACTGTCCCATTTTTCGGCACGTCGGCCCGGCTGAGACAACAATCCGGCTGGCTTGTTGATTACGATCATCGTCGTATCTTTATGCAGGATATCCAGGTCCGGTATGCTCACGCTGTTTGATCTCTATATACTGACAAAATATGTCGGGTTTAAACCTGAATCCATGTAATATCTGTGCGGAATCTAATGAGAATAGCCATTAAAAACAGCAGGATAAGCGAGTCGATTTGTTACTTGCTGGTGCTTGCAGCCGCAACTGTCTCTGTCGCTGCCGCACTATACATGCAGCACGTAGAGGGATTGCAACCTTGCACGATGTGCATTATCCAACGCTATGCCTTTGTAGTGCTCGCTTTCTGTGCCCTGCTGGGCTTAATAATGCCGTTTCGTCCCATTCGGGTACTGCTAAGCGCGCTGGGCATGCTCGCTGCTGTAGGCGGTATGGTTGCCGCTATTCGTAATCTATGGGTTATGGCGCATCCTGAAATTCTTTGTGGACGCGATCCAATTGAGATTTTTTTAAATACATTGCCAACAGCGCAGTGGTTTCCCAAAGTCTTTCTCTCCCTGGGGCTTTGCTCTGATCCGATTCCACCCTTATTCGGTCTAGCCCTGCCCGCCTGGTCGTTGATTGGCTTGATTGTTCTGGCTGCTTTGCTGGGCATTGCTTTCAGGCAACGCTGAAAGGAGTAGTCGTGTAGCCTCCGGAATCCTCCTATTTCTCCCCGAATGCACGCCCCAGGGTGTTGGTAATCGGCTTCAGGAGGTATGACAGCACCGAACGATCGCCGCTCTTGATATCTACCGTGGCGGTCATGCCTGGCCGTACTTCGATGTCTTGGGCGTTCTTGCCCATGAGCTCATTCTCACCAATGTTGACTTTGATCCGGTAATAAGAGATCGGCCCATTTCTGGTTTCTTCGGTGAGTGTATCGGCGGATACATAAGACACTTTGCCCTGCATGGTGCCAAAGATGGAATAGTCATAGGCATCCAGTTTTACCTTGGCGGGCAGGCCTACCTTCATATAGGCCATGTCGGCAGGTTTAACCTTGGCTTCAATGACCAGATCAGATTCGGTCGGCAGGATCTGCAGGATATCATCGCCCTGACGGACTACGCCGCCCAGGGTGGTGACCTTGATGCTCTTAACAATGCCGGTAGCCGGTGCGACGATATCAGTGTGATCTAGCAGTTGCTCCCGATCGGCTAGGGTTTGTTCCTGGGCGTTGAGGTCTTCTTCGGCTTTATTGAGCTCGGCACTGGCGTCCTGGAAGTATTTATTTTTCTGAGTGGACAGGTTGCCTCTGGCTTCATTGACCATGCGATTGAGTTTCAGGATGTCTGTCTTGCTAATGTCACCGTGCTTTTCCAGCGGTAAGTTCATGGCAAGCTCCTGCTCGGCCAGTTTAACGTTGTCCTTTAAAATCACGACCTGCTGCAGATAGGCCTGCCGGCGCTTCAGGTATAGGTTCATCTGGGTTTCAACCAGGTCGGGATATCTGTCTTTAATCGCTTGCTCGTAATTAAGTTCCCGTTCAGCCAACTCCGCCTGTAAACGCGATATAGTCATGCGTAATGCCGTTACTTTGCCGTAGCTTTCGGTAAAGGCGGCTAATGCGCGGTCTTTTTTAAGGACGGCGATCACCTGCCCTTGTTGAACTTCATCGCCTTCTTTGACCTTCATATCGACCAGTACGCCGCCGTCGACCACCTGAACGATCTGGGTCTTAGAGTCAGCAATCACCTGTCCCTGAGCATTGACTACCTGATCAATATGAAAGAAGGTGGCCCACGCCATCAGCACGACAAACAGACCCATGGTCAGGCGTAACACAATACGCGGTGCGCGCATGGCCGAATGGTCGGACAGCGCAAACAGTTTTTCTACGGCAACTTTAAATCTGTTCCAGTGTGGCTGCAGCTTTGGCTGCAGCACCTGCCAGTGCGCCTGTACTTTGGGCACCGTTTGCGCCACTTTGGCGCTCAGCTGATCTTTTATTTTCTGCATGCGTCCGGTCATCATTACGCTCCAGCCGTCGGGGCTGCATTCGGGTTGGGGGGCTGTTGCTGTGCGGCTGCTGGCATCGCAGCGGCAGATAGCTTCTTGAGCACTTCGTCACGGGCGCCATCCATAATGATCTGATGCTGCGCAATCACAATAATGCGGTTGGTCATGCCCAGCAAATTTGGCTTATGGGTTACCAGCACAAAGGTGTCTTCAGGACGCAGATTAGCTTTGAGTGCTGCCATACTGCGCAACTCGGTGGCGCTGTCCATAGAAGCCGTAGGCTCATCTAGTAACCAGACATTGGGTTTGCTCAGCAGTAAACGGGTAAAGGCCACCAGCTGCTTCTGGCCGCCTGATAGCCCCTTACCGCCTTCGGCAATCATTAGATCCAGGCCCATGGGATGATTGGCAATAACTGCCAGCAGCCCCGTTTGCTCGGCCACGCTACGAATCACATCATCACCCGGGTCCGGGATGCCAATCAGTAAGTTCTCACGCAAGGTGCCGCTAAAGAGCCGATGATCCTGCTGTAGATAGCCAATACGCTCGCTCAGTAACTGGCGGGAGATTTGATCGATATCCAGCCCATCGAGCAAGACACGCCCTTCCCCGGCTTGGTGCATGCCGGTGAGGATGCGCAGCAAGGTTGATTTGCCCGAGCCGATGGGGCCAATGACACCAATCTTTTCACCTGGCTGAATGTGCAGACTCTGAACCTGCAGCGCATTAGGCGCACTGGGGTAGGCGTAACGTACTCGCTCCAGATGGTAATGGCCGCGAATGCTTTCCGGAAGTAGCGGCCGGTCAACCGCATGGTTATCTGACTCTAGGGCAAATACCTGTTCGAGATTTTTCAGGGCGGCATTGGCGTGTGCTGCCTGCACCATTAACCCGGGAATCTGTGTCACAGGACCCATGGCCCGACCACTGAGGATTGAGCAGGCAATCAATGCGCCCATGGTCATCTGGCCTTCGGCCGCAAAGTAGGCACCGGCAGCAATCAGGCAGATATAACTCACCTGTTGCAGCATGCCGCTTAGGTAATTGCTTTTTTCACTGATACTGCGTAATGCCATATCGTGCAGCAGCGCTTCATCATTGGTATCAATCCATTTGGACAGGGCGTTCCAGCTCCCCCCACCGGATTTAATGGTTTCGGCCCCCTCAATGGCTTCCACCAGAATACCGGTCTTTTTGTTGGTGGCATCGGTGCTCTTGGCGGCATGGGCGTCAATCTTCTCTCGCATCACAAAGCCGAAAGCCAAGGTCAGCAGTAGAAAGGCCAGCGGTACCAGTGCCACAATCGGCGACCCCACCAGTGCAATCATCAGAATAAAGAAGAGGCCAAAGGGTGCATCGACAAACATGTAGAAGGTGCCGGCCGAGAGGAATCCGCGGATCGTTTCATAACCACGTAGCTGTGCCGAGAGCGAGCCTACGCTACCCGGCAACTGGTCAAGCCGCACATTGAGAAAACGGGCAAAGATCTGTCGGGATAGCGAGCTATCCATCTGGGTGATGGCGCTTTCCATCAGGTGAGAGCGGGCAAACTTGATGACGATGTCAAAAAGAAGCGCAATAGCCACACCCAGCGTGAGCACGGCTAGTGTGGCATATCCCTGGGTAGGAATAACCCGATCATAGACCTGCATGGTATATAGAGATATCACAAGCGCCAAAAGATTGATCAAAACACCGGCTAAGCTAGCTTCAATAAGTGTCGGCTTCTGCTTGAAGAATTCCGCACGAATCATACGGCGGGCTGGCTCATCGGCATCAGCTGCATCCGTCTCGGGCAAAATAAGTCGCACACAGGGCAGCGGCTTATCAGTCGGCACAGCACGCAATACGCCCTGCAGGTCTACCAGCCACTGGTTCTGCGGACTCAGCGCACGAACAATGGCCCAGCCCGCCCCGGGAATCCAGGTTAAAGCCGGGAGGCGCGCCGGGTCAGGCTGCTCTTGTACTTCGATGGCATCAACACCAGCGCTAGTAACCACACTACGGGCAGCGCTCTGCCAGAGATGCGCCACATCGCCTTCCGTTTGAGCCAAAGTCGCTAATGCGGCCTGGTGATCGGTTACTGCCTGATGCAAACGAAGTCTGTCTACATTTTTACCCTGAACCCGGGCGATGGTACTCACGGCCCAGGCAAGCCCCTGGCTAGCATCAGGCGCTGACCCCGGTGGCGTTTGCGGTTGTTGTGACTGGGCTGTAGCGCCCTGCCCTGCAGTGTTGTCGTGGTTCATGGTCATATCTGCTTACTTTTTATTCACGGCGTGCTCGGGTGGCGCATCAAAGGGCATCGTGCCGTCGATGTACACCATCAAACGACGGCTGGCGCCCAATAGGCCGCCTTCTGCATCAGCAAGTTGCACTTTAGTCTGTGCCTGCTCACGAACCGAGTTCATCAGATCCAGCCAGCTCTTACGGCCCACCAGATACTGGCGGTCATAAGAAGCCGCAATATCACCCGTTAGATTAACCGAGCGTTGCAGGCTTTCTTTTTTGAGCAGCGAAAATTCGTATTCGTTATAGTCGGCATTCAGGCGATCGGTCAGTTCCCTCTTAGCGGTATCTACCTGCAAGGTGGCAGATTTAGCGCGCTCAAAAGCAGCGCTGGCACCAGCAATGCTGGAGAGGCCACCACCCGGGTTGTACGTTACGACCAGGCCGTACATGTCATAGCCCTGTGCCCCCGGCAAATAAGCGTTACCTACCTGGCGCTGTGCCTGCAAAGCAACCTGTGGCAAGGCCTGCGCACGGATCTCTTTGGCTTCTTGCTCGGCCGCTTCGGCCTCAAACTTATAACGTTGAACCGTTACACTCTGAATCTGCGCCTGGGCAATGCCTTTGCTACGCGGCGGAATCGTCACATGCTTGGCAATACTACCCGCCAGATCGGCACGACGCAGTGGCTCACCCACCAATTCCGACAGGCTGGTAAGCGCCGTTTCTTCAAGCGAGCGCTGCGTATCCAGCTCTGCCCTAGCCTGCATCAATCGGGAGACACCCAGATCTTTATCCGAGCCAGAGGCCACACCCTGATCAAAGCGCCGACCAATCATGCTGGCAAAACGCTCGTGCAGCTTAACGTTTTCTTCTAAGGCCTGAATCTTAAAGTAGGCCTTAGCCCACTCAGTGTAACTGTTGATGATGCGCTTGCTAATATCTTCACGTGTTTCTAATAGCGCGAAATCAGCCGCACTCAGCTTGGCATCGGCCTTGAAGTAACCCGCGATAATGCCGCCATCCAGAAACAGCGGCTGGGTCACGCTAATGTTAGTGGCAGGCTGCCTGGTGTTTGGTTGGCCGCTATAGGCGACTTCCTGCCGCTGCGTGCTAAAAGACGGATTAGGCAGAAACTTGAGCTTGGCAGCCGTTAGATCCGTTTTAGCAGCATCTCGACTAGATTGCTTGGATAGCACCGAGGGGTAAGAAAGGAGACTTTTCCTGATAAGTTCATCTAAAGTAGCTGAATAAGCAGAGTGTGACGTGAAGAAAATCACAGATGAACAAAAGCCAGTAAGAAACGATTTAAATTGAATCAATGCTCGAAGCTCTTTCGGATTAAGTTAAAGATCAAACCAATCCCGTGTAATATATCAATCTCATATTCTAAACCATTGGGACAAATTTTCCTAAACATTTTTATAAATTTTACCCGTGATCCTATTGGTTAGCCAAGCAGGTGTATTCAGCGGATCGAACATAACATGGGCAGATACAGAGAAAGAATACGCACAAAGCCCGACCGATTTGGCGCAAACCTGGAGTGATTCCGGTGTCATAAATGAGATATGACCATTGCGAGGTACACAATAGTGCCAATTTTCCAAACCGAAATCTACGACTTGCTGAGTACAGCAAAGCGTAGAAATTAAAATTGCTCCACTTGGATTACGCCTTGCTGCTAATTCAGAAGTTAGCGTTACAGGTTCCAACACATGCTCATAAACCTCGAAACATGTCACTACATCATATAAATCCGATGGGTATCTTGCAGCATTAATTGAAAAGGGATCGTAACTGTCTACCCTACTAAAACCGTTTTTCAAAAGGGTTTCACTGAATCCTCCTTGTCCAGCACCCCAGTCTAATATTGATAAATTAGACAAATCGAACCCAAACGTTCTTATCAAATCAAATGCTGTACGCTCTCCTCTTTCATTGTTCGCGTACTCTGGATCATGTATTGTATAGTCGGCATTGTATATGTGTTTTTCAAAATCAGAATGATGCCAGTGATCAAAGGCTCTTGTGAACGTAAAGCCGCATGCCGAGCATCGGTAAAAATATATGGCCCGCCCAGATAACGCCGTCACTGTC
>CAIQBG010000013.1 GCA_903870055.1 uncultured Pseudomonadota bacterium
GATCGTCTCAATACACGGCCAAGAAAGACTCTAGGGTGGCTAACGCCATTACAGGTCTTGGCAAAAGTTCTTGAAAACCCACACGAATCAGCCGTGATCCATTAAACTTTTAACCGTTGCTCTTCAGACTTGAAACCGCCACCTTTTCCTCTAGCGGATGGATTCCGTTGGTGGTCGGCTAAACCCAGCCTGCGGCCAATCTCCATGGCAATGGCCGTGCTAATTAATAAAACAATAGCCACCGCAGGACATTGATTTTGAGAATAAAAATTAGGTTTGAACGGCGTCTTGAGCGTATTGATTAAGTCAGCAATATAGTCATTTACTTGGAAAGTTGACGACCTAACGCAGCACCACTGCCACCACCTACGCCAGCACCAACAATGGCACCCGTAGAACCGCCCACTTGATTGCCGACTGCTGCGCCTGCGCCACCACCAACTGCGCCACCGACAACCGCCCCGGTTTTGCCTTTGCCTTTAGTCGTTACAGCAGCACCGGTCGCACCGCCAACAGCGCCGCCAACCACGGCGCCAGTGCTGCCACCGATAGCATTGCCTAAGGCCGCACCACCAACCCCACCGAGCGCGCCACCCAGCCCGCTTTTAAGATTGCTATCGGCCAAGGCGAAGCTCGTGGTCAAAGCGAGGGAAGAAAGGAATAGGGCAATTCGTTTCATGATGGATTCCTTTGTTTGGTGAAGAACACGTTGTTGTATTCTGCGAATAGCCAGAGCGGTGCTTGCTAATTATGTTTTTGTACTGGCTTGGCAGCTGTAGTCAATCCAGATTCCTTCCATGCTTTATAGCCACCTTCGATATGGCTAATGGGGCTTAAACCCATTTCTTGGAGTGCTAGGGTAGCTAGACTCGAACGCCAGGCTGATTGGCAATAAAGGACAAACTCCTTGCCACTGCTGAAAATTTCTTTATGGTACGGACTTTCCGGATCAACCCAGAATTCGAGCATGCCACGGGGTGCATGAAATGCATCAGGAATCATACCTTCGCGCTCAATTTCTCGGATGTCCCGAATGTCTACAAATATCACATTTGGGTTGCCAAATTTTGCTTTGGCTTCATCAAGCGAAAGTGTCCGGATTTTATCGCGGGCTTCCGCGATAAGCTGTTTGTAACCTTTAGTAATTGGCATCGCTGCTCCTTTTGTTATGTTTGGATAGTGCTGAAGACGGTTTAGGCAAAATTACTCTGGCTGAGCACGTTAGTATTTTTTGTGTATCCGTTAGTACGCCCAGGGATCAGGCTTGATTATGTTTTTTCAGATGGTCATTCAGGCTGCTTCTCCTGGGTTTGGTTAATCAGTGCGGATAGCTTTAGCAATGTCTAGAGTCGCTTTATCAAAGGCACGACTCTGTGCCGCGACAAGGGCTTCAAAACCGCTTCCGGATACTGGCTCACGGACTACTGACCGGCCTGTAATCTGCTGTTTGTCAGACGCACCACCTTTGCGCTTTGCAGTATGTGTGTCTTTGCCTGCTGTAGGGCCAGATTTCGTATGGGTCGGTTTGATAGTCCACAAGACTTCTAGTAATACAGAATCGCCAAGTTTGCTATCCATCTTTTGCACATCAATGAATACCTGGTAGTCATAATGGACAAAGGGGCTCTGTGTATAGCTCCAAACGTTTTGGGTGGCTAGATCGCGAGACAAGTCTGCAGCAACAACACGTTCTATGTCGGATTTTAGGGAGCCAGCCCAACGTCGGTATTCATAGACAGTAACCTGGTTGCTGCTATCAGATGAGACTAATTGGGGAGTGTCTAGAATCGTTGGTATGGTGACAGGCCCTACGAGAATGCTCGTCTTTTGTGCCATTGCCGTTGTGGCGGAGACGTCAGGTGCGTTCAGGGTGTAATACGTATTCTTTGGCGAGCTACAGGCCGTAAGCACGAAAGCTGTAGCAATTAGGATCACAATGTTTTTCATTATTTTGTCTCCCCTGATGGCTTGCCGAAGATCAATGACTGCGGCTGGTCTTCAACTGTGTCAGCAAGTTTCTTTAAGGACGTCGCTGCTTTAGTAAGCTCGCGTAGTGTTTCACGGAGATCCATCTGCAGTGGAGAATCGTTTGACAACAATGCATCAGCACTCTTGAGTGTTTTGTTCAGATCAGGCAAGGTTTCGGTATCAAGTTTCTTGACAATGCCAGCAACGGATTTTTCCATGTCTTCTAAGTTTCCCTGAATTGATGGAAATACCAGAGGCTTTGCTTTGGCGTTAAGCGTATATTTGGGCGCATCCGGGAAGAAATCCACCGCAATATATTGCTGCCCCGTAAGAATGTTTGCGGTACGCAGTTGTGCACGGAAACCACGATCGATCATACGTTGGTAACGTTGGAGTCGTTCTTCATCGTTTTTAGGGGGTGGGTATGGCTTGCCGTTAGCCATTGTCCGAAGACGTAGGCGATCCGGATAAAGGTTGATCATGACCGGTTGAGTAATCGTAAAGTCTTTCGGGTCTACCAAGGCACCAATACTCAACACCTCACCGATAGTGACGCCGCGGAAATCAACCGGGGCGCCGACAGAAAGGCCTCTAACCGACTGTTTGAAGTTTATAACGTAACGATCTACACGACTATCCGGCTGCTTCATGGCTAAATCGCGCGTCGAAAAAAGCTGGAAAACGGCGTCAGAGGCAGCTTCTTCAGTATCAGCTAACTGATCGTTCTGATTCGCTCCAGATACTTGGTCATTGCCATCAAAGTTTGGTGGCGGACCTTCAAATGCAATGCCACCTGCCAACACAGAGATCAAAGACTCTGTTTGAACGTTGATGCCTGTCGCACCGACGGAAACATCAATACCGCTTGCATTCCAAAACCGCGTGTTGCTCCTGACATATTTGTCGTAGGGTGCATGAACAAACACGTCAATTGTTACGCCTTTTCCATCTTTATCCAGATCATAGGCAACCACTTCGCCCACCATGAGTCGGCGGAAATAAACGGGGGTGCCAATATCGTGTGAACCCAAATTCGGGGCATGTAGCTTGAATTTACGACCCGGCACATCTCGAGTCAAAATCGGTGGAGATTCGAGCGCAACAAAACTTTCCCGGTTTTCTTTAGACAAGCCCAGATCCGCGGCTATGTAGGAGCCACCAAAAAGGGTGCCGAGCCCAGAAACACCGCTGGCGGTAATGCGAGGACGGACAATCCAGAAATGGGTATCTTCACGTAGGAAGTCGGAGGCCTTTCTATCCATCTGAATGGTTGCCACCACTTCTTTGTGGTCCTCGGACAAATCTACAGTCTTGACTACCCCGATAATCACATCTTTGTACTTCACATGCGTTTTTCCGGCTTCAAGCCCCTCGCCGGATTTGAAGGATACGGTGATTGTCGGGCCGCGTTCCAGAATGACTTTGACGCCCAAGCCAATGCCTACAATCAGAGCCAGTATGGGGATGATCCAGATAAACCGAGAAGACCAATTGCGCGGTTGCTTTGAGATCGGTTGGGGTAGATTAGCGAATTCTTGTTCGTTATTGGCATCAGACGGCATGGTTTTCCTTGGGTGAATCTGTTGTCGCTTGTGTTTGGTTAGCTGCGTCCCAGATCAATCGGGGGTCAAAGCATTCAGCGGCAATCATCGTGAGGACAACTACGGCACCGAAAGCGATGGCGCCAGCGCCGACATTAATAGACATTAGGTTGCCAAACTGTACAAGCGCTGTAAGCATTGAGGCGACGTACACATCAATCATCGACCAGCGCCCCACTGCTTCGAGTACTCTATAAATCTGGGTTCGCGTTTTAGGCTGCCATGTAGAGCGTCGTCGCACTGAAATAAGAAGATAGGTTAAGGCAAACAACTTCGAAAGGGGAATCACAATACTTGCAATAAACAAGATGGCACCTAGAACTTCAGAGCCCGATTCCCATAAATAAATGACGCCACCCATAATCGTGTCGTCTTCAGTGCCAGCGAGGGTGCTAGATTTCATCACCGGCAGGAGGTTGGCCGGGATGATCAATACGTAAGAAGCAATGAGTAGCGCCCATGTGCGATTAAGGCTATCCGGCTTGCGAAAATGCAAGGGCAAACCACAACGCAGACAGCACATGTCATGTTGATCTGATAGCGCATGATGCGCCAGTCCGCACCCATCACAGCCGACCACATGGGCTGCAGTACCGGTTAACACGTGGTCTGTCATTGCAGCTTCTCTACCTGATCCCAGAATGTTCGAGGATCAAAATTTGCAGCAGCTGCCGTTAATGCGAACATCAGGCAAACAAAAGACCACAGCGCAATCTCTGGCAGGACGGTTGCCAGCGCATTCAGTTTGCTGATAGTAATAATTAACCCCAGCATGAACACTTCAATCATGGCCCAGGGTTTGGATAAATGCATGATCCTGAAAATAGCCGCGACATTTGGCGCTAAAAAACCTAAACGCAATGGCAGCAGCATGTAGATCAAAGCACCAATCACTAATGCAGGCATTAGAAAGGTGGTAGCAAAGACAAGAATCGCAACCAGTGGCATATCGTCATGAAATAGACTGTCAACCATGCCGAGTAACGATGTCGAACTCTCCAGGCCTTGCGATGTTAGGCCAACGATCGGAAATGCGTTTGAGATAACAAAAAGCACGGCGGCCGTCAGAGAAAATACCAGACTACGTTGTAGTCCTTCCGGTTGATAGCGATGCAATACATGGCCGCAGCGCGGACAAATGACCATGCTGCCAGGATCCAATGGCTTTTCACGAAGCAGCATATCGCATTCTTCGCAAACTAGGAGTGAGTTAAACACCATTAGTATCGATCGAACATATCGCTGCTGAGAGCCCGCAAGGTTTGTCTTTAATCACGTTGATCATTTTAGTACAAGCATCAGCCCAAAAGCGATTGTTCCAACTGGATGCTAATCGTTAAGGATGATTAACACGCTTATGGTGTGTCAAAGAACGTTCAATTACCATTTCTAATAACAAAGGGGCTAGCTCGATAAGCTAACCCCCTTGTTAAGCTGTTCGGTGCTATCTGGGCTTAGACCCAGGCACCCACAGATTGTGTGTCTTATTTCGTTTTCAAATAATCGTGAACTATCTCTCCTGCGCCCAAGGTGAGGTCACAGAGAACATGTTTGGCTGACACAATTTCAAGCACAGGCACTTTTGCAAGTGGTGCCAGTACATGCTTGAAGAACTCCACATCTGCTGGCCCAGTCCAGGCGCCTTTCATGACAACGTCGGAGCAAAAGAAACGCACGAGCTGGCAAATTGCTGGCGTATTGTCTGGGTTAGGAAGGATTTTGAGCAGATAGCACGGTGTATTTGCCGTTTTTTTCTGTTCCTCTTCAAGGTCCAGCATGGAGTACTTGTAGCCCATGGTTGCAACGGCAACATCGACCGAACCGTACTTGAGTCGACCAACCAATGCATCGCTTTCAATGGTTAGGGTCGGGCTTGCAATCTTTTTTGGGTAGCCCCAGATTTCTCTTCCGCCTGCGGTGGGGGCTTCATCATCCAAGAAACGCATGTGCGTGTAGCTGCCATGTTTTCCATCTGGACCGATAACTGCAATCTCCATACCCGCTTCGTTGTAGTCACCGAAGCCGCAGGAGTCTGGCATCTTAATGACCTCAAATGTAACTAGCGGGTCGCCAATGGTCAGCGGCTCAGGAACAATATCTCGTAGCACAGCTGGATCGGTACGGAAGGTTACGGAAAAGGTTTCCCGGTTGTAAAAGCGGAAGGGTCCCTTTGAATAGGCTGGGCTGCAGAATGGCATCGCAAACGCCTGCTCGCGGATTGTATTTTCGTCCATGTGGGCTTTCTTTAAGGTTGTGAGTATTCGTTAAACAAATAGATATTCGTTGGTGATTCTAAATGAAAAAGCCAACCCCGTAAGAGGTTGGCTTTCTGGTTTGGGGCTTCTGAGAGCCAAACTCTGAATCGACGATAATTTACTAAACACAATTGCGCCGTCTTTGATGTATAACGTCCTAACTGTCAAATCTTACCGTTAGGTTATATAACAAGATGACTCTCAATGTCAGCGCCAAACGTACGCTAGCGTGGGCTTTAGCGTTTACCGTTGCGAGCGCTATGGCAATGTCTGTGAATGCAGAACCTGCTGAAGTTACTGAACCTTCGGAGGCGATTGAGCCAGAGGTGGTCGTGCATGTTGATCTTTCTCCCGAGCAGCTAGAAGCAATTCAGACGCGAACCTTTGATTTAGGTATTGCCTACATAGCAGCATCGATCAAGGCGCAAGCTCAAGAGCGAAGTGAGCGTTGCTTATTTACTACTGCTGACGTCAAGAAAGCTCATCAGTTGGAAGGGGTATGTCGCTTTAAGACTCAAGGCGTTTCTACAGGGGAGGCTTTAACTGCGGGGGCGGCATCCTTTTTACCGTTCATTGGAGGATTGGTTGGCTTAGGTGTCCAAAATAGATTCTACAAAGACATGTTGGCGCAAGTGACGGAAATCGTATTCAACATCGTGGCGGTGAATCGCCATGAAACTTCGGTCAGAATCCGTCTTTATGATATGAAAGGTACGCAATTAGATAACCCTGAGCTTTACGCTGAGGAGTTCCACTTGATAGGTGATGCCCTATCCGCGCCCCCGCGCGCCGCGACGTCTGCGGCCGTTTCAAGCAGCCCCCGTCTATGAGCCTAAGCCTTGTTATCCGCTTAAAGTACATCCATTAGCGTCGAGAAAGCAGACGCTAATAGCGGTCAGTTCCCGTCGTTCTAATAATAAAAAGGACTCCTAAAGAGTCCTTTTTATTAAAACTTTTCTCGAAGATTATAAAATCTACATGCCTACTGGTAGGTAGATATTGCTTAACTTGTAACCATCTTTGCCGCATCCTTCTACATCGGTAATAACGACATCTCTTGCTTCTTCTTTGATGGTTAATTTACAGCTCTTAGAAGCATACTTGTAAACACCAGGGGCAACTGGCTTTGCTTCGCCAGCAAAAGAACTACAAGACTTCTTGTCTTTCAAATTGCATTTGCCACCCACCAAGATTTCACCTTGGTATATGGTGAAACTTTGCTTCTTTGAAAAATCACCGTCACCAAATGTAATGCCATTTTTCTGATCGGCACTTACAAACCACCCGGTTGGCGTGTCGGCAATAATGCCTGCTTGTGCTGCTACGGAGGCAGTCATTAATGCTAGTACGATAAGCTTTTTCATTTGTATCCCTAAAATCAAACGGTTATTTATTTTATCTTACAAATGCAGATGAATAGATTCCCCATCTTGTCGAGTGTAGGGTAATCCCCCCATTTTTAGCGGTGGCCAGAAGTAGAAAGATTTAAGAGAGCTGACTTCTGTTTGGGGGTGATGCCGCCCAGTGCCATGTTAGGGCGCTCATGATTGTATGTCCACATCCAGTCGGATGCATAGTTCTGA
>CAIQBG010000014.1 GCA_903870055.1 uncultured Pseudomonadota bacterium
CGTTAGCGCTTGTGTACCCAGATTCACCTGGCTACCTGCAACACCACTCAGGTTATTTACCGTTGCGCCCGCCGTAGTCGCACTGATGTCCAGGTTCGAATTTCCTGAGTTCAGGTTCACACCACTACTCTGAGCAATAGAACCGGCACCCGCCAGAGCCAACGTGCCTGCCGCTACAGTAGTAGCACCGGTATACGTATTTGTACCGGTCACTGAAATCGTGCCATTACCCTGTTTGGTTAAATCACCAGCACCGGAAAAAACACCACTATTCTGGTAATTTTGACCATCCGCCACATCAATAGCACCGTTGCTCGACAGCACAATATTGCGGGACGTCGCAGTTGAATTAAGAACACTTAAAGTACCCGTATTATCAGCGTTGCTACCAAAAGTTAGCGCGCTGCTTGATGCGCCCAACTGGTTATCATTGGTAATCGCTAGCGTGCCTTCCTTAATGGTCCATGGCGTGGCTCCGCTGTTTGAACCAGTTAAGGTTAGCGTATTGTCAGCACCTTCTTTGATAAACGAACTAAAGCCCAGATACTGAGTGCCAATATCAGATACATTGAACGCACCTTCTGTCTGCGTGCCTGTACCAACTATCAAGCCGGCCGAAGATACCGCCGTTGCATCTACCTTGCCTATAATCGTAGAGCCATTCTGCACTTCAAGCTGTGCATTATTAGCCCCTGCCTGATACAAGATCGCCGTCGATGCGCCAGCACCAGCAGCTATTGTTCCAGCGTTAACAGTACGGCTATTCTGGCCACTTACCTGAATAGCATTACCCTGATTCGTCTGGGTGTTAAGGCCTGCGCCACCAGTAATGGTGCCTGCATTATTGATCACATTCGATGCACCTGTAATCACAATCCCTGCGCCACCATTCCCTATAGTGCCGACAACACCATCAGCACCGACAGATCCAGTCCCGCCGCTAGCCCCAGGGGAACCTGGGCTAGATCCCGATGATTGCGTACCACCGGCGCCACCGCCATTACCACCTGCTCCGCCAGAACCACCTGACCCAGCCGTACCACCTACACCTCCTGCACCCCCAATAACAGAGGCACCAGCGGCTACTTTGATTTCATTGAAGTTTTGCGAAGACACAACGGCATTGCCACCGTTACCACCAACACCACCGTTGCCGCCGTTACCGCCAGAACCGCCAGAACCGCCGTTACCGCCATTACCTCCCCACATGCCAACACCCGAACCATATTGGCTATAGCCTCCATTGCCGCCATTAGCACCGTTACCGCCAGTTCCACCAGCGCCTCCAGTTCCACCAGCGCCTCCAGCACCACCAATCACAGAACTACCGTTTAACACACTCACTGTTGTGAGCCCAGTGTTAACAGCAAGCCCTGTAGACCCATTAGCGCCAGCGCCCCCGTTCGCCCCAGAGCCACCGTCAGCACCATTGCCCCCATTGCCTCCCAGTCCGCCATGGCCGGATTGACCTGATGCAAAATTAGTACCCCCAGAAGTCCCGCCGTTACCTCCATTGCCTCCATTGCCACCAGTACCCGCTGCATTAGAAGTGCCGCCAGCACCACCATTTCCGCCAACCACAGCGCCACTCACTTCATAGTTACCGGTACCACCTGTTGTATAAGCAACGGATCCTTGCTGCCCTGTACCTCCAACCTGGCCATTTACACCTGTGCTGCCATTACCACCGGCACCCGCATCGCCACCCGAACCGCCCCAAGTACAACCAGCAGTACACCATTGAGCCAATCCACCATCCCCACCAGTACCGCCCGCTCCACCGGTTCCCGTTGCATTCTCGCCGCCAGAACCATTACCGCCACTTTCACCCTTTTGCTGCCCAGACGTACTTGATCCAGCATTACCATTTCCACCGTTTACCGGAGAATTACTACTGGAGCCTGTGGCTCCTGTCGTACCCTGCGCACCAGTCGCATTGCCTATCACCGTTTGACCAAATGCACCCGATGCACCGCAGGCAAACACACTCGAAACCATCAAAAAACAAACTGTTCTCTGAAACTTCTTTTGTTGGCTGATCATGACAGCTCCTCCAAGATTTAGGTCTTTGCAAGACCAAGACATCGAACTACTTGGAGGAAAAATATCAGCGCAACTTTTTCAAACCCTTCCTACTCCTTCCAACTCAAGAACCTCCTACCAGAGGGCAGCACCTTAGTTGCCTTCTACGACTTGACGACCGTTCAAACGTTGGATTGGGCGGGCATTCATTGGGAAGATCTGCTTGAATTGCTGTAACTGTGCAGGTGATAATTCAACAGGCACCTTAAGGATGTAAAAATCCACTCCTTCGGTGCACGCTGGTGTTGTTAACGATCCGGCATAGCTATAAAAAGCCAACGATGCAGGCAACAGATCTGTTAAATCAACTTGGCTCACCAACGACACCGATCCGGGCTTTGTAGGCATAGCATCAAGCACGGGTTTTAACACCGCATTCTCTTGTCCTTCTTTAAAGAACAACCCAATCACTGCCAACTTAGGTGGAGCTGCATCATAAGAAGAACTGGGCTGTTTCACATGAACCAGATGCGCATTCATCGGATAGCGCACACCATTCACCGTTTCTTCTGAAGGTGTGTGTAAATGAAACTGCAAAATGTTGTATCGCGATCCAGCCAATTGGGCATAACCACCATCCTTCAGATTGACTTGAATCGTGTGCCCGTTGTTAACAATGTCTCCAGCAGACGGACGGTAAAAAGTCTTCAACTTATTAGCGGCTTTACCAACCATCGTCGACTGAATATCTATAGGCGCCTGCAGCTGCCCGTTTTGGCATGCAACGAAATCTTCGCTCAACGCTCCCCAATGCGCCGGGCCCGTCTCTCCTTCATAACTCCAATCTACGTGGTTATCTGCAACTGCTTGCGATACACCGAAAAGTATTGAAACGCCTAACCACAGAATACTTCTATTCATATAATTACCTCTCGCTCACCAATAAATGAAGCCAAGCACCTTAAGGCAACCACTTGCCCGCCAGCTGATATGTGGTGCAAACACCCTTGTGATCAAAGCCATGATCTTTAGCAATTTGCCCTATCGCTGCAGATATTCTCTGTGCATTCTTTGCAGCCTCTGCGGGGGGCTTGCCGTTAGCCGTAAAAACTACGCCACTACGAATATCTTGCAGAAAATAGACATGGCTTATTTTTTTATCCGCCCACTCCTGCATCAAATAGTTGTGCCAGAGCGGAAAAAGCGCTTCAAACTCTTGCTGACTCATTCGGTTGTTATCTGGAACAAAACAAGCAACCACCGTTTTACCATCGCCTTTGCCTGGCTTTTGACTAAACGCCGTTGTTCCCGACTCGCTGGCAAAACCGTAGCTCTGCATCATAAAAAGAATGCTCACTACCAACAGCCTGGGTTTAATAAATGAAGACAACATATAACCTCCCTCGATGTATAGGCAACCAACGCATTGAAATGCTCAAATCACTATACGAGGGCTTTCTTTACCACCCCTTCTAAAAATGGAAGGCCATAACATCTGCTAGTCCTCTAGCTGATGCGTGCTACAGACATCCTTCAAATCCAATTTATTGTCTGACGCAATCTGCTCAAGTTTTCTTGAAATGCGCTGAGCATTACTTGCCGCTACCCCGGGTTGCATGCCTATGAATGTAAACACCACACCTCTGCGGCTTTTCTGCAACAAATACACCCGACTTAGCTTTTTGTCCGCCAACTCTTTAAACAGGTATGTTTGCCAATGCAGCATCAGATTATCGACCTCTGGCTGGCTCACAATATTTTCTTCAGGAACGAAACAAGTAACCACAACGTTGCCATCAGATCTACCGTGCACACCGCTTAATACAGCGGCATTAGCCTCTCCGCCGTAGCTGTACCCGCAAACTACAAGCGCTAGAATCGCTGCCAAAAACCATATCTTGAAATAAGCAGACCACATAAGAGCTCCTTAAGAACGTGCTTAATTCAATATACGAGGCTCAAATTTTGATTGCCTTCCTGAACCGGAAGGGCTGCCTTCTTTGTTTAAGCTCAAGCTTTAGGTGGCGCCTAATACTTCTACCAGGTTCGCAGGCGTTGCCAATCTGTCACCATGCGTACTCAATCCGCATCACCCAGCGATCATGCATGCACTCAGACGACCTACGAGATCTACGCCTTAACCGCAACGAATCCCAAACCGAGTTCTGGGGCCGATTTGGCGTTAACCAGCGCACAGCTAGCCGCATCGAGCGGGGGCAACCTGTACCGCCCGCCATAGCCATATTGGTAAGACTCTATCTAGATGGTGTGATTGGGGATGCCGACCTGGAACGGGCACAGCGTCGCTTCAAAATTGCCCTGCAGGCCATGCCAAGCCGGGCGGCAACTACAGCAGCCCGAGTTTCAGCGCCTTAATCACCGCCTGGTGGCGGTTAGTGGCGTCCAGCTTTCTATTAAAACTCGCCACATGAAAGTTCACCGTGGATTCGGATATACCCAGTATCCGCCCGATTTCCCAACTAGTCTTGCCCTCTTTAACCCACTGCAGGCATTCTTGCTCCCGCGCGGTCAAGCTTGGTAATGGGGCAGCCACGCACACCGCTTCCGGCGCAACCTGCATCAGCGCAAAATCTACACCGCTCTGAAACGCCATATCCCGCAGCAACGACAATTCCGGCAACACCTGCCCTACATCTCGATCAAACTGCTTAGACGGCTTAGCGTCATTCACAAAACACAGAATACCCAGCTCGCCACGCGGGCCATGCATCGGTAACGTTATGCCAGACTTCAAGCCATAGCTACTGGCCTCTTCATACATCACCTGCTGCTTAGCACTGCGAAACAGCCCCGGTGACCAAATCAACGACGTACTGTGCGCCACACAATGCGCCACCGTGGGGTCTACATGCACCAAGCCTTCTGCGTCGTAAAACGACCGCCAATCCCCTGGGTAGTTACTGCGTAAATAAGCTTGCTCCAGCCCCATCCCCGCCTTGGGCACAATCGCCACCAGGCAACGATCAAAGCCCAGCTCTCGCCCAAAATTAAAAAGCGCCCCACACCAGGCCGACTCCTGATCAACCCGCAGCAACTGCTGGAACGATTCCGATATGCGCATTAAGTAATGCTAGCACCTTTACACGAACCCGATTCAGGTAACAAACCTAGTAGGTCTACCAGCTGGCAGCCCCCAACACGGCCGCTACAGTCTGTGGATGTTGCAACACCTCATGACCCGATTCAGCCCCACGTTGATCATCAGCACCCTGTTGCTAGCCACTTACCTAGCGCAACAACATGGCAACCCGTTGGTTTTTCTGCCAGCAGGCATCCAGCTGCTTGCCTGTTTTGTGTACGGACTCCGCGCACTACCTGGATGCATCATCGGTATGGGCCTAGGCAGTGCACTTCTGGCACACTACCCGCTACACTTCGACAACCTCACAGTACAGGCTGCTTACGGCACCCTCTCCACGCTGTCTTTACTCGGATTAATCCACGCGGTATGCCACGCCAGCCGCATTAACGACGAACTATCCGGACTCGGCTACAGGCACATTCTTATCGTGGTTGGCCTGCAGACGCTATCCGACGCCCTGCTGCACACCGCCCTGATCCCTGCCTTCGAACACAGGGCTGCAGCTCAATTTATGGCTCACGCTGCCGGCAGCTTACTGGGCAGCATGGCCGTTGTACTCTCGCTTTTTGCGCTGGCCACTCTGCACCGTAAACTTGCCTAACTTTAGAAAACGGGGGCTACCGCCCCTTCAAATTTCGGTAGAAGTTCTCATGTGCCCCAAGAGCCAATAGCATGACTTCTTCCGGCGCTTGTTTATTGGGCAACAGTTCATAGGCCAGCAAGTACTCCAGACCATTCATCTTGAACTTGTGCACGAACACTCCAGATAGGTCACCGCGCTTTTCTTCCCCCGCACCGGGCTGGGCAGCAATCTCTTTCACCGCATCATCCAGCGCCACCTTCTGATTGGCGTGTAGCTTCTTCACCGCCCGCAAGAAGGTAGGTACCGCACTAACCTTAAGCATTTCAGCCGAACTTGTATTCAGTTGCTTGGTCGGAGAGGCGCTCCTGGCGTGCCAACAAAATCTCGCGCACCATGGCCACCGGCATATCCGGGTTATCCGTCACCGCCTTACCAATACGCGCCCAGTACTCGATTTGCTTGGGCACACTACGGTGCTCGGCGGCGGCATAGGGCTTAGCGTCGTTCGCAAGCTCATCAGAAATTTTCATTGCAACGGGCATATCACCTCCCAAACCTGTTAATTGGTTTCAATATACAACCACGGGTTGCACATTGCAACCAAACCCCTCTGTGATGCCGCCTACCGCCCCCGATACACCTCTCGCCGATGGCCGATCGCAATGACCAGAATAACAACGGTTTGATCCTGAATATCGCAGATCACCCGCAGCGCAGCCGCCTTGTCCAGCTTCTTACGCTGCCGCTGCGCAGACTCGGTATATTTAATGATCCAAGGCAATAGACTTCCTTACTTCAGCCGCATCCAGCACAGACTCCTCATCTTTGCGAACAAGTTCCATCGTGGCATCCGCCAGGTAAAAGTCTTGGCGGTTTCAAGTCTGAAGAGCAACACTTGACCAATAAGGTAAGGTGTTTTGCATGGGAAATAGGAAATATCAGCAACTTCAGACAGATGAGCGCATTCGCGTAGAGTTATGGCAGGCAGAGCATGTCAGTATGCGAG
>CAIQBG010000015.1 GCA_903870055.1 uncultured Pseudomonadota bacterium
CCTCTGAATCAGCTTGTGCCTCAACCACCTCTTCTACATCGGCTGGCTTTTTTTGTTTGGCTACTTTAGTCTTCTTCACTTCCACAGGCGCCGTCTGTGAAGACTCACCCCCGCCCAAACCAGTCTTTAAAGGTTGTGAACCCTCATCTAACCCCCTAGAAGGAGAGAGTTTTTTTCCTAGCGGACTATTTAGAAACAGGGCCTTAAAATCCATATGTATTGACTCTGAAATTAGGGAAAGCCTGACAAACTATGTTTGCAGGTGTGGCTGATCCAAGGAATTGATGATTTTAGCGATTTCTTGATGCAATCTGCCGATATTTCGGCGAATTTTGACCAGATGCGCTCCTGCATCCGCCTTTTTGGCGGATTTATGCCACGATCTTCTGTAAAAATTTTTTGCGCACCATCCAAAGATTGGAGAGCGCAAACAGCGTGGTCAGTTGAGCCGCGTTCTTGGCAAGACCACGATATCGCACTTTTGTATCACCGAATTGGCACTTGATCACCCGAAACGGGTGCTCGACCTTAGCCCGAATCCCCGCCTTGATCTTCTCAAGTCGCCGAGCGATGTTCCCTTGTGGATTGTCCGGTAATGCACGGACTGTTCCAGGCCTCATGGCAGCGATCCAGAACGTCTCGGTCGCCCCGTGTTCCGGTCGCTTCTGAACCCCCTGATAACCCGCGTCGCCCAAAGCATAGGTTTCCTCGCCGTGGAGCAGATCTGCCGCCTGGGTGACATCGTGCGCATTGGCGGCTGTGCCGACCACCGTGTGTACCAGCCCTGAGTTCGCATCCACACCGATGTGCGCCTTAATGCCGAAGTACCATTGGTCACCCTTCTTGGTCGAGTGCATTTCCGGATCTCGACACCCCTCTTTGTTCTTTGTTAAACTGGGGGCATCAATCAGCGGGGCAACCACCAAGGTACCTTCCTTAAGCAGCAAGCCTCGTGCCGTGAGCAGATCCTTCACACAATCAAACAACGCCTGTGCCAGATGGTGTTTCTCCAACAGGTGCCTGAAGTTCAGAATCGTCGTTTCGTCAGGCACATCCACCAGGCTGCGATCAATGCCTGCGAACATACACATACTGGGAACCTCATACAGCTTCTCTTCCATCCCCGGGTCAGACAAACCAAACCACTGCTGTAGAAAATAAATGCGCAGCATGATGCCAAGCCGTACAGGGGGGCGGCCGCCTTTGGCGCCAGTCTTGTCGTAGTAAGGCGCTATGCGCTTCTCCATATCGGCCCACGGCACCACGCAATCCATTTCCTGCAGAAACCGTTGCTGGTGCGTGACCTTCTCATTACGGATATATCCAGATTCTTTCAGCCCCAGTTGCATCAACTTACCCCGATCAATTTATTCTCATCCCTATAACGCTTCAACTCGATTCCGGTTGGCACAAAGCATTAGGTTTATCAGACCTTCCCAAGCTGCGTTATAATGACCAGCTGCCGCCCAGAGACCTAATTAATAAAATGCTGGCATTAAGACGTTGTTGGGCAATCAGTATGGATTTCTGCTGATTATTTAGCGCACTATTTTTTGCAACTACGACATTGGTGTAATTATCGATGCCTGCCTGATAGCGGTTCAAAGCAATGACCACGCCGCGCTCAGCGAGTTCAGCAGCCTCATCCTGGATGCCCGCTTCTTCTTCGTAAATACGTAGTGCAGCCAGTTGGGTTTCAACTTCCTGCATGGCGGTTAATACAACCTGGCGATAAGTAGCAACGTTTTCATCATAAACACCGCGTGCTTCTTCAACTTTAGCGGCGCGCGCCCCAAAATCGAGCAAGGTAAAGGCGATGCTTGGTCCTATACCCCAGTAAAGAAACGAGGTGGTCAGCAACTGGTTAAAGGAAGAACCGAGAAAGCCCAGGTTATTCTGGCCTGCGTTTAAGGTCAGACTCGGGAAATACGCTGCCTTCTGAAACCCGATCTGGGCATTAGCCGCCGCCATACGACGTTCTGCCGCAGCGACATCCGGTCGCCGCTCAAGCAATTTTGAAGGTAAGCCCGCAGGCACAACTGGAACTACTAGATTAGCTCTTGTTGGTAACGGATTGAAATCTAATGAAAATTTAGATGGCGGTTTGCCGATGAGGACTGCAATCAGATTCTCCTGGGCCGCACGATTGACGCCCACCTCAATCAGTTGCGCCTGAACGCTGCGGTACTGCGAGCCGGCATTGATTAGATCCTGGCGCGCCTTCACACCCACATCATATTGGTTTTTGGTTAGCCGGACAGCCTCCAAATTGGACGCGGTTGTATCACTCAGGAGGTGCTTCTGAGAATCAAGTGAACGGACCAGAAAGTAAGCCTGGGCCAGCTGGGTCTGCATAGATAGCTTGGCGTTTTCCAGGTCGGCAACACTGGCAACCAGGCTAGCGTCCTTAGACTCGACATTTCTACGTAATTTGCCCCAAAGATCACTATCCCAGCTGACTCCGCCATACATATTGACCTGATTCAGAATGGCACCATCATTAATGGTGCCGTCTGGATTAACCAGGTTACCCATGCCCGTGCCCGATGCCTCGCGGCCGCCATTTGCGTTAAGGCCAAAGGTCGGATAGCGTGCCGCGTTGGCGCCACTGGCTAAAGCTTGTGCCTGACGAACCCGGGCGACATAAATGGCAATGTTCTGGTTATTAGGTGAAACCTGCGCCATCAGCTCATCAAGCTGTGGGTCTTTGTAGATTTTCCACCATTCGCCTTTGGTGACATCATCTTCAGGGGCGGCAATTTTCCAGCCCGGTGCGGCTTTGAACTCAGCCGCCAATGGGGCCTCAGGGCGTTCGTAATCAGGCCCAACGGCACAGCCAGCCATCAGGCAGGTGCCTAAAATCGCAAGCCAGAGCTTGTTAGGGATGGGTTTGGAATTCATGATCGTTATCGGGACGCCACAGACCCTATTCTATCGGTTTGTGCGCCCTCTTCCCGTGGTTTTCTGGTAAATCGATCCAGCGCCAGAAAAACAACCGGTGTCGTGTAAAGGGTCAGGATCTGACTCAGAATCAGGCCGCCAACAATCGCAACGCCAAGCGGTACGCGGAGCTCTGCTCCATCGCCCTGCCCGATCGCCAGTGGAATGGCAGCAAATAAAGCGGCAAAGGTGGTCATCATGATCGGCCGGAATCTCAGTAGACAGGCCTGGTGAATCGCTTCACGCGCCGCCAGCCCAGTGCGTTGAGCCGAAATGGCAAAGTCGATCATCATGATCGCGTTTTTCTTGACGATCCCGATAAGCAGGATGACACCGATCAGCGAGATGATATTGAAGTCAGTATCCGTGGCCAGAATAGCCAGTAAGGCGCCAACACCCGCCGATGGGAGTGTCGACAAAATGGTGAGCGGATGAATCAGGCTCTCGTAAAGCATGCCAAGAACAATATAGACGGCGATAATTGCCGCCAGTATCAATAGTGGCTGAGATTTAAGCGATGCCTGGAAGGCCTTGGCACTGCCAGAGAACGTGCCACGGATCGAATCAGGGACGCCCATGTCATAGAGCGTGTTTTGAATGGCTTCGGTCGCTTGCGAAAGCGAAACACCCAGGGGTAGATTGAAAGATAGGGTTGAAACCACGAAGGCCCCTTCGTGGTTCACAGCCAAGGGGGTTTTATCCGGCAGAATGCGAGCCACATTACTCAATGCTACTTGGCGCGCCGGGGTAGTTGCTGTTGATGGCACCGTCAGCATCAGGCGATCCAGCGTATCCGGGCTTTGCGTGTATTCCGGCGCCGCTTCCAACACCACACGGTACTGATTGAGTGGGCGGTAGATGACGGATACCTGTCGTTGGCCAAATAGATTGTTGAGTGCAGCATCAATTATTTTTGGCGTAACGCCCAGTCTGAATGCCGCATCCCGATCGATTTCAACACGCGTTTGCAGGCCCTGATCCTGCTGGTCGGTATTAACGTCTGCCAAAACGGGTAGTTTGGTTAACGCAGCACGAATCTTGGGCTCCCATTCACGCAGTTCTTCCAGGTCGTCACTCTGCAGTGAAAACTGATACTGCGCATTCGATGGGCGGCCGCCAATACGGATATCCTGCATTGGGACCATAAATAGCCCTGCTCCAGGTTCCTTACCCAGTTTTGGGCGTAACCGATTAACCACCTCATCGGCCGAAACATCCCTGTCACCTAACGGTTTTAAAGAAATGAATACGATGCCGCTGTTGCGTTGAGACCCGCCGGTAAAGCCTGAGACTTTATCGACTGCCGGATCTGCTTGAATGATGCCGATGAATTTGGTCAGCTTGTCCTTCATGGTGCCAAAGGAGACAGACTGATCAGCCTGGATGAAGCCCATAATTCGGCCTGTATCCTGTTGCGGAAAGAATCCTTTAGGAACGATCTTGTATAGCTGAAAGTTAAGAACGATTGTTAGCAAAAGTCCGGTAAGCATGAATTTTCGGTGATCAAGCGCCCAGCCAATGGTGTTGGCGTAACCTTTATAAACCCAGTCAAATGCCCGGGTAAAAGCTTCCTGTAACCAATGCAACCCTCGGGTCATGTATTGGCCCACTAATTGAAATTTATTGCGACGGGTCTTCGTGGCGGTATGAATTTTGGCTTCATGATCGCGCAGCAAAATATCGGTCATCATGGGCGTTACCGTCAGTGAAATCACCATCGAAATCAGGATGGCGATAGACAGCACAACGGCAAATTCACGAAATAGACGCCCAATGATGCCGCCCATTAACAAAATGGGCAGAAACACGGCAATCAGTGACAGGCTGATGGAAATTACGGTGAAACTAACTTCCTTCGTTCCTTGTAATACGGCTTGGCGTAGCGGCATGCCTGCTTCGCGATGCCGGGTAATATTTTCCAGTACAACAATCGCGTCATCCACGACAAAGCCAGTGGCAATCGTTAGCGCCATTAGGCTCAAGTTATCCAGGCTGTAATTGCACAGATACATGATGCCGAAGGTACCGATCAGAGATACGGGTACGACAATGCCCGGAATAAGCGTCGCACGCCCATTTTTGAGAAACAGATAGACGGCAAGAATCACTAATGCCACTGACAGCACCAAGGTTCGCTCGACTTCTTTGAGCGACGCCAGAATTGTTGGCGTTCGATCCATCACGGTTTCTATGCGTATACCGGCAGGAATCGATGCCTCAAGCTGCGGCAGCACGGCCTTAACACGAGCCACCGTTTCAATAATGTTGGCCCCGGGCTGACGATAGAGAATGAGCGTCACGGAGCGCTGGCCATTGGTTAGACCGATATTGCGCACGTCCTGTACGGAATCGGTAACGGTTGCTACATCTTCCAGCCTGACAGGCGCGCCATTGCGCCAGACCACAATCACCGGTTTGTAATCGGCTGCCGTTTTAGCCTGATCATTTGCCTGGACTACCCATTGCCGGTGATCATTCTCGAGTGTGCCCTTGGGTAGGTTCAGATTAGCCTTGAGTACCGCCGTACGAATATCCTCACTGCTGATCCCCATAGCCTGTATGACAGCGGGTATGACGGTCACGCGAACGGCTGGTTGGGCACTTCCCCCAATGACGACTTGCCCAATACCGCTGATTTGCGATAGCTTTTGCGAGAGAACTGAATCTGCCACATCATAGACATGGAAGACATCAAGAATTTCGGAAGTTAGTGCCAACACCATGATCGGTGAATCAGCTAGATTGACCTTGCGGTAGGTGGGATTGGAAGGCAAACCAGTCGGAAGTAAGGCACGGGCTGCCACAATGGCTGCCTGTACATCGCGGGCAGCCCCATCGATATTGCGATCGAGATCAAACTGTAGCGTGACATTGGTAGAGCCCTGGGTGCTAAACGAGGTCATTTCCGTAATGCCGGCAATACGGCTTAACGAACGTTCCAGCGGCGTTGCGATACTTGAAGCCATGGTTTCCGGGCTGGCACCCGCCAACGAGGCACGAACAGAGATTGTCGGAAAATCAACCTGCGGTAATGGTGCAACAGGTAACTGTAGAAAACCGATGATGCCTGATATGGTCACGGCCACCACGAGTAGCGTGGTGGCAATAGGACGCTCTACAAATAGCCGCAGCCAGTTCACGAATCGTTGCTACCGTTGGCGACATCCGTTGTCGGTGCCGCATTCAGATCCCAGCCGGTGCGCTCTTTAATACGGCGCGCCAGACGATCAAAATACAGATAGATCACGGGTGTCGTAAACAGCGTCAGTAGTTGGCTCAGCAACAAGCCGCCGACCATGGCAATACCGAGTGGTTGGCGCAGTTCGCTGCCAATGCCGCCACCGAGCATCAACGGCAAGGCACCCAGGAGTGCCGCCATCGTAGTCATTAGAATCGGCCGGAAACGTAGCAGACAGGCCTGATGAATAGCGTCACGTGGCGACAGCCCTTCCCTACGTTCGGCATCCAGGGCAAAGTCGATCATCATAATGGCGTTCTTTTTGACGATGCCAATCAATAGGATGATGCCAATAATGCCGATGATCCCCAGATCGTTACCGGTTAACATCAGAGAGAGCAATGCGCCAACGCCCGCTGACGGCAGCGTTGAAAGAATGGTGATCGGATGAATATAGCTTTCGTACAACACACCAAGCACGATATACATGGTGATGATGGCTGCCAGAATCAGTAGCACCGTACTGCTCAGTGATGACTCAAACGCATTCGCAGCACCTTGCAGATGGCTACGCACACCCATCGGCAAACCGATCTCTGCTTCGCCTTCACGCACCGCATCTACAGCACTACCCAGAGAAACGCCATCGGGCAGATTGAAAGAAATGGTGGCTGCCGGAAATTGACTATACCGGTTGATCGCAAGCGTTGTTTCTGCCTCACGCATCTGTGCCAGCACATTCATAGGCACCTGTTGGCCGCTGAGTGATGGCACATAGAGCTGGCTTAAAGATTTCGGGTCCAGTTTGAAGTTAGGCTCGGCTTCGAGGACCACACGATATTGATTGGATTGCGTGTAAATCGTGGAAATAAGCCGCTGGCCATAGGCGCTATAAAGTGCATTGTCTATGGCATCCACCGAAACGCCCATGCGACCCGCTGTGTCACGATCGATATCGATATAGATCTGGAGCCCCTTGGTCTGCAAGTCAGAACTAACATCAGCCAACCGGCGAGATTGGCGCAGGCGTTCAACCAGTCGTTCCGTGGTTTTTACAACTTGCTGTTCTTCCGGCCCTTCGAGCGTAAATTGGTAACGGTTTTTAGTCACCCGATCTTCAATCGTCAGATCCTGGATAGGCTGTAAAAAGAGGCTGATACCGGGAATATCCCGTACCCGTTCTTTAAGGCGATGAATGATGGCTTCAACCCGATCGTCGCGCATAGCGATAGGCTTCAGATTGATCTGGATGCGACCCGTGTTCAGGGTGGTGTTAGCCCCGTCAATACCGATAAAGGAAGACAGACTCTCGACATCCGGATCTTCGAGAAGCGCATTAGCCATGGCCTGCTGACGTTGTGACATTGCCTGGAAGGAAACGCTCTGATCTGCTTCGGTTACCCCTTGAATAACGCCCGTGTCTTCTACCGGGAAGAACCCTTTGGGAATAACGACATACAGCAGAACCGTTAGCAACAAAGTACCCACAGCAACCTGTAGCGTAAGGCGCTGCCGATTAAGTACCCAATTCAGAGCAATTTCATAGCGGGCCAGAAGTCGGTCGAAAGATGCCCCTACCCAGGTCATAAAGGCACCATGTTTAACCAGATGCTCGTCGGATCTGAGCAGCTTGGCACACATCATCGGCGTCAGGGTCAGTGACACAAACGCAGAAATCAGAATGGCAACAGCCAGAGTAATGGCAAACTCTCTGAAAAGTCGACCAACTACATCACTCATGAACAGCAGCGGAATGAGCACGGCAATCAGGGAAATGGTGAGCGAGATAATCGTAAAGCCAATCTCGCGCGCGCCCTTCAGCGCAGCATTCAGCGGTGATTCGCCAAGCTCCAGATGACGGGCAATGTTCTCGATCATCACGATGGCATCATCCACCACGAAGCCCGTGGCGATCGTTAAAGCCATCAGCGTCAGGTTGTTAATCGAAAACCCTGCCAGATACATCACGGCAAAGGTACCCACTAATGATAGTGGTACAGCGACTGAAGGAATAATCGTGGCAGGTACACTGCGCAGAAATAGATAGATCACCATCACGACCAGGGCAATGGCGAGCATGAGTTCTGAACGAACATCACTCACCGATGCCCGGATGGTAATGGTCCGGTCTGTAAGGACTTTCAGTTCGGCCGCAGCTGGCAGGCTGGCCTGCAATTGCGGCATCAAAGCATTGATGCGGTCGACCACTTCAATGACATTGGCACCGGGCTGCCGCTGGACGTTAACAATTACCGCTGGCTGACGGTTCACCCAGGCAGATAGGTAGGCATTTTCAGCGCCCTCCCCGACTTCGGCCAATTGGCTTAGGCGAACGGGGGCACCATTGCGCCACGCCACAATGACGTTACGGTACTCATCGGCGGACTTCAGCTGGTCGTTGGCATCGATCGTAACGGCTCGCAGATCGCCGTCAAAGCTACCCTTGGGATCGTTCACATTGGTGTTACCAATGGCCGTACGAATATCCTCAAAGCTGAGGTTCATGGCGGCCAGTGTCGTCGGGTTCACCTGGATACGAACAGCCGGCCGACGCCCACCACTCAGAGACACCAGACCGACACCGCTGACCTGGGAAATCTTCTGGGCCAAGCGTGTTTCCACCAGATCATGCAAGCGGGTTACCGGTAATGTTGGTGAGGTAATCGCTAGCGTCAGAATCGGTGCATCAGCAGGATTCACCTTGCTGTAGACCGGTGGCGTGGGTAGATCCTTGGGCAACAAGTTCGTTGCCGCATTAATTGCGGCCTGTACCTGTTGTTCGGCCACGTCCAGGGCCATGTCCAGCGTAAAGCGTAAAACTATCACCGAGCTACCAGTAGAGCTGGTAGAGGTCATTTGCTCCAAACCCGGCATCTGACCGAATTGCCGTTCCAGAGGTGCGGTAACCGAACCCGTCATCACTTCCGGGCTAGCACCCGGATAGAAGGTATTAACCTGAATCGTCGGGTAATCGACCTCTGGCAAAGCAGACGTTGGTAACAGCCGGTAGGCAATAAGCCCAACCAGCAGAATTGCCACCATCAACAGCGATGTGGCAACTGGTCTGAGAATGAATAAACGGGAGGGATTCACCGGGTCGGACGCTGAACGACGTTGACCTTGGCGCCCGGTTTGAGCTTATCGAACCCATCGATCACGACAGACGCGCCGGGTGCCAACCCCTCGAGAATTTCGGCTTGAGCACCTTGAACGCCACCCAGCTTGATCGGTGTTGCCGTAACCGTGCCATCCTCGGCAACGACATAAACATAGGTGCCTTGGCTGCCACGCAAAATCGCATTGCTTGGCGCAATAACGGCATTGGCACGTGATTCCACTTCCAGGCGGGCGTTTACAAATTGATTGGGGAACAATGCGTTGTTATCGTTGCTGTACTCCGCCTTTAATTTGACCATGCCCGTGGTTGGATCAATCACGTTGTCGATGGACTTCAGCGTGCCGGTAGCCAGGACCGTCTTGAAGTTTCGGTCATAGGCATCGACTGGCATCGGATCTCCGGCATTAAAGCGCGCCAGAATCCGAGGCAACTGTTCCGATGGGATGGTGAACAGCACATCAATCGGTTGAATCTGCGTCAGCGTCACAATGCCATTGGCATCGCTGGTTTTGACGATATTGCCCGCATCCACTTTACGTAAGCCCAGACGGCCATCAAATGGTGCCGTGATTTGCGTATACGACAACTGCGTCAAGGCATCGTCCAGCGCACCCTTGTCGGCCTCTGTGGCGCCTTCGAACTGCTGAACCAGTGCTGCTTGCGAATCGAGATCCTGACGTGCAATCGAGTCCTGCTTAAACAGGGTTTGATAACGCTTCAGCTTGATCCGGTGATCGCGCAACAGCGCTTGATCCTGCTCCAGTTTGCCGCGTGCCTGCATGACTTTTGCTTCAGGAACCCGTGGGTCGACCACGGCAATAAGCTCACCCGCTTTAACCAGCTGACCTTCTTGAAATAGCACCTTGTCGAGCTGCCCATCAATACGGGTACGGATCACCACTTCGCGGCGGGCAGTAACGGTACCCAAACCATCTACCAGCACGGGGAAATTGCCCTCAACAACTGCTTGCACGGCCACCGGTACCGGTGGTTTGCCGCGTTTGAGCGGGCTGCTATCGCCATTAAGAAATCCGATGAGCGCATAAGCGGCGACCACCAAAAGGAAGGCACCACCACCGATGAGCCATTGATCACGTTTGCTGCGGGACCTGAAAGCCGTTAGATGGGCTTGACCTCTCGTTTTGAGCTGGCCAGGTGCCGTACGGGCAACGTGTCGCCAATCTGTTTGTCTGAGCTGATGCGTCAATTTAGCCGACGATTGGCTCAGGGAGCGCCGCCATGCGGCAATACGTTCACGATTAATCAATGGCATGCCGCTATTCTAACGGCAGAGGCGCCTGTTTTAACTTGTTTCAGCGCGCTAGTCTTGCTATTCTTGTTAAGGTTACAAATTCAAGAATTGGCATGAAAAACCCTACACAGAAAAAACATGGCGGCGCGCGTGAAGGTGCCGGTAGAAAAGCGACTTTTCTGGAAGCAACGAAACCCGTGAGGATTCCACTTAGCCAGATTGAGTCGGTACGCGCCTTTCTGCATCAGCAGGTATTTCCGGAGGCTGGCATCAAGCCCATCCATGTCGCTACCAATCCGGTGCCGAACAAGCTACCGGTGTTTGCCTCGGGTGTCCGGGCCGGCTTTCCCAGCCCAGCAGATGATCATGCCGAACCAGGCCTTGATCTGAATCAGTTGATCGAAAACCGTGCGAGTACTTTCTGCGCCTGGGCCGAAGGTGACAGCATGCAAGACCTAGGGATTCTCGATGGCGATCTCATGGTAATCGACCGTTCCCTGACGCCGCGCCACGATGATGTGGTGGTAGCCGATCTCAATGGTGCTTTCACTGTTAAACGCTTGGTCCAGAAAACGAGTGGCAGCTTTCTAATGCCCGCCAACCCAGATTACGCACCCATTCCCATCAAGCCCGATGATGAAGTCCGGATATGGGGCGTTGTCGTACGCGTCATCCACGATCTGCGGGCTACAGGTCGTCGCAAACGCTCTGCAAACAGCAGCAAGAAAAAATGAGTGTGATGCGCCGACTGGCGCTGGTCGACTGCAACAATTTCTACGTCAGTTGCGAACAGGTCTTTAATCCGGCTTTGCGCAAACGGGTTGTTGTGGTGCTCTCCAATAATGATGGCTGCGTTGTCTCGCGTTCGGCCGAGGCCAAACAGGCAGGTATTGGCATGGGGGTGCCCTACTTCAAGGTCCGGCAGCAGCTAGAAGCTCTAGGCGGCATCGCCCTATCTTCCAACTATGCGCTCTATGCAGACATGAGCCATCGGGCAATGACGCTAATGCGAGACATGGCAGAAAGCCAGGAAATCTATTCCATCGACGAGTGCTTTCTGGATTTCTCGGCATTCACGCCGGATCAGGCGCTGATTCAGGCCACAAAGATTCGCCAGGCCTTATGGCAAAGCCTCAGCTTACCGGTATGCATTGGTTTGGGTGCCACTAAAACGCTCGCCAAGCTTGCAAACGAGATGGCTAAAACCCTGAAGGAAGCTTCCGGTATCTGTAACCTGAGCGATCCGCTATCCCCCTGGCGAGAAAGCCAGATGGAAGAGATGCCTGTCGGCAGCGTCTGGGGGATTGGCCGTCGCACCGCACGCTCCCTTGAAAGCATCGGCATCAAGACCGTTGGCGATCTGTTACAAGCGCCGCCACAGCGATTGCGCAAAAATTACTCAATCAATCTTTTCAGAACGTTGTCCGAGCTCAATGGACAGACATGCATCGGTTTTGAACAGGTAGCCCCGGCTCGGCAACAAATTATTGCTTCCCGCTCATTTGGTCATGCCGTTAAAGAAGTGCAGGACCTGAATGAAGCCCTCTCAACCTTTGCGACACGCGCAGCAGAGCGACTGCGTGCCGATGGGTCTTTAGCCTCTCATCTACAGATTTACGTCCGGGGAAGCCCCTTTGCCGAACAGGCAAGCAGCCCTGACGACGCAATCAATATCCAGCTCTCATCGCCAACCAATGACACCCGGCGATTGGTCGATGCCACTTTATCGGGATTAAAACTTATCTACCGGCCAGGTCTTCGCTACAAGAAAGCCGGCGTCATACTTGGCGGCATCGTGCCCGCTCATCATTACCAACCGGATCTACTAAGGACCCAATCCCATAACAATTCAAGCACGCTCATGCGCGTGATGGATCATATTAATGACCGTTTTGGTCGAGATGTATTACGGGTAGCCAGCATGGGACATCGGGATGAGGCTGACTGGCATATGAGCTGTTCCCGGCGATCACGGCGCTATACAACCACGCTGGATGAGCTCCCGGTATTCTCTTCTTTGGGCTTGTCGTAGTAAAAAAGGCTTGCCAAGCAAAACCGACTCCCCTATAATTCGCTGCGCAATTCCTCGATAGCTCAGTTGGTAGAGCGCCGGACTGTTAATCCGTAGGTCCCTGGTTCGAGCCCAGGTCGAGGAGCCAAAATTCGATGATGGGCCAGTAATGAAGCGATGCTAAGTTACTGGCCCATATAAGAAAATTGGCAGTAGTAAAACCTTGTGTGGCGCGTGAAAAGCGGCGGCAAGAAGGACACCAAATGTTTTTGGTATTCAATCTTGACCGGAGCGAAAAATGCGACACGAAACTGCAGTGATCGTCCCCCTGACTAGGGGACAAATCTTCACCCTGAAGGAACTGGCCGACACTTACATGGCCTGTTACCAAGGGAGCGACCGCCAACAGGCCACACGACTGGCCTACTTCGTGCAACACCTGGGCGACAAGCCCGCGCACGACATCGATGGCGATGACATCCAAGACGTACTAGACGCCCTGCAGCTTCGCGGCCGCGTGCATAACCGTGGCGGTGCATCCCGTGATGCCCAGCTGGTGGAAACGCACAAGCCCCTGAAGCCCGCTAGCGTCAATCGCTACCGCACCACCATTCAGGCCGTGCTGACCTGGGGCCGCAAGCGCCGCCTGATGCCCAAGGGCTGGATCAACCCGGTGGGCGAAACCGAACGGCTGCCCGAAGACAACGTGCGCACCCGTTTTCTGTCCGAAGACGAATATCAGCGCCTGCTGAAAGCCGCCAAGGCGTCCTACTGGAAAAAGCTGCACGTGCTGATCAAGCTGGCTGTGACCACCGGCGCCCGGCGCGGCACGCTGATGGGCCTGCGCTGGGCTGATGTGAATCTGGACGATAAGCAAGCCTACGCCGAGCGCACGAAAAACGGCGAACCCTTCGTGCTGGTGCTGCAGGATGATGTAGCCAATGAACTGAAGGCCCTGAAAGGCGCTTCAAAGGATGACGAACTGGTTTTCTGCGGGCGCAACCCGTACAAGCCCATGACCCTGGAAAAGGCGTATTACAACGCCCTGGCGAATGCCGGCATCACGGGGGCGGTATTCCACACCCTGCGCCACACGCACGCCAGCTGGCTGGCCAAACAAGGCGCCCCACTGCTGGCCATTGCCGATTCGATGGGCCACAAAAGCCTGGCCATGACGAAACGCTATGCGCACCTGTGCATCAATACCCGCGCAGAAATGCTGTCCCGTGTGTTTGCCCAGGCCGCTGCCTGATCGCCCCCTGAACCTTTTGGAGATTCCAACCATGACCAACAAAACCACCCAAACCAACGCCCACGAAGCCGCCCTGACTGCCGTGATCGATGAACTGCACACCCTGGCCGCCCTGGTGGGTGCTGCCGAGCAGGCCGCATTCGATTATTCCGTGGGCGAGAACCGAGAGCCGGAAGTTATCGACCGCATCAATCGCCTGATGCTGGTGGCGCGTGAGCGCATCGCCGCCGCCCTGGTGCGCGCTGATGTGATCCCTGGCCAACCCGTGAAACTGGTGGCTTAATTGAGTTTGCCGCGCCTAGGCTGATCCCCGAAAAACCGGAACCCTACCGGAATGGCGCGGCACCTTTTAGGGTGCGCAAGGGAGCGCAGATGCAATTCAAAGAACAAGAACGCGCCAGGCTGCAGGCGCTACTGAATGACAGCGAACGGGCGGTGCAGCGCATCGAGGAATCGATCGGGCGCTATCAGACCATGCTGCCGATCGCCCGCCTGGTAGAACAAAAGCCCAGCGAGATAAAGAAAGACGCCGAAGACCTGCACCAGGCGCTGCAGACGCTGGTGCGCATCATCGCCAATGGTGGCGAAGCCTGGGACAATTTCAAAGCCAGCGCAGCCGAAGAAGGGCTGGCCGCACCGCTGCACTGCCTGGCTGAAGCCCTGGGCACCGGCGTCGGCGAACCAGGCGAAGCACTGGCCAGCGTGGCCCAGCAAAACGCCGCAGACATGACACCCACCCGCAGCCGGCCGCGCAGCCCTGAGAAAGCCGAGCGCTTCGTGCTGCTGTTTCATGTGATCGGCGCCGCCAATGATGCGGGCGTGCCGGTATCGCGTAGCAATGCCGACTTCCTGGAAATCATCGAAACCGCATATGAAGCGGCCGGCATATCGAACCGCACCCACGGCCGCGAATTCGGGCTGCACAACGCCGAAAACGATCTGAAGGAATACCTGAAGAAGGCCGCCGAATAAGGGCTGGCAGGAAGTCAGCAAAAAACGGGGCACTTCCTGCCCTGCACACGCTTCCGCTGTATCGAGAAACTCCAAATGTCGCCGCTAGTCACGGCCACACAAGGAACCTTTCGGAGATACACACATGGAACAACAGAAAACCCTTTCCGCCGTTGAGAACTGGCGAGATTTTCAACAGACCGCAGACGGTAGGCGCCTATTCCCTGGGCTGGAATCCCTGCGCTGGTTTATCCGCGAACACCGCGACAGCCTGATCCACGCCGGCGCCATTCTGAAGATTCGCGGCCAGTGGCACCTGGTTCGCCCTGAATTCGATGAAGCCGTGATCCGCACCCTGCGTGAAAAAGCCCTGGCCACCCTGGCACATTGACCGGGGGCGACCATGCGAAGAATGAAGAAAGCCGCACCGGGGACTAGCCGGGCGGCTTCCAAGCGACACACGAAAACAAGCCCACATCATAACGGCCAGCGCACCCCATTGCCAGCCCGTAGGGCCACCGCCTGGGGCCGATCGCTGGCGCTGGCTGCAGCCTTGCGTGCCGGCCTGGTGCAATGCCTGCGGGCGCTGAAATCATCCTGTGTGCGCAAGCCAGGGAAACCAGCCAATCGGGTGCCGCGATGATGGGCATCACCGAAAAGGAATTCCACACGCTGCGGGCTAAGGCTGCGATGATGGGCTATATCCTGCACCGCACCGATGCAGACGATGGCCCCGTGAGCTACTTTGCCGAGAGCCAGGGCCAGCTGTATCACCTGCCCACCCCTGAAAGCCTGCTGGCCTTCGTGGCCCGTGCGCAACCGATCAGGAAGTGGGCATACCCGCGCCAGGCATTCCGGGCAATGAGGGGGCGATGAGCAACAACGCAATCAGCGCCACCTGGAAGGCAGATATTCAGCCTGCTGCACGCAAGCTGGTGCTGCTATTCATGGCCGATTCCCTGAACGACAAAACCGGGCAACTGAATCCCAGCATCGATGCTGTGGCCCGTGCCTGCGGTATGTCAGCAGCCCAGGCGCGCCGGCACCTTCACGCCCTGATCGATGCGGGCTGTTTGAGCGTGATCGGTAACAGCAACGGGGGGTATCACCGAGAAGCCAGCAGACGCTACCAGCTGCACCTGGACGCTGTGACCCCTTGCATCCATGCAACCCCTAGCACCCATGCAACCCCTTGCACTGATGCACGAGACCCCTTGCATCCACGCACTGAACCCCTTGCATCCATGCACGAGACCCCTTGCACCCATGCAAGCCAAACCAGAAAGAACCATAAGGAACCAGAAGGGAACCAGAAAGTAACGCGCGCGAATCGCGCCGATGCCACCTCTGATGCCTTCGCAACCTTTTGGAATGCCTACCCGAAGAAGGTGGGCAGACAAGCCGCCGAAAAAGCATTCGCCAGGGTAAAGCAGCCGGCAGACAAGCTGGCACTGATCCTGAAGGCGCTGGCCTGGCAAACGGTATCAGAGCAGTGGCAACGCGATGGCGGGCAATTCATCCCAAACCCGGCGACCTACATCAACCAGGGCCGATGGGATGACGAGCAGCCCACCGCCACCAGCACCACCAGCAAGGCGCACACCAGCCGCCATTCAGGCTTCGAAAAGATCAACTATCGGGAGGGCATCAACGATGATGGATCATTCAGCTAACACCGGCATCGCCAAGGTGCGCGCAGCACTGCAGCGAGGCGACAGCCTGACGCACATGGACGCGCTGCGCCGCTTCGGGCTGTGGAGCCTGGCAACCGCCATTCATTCGCTGAAGGGCCAAGGCATGGCGATCCATTCCAGGCTGATCAACGTGCGCACATCCACTGGCAACCTGTCCCGCGTGGCGCTGTATTCCCTTGACCCTGAAGCCAGCCATCCCGATGAAGTGTGCGATGCGTGATCAGTTAGCGCACAAGGCTGGCGCACAGCACAGGCACCGGCCTGGCATGGCCCCCGGCATCAAGGTACTTCCGAAGGCCCCACCCCATGCGGGGCGAAACGGCCCGCCTAGTTTCCCTTGTGAGTGCCCTTCGAATTCCACTTCCAAACTTCCAAACCATGAGCATTGACGAAATGACCGTAAGCGATCGTGACCTGGCGCAGCTGGCCGGAGTGAGCGATCGGCGCATCCGGGCAATGGCAGAGGCCGGCATCCTGGAAAAGCATGGGCGCGGCAAGTATCTACTGGGGCCATCCATTCGCGCCCTGCTGAATAACGCCGCAGACAACGCCAGCGAACTGCAGCGAGAGCGCACGCGCAAGATGGCTGCTGATGCTGACCTGGCCGAACTGGAATACGCCAGGCGCAAAAGCCTGATCGCGCCAGTGGCACAGATGCAGCTGGCGCTGGAAAGCATTTTCGCCCTGGTGCGCGCCAGCATGATGAACATCCCGCAGCGCACTGCGCTGCAGATTGTGGGCGACACAGACGAGGCCCGCATTAAGCGGGTGCTGGATGACGAAATACGGGCGGCCCTGACCGCCATGGCCGATGCCGAACTAGGCCCCGATTTTTTTGACACCACAACGGAGGAAACCAGCGATGGCAAATGAAAACAAACTGAAGCAGGCATTCAAGCGGGCGAAGCGATACCTGGCACCACCCGCAGCCGAAGAACTGCGCCCAGTGCACCTGGCTGCAGCCAGGGAGGCTATCGCGCGCGCTGCCGATCTGATCGATGCAGCCGAAGCCGAAGCCGAAGCTATCAAGGCTGGCGACCACGCCCTGGCAATGGCCCTGGGCGACCAGCATCACGCGCTTGATCGGCTTCGATAACACCGACAAGGCAAAAGCGGAAAAACCACAAGAGGAAAAAGCGCCAGAGGAAATTAACACTGTGGGCCTGAATACTTCGCAAGACAGCAACCCAACCAGGACACCACCAACATGATCGAAGCCCGCACCCAGATTCGCGCATTGCTTGCCGATGCACAGAACCAGACCGCTTTCGTTTCCCACACGCCGGAAGGCTTCACCGAGCCAACCGCGTATTTTTCGAAAAAGCCAGCCACCACTGGCACGCTGAATCTGGTTTCCACTTTCCTGCCCAGCATGGCGGCTGCCGATGGCAACCTGTACGGCCAGCCGATCGCCACCCCTGGCGGTGAAATGGCCACCCTATCTGCCGGCATCCTGGTGAATTCGCGCTGCGCTGCAGCTGGCGCCACGATCATCACCCGCCCCGATCCGAGCCGCGCCATTGCCGTGGGTTACGACAAGGGCATCGCATTCCAGCGCGTGGCGAAATACTTCAGCACCATTGAGGCTGCACCGTTTGCCACCACCGCTGATGATGTCGATGTGGCCGCTTCGAATCTGCCGATCAGCCGCACCACCATGGACTGGTCGGCCAGCATTCAGAAATCGGTGCGCTTCGAATTGCCCCGATCCCTGCAGCGCCAAATCGGTTACGAACAAATCGTGGATGAAGTGATCCTGGCCTTCGTGCTGGGCCTGGCGCGCGCCGCTGATGCTGTGCTGCTGAATGCGATCGAAGCCAGCACCCCGGCAGCCTTTACCGCTGCCGCTGCGGCTGCCAAGGGCGTGCGCATCACTGAATTGCGCGCCCTGGTCGGCACCAATGGCACCGGCGCCACCTGGCGCGGCGATGGCCAATTCGCCGCCGCTGGCGGCATCCTGGCAGACACCACAGCCGACATCGCCGGCACCGTGATCGGCAGCTTCGGCCGCGCTGGTGTGGCCATTCACGAATCAATCGATCTGATCATCGAACGGCGCAACACAAAGGGCGATCTGGTGCTGACTGCGCACGCCAACATGATCCCGCTACTGCCGAACCCTGGCGTTTTCTGGACTGCCTGACCATGCTGGCCGGAATCATCAAGGCATTCCCCTGGGGCTTCATCCACGCAATCAAGCGCGGCAAAGCGGCCCTACCTGATGACGTGGCGGCCGTAATCGAGGCCGCACGCATCACCGAACGCCATGGCGATGAAGACAACGGGCCGCGCATTGCCGTGGCCCTGGGTGGCCCCTTGCGTGGGATGTTTATCTATTCCCATGAGGAAGCCGAAAGCCGAATTCGCGCCAGGTGGCCGTGGCTGAATGATGCGCAGCTGAAGCGCGCTGTGTCCTACCTGGATGCACGTGTGCGCCTGGCTGCGCAACCCAACAAACCCAGCAAGCGAAAAAGCTGGATTTTCGACTACTGAAAGGCGAGTACATGAACCAAGCAAAACCCGAAGACGAAATGCCACCCGTGGCCGTGCGTGTGCTTTCTGCCTTCTACGTGAAAGGCCAGCTGGCGCGCCCTGGTGCGATTGTGAAACTTGACCCATTCGAAGCGCGCGAATTGATCGCCTGCGAAAAGGCCGAGCCCGTTCAGAACTGAAAACAGTGTCACCGCCATGGCCGATGGCGGCAGTAATCGGCCGTTTCCTTGCCCTTCCCCCGGGGGCTTCAATGGGGGGCCCGAATGCCCGGAAGGCGTAAGGGCCGCCCCTTTTTTTGGAATGAATGATGACCCCAGACGATGAACTTTCAGCGATGCGCACGATCCTGTGCAACCTGGAGCAGCGTGCCACCCAGGCGCGCCACACCTTCCCCAGCCTGAAATCTGCAGCCAGCATGGCCGCGATGACCCTGGCGCATGACCTGGCCATTTTGGGCCAGGAATTCATCATCCTATCGGTGAAGCTGAAACAGGCCGCCCGCGATGAGGCTGCCCAGGAAGCCGATGCAGTCAGAGAGGCGCAAGGCGGGCGCAAGATCGCCCCCAGGGTAACAGCAGCCAAAGCAGCCGCCACGATGATCAGAAACGGCGCTTATCGGGTGCAGGCATGAACGACAAGGCACCGCCCCTGCTGGCGAAAATCGCCGCCCTGATCGGTAACGATCTGGCTGTGGCTTTGATCATCAATGCACACACCACCGGCCGCAGCGGCTGGCTATACATTCCGCGCCGCCCAAAGCCAGGCAAGCGCCTGGTGAGCATGATCGGCATGGATGCTGCACAAAAGCTGGCCGGAGCCTTCGGCGGGCAATCGCTGGAAATGCCCAAGTGCCGCGCCATGTACCGAGAGCAGCGCAACGCTGAAGCCCTGCGCATGGCCGCGGATGGAATGTCGCACCGGAGCATCGCGGAAGCTGTGGGCCTGACCGATCGCCAGGTGCGCAACGTGCTGGCCAAATAGCCGACAGCCACCACCCAACTGCTGCCCCCTGGTGCCGAAACAAGGCAACGTCAGGGGGTTTTCATTGCTGCAGACCGTTGATCCCAGACCAACGGACAAAAGCACCATTCGCCCCTTGTTGACGCGGTGAAAAATGGTGTAAAGTGGCGCCAGGTGTTCTTCTTCCGGCGCCCAGAGACCTCTGTTAATCCGTAGGTCCCTGGTTCGAGCCCAGGTCGAGGAGCCAAAATTTAAAAGCCTCAGAGTGAAAGCTCTGGGGCTTTTTCTATTTCTGACTACTGTATTTGGTGCGCCGCAGGTAGACCTTAAGGAAACCTTAAGGCATGATGCGAAGCTCATGTTGCTTCAGCCCCGACTCTCTCCAAATCCATTTTGCCGACTGACATACCGGCTGGCTATTTACATCCTGTTTCTTGGTGTAATAGCAGCGCAGGCAACGCCGGTTGCACCGGTTGTGAGCATCGGGTATCTTGAAGCAGAAAATGTGGCGCTGAAACATAATGCCCAGATCCAGAATGCACGGGCAGCGCTGGATGGCGCCCAGGCAGATCTAATCACGGCGGGTGCCAGACCCAATGCCGTCATGTCGGTAAACACCTCAGGCGTAGATAAGACGCAGTATCAATATGGGACGAGTTTAAACGCCCTGGATACGATTGTCAGAATTGACCAGCCTTTCGAGCGCGGTAATAAACGAGATTTGCGCATTGCTAAAGCAACGGATCTTGGACAGGCCACCGTCTGGGATATGCATGACACGATTCGCCAGGAACGTTTTCGTGTGGTTTCGGCATGGCTAGACCTACGGGTGTCAGAACAGGCCTGCCAGATTGCCGAAGCTAATCTGGCGCAGGCCAATCAGGTACTGGATAGAGCACGACTCAGATTCAAAACAGGTGATCTGTCAGGCGCTGATTTAGGTCGTATTGAATCCGACCATGGACGCTTACTCGCAGAATCCCAAGCTGCCCAGCGGGACAGAGCGCGCGCAGCAGCAAACCTGTCCAACTTGCTGGGATCAGAAATGCAGCGTGAACGGATCGGCACCCGGGGCGATTGGCCTAAGGTGATGTCGCATCAAGATGCAGAAAAAATGATTGCCACTCTGGCAGATACACGGCCGGATGTTCAGGCGGCTCGCGCCAGACTATCAGCTGCTAAACAAAGTGTGGAATTAGCCCGGGCACAGCAAACCCGTGATTTCACGGTGGGTCTGCAATACGAACGCAATAACCCGACGGTGGTGAACTCGGTCGGTGCAGGCATTGCCATACCGCTATTTACAGGCAACAACTTTGAAGGGGATATACGCCGCAGCATGGCCGAGATGACTCAGGCAGAAATTGCCATGTTACAAACGGAGCGTACTGCGCGTTCGGAATCGCTGTTGTATTTACAGGAACTGGATCAGGCCAATGCCCGATTAACGAGTTTGCAGGACCACACCTTGCAATCAGCGAAGCGAACAGATAAAGCAGCAGATGTCGCCTACAGTCTAGGCGCCATGAGCACATTTGAGTATCTAGATGCTAAACGTGCTTTACGTCAGGCTGAGTTCGACGCCCTCCTCGCCCGATCGGATGCGGCCAAAGTCGCTAGCGCTATTAGAATTCTCGCAGCGGTTTCAGAATCTGCCGTGACCAACAAACCGGCTCGCTACGACTCGCCAGTGCAATCAATGACGCCAGTTAATATGCCTGATAAAGATCGCCAACTACCGGATCTACCCGGAGCTCACTAATAATGAAGTCTTCTCGCAATAAACTCCAACGCGCCTGGCACTTGTTGCTCTCGGGTAGCATCGACTGGCTAAAGTCTGATGCCGTGCTTGGTCGTTTGCAACGGATTTTTCAACGTGTACGTAACGACCCTACGCTAAGTAAGAGCGAAGCTTATCTAAAGACGAATATCCCGGTCTGGAAAACGCGTTACAAGGAGTCGCGTCAATTCAAAGACCAGGTTTGGTACACCAGCGCATTTGTATTGTTTCTCGGCATTGTGCTCTGGCTATCGATTGGTGGTGCTCCTGAAATCCCCAATTTCCGGATTAACCAGAATGAAATTCAGTTCAAAACCGGATCGCCACAACTGTCATTTATCCGCTCTGAAGTAGTTGTTGCTTCTCCTTTGCCGATTAATGCACCTGTACCTGCCCGTGTAATGATGGACGACACTCGTACAGCACCCATTAGCCCATCACTCAACGGCCGCGTTGTGCAGATACATGCCCAGCTAGGTGACAAAGTTGAAGTCGGTGCACCGCTGGTAACCATTGATTCACCCGATTACGGCACGGCCTTAACTGACTGGCAAAAAGCAGAGGCTGATGCCAAAAGAAAACGCGCTGCTTATAGTCGTTCTAAAGAACTGCTTGCTGGAGAAGCGATCGCCAAGCGGGATTTTGAAGTGGCCGAGAGCGATTTCCGCATTGCTGACGCTGAGGCGCGTCGTGCCTATTTGCGGATTGCCAATCTGGTGCCATATGGCAAACCTGATCCTGAAAGCGAACGCCTCACCTTACGCGCACCCATTTCTGGTGTTATTGCTTCAGCCAATATCAATCCCGGACGTGAAATCCGTGCAGATCAATCAGACCCATTACTTGTCATTACCGACCTCGGCCATCTTTGGATCGTCGTTGATGCACCGGAACAGTCTGCCAATGGTATCCGTGTAGGTGATGTACTGCTTGTATCGTTTGACAGCCTGCCTGGCCAGGTCTTCAGCGCCAATGTCACCCGCGTATCACCCGTTCTGGATTCGCAATTGCGCCGGGTTCAGATCCGCGCTGAGTTAGACAATGCCGACCTGCGCTTACGTCCAGAGATGTATGGTCGTGCTCAGGTAGCAGATCCTAACGCGACAATGGCGCTGCGTGTACCGCTATCGGCATTAAGCACAGATGGCATTTATACCACGGTGTTTGTTGAAGCTGAGCCCGGTTTATTTCGTCGCCAGCGTGTTGCCGTTGCTTTCCAAGATAACCAGTGGGCATGGATCATGCCGGATGAAAATCTGAAGGCAAGTGATCGGGTTGTTACAACGGGGGCGCTCTTGCTGGCTTCCGAATTCTCGCAGAGCGCCCGATAGTGCTTCGTCAGCTTGTTAACTTCGCAGTCAGCCAGAGGGCATTTATCCTGCTGGTGTTTGCGATTATGTCTATCGTAGGTCTGCGTGCGCTAAAGGATCTACCGATTGAGGCTTTTCCGGATGTACAGGATGTACAGGTCCAGGTGATTACCCAGGTGCCAGGCAAGGCGCCAGAGGAAGTGGAACGTAGCGTCACCTTACCCATCGAACGCGAGATGAGTGGTGTTCCACGCGTCACCCAGCAACGATCAGTTTCAATCACTGGTCTGTCAGTGGTGACGCTGATATTCAGCGATGGCACTCAGGATCGTTTTGCCCGGAGTCAGGTGCTGGAGAAACTACAAGGCATCACCCTGCCCCCCGGTGTAACACCGACCCTAGCCCCGCTAACAACAGCAGTCGGCGAGATCTTTCGATACATTATTGAAGCACCGCCCCAAACGCCGCTCAATGAAATTCGAGCCATTCAGGATTGGCTTGTCCGGCCTGCTCTGCGCCGTGTGCCGGGCGTCGCTGATGTTACAAGTTTTGGCGGAACGGTTAAAGAAATTCAGGTCAACGCCGATCCTATATTGATGCGTCGATATAACGTTACGCTGAATCAGTTATCTGATGCGCTTAGCGCAAACAACGAGAGTACGGGCGGCGGCATTTTGCGTCGCGGTAATGAAGGATTAGTACTGCGGAGTACAGGCCTATACCGCAACATCGAAGATATCCAGAGTACGGTCATTCGCTCAATGAACGGACGTGCGATCCTGGTGGGAGATGTCGCACAGGTTGGTATTGGCGACCACCCCCCTGCCGGTAGCGTTTCCGTTGCACTTCGCAATGAGGATGGGCAGGTGATCCAGAAGGAAGGTGTCGTTGAAGGCATCGTCATGATGACAAAGGCTGAAAATCCGGCGATTGTTATCGAAGCACTCCGCGAGAAAATCAACTGGCTTAACGAACAGGAACATTTGCCTGCTGGCGTTTCACTGAAACCCCTCTACGATCGCACTGAGCTAATCAATCATACGGTGGATACGGTTACTCACAATCTCCTGATTGGTGCCTTATTGGTCGTTGGCGTACTTATTATTTTCCTGCGCAACTGGAAAGTCTCTCTCATCGTTGCCAGCCTGATCCCGCTCACCCTGCTCTTTGTTTTCATCATGATGGATCTGTTCAAGGTCTCGGCAAATCTGATTTCTCTCGGTGCTGTCGACTTCGGGATCATTATTGATAGCGCAGTGGTTGTCGTTGAGGCGCTGATGGTCAAAATGACCCTGCAAACAGGGCCTGAATATGAGCACCTTGGCCATAACCGCCCGGTGTGGCGTTTAAATGCGCTAAAAAATACTGTTTCAACCTTAGCGTCACCCATTCTATATTCAAAGGCGATCATTATTCTGGCGTTCATTCCGATCTTTACCTTTCAACGGGTAGAGGGCAAGATCTTTTCGCCCGTTGCACTGACGCTATCGTGTGCACTGCTCGGTGCCATCCTGTTGACGTTAACTTATGTGCCGACGCTACTGGCCTACATGGCAGATAAAGGGCCATTACTGGAACCACATCTGGAATGGATGGCGCGCTTGCAGCATCGCTACCGCGAGAAGCTAGAAGAGATGCTTGCTACACCACGTAAAGTGTACATACGGACTGGGGGGGCACTTCTAGCATCTCTATGCCTGCTACCCGTTGTTGGCACTGAGTTTTTACCAAAGCTAGATGAAGGCAACATCTGGCTCACGATTATGATGCCCCCTTCTACGCATCTGGAACAAACCCGTGAAGTCGAACGTTCCGTACGTGAATACATGATCAGCTATCCGGAAACACGCAAGGTCATTACGCACGTGGGCAGACCCGATGAAGGCACCGACCCGAAAGGCCCGAACAATATCGAAGTCTTGGTTGATCTGGCTCCACGTGACGACTGGCGCTTTTCTACGAAAGAAGAACTCGTTCGCAACATGAGCGAAGGGCTTAACTCGATGCCGGGGGTGCCGACCAATTTTTCGCAAGTCATCCAGGATAACGTCGAAGAATCTCTCTCTGGCGTTAAAGGTGAAATAGCCGTGAAGATCTTCGGCCCCGACTTGAACATCCTTCAGGAAAAGGCCAACCATGTCGCTGGCATTCTAGCCGGGATACAGGGCGCTGTTGAAGTTGCAGCCATTCAGGTTGGTGGACAAACTGAAGTGACCGTTATGCCGGATCGTCAACGCATGGCCCGCCTGGGTATCTCTATCGCTGACGTTAACCGTACTTTTGAAACAGCTATGGGTGGTTTCGAAACGACCGGTTTTTTTGAAGGCGATCGCCGTTACGATGTGACATTACGTATGGCTCAGGATTATCGGGGTTCCATTAACGACATTGCCAACCTGTCGATCCAAATCCCCGGTGTCGATGGTGGATCAATCCCACTTGGTGAAATTGCAACTATCGAAGTAAAGCAAGGGGCCTCACGGATTGCACGGGAAGCTGGTATGCGCGCCGTTTCTATCAAGGCCAACCTATCGGGTCGGGACCAGGGTGGTTTTGTGAAAGAGGCTCAGCGTAAAGTTAAGCGGGATGTAGGCCTGCCCCCGGGTTACACCATGACCTGGGGCGGACAGTTCGAAAACCAGCAGCGTGCCATGGCTCGCCTCAAGATTATTGTGCCGGCAAGCTTGCTGGCAATTTTTGGTTTGCTGTTCTGGATGTTCCGCTCTTACAAGATTGCAGCAGTCATTCTTGCAATTGCACCTACAACCCTTATTGGTGGTTTGATTGGCCTCGCTTTGAGTGGCATGCATCTATCCATTTCGGCAGCCGTAGGCTTTATTGCTGTATCAGGTATCGCCATTCAGAACGGTGTGATTATGGTTGAGGAGATTGTCGAGATGCTGCGTAACGGCAAACCCTTCCAGCAGGCAATTCGCGAAGGCGCTGTATTACGTATGCGACCCATTATCATGACCGCACTAATGGCAGGCTTAGGGCTTTTGCCGGCGGCGCTGTCACATGGGATTGGTTCGGAAACGCAACGCCCCTTCGCAGTGGTCATTGTTGGCGGCATCATTTCTGCAACGATCTGCACCCTCTTCCTGCTGCCGGTTCTTTTCTCCAGATTGCTTAAGCGGGATAAACCAGTTTGATTTAAAGCGCTTCAGCTAAGGGTGCTGCGCGATTTAATCAGTAGATTCAGATAGAACGAAGCCACTTCTTCCTTACGCTGATTGATCGATTTGAATTTCAGTTTGGCCACACCGCGATCGGGTTTTGAACGCGATGGATTCACTGACTCAACGATCACTTCTGTATGCAATGTATCCCCTGGGCGTACTGGCATCGTCCAACGCACTTCATCAATGCCTGGCGACCCCATGCTCGATGTCTGAAAAATTCCCAGTTGCATAAATAGCCGGAAGCTCAATGCAATCACATGAAAGCCACTAGCAATAAGGCCGCCATATATCGAATCGGATGCAGCCAGCGTATTCACATGAAAAGGCTGTGGATCGTAGGTCAGTGCAAAGCCGATAATTTCACTTTCGGTGATCGTGACGCCCGGGCAAATAAACAGATCGCCCATCTTGAGGTCTTCCAGGTAGCGTGAATTCATAGTATCTCCATTTGTTTAGAGCCTAACGAATCTATGCCTAAAGCACAACCGTATGAAAATAGATCCTTAGCTGATGCGATAGAATGAGCACGCTAACCCGAACCTATTGAGAAGCTATGGCCAGTCGAATTCGCCCCGAACCAGAATCACCCTGCGTGAACATTTGTCGCATGGATTCAGACAATCATTACTGTGTGGGGTGCTGGCGCACATTGGACGAGATTCGACTCTGGTCAACAATGAGCGCTGATGAGCGACATAAAGTACTCGGTGAGCTGGAAGAACGCTCACCGGTTTGAAGCGGGTTTAGTAATCTAGGCGACGGATCTGGACGTATCAACCTGACGCACATCGCGCCAGCTTTTGATCAGGGATTGGATATGGTCGAGATCAGATACCACCCGAATGCCATGCAGACGCTTTTCTTTACGATATAAAGCCTGACCGCCGGCCCACAGCTCAATGTTTTTATCCAGGCGTTCACGGAATTGATTCAAGTCACGAACGGCAACCTGCGATGGGTAAGCACCACTGAAAGACAGAGCGACCACGTCAAAATTGCCCTCTTGTGCATACTTGGCAATATCTGCGATTGGAAGACGGGTACCGAGCGAAAGGCAATTGGCACCTTCCGCAAGGCAAAGCGCTTCAACCATCAGAATACCTAGCTGATGCGCCTCATCCGGAAATGTAGTCAGAAGGATATTGGGGCGGTCATCTACGCCTTGCTGATTCTGAATGGCGTGCCGTAGAACATTCTGAACCTGCTCGGTATACAGATGCTCTTCCGGTATTGTTAACTCACCACGCACCCAAGCATCACCTACCGCCTTATTTAGCGGCGCAATCGTTTCGATAATGAAACGCCTCAGGCCTTCTCTGGCAAAAACATGGTTCAGCGCCTGTCGTAGCTCGGCACCTCGATGTAACCGCAATAGCTTGAGCAAAGACGCACATCGAACCGTTTGTTCGTGCGTCAAATGGCTTTGATTAATCGAATCAAGCATTTCATGTAGCTGCCCCAGATTCTTACCTAGCACTTTGCTCGGCCGGAATCCGTTATCCAACAGACGTCGGATCACTCTGAGTTGTTCCACTTGTGTGAAGGGGTAAAGGCGTTCCCCCAATTCATCACGCTCCGGCTTAGGAAACTGGTACCGTCGTTCCCATACACGCAAGGTCTCTTTCGCAAGCCCAGTGTCTCTTTCAACCTCGGCTATGCGCATCGGCAATTGCGAATCTTCGAAATCGAGCATCATTTTGTTTAGGACAGTCTATTGACCGGAGTTCTTAATGTTGATATTCTAATCGAATATTAAATACATGTCCAGGACAAACAAGTGGATACGCAACAAGTAAAAAAAATGCCCAAGCGCTCTAGAGCAGTTTCAGAAACCTAGCTTATTACAATCTGCTCGCAGGAATCAACTTTGTGCGTACGCCGGTGCCAATGACTCATTTATCAGTTCAGGCCAATAAAGTTGGAACAACAAAATCTTCAGTGAATGGCAATACCGAAACGGTTAACAACTAAGGTTCACGTATGATCGATCCCCATGATCGATCAGCCCCCCGCCGCATTACGTTGGGATATTTTTTGCAGAGTCATCGATAACTTCGGTGACGCTGGTGTTTGCTGGCGCCTGGCTGCAGATCTTGCATCACGCGGTGAACTTGTAAGACTTTATATAGATCAGCCCGAGATCCTTGCAGGACTCACCGGCAAATCCCTACCAGCCTCCTCTGTATCGATACATCACTGGCCTGAAGATCATCAAAGTTTCGCGCCGGACGATCTTGCTGATGTGGTCATAGAGGCATTTGCCTGCGATCCACCCAGTGCATACGTTCTGGCCATGTCAGACACTGACAGAAAAATTGCCTGGATTAATCTTGAATACCTATCGGCAGAAAAATGGGTGGAAACCCATCACCTGGTTGCTTCTCCAAACCCGCGCCACGCATTAACGAAATATTTCTACTTTCCTGGCTTCACTCCCGGAACCGGTGGACTAATACGCGAACTCGGTCTAATAGAAAAGCTAAAAAAACTGGAAGCCGCTCACCCTTCAACTGGCACATCACACTTACGGCTATTCCTGTTTAGCTATCAGCAACCTGCACTAGAGTGCTGGTTAGACACATTGAACGCCAACGGAACTATCGGAACCTTAAGTGTTGCACCCTGCCCGGCTGAAGATCAGATAGAAAAGTGGATGAAGGCAGGTAATGCTCAAAAACAAGTCAAGGTAGAAAAATTAGCTTTTGTAGCGCAAGAAAAATTTGATGCAGTGCTATCTGGTTACGATTGGCTGTTTGTACGCGGTGAAGACTCCTTTGTGCGCGCACAATGGGCCGGCATGCCGCTGGTGTGGCACATCTACCCACAGGATGAAGATACGCATCTCCTGAAACTGCGGGCCTTTTATGACCTTTATCTGGATCAGGGCGTATTAACTGCATCGCAGCGTTCTATTTACTGGCAATTTGTCCTAGCCTGGAATAATGAACCCAGCAACAGCGTGCCCGAAAAACTTGCAGACCTATGGCCGCAGCTTGCGTCGATTTATCCCGCACTACTGGAAAATGCACAAGTTTGGCGCAGCCGCCTGATCAGACAGCCGGACCTCGTGTCACAACTCAGAGATTTCGTGAGCCATCTGGTAAAATGCTAGGTTTCGCGAGTTGGGCATTACGGCCGGCACGCCACCCGGTTTAACTTAAAGAAAGCACGAATAGCATGAAGACAGCACAGGATTTACGCGTTGGTAACGTAATCATGGTCGGCACTGAGCCGCAGGTTATCCTGAAGGCCGAATACAACAAGTCGGGCCGCAATGCCGCTGTTGTCAAAATGAAAATGAAGAACCTGCTCACCGGCAGCGGTAGCGAGTCTGTTTATAAAGCAGATGAAAAGTTCGAAATTGTTGTTCTCGACCGTAAGGAAGTGACGTATTCCTACTTTGCCGATCCAATGTATGTCTTCATGGATGCCGAGTACAACCAGTACGAAGTTGAAGGCGAAAACATGACCGAGGCACTCAACTACCTCGACGATGGTATGCCTTGCGAAGTGGTTTTCTATGACGGCAAGGCTATCTCGGTAGAGCTGCCTACTTCAGTTGTTCGTGAAGTGGAATACACCGAGCCAGCCGTTAAGGGCGATACCTCAGGCAAAGTGATGAAACCAGCCCGTATCAAGCCAACCAACTTTGTCATCAACGTACCAGCGTTCGTTGAAATCGGTGACAAGATTGAAATCGATACCCGTACACACGAGTACCGTTCACGCGTTAAATAATTAACGCTGGATCCGGGCGAACCATTGAAAGGTTCGCCCCAACAAAAAACCCGCCAGAAGTAAAATCAGGCGGGTTTTTTGTTGTTAAGTATTATCTGAACATTATTCGCGCGAGGCTTTTTTACGCTCGTGCTCTTTCAGATAACGCTTACGAAGACGAATCGATTTCGGTGTTAGTTCAACCAGTTCGTCGTCAGCGATAAACTCAATGGCTGACTCCAGGCTCAACTGAACAGGCGGTACTAGGCGTACCGCTTCATCCGTACCCGAGGCACGTACGTTGGTGAGTTGCTTACCCTTGATCGGATTCACAACGAGGTCATTTTCACGGCTGTGAATACCGATGATCATGCCTTCGTACAGCTTTTCACCCGGGCTCACGAACATACGACCACGATCCTGCAGTTTCCACAGGGCGTAGGCCACTGCTTCACCGTCATCTTGCGAAATCAGCACACCATTACGACGTTCGGCAACAGAGCCTTCTTTAACCGGTGCATATTCGTCAAACACGTGGCTCATCAGGCCGTTACCGCGGGTCAGGTTCATGAACTCACCCTGGAAGCCAATCAGGCCCCGCGCAGGAATGCGGTATTCGATACGAACACGGCCACGGCCATCCGGCACCATATCCTGAAGGTCACCCTTACGCTGCCCCAGTGTTTCCATCACGCCGCCCTGTGTGTCTTCTTCGACGTCCACAGTCAGCATTTCATAGGGTTCACACTCGACACCGTCAATCATCTTTTTGACGACGCGAGGACGACCAACAGCCAGTTCGTAACCTTCGCGACGCATGTTTTCCAGCAGAATGCCGAGGTGAAGTTCACCACGACCAGCTACGTCGAAAATGTCACCGTTAGCAGTATCTTTAACACGTAGCGCCATGTTGGTCAGCAGTTCTTTGTGCAGGCGATCGCGTACCTGGCGGCTGGTCACAAACTTACCTTCCGTGCCGGCCAGCGGGCTGGTATTAACCATGAACTGCATTTCCAGGGTCGGCTCATCAATCTTCAGCAGCGGCAGTGCTTCCGGATTTTCCGGATCGGTCACCGTACAACCCAGAACAAGGTCTTCAATACCGGTAATCTGAACGATATCGCCAGCTAGGCCTTCATCCATCTCGACCTTGTTAAGGCCTTTGTAACCAAAAACCTGGCCAATCTTGGCCTTGATCGGTTGACGGTCGTGTTCGGCAGCTTCTTCTTCCGTGCCGAACATCACTAGGACGTTCTGGGCAGTCTTGACGCGACCACGAATGATCTTGCCGACGCCGATACGGCCAACGTAGGAAGAGTAATCCAGTGCAGTAATTTGTAGCTGCAGCGGTGCATCGATGTCAGCATCCGGGGCCGGCACGTGCGCCAGAATGGTATCGAACAGCGGCTTCATGTTTTCGCGCGGCTGATCCAGTTCCAGAGCAGCCCAGCCATTCAGGCCTGATGCGTAAACAATCGGGAAATCCAGTTGTTCGTCAGTTGCGCCCAGCTTGTCGAACAGATCAAAGGTCAGGTTAACGGCCTGATCAGGATCGGCGCCATCACGGTCAACCTTGTTGACCAGAACGATCGGACGCAGGCCAAGTGCCAGAGCCTTCTTTGTCACAAAACGGGTTTGCGGCATCGGGCCTTCGGCAGCATCTACCAGCAGGACCACACCATCAACCATACCCAGTACGCGTTCAACTTCACCACCGAAGTCGGCGTGACCCGGTGTGTCGACGATGTTGATGTGTACGCCGTTATATTCAACAGCCGTGTTCTTGGAAAGAATCGTGATGCCACGTTCTTTTTCCAGGTCGTTGGAGTCCATGACGCACTCAACCAGCTGTTGGTGAGCGGCAAAAGTACCGGACTGGCGCAGCAACTGGTCAACCAGGGTGGTTTTGCCATGGTCAACGTGGGCAATGATGGCAATGTTACGAATCGGACGTGCAGACATGTGTATTCAACCGGAAGTCAGAAAATGGGAACAACAAACAACGGAAAGCCTGCTGCGCCGCAGCAGGCCTAAATAATCTTTAAATTATAGCAAAAAGTCGTTGATTCTGGCCAACAATTTGGCGATCAGACGTCCTTATTGCGCATCCAGTCCGCTGTTTTGAACAGCGCCCCAATGAGCGCCGTACGTGATTCGGCACTCAACGCAGACTTCTGCATCACATCTGACATGCAGGTCATCCACTGATCCCGCTCTGATTCACCGATAGAAAAAGGCAAATGCCTTGCACGCAAACGCGGATGGCCGAATTTCTCTTCAAATAGCGGGGGACCGCCCAGCCAACCGGAAAGAAACCAGAACAGCTTATCCCGCGACGTACTCATATCCTGTGGGTGCATGGCACGGATGCCGGCAAAGCGTTCATCGAGCGCCATATGGTCATAGAAGTCATCGACCAGCGTACGCACGCCCTCCTCGCCACCTAAAAGTTCGTAGTAGCTTTGGTCTATGCGCGGGACAACCATGGTCTTTCCTTTGTATGATTCGTTATTCGAACAATTTTACCGGTAGTAAAGGAAAACAGATGCTTAAAGACTTTCTCAAATTTGCCGTACGCGGCAATGCCGTTGATATGGCTGTCGGTATTGTTATCGGTGCTGCCTTTGGCACGATTGTCACCAGCCTAGTTAATGATGTACTGATGCCACCACTTGGACTCATGCTGGGCGGTTTGGATTTCTCCAGCCTCTTTATCGTACTCAAAGAAGGCGCGACACCTGGCCCGTATGCAACACCAGCACTAGCCAAGGCCGCTGGTGCAGTAACGCTGAACTACGGTCTATTTGCCAATGCCATGGTCAGCTTCTTCATCATCGCTTTTGCCGTCTACTGGGTTGTTAAGGGATACAACAAAGCCGCTGACAAACTCATTCCCAAAGAGGATGCAGCGCCAACAACCAAAGAATGTCCGGAATGCTGTACAGCCGTACCTCTTGCAGCTAAACGCTGCCCGGCGTGTACATCAACGCTTGGGTGATCCTTTGGCCGCAGGTTTTGCGGTGCGTCTAGCCGATGGGGCTCCCGAGGGAGTCCCTTTTCTTTGGGGGCTTGCCGTAACACCGGCAGCCAAACGGGCACCAGGTCGCATCAAGCCCGAACGTGGCGTTGCGCTTGGCGGCGAGGCAAAGGATCGCGTAGTACGCTCCCCTTCCCCTTTGGGTTGCCAGGCAGGAATCAGTTGCTTCTTGCCGTTGCCGATCAGGTCAGCACGACCCATAGCATTCAGTGCTTCACGCAACATCGGCCAGTTAGCCGGATCGTGATAGCGCAAAAATGCCTTGTGTAGTCGACGGCGACGCCCTTCGCGGACAACCTCGACATCTTCACCGCCACCCTTCAAACCGCGTAACGGGTTCTTTTTAGAGTGATACATCGTGGTGGCAAGAGCCATCGGCGTCGGCAGGAATGTCTGCACTTGGTCCAGTCGGAAGTTATTTCGCTTCAGCCAGAGCGCCAGATTCAGCATATCTTCATCGCTGGTGCCCGGGTGTGCGGCAATGAAGTACGGAATCAGATACTGCTCTTTACCAGCCGCTTTGGAGGCCGCTTCAAATAGCTGCTTGAAACGATCGTAGGCACCCATTCCCGGCTTCATCATCTTCGAAAGCGGGCCAGTTTCTGTATGCTCTGGCGCAATCTTGAGGTAGCCACCTACGTGATGCGTGACCAGTTCCTTAATGTATTCCGGTGAACGTACCGCCAGGTCATAACGCAAGCCAGAGCCCACCAGAATTTTTTTAATGCCCGGCAAGGCACGTGCTTTTCGATACAACTGAATCAGCGGGCCATGATCGGTATTGAGGTTGTCGCAGATGTCCGGATAAACGCAAGACAGCTTTCGGCAGGAGGCCTCAATCTTGGGGTCTTTACAGGTCAGCTGATACATATTGGCCGTTGGGCCGCCTACATCGGAAATGATGCCCGTAAACCCCGGGGTCTTGTCGCGGATTGCCTCGATCTCTTTGAGAATCGAGTCTTCCGAACGGCTCTGGATGATGCGACCTTCGTGTTCGGTAATCGAACAGAAGGTACAACCACCGAAACAGCCCCGCATGATGTTCACGGAGAACCGGATCATTTCCCAGGCCGGAATTTTGGCATCACCATACGACGGATGTGGCGCACGCGCGTACGGCAGATCGAATACCCCATCCATTTCCGGGGTAGTCAGCGGGATCGGTGGCGGATTCAGCCACACGTTACGTTCACCGTGAGCTTGAATCAACGGGCGTGCGTTGCCCGGATTGGATTCCAGATGGAATACACGGGAAGCATGGGCATAGAGCACCGGGTCTTCACTCACCTGCTCATAGGCAGGCAAACGAATGGCCGTGTGCTGACGTGTTTTTTTATGGGCGGCGATCTGTTCCGATCGTTCAGCTCGCGGCATAAAGCTTATAGGCTTTGCCTCAGCGGTTAATCCAACAGAGGGTTTGCCATCCTTCGGGGTCGACGGGGTGCTGTCAGCCATCGCATAAGGATCGGTATGTTGCTCGATGCGCCCTGGCTTATCGATCTGGGTTGAATCAACCACCTGCCAGTCATCTCCCGGCAACCAGTTTTTAGGCGTCATGAACGCCGTGCCACGTACGTCGCGGATCTGGTTGGCCGCTTCGCCTTTGGCAATACGGTGTGCCACATCGATCAATGCCCGTTCGGCATTACCAAAAATCAGCAGATCCGCTTTACTGTCAGGTAAGACAGAACGCCGAACCTTGTCGGACCAGTAATCGTAGTGAGCAATACGACGCAGGCTGGCTTCAATTGATCCAATGATCACCGTTGTATCTGGATAGGCTTCCCGTGCGCGCTGGCTATAAACCACCACAGCCCGATCCGGGCGTTTGTTCGGTTCCGCATTGGGCGTATAAGCATCATCTGAGCGGATCTTGCGGTCTGCCGTATAGCGGTTGACCATCGAATCCATGTTGCCGGCAGTGATACCGAAGAACAGTTTGGGTTTGCCCAGACGTTGAAAATCCTTGGCCGAGTGCCAGTCCGGCTGACTGATGATCCCTACGCGAAAACCCTGCGCTTCCAACAGTCGACCGACGAGGGCCATACCAAAACTCGGATGGTCGATATACGCATCACCGGTAACAAGAATAATGTCGCATTCATCCCAGCCTAACTGATCCATCTCTGCACGGGACATTGGCAGAAAAGGCGCCGTACCGAAGCGTTGCGCCCAGTATTTGCGGTAACTGAACAGCGGCTTAGGCGCCGCAGCGAGATCAATAGAGGTCATATTCACAGTCCGAAGGCCTTGCTGACGGCTTCATCAAGGCGCCGGACGGCAATCACTTCCAGACCGGGTATGGCAGATTTGGGGGCATTCGCGGCAGGAACAAGCGCCTGGGTGAAGCCTAGCTTAGCGGCTTCTTTCAAACGTTCCTGACCGCGTGGGCAGGGACGCAATTCTCCGGTGAGGCCGACCTCACCAAAAACGCAGAGTTTGTCATTCAGCGGTTTGTTCTTGAACGAGGACAGAATCGAAAGGATCACGGCCAGGTCGGCTGCAGGTTCATTAATACGCACCCCACCTACCGCATTCACATAGACATCCTGATCGCTGACCATGATCCCCACGTGACGATGCAATACAGCCAACAACATCGAAAGTCGTTGGGATTCTAAGCCCACGGTTAAACGCTTCGGATGGCCGGCATTGGCCTGGTCGACCAGCGCCTGCACTTCAACAAGCAATGGGCGGGTGCCCTCTTGTGTCACCACAATAGAGGATCCGGGTACCGGTTCAGGATGACGCGACAAGAACAATGCCGAAGGATTGGTCACGGCACGCAGGCCACGATCCGTCATGGCAAATACACCAAGCTCATTGACTGAGCCGTAACGGTTCTTAACAGCGCGCACCAGACGGAAGCTGGAATGAGAGTCGCCTTCAAAATAGAGCACCGTATCAACGATATGCTCCAGCACGCGGGGGCCTGCCAGGGTGCCATCTTTGGTCACATGGCCGACGAAGAGCAAGGTAATACCGCACTGCTTGGCAAAGCGTGTCAGTTGCGCAGCGCACTCACGGACTTGGGCCACTGATCCCGGTGCAGAAGTCAGTGCATCAGACCAGAGTGTCTGAATCGAATCGATCACAGCGACCCGAGGCTGTCGTGCCTCTAAGGTCTTGAGGATCTTTTCCAGATTGATCTCGGCATACAGCGGCAGATCCGGTGCAGCGACTTCGAGTCGTTGGGCACGTAAAGCAATCTGCTCGGCCGACTCTTCACCACTCACGTAAAGCACCTGCGTCTTGGTTGAGAGCGCAGCGAGGCACTGGAGTAACAAGGTGCTCTTGCCAATACCGGGGTCGCCACCAATCAGCACCACCCCACCTGATACCAGACCGCCGCCCAATACACGATCAAACTCGTCGATACCCGAGGTAAGCCGAGGGGCTTCTCTGGCTTCAACCTTGCCAAGCGTTTGCACCCCGCTCGCAGGCGCCAGACTGGCGAAACGATGTGCGGTGGCCGCAGGCTTTTCAGCAATAGTTTCTACCAGCGTGTTCCAGGCGTTACAGTCCGGACACTGACCTTGCCACTTGGGCTGGGTAGAGCCGCATTCAGTGCAGATATAAAGTGTTTTGGCTTTAGCCATGGCTAATCTTTCCAGATCCGGGGGACTCGGGATGCCAGCGCACAGAAAAGCTCGTAAGCAATCGTGCCGGCGGCATCAGCCACCTCATCCGCGGACAAACCGTCACCCCAGAGCGTAACAGGTGAGCCGACATCTGCATCGGGAATGTCGCTCAGGTCGCAACAGAGCATATCCATCGAAATACGACCCAGCACCTGGGTGCGTGTGCCGTTAACCAGAATAGGCGCCTTGCCACTGGCATGACGCGGGTAACCGTCAGCGTAACCGCAGGCAACAATGCCAATCGTCATTGGACGTTCAGCGACAAAGGTACCGCCATAGCCCACGCGTTCACCTGCTTTTAAATGCTGGATGGCGATGATGGCACTTTTCAGTGTCATTACGGGTAGCAAATCAAGGGCAATAGCCGTTCTGGCAGCATCTGATGCGCCCCAGGGCGAAGATCCGTAAAGCATGATGCCGGGACGTGTAATGTCGCCCAGCCGTGTTCTTTCACAAGGCCCTACCAGCAAGGCAGCCGAATTGGCAAAACATAGCGGCGCACCATGTACCTCTGGCCAGGCCTTTACCAGACGTTCGAGCTGCCAGGCGGTGCCACGATCAATATCGGCATCGGCGAAATGGGTCATCACCGTAATGCTGCGAACGGCGTCCAGTGTCTTAAGGCGCTGATAGGCCGTCGCAGCCTCCACCGCGGGAATGCCCAGACGGTTCATGCCCGTATTGATCTTGAGAAATACATCAATGGGTTCAGCCAATCTGGCAATGGCCAGTGCTTCGATCTGATCGGACCGGTGAACCACGGTGCTTAAACCCAGCTGGCTGAATACCTGCAGTTCTTCCGGGTTAAAAAAACCTTCGAGCATGAGAATTGGCTGTTTAAAGCCTTGCTCCCGCAGCAATCTGGCGGCAGACAGCTCAAGAATGGCAAAACCATCCACATCAGGAGCAATTCTCTGAGCGATATCTACCAGCCCATGGCCATAGGCATCTGCCTTAATGACCGCATAGATCTTGCCGCCTGTAGATACCAGGGCTTTCGCCCGCTTGACGTTATGACGCAGCGCCTTGCCGGAAAATTCGGCAACAATCGGGCGTGGATGAGCGCGAGAATTCATGATTACCGGATTCTACCTGCTCTATCCTTGCCCCGAGGGTGTTCGTTGCGGCGCACAATCGAATGTCATGATATTCATGCTATAAAGCGGTCTGATTTTTACAGGCGAGAAGCATGCCATTTGGGTTCTACATCATCATGGCAGCGCAGTTTTTTTCAGCGCTGGCAGATAACGCTCTACTGATCGCAGCCATCTTTGCACTTCACGAGATGCAATCCCCGCTGTGGTTCGACCCGATGTTAAAACTCTTATTCACAGTTTCTTACGTCATTCTTGCCGGGTTTGTCGGGGCTTTTGCCGACTCCATGCCCAAAGGCAAGGTGATGCTGATTTCCAATACCATTAAGATTGCTGGCTGCCTCATGATCTTTCTGGGGGCACATCCATTACTGGGTTATGCCGTGGTCGGTCTGGGTGCAGCAACCTATTCCCCTGCAAAATACGGCATTCTCACTGAATTGCTGCCGCATCGCCTGCTGGTTGTGGCCAATGGGTGGATCGAGGGGCTAACCGTCCTTGCCATTATTCTAGGCACGGTGGCCGGTGGTGCCATGATTAACCCGCATATTGCATCTGCCCTGCTCAGCTTTGACATGCCGGTGATTGAGACACCGATCGATTCGATTCTGGAAGTGTCATTGATCATCATTACGGGCATCTATCTGCTTGCCGCACTGTTCAACCTCTACATCCCAGACACTAAAGTGGACCATGTGCCCCTGTCTTTGAAGCCAGCGCACCTATTCCATGAATTCAACCATTGCCTGAAGCTGCTCTGGCGTGACAAGCTCGGCCAGATTTCCCTGGCCACGACGACACTCTTTTGGGGCGCAGGCGCCACCCTACAGTTCATCGTCATCCGTTGGGCTGCCGATGCACTTGGCTACGATCTGGGCAAAGCATCCATGCTGCAAGGCGTTACCGCCATCGGTGTTGCCGTTGGCGCTGCCATGGCTGCCCGCATGATTACCCTGCGCAAATCGGTACGCGTTATCCCGATGGGTATCGCCATGGGCTTCGTGGTCATGCTGATGAACTTTGCAACTAATTTGTGGACGGCCGTGCCCCTGCTGATTCTGATTGGTGCCCTCTCCGGTTTCTTCGTCGTCCCCATGAACGCCCTGCTCCAGCATCGTGGCCATATTCTGATGGGCGCTGGCCACTCGATTGCCGTTCAGAACTTCAATGAAAACCTGGCAATTCTCGTTATGACTGGCCTTTACGCCGTACTAATCTGGGCAGACTGCAGCATTTACACCGTCATTGTGTCGTTTGGCTTATTTGTTGCGGGTGCAATGTATCTGGTTAAGCGCCGTTTTGAGGCCAATCAGCGGATACGTGATGATGCCAGCCACCTGGATGACTGTACGTCGCATTAAACCTCTAGCGATTGCCTTGCCAGCAACAGATCCTGCCAAGCTTTCCACTTCTCGGCAGGTTCTCTGAGCAAATAGGCCGGATGGTAAGAAACAACCACCGGTATTTTGCGGTCACCCAGCTGACGATAGTGAACGGTGCCCCGCATGCTCTGAATAGAGGCTTCGTGGCCTAAAACGGCATACGCGGCTGGTCGGCCAAGCGCCAGTATGACTTTGGGTTGAATCTGTTCAATCTGCTGGCTCAGAAAACCGTTACAGGCATCAATTTCAGCTGCTTCAGGCGTCCGGTTATCTTCGGGGCGGCATTTAACCGCGTTGGTCAGATAAACGCCTTTATCACGTTTAAGCCCGAGCGCCGCCAGCATGGCATCGAGCAACTTACCGGACTGGCCCGCAAAAGGTAGGCCGGCCATATCCTCTTCCGCACCTGGAGCTTCCCCGATGAGCAACCAGTCGGCCTGGTGATCACCCGATCCCGGCACGGCCTGTTTGCGGCTACGAGACAGCGTACAGTTTTTACAGGAACGGATATTTCGATCCAGAGAAGTCCAATCAGCGGTTTTTTCCACGACTGCTATGGAAGGCTGAAGCGCTAGTTCTTGCGCGGGCTGTGGCGTATCAACAATCCAGAAGGGATCAACACCGAGGGCCTCAAGCCACTGGGTCTGCGTCAACTCACGACGAACTGCGCTCATGGCTGAGCTTCCCCCAGACTCAGGCTCATCAGCAAGGCATGCTCACGACCGGCAGGACGCAGCATCAAAGGGTCAGCCGGAATTGGATAGTAGTTCTTGCGCATGCCGCCTATTTTAAAGCCCATTTGCTCATAGAGGCGGATCGCGCCCTGGTTGCTTTCGCGTACTTCAAGAAATATCTGCCCAGCATGACGTTGTTGCGCACCGGCCAGCACCTCCTGCATCAGCAGTTTTCCTAGCCCCTGTCGCGTCAGATCTGGCCGCACGGTGATGGTAAGCAACTCTTCATCATCCCCCGCGGTCATTGTGACGCAATACCCTAAAACCAGCCCTGCCGCATCCTTCAGTACGCGGCAATGCCAGCCATAGCGCAATGCATCAGCAAAACTCTGTGCAGACCAGGGAACCTGATTTTGTAACGATTCAATCTCGGCAACCCGCGGGATATCCGCTTCGTCCATCGGGTGAATCCTTGGCGTCATGGTCAATTAAAGGCTTTCGCCTGAAGCGCGCTCTGCCGTAGTGAGTGCCACTCGATCACGTACATACACGGGAATGGCATCTGCCGGATCAGTCAGTTGCCCCGAGGCAAATCGAACCGCGCCTAGGCGCACGAGCGCCTCTGCCGTAGGGTAACGAACACAGGTATCAACCACATCCTGCTGATTCAACCAGGTTTTAACGGCCGGGTATTCGTCGATCCCTGTTCCCGTTGCTGCATAAGGCTCAGACAGCATAGGTAGTTGGTCGAGACTGTCCGGATTTACCAGGCAGGCTTCAAACAAAGCGCACCAGCCCGTCTCTGTAAGTGCCCATCCACCTGCGTAAACCTGGTTCATACGAGCATCGAGCAGCGTTAGCAGCGTCGTCATTCCCGTCTGCTCGCGCGTTGCCTCGGCCAGAACTTCTAGCGATGACACCGGAATCACTGGTTTAACCAATGCAACTGCCAGGCCCTGCGCCAGCGCTGCAGAAACACGCAACCCGGTAAACATGCCCGGCCCTGCATCAAACACAATCGCATCCAGGCTATCCAACGTCCAACCTAGCGTGTTCAAAGCATCTCGTACTGCCGGCAACAGGGTTTCCGCATGAGGCTGCCCTGCCGGGCAATTGAAGACATGACAGCTCGTCGTGGACGCTTTAAACGACACCACATCGCCAGACCAGAGCGCAAATGCGCCGCGATCCGTGGCGGTTTCCAGGCTGAGTAGTCTTAACATCTAACGGAATTAGTGATCGTCATGATCATGGTCTTCTTCATCCGCCAGCTCGCCCAGCAGCACAACTGCCTGAGCAATGATGGCCTCTTTACGACCCACTGCATCCAGATGCTCGTTCGTCTTGGCTTTAACGTTGATATCTTTTTCCGGCAAACCCAGATCGGCAGCAATATTGGCAATCATGGCAGGCACATGGGCAGATAGCTTGGGGCTTTGTGCGATCACCGTACTATCGATATTGAGAATGCCATAACCGGCAGCTTCAACCCGTTTCATGGTTTCACGCAATAAGGCACGCGAGTCGGCGCCAGCAAATGCCGGATCAGTATCGGGAAAGTGGAAACCGATATCACGTAACGCAGCGCCACCGAACAAGGCATCGATAACGGCATGTAGCAAGACGTCAGCATCAGAATGTCCCGCAAGGCCATGCGTATGGGGAATAGTGACGCCACCGATAATCAGTGGGCGGTCGGGTACCAGCGCGTGGATATCGTAGCCTTGGCCAATGCGAATCATAGAAATGCTCTTTTAGTCAGGAGTTATTACGGTTGCTGTTGATAATGGCTGCAGCCAACGGCAGATCAGCGGGATAAGTCACTTTAAGATTGGATAGGCTACCCGGAATCAACTTCGGCGCATGACCCAATGCCTCAATAGCAGCGGATTCATCCGTCGCTAAGGCCAGGTCGACTGCACCAAGAGCTTTTTGCAGGAGTTTCAGTCGAAACATCTGCGGTGTTTGAGCCTGCCAGAGCTGACTGCGATCCACCGTTGCCGCTACACGATCGTCGCTATCACTCCGCTTCACCGTATCTGCCACAGGAATTGCCAGCAAACCACCTACCGGATCATCGGTCAGAGAAGAGATCAGCGCATCAATTTGCAAAACTGAAAGACAGGGTCGAGCCGCATCATGAACGAGAACCCAATCATCGCAATTAACATTAGGTTGTTGCTTCAACCAATTGATTCCGTTGAGAACGCTTTCGGCTCTGCTAGCACCACCAATACGGATAATCGATACACGATCCATGCTATCAGCAGGCATACAGTCTGCGCACCAATCACGGTCCTCTGGTGAAAGAACAACCACAACGCGTGCTATACGCGCATCAGCAAGCAAGGCTTCAACGGTATACCGGATTAACGGCAGTCCGTTAATCTTTAGATATTGCTTGGGTAGCGGCGCACCAAAACGGCTCCCGGAACCAGCGGCAGGAATCACGGCGAAGTATTGAGAAGACATCCCCGAATTATACCGGTCGCCTATAATCTCGGCCTCTGCTTTGTTTTAGTTGCCCACTAGGCCTTATGCCCCAGGATTCCACCTCCCGTTCTGATATGAACACCCAGTTACCGGCACTCCCTCAGGGCGTTTTGCCAGAGCGTTTGCCGGACGTTGGGCATCGGCACACCATCCGGGGCGTTGCCACCGGAGCACAAAGCCTATTAATTGCCGAACTGGCCCGCAAAAAGACCCAGTCGCTGCTTGTGGTATTTACTGCAGATGCACTAGAGCGCCAGCGACTATTTGAAGAACTGCAGTGGCTCATCCCGGATGCCCGAATCCGACAGTTTCCCGATTGGGAAACCCTACCCTACGACCCGTTTTCACCGCACCACGATCTGATCTCGGAACGTCTTGCTACGCTATCCGCGTTGCAACGTGGCGAGTGTGACATTCTTCTGGCCTCAGTCCAGACGGCACTTCACCGTCTACCACCACCGGCATTCCTAGCCGCGCACTCATTCAGTTTCAGCCAGAAGCAGGCACTCGATGAGCCTGCTTTGCGTGCCCAATTGGCGCTCGCCGGTTATCAGGCAGTCACCAACGTCATCTCGCAAGGCGAATTCTCTATCCGGGGCGGATTAATTGATCTATTCCCCATGGGCAGCATGCTGCCTTTCCGTCTGGATCTATTCGACAAGGAAATCGAGAGCATCAAAACTTTTGATGTCGATACCCAGCGTACGCTTTTCCCGGTCCCAGAAATCCAGTTACTTCCTGCGCGTGAATTTCCTACCGATGACCGCAGCCGCACCCTATTCCGTCAGCGATTCCGTGAAGTGTTCGAAGGTGATCCAGCCAAAACAGGCGTCTATCGAGATGTCTCGCAGGGCACGCTCCCTGCCGGGATCGAGTACTACCTTCCCCTGTTCTTTGAAGACAACGAAACCGCGACTTTGATCGATTATCTGGACGGTCCGACGGCAGGGAATCCACCAATGGTGGTCTTCACGTCGGAACTGAGCACACCGATTCAGAGTTTCTGGCAGGAAGTCCGTTCGCGCTACACCTTTCATCAGGGTGAACGGGAGCGTCCACTGCTCCCCCCGGAATCTTTATTCCTCAATGAAGAAACCTTCTTCACAGAAATCCAGCACACACCACGCATACTGCTAGCCGCTGCTGAATCCGACGCTGAGCAATGTGCCTTCCTGGATATTCCGGCGATTGGTCTGGACCGTCGCCGCGAAGACCCGCTGGAAGCATTTCGTGCTTTCACGCAGCAGCACACCGGCAAAATCCTGGTCATGGCCGAAACACCCGGCCGCCGGGAAAGCATCCTGGCACTCCTGCAGGAAGGTAGCTTTGCCGTACATCCGATTGAATCGCTTAGCGCCGCACTAGAGGCCGACGACAAACTGCAGCTGCTGACAGGGCCACTGCACCAGGGCTTTGCCATCCCCGGTCTGGCCATTGTTACCGAAACAGAACTCTTTGCTGGCACGCCTCGTCGCAAGAAACAATCCCGTAAAAAGGCCAGCGCCGATAACTGGCTACGCGACCTTACCGAACTCCGGATCGGCGATCCGGTTGTGCATGAGACGCATGGCGTCGCTCGCTACCAGGGTTTAACCCACCTGGATCTAGGCGATGGCGACACCGAGTTTATGGTGCTGGAATTCGCTAACGAAGCAAAGCTGTATGTGCCCGTTGCCCAAATGCACCTGATCAGCCGCTATTCAGGTGGTGATCCGGATCAGGCGCCGATTCATACGCTAGGGAGTGGCCAGTGGGAAAAGGCCAAGCGCAAAGCTGCACTGCAAGCACGCGATACGGCAGCAGAACTACTGGCGCTCTATGCAGCCCGTGCCTCGCGTCAGGGCCACGCCTTCCATTTCGATGAAAGTGACTACGAGCGCTTTGCCGATGGTTTCGGCTTTGAAGAAACCATCGATCAGGCAGTCGCGATAGATGCTGTCTTATCCGATATGCGTTCTGGCCAACCCATGGATCGACTGGTCTGTGGTGATGTAGGCTTTGGTAAAACTGAAGTGGCTTTGCGTGCGGCATTCGCCGCAGTCGCCGGTGGCAAACAGGTCGCCGTGCTATGCCCGACCACTCTGCTTTGTGAACAACATGCGGAAAACTTCCGTAACCGCTTTGCAGACTGGCCGGTTAAAGTTGTTGAGCTATCCCGCTTCCGGTCCGCCAAAGAAAGCCAGATAGCGCTCGATGAAATGGCCGATGGCCGTGCCGACATCGTTATCGGTACCCATCGCCTCATACAGAACGACATCAAGTTTTCTCGCCTGGGGCTTCTGATCATTGATGAAGAACACCGGTTTGGCGTCAAACAAAAAGAACAACTCAAGGCATTACGTGCCGAAGTGGATGTGCTGACGCTCACCGCTACGCCCATCCCTCGTACGCTGGCCATGTCACTGGAAGGTTTGCGTGACTTCTCCGTCATCGCTACCGCCCCGCAGAAACGTCTGGCCATCAAAACCTTCGTCCACAACCTCTCCGATGGCATCATCCGCGAAGCCATCCTGCGCGAACTCAATCGGGGCGGCCAGATTTACTTCCTGCACAATGAAGTCGATACGATCGAGAACATGCGTGAGCGCCTGACTAAACTGGTGCCGGAAGCCAGTATCGTCATCGGTCACGGGCAGATGAACGAGCGGGAGCTGGAACGTGTGATGCGCGACTTCACACAACAACGCGCCAATGTCCTGCTCTGTACGACCATTATTGAAACAGGGATTGATAACCCGCACGCCAATACCATCCTGATCAACCGTGCCGATAAATTCGGCCTGGCGCAATTACACCAGCTGCGTGGTCGCGTCGGCCGTTCCCATCACCAGGCATACGCTTACCTGATGGTTCAGGAAATGAAAGGCCTCACCAAGGCTGCCAAGCAACGGCTTGAAGCCATCCAGATGATGGAAGAGCTGGGGTCAGGCTTCTACCTGGCCATGCATGATCTGGAGATTCGTGGCGCCGGTGAGGTTCTGGGTGATTCGCAATCGGGCGAGATCCAGGAAGTGGGTTTTGCCTTATTCACCGAGATGCTTAATCGTGCGGTGAAAGCTATGAAGGCGGGCGAGACCCCCGACCTGAGCCAACCCCTCGGCATCGGCACCGAAATCAATCTGCACGTACCCGCGCTATTGCCAGATGCCTATTGCCCGGATGTGCACGAACGACTCAACCTCTACAAACGTCTGGCCAACAGTGATGATGCTGAAGAGCTAACGCTGATGCAGGAAGAATTGATTGACCGCTTTGGCAGCCTGCCCCCACAAGCCGAATCGCTTATGGCAACGCACCAGGTGCGCTTGCAGGCCAAGTACTGGGGTATGACCAAAGTAGATATGTCACAGGATCAGATCGTCATCCAGTTCGGGCCGCAAACACCGGCCGATCCGATGACCCTGCTCTGGCTTATCCAGAACCGGCGCGACCTTAAACTGGCCGGTCAGGATAGAATTATCCTTTCACGTCACATGCCTACCTTGTCCCTGCGCATTCAGGCTTTCCGCGAACTTTGCAGCACGCTGGAAAAACCACCTGCCGCACTGGCCAAAGCCAGCAACAAAAGTAAATAAACCAAATAACGCACGTCCGGAAATTCGATCATGACCCAGAGCAACCAACAGCCGATTAGCAACTTGCACATTGCGGCTTTTGACCCGATGCCAACGCCAGAGGCCATTCAGGCTCAACTTCCACTGAGCGCCAAGGCCGCTCAAACAGTTGCTCAAGGTCGCGCTGAACTGATCAACATCCTTGATCACAAGGATCCACGGCCGTTTGTGGTCGTCGGCCCCTGCTCTATTCATGATCCGATCGCCGGTCTGGACTATGCGCGCCGGCTTAAAGCACTGGCCGATGAAGTTTCCGATGCGCTGATGATTGTGATGCGCGTGTATTTCGAAAAGCCGCGCACCACTGTCGGCTGGAAGGGATACATCAACGACCCGGACATGGATGACAGCTTCAAAGTCGATGCAGGCATGGCCAAAGCCCGCGAGTTTCTGCTCGCAATCAATGAACTGGGCTTGCCGGCTGGTACCGAAGCGCTGGACCCTATCTCGCCCCAGTATCTGGGCGATCTGATCGCCTGGAATGCCATCGGCGCACGCACCACGGAATCTCAGACCCACCGTGAAATGTCTTCGGGACTATCAACACCCGTCGGCTTCAAGAACGGCACTAACGGTGATCTCACCATCGCGATCAACGCCATTCTTTCCGCCAGTCGTCCACATAGCTTCCTGGGCATTAACAGCGATGGCCGCGTAGCAATCGTTCGCACCAAAGGCAACCCCTACGGCCACATCGTCCTGCGTGGTGGCGATGGCCGTCCGAATTACGACACCGTTTCAGTCACGCTGGCCGAAAACGCCATGACCAAGGCCAAACTGCTACCCAATGTCATCGTTGACTGCTCGCACGCCAATAGCAACAAGAACCCCGAATTGCAGCCACTCGTTATGGCTGATGTGATTGGCCAAATCGTCGCTGGCAACAAAAACATCACCGGCCTCATGATTGAATCCAATCTGGTGGCCGGCAATCAACCGATCCTTGCAGATCGTAACCAGATGACTTACGGATGTTCGGTAACGGATGGCTGCGTTAACTGGGACACTACCGAGCAGATGATCCGCGATGCAGCTGTTCGTCTCCGCCCGATTCTTAGCAATCGTCTAGGCTAAGCACCATGTTCGATCTCGTTGTTTATGGTGGCCCCGTACCAACTTACCTGATTGAATCTATTCAGTCAGCCCTTCAGCCCGCCTCAGTGAAACCGCAGGCGATGCAGGCGGTTCGTTTTACCGGAGTCGCTAGCAAGGTGCTTTCTGAGACACTACGTCAGAATCTGAGTAATGAGCAGCTGGACTGGGCTGTTCTGCCTGCAGGACGCAGCCTGAAAGATTTCAAGCTCGTCGTGTTCGACATGGACTCCACGCTGATCAACATTGAATGCATTGACGAGCTGGCCGACTTTGCTGGCCGCAAGGCCGAAGTTTCAGCAATTACCGAAGCAGCCATGCGAGGCGAACTGGATTACAGAGAAAGTCTTAAAAAGCGTGTCGCCATTCTTGAAGGGCTGAATGCACAGGTATTGGCCCGCGTTTTTTCCGAGCGCCTCCTATTGAATCCGGGCGCCCGTACGTTACTCGAAGCCCTACAAGCCACCAATATCCATACCGCATTACTATCCGGTGGCTTTACCTATTTCACCGAGCGACTCCGCATCGAGCTGGGTCTGGACTTCGCCACATCCAATGAACTGGAAATCGTTAGCGGCAAACTCACCGGTAAGGTCGTTGGCGAGATTGTGGATGCCAAGGCTAAGGCCGATATGCTCCTGAGCCTGAGCAATGAATTCGGACTAACGCAGGATCAGGTCATGGCTGTTGGCGATGGCGCTAACGACCTACTCATGATGGCTGCCGCAGGCACCTCGATTGCTTACCATGCCAAACCCGCGACACAGGCTAAAGCAACCCACGCCATTAATCATGGCGGACTAGATAGCATCCTGACGCTATACCCTGCCTGAATCACCCTCAAACCCGGCTTAAACCGGGTTTCTCAAACGGGCGTTTAGCTCATCGACAACTTCTGCCCAATCGGCGTCATCCTCGATCTCTTCCGAGAGAAAAGTCGACTGAGAGGCTGTCCAGAAGATCGCCTCATGCAACAGGCAATAATCCGGCAACGGACAATGCAATTCTATAAAGGCATCAACCTCTTCGGTTGTATTGGGCAGGCCCAGCTGGGCAAATAGACTATTGATCGAATGAATCGGGGTTTCCATGACAAACTCCTCGCAAAAATTTAATCAATAAGAATCTGTTTAACGTTCGTCTATCCAGGTTTGCTGAATCGCTTCAAGAACGCGTTCGCCGCAACGCTTTGGATCATCCTCGAATTCCGGCAGCGCCATAACCCATTGCATCAGATCCACAAAATTGATCTGGGTCGGATCCTGCTCTGGATGTGCTCCAATCAGGGCTTCCGCAATATCCAGGGTATCTGTCCATTTCAGTGTCATGACTTACCTCTTGCCCTCGCGGGTCATATTGATCGAGTACTTAGGAATCTCGATGACCAGGGGTGTTTCAGCCACAATAGCCTGACAGGAAAGACGTGACTCTGGCTCCAGGCCCCAAGCCTTGTCCAGCAGATCCTCTTCCAGCTCTTCAGGCTCGTTCAAAGAGTTATAGCCCTCACGCACCATCACATGACAGGTTGTGCAGGCGCAAGAGCATTCACAAGCGTGTTCGATTTCAATGCCGTTATTCAGCAAGACCTCGCAAATGGACTCGCCCACCGGAGCTTCAAGCACTGCGCCTTCGGGGCAGTAGTCACTGTGGGGCAGTACGATTAATTGCGTCATTTCTTTTCCTTCAGCGGCGCATTAGCAACCTGATGCAAATCATGCATCGCTTCTTCTACCGAATCAATGGTTTTCCCGGCGAGCGCCCGATTCACAGCCTGGTTCATACGACGTCCGGCAAATTCCTTGCAGTCCGCGTCCAGATCATCCATGGCAATCGTAATCTGACGACGGTTGCCGGATAAGCTGGCCGTTTGTAGTTTGACGATGTCCGACTCGATGAGTTGGAACTCGTTTTCGTTTAACAGGTGGCGATCTTCGGTTAGGGCCGAGCGTACCGCCTCGATCAAACGCTGTGCGTCCACCTGCGTTTCCTTGAGTGCCCGCGTCTGGGCATCATCACGGGCATGATCTACCGAAGCCTTGAGCATGCCGGTAATCTGATCGTCCGATAGGCCGTAGGAAGGTTTTACTTCTACGTGCGCCTCAACACCTGTTGTCTGTTCACGGGCTGTTACCGAAAGCAACCCATCGGCATCCACCTGGAACGTCACACGAATACGCGCAGCACCCGCGACCATTGGCGGAATACCGCGCAATTCGAAGCGTGCCAGTGATCGGCCATCATCGACCAATTCACGTTCACCTTGTACCACGTGCACCATCATGGCCGTCTGGCCATCACGGTAAGTCGTGAATTCCTGAGCACGCGCTACGGGTAGTGTTGAATTACGTGGAATCACCTTCTCTACCAGACCACCCATCGTTTCCAGACCCAGCGACAGGGGAATCACATCCAGCAGCAACCAGTCTTCACCCGGTGCACGGTTACCCGCCAGCAGATTAGCCTGAATGGCGGCGCCCAGCGCAACGACTTTGTCAGGATCCAGATTGTTAAGCGGTTCCTGTTTGAAGAACTCACCCACCGCACGTTGAATCAGCGGAATACGGGTTGCACCACCTACCATAACCACGCCCTGGATATCTTCCGGGCGTAGTCCAGCATCGCGTAGTGTTTTCTTAACCGGCTGTAGCGTTTTGGAAACCAGCATCTGGCTGATTTCGGCAAAGGTTGCCATGTCGATCGTCACATCAAGCACTTCACCCGAGGCCAGACGCGCGGTAATCGGTGCTTCAGGATGGGTTGATAAATACTCTTTGGCTTCACGGGAGCGTAGCAACAACAACGCCGTATCTTCAATCGTTGGCGGTGATTTAAGTTGTGCCTTTTCCAGCACCCAGCAATAAATGCGGCGATCGAAATCATCTCCACCCAGGGCAGAATCACCGCCCGTAGCCAGCACTTCAAACACACCACGTGTCAGACGCAGTATCGAAATATCAAAAGTGCCACCGCCCAGATCGTAAACTGCGTAAACGCCCTCGGAGGAATTATCTAGCCCATACGCCACGGCAGCCGCAGTGGGTTCGTTCAGCAGACGGAGCACATTCAGGCCCGCCAGGCGTGCAGCATCTTTGGTCGCCTGACGTTGTGCGTCATCAAAATAAGCCGGCACGGTAATCACTGCGCCCACAATATCCTGCCCCAATGTCTGCAAGGCACGATCATTCAAGACGCGCAAAATTTCTGCAGACACCTCAACCGGCGTTTTAACTCCCTGACGGGTTTTAACGCTAACCATGCCGGGGTTATCAACCAGATCGAGCGGCAAATTCTCGCGGTGGGCAATATCCGTGAGCGAGCGCCCCATCAAACGTTTTACCGAGGCAATCGTATTCTTGGGATCTTTAGCAATGGCCTTGAGCGCATCGTAGCCAACCAGCACGGAGCCGTCTTCCTGATAACGTACGACGGAAGGCACCAGCGCCCTGCCCTCGGCATCATTCATCACATGGGACATACCCTGTCGCACACTGGCGACCAGAGAGTTAGTCGTCCCTAAATCTATACCAATGGCATGACGTGTTTCATGCGGTAATGGGCTCTGCCCGGGTTCGGCGATTTGCAGTAGTGCCATAGGATCAGCAACAGTATTTAATAGTGAAGGTCAGAGATCTTCAAGCGCGAAAACCGCGTCTTCGATCTCTTCCCGTAATTTTTCCAGAAACATCAGGCAACGCACACCCTCAACAGCATCCTGTGTACGATTTTCCTGATCCAGCATCACCGCAAGATCGCTATAGGCATCACGAATGTCATCAGCAATCTCGGCCTGTAGGCGTTCCAGCTCGGCAAGATTCTTGTCGCTACGGGCATCTGCCACCTGCTCACGCCACATCATCTGGCTCATGAGAAAATCCGCCGACATGGCCGTGTTGGATTCAGCACCGATATCGATGCCTGCCTGCTCCAGCAGATACGTAGCGCGCTTTAATGGCGAGCGCAAAGTCTGGTAAGCGGCATTAATCTGGGTGGCCAGCATCATCGAAGCGCGTCTGGCCGCATCATCGGCTGCAGCAAAACGGTCCGGGTGGACCTCACGTTGCAACTGACGAAAACGCTCATTCAGGCCGGCAATATCTAACTCGAAGCGCTTGGGCAAACCCAGCAGCGTAAAAAAGTCTGCGCCCAGCAAATCTGCCGTAATGGCGATGCCAGGCGCAGCTTTTGAATCAGACATGGAACGACTCGCCGCAACCGCATTCGTCTTTAACGTTCGGGTTGTTGAACTTAAAACCTTCGTTCAACCCCTCACGTACAAAGTCGAGTTCGGTGCCATCCAGATAAGCCAGACTCTTCGGGTCAACCACAATCTTGACGCCATGAGATTCGAACACCGAATCTTCATCGGCCAGATCATCCACATATTCCAGACGATAGGCCATACCCGAGCAGCCGGCAGTCCGCACACCCAGGCGCAGGCCTACGCCCTTGCCACGTTGTGTGAGTGCCTTGCCTACGTGGGCTGCGGCACGTTCAGTCATGGTCACGCTCATCGTGATCTCCTTTTCAGGATTCCTGTTTCTTCTTGTAGTCGGCAACCGCTGCCTTGATGGCATCCTCAGCCAGAATCGAGCAGTGGATTTTCACCGGCGGCAAAGCCAGTTCTTCGGCAATCGCCGTGTTCTTGATCTCCAGCGCTTCATCCAGATTCTTGCCCTTGACCCATTCGGTCACCAGCGAGCTGGACGCAATAGCAGAGCCGCAGCCGTAGGTCTTGAACTTGGCATCTTCAATCACGCCTTCCTTGTTCACCTTGATCTGCAGCTTCATCACATCACCGCAGGCCGGTGCGCCCACCATACCGGTGCCTACGCCAGCTTCTTCCTTGTCGAAAGAACCTACGTTGCGGGGATTTTCGTAGTGGTCAATGACCTTAACGCTATATGCCATGAAAGACTCCTTTGAATGAGATCGGGTGCGTTAGTGCGCAGCCCATTGAACCGTATTGAGATCAATACCTTCCTGAACCATCTCCCAGAGCGGAGACATTTCACGCAGGCGTCCAATTTGCTTATGTAGTAGATCAACCGTGAAATCGACTTCTTCTTCCGTGGTGAAACGGCCAATCGAAAAACGGATCGATGAATGGGCCAACTCATCAGTCAGACCCAAGGCACGTAATACGTACGAAGGCTCTAGCGATGCCGAAGTACAGGCCGAACCGGAAGACACGGCGATATCACGCACAGCCATGATCAACGACTCACCTTCCACGTAGGCAAAGCTCACATTCAAGTTGTGCGGTACACGATTCACCAGATCGCCATTGACATAGATTTCCGGCATGTCAGACAGACCTTTGTACAGACGATCACGCAGCGCAGTCACCCGTTTGTTTTCTTCCTGCATTTCAACACGGGCTAGACGGAACGCTTCGCCCATACCCACGATCAGGAAGGTCGCCAGCGTGCCTGAACGCATACCGCGCTCATGGCCGCCACCGTGCATCTGGGCTTCCAAGCGCACACGTGGCTTACGACGGACGTACAAAGCACCAATACCTTTAGGACCGTAGGTTTTATGGGCAGAGAAACTCATCAGGTCGACTTTTAGCGTCGACAGATCGATATCGATCTTGCCCGTTGCCTGCGCTGCATCAACGTGAAAAAGGATGCCCTTGCTGCGCAAGAGTTCGCCGATCTGGGCAATCGGTTGCACCACACCGATTTCATTATTAACCGCCATGATCGACACCAGCACTGTATCAGGGCGAAGCGCTGCTTCCAGCGCCGCCATATCCACCAGGCCATTCGGCAACACATCAAGGTAGGTCACTTCGAAACCCTGACGTTCAAGTTCGCGCATCGTATCGAGCACGGCCTTGTGTTCTGTTTTCAGCGTAATGAGGTGCTTGCCCTTACCCTGGTAAAAATTGGCCGCGCCTTTAATAGCCAGGTTATTGGCTTCGGTAGCGCCAGAAGTCCAGACGATCTCTTTAGGATCGGCATGTACCAGTGCAGCAACTTCTGCACGCGCATTTTCAACGGCCGCTTCTGCATCCCAGCCATACTGGTGTGAGCGTGAGGCCGGGTTGCCGAACTTCTCGGTGAGATAAGGCAGCATCGCCTCCACGACACGCGGATCGATAGGGGTTGTTGCCGAATAATCGAGATAGATAGATTGGGAATTTCATCATTAACTCCAGGGAAAACGTCAGGCCACAGCAGCAAAGCGCTGCAGCTGACTTAAAACCTTATCCAGCTGACCAATCAGTCGATCAACCGCTTCAATAGATGTTGCACCATAAGTCATCATGCCGAGGCTAATGCGGATGGCACCTTTAGCCAGCAACGGGTCGACACCCATAGCAAGCAGTACTGCAGACACACCGCTTTTACCCGAACCGCATGCCGCACCGCTGGCAATCGCCATACCCTGACGATCCAGGAGTGACACCAGTGTTTCACCATCAAAGCCAGGAAATGCGGCAAACGTTGTATTCGGAAGTCGCTCGACGGCAGCTGAAAAAATCACGGCGCCACGGCTTCTAAGCCAGGCTTCCAGATGTTGCTGCAGACGTTGCGCCAGCATCATGCGCATTTCAAGATCGGCAACGGCACGCGTACAGGCAACGCCGAATCCAACAATAGCCGCCACATTCTCGGTGCCCGAACGCAAGCCCTGCTCCTGTCCGCCGCCATACACCAGCGGCATCAGCGGTAGCTGACGATCACGCACAAGTGCAGCTGCGCCTTTAGGCCCGCCAATCTTATGGCCGGAGACCGTTAGCGCATCAACACCCGCAGTATTGAGCTTACGAAAGTTTAATGGGTGTTTGCCCAGCGCCTGCACGGCATCCGTGTGAAAACACGTCATATCGTGGCGGTCACGCTTGAAGGCCGCGCCAAGATCGGCAACCGGTTGCAATGCACCGGTTTCGTTATTAGCGGACATCACAGATACCAAACAGGTATCCATCGGTAAACCAGTCATGCTGGCACGCTCAACAACGCCGGACGCATTAACAGCCACTTCCGAAACGTCCCAACCCGAACGGGTCAGAGCCCGCACTGGTTCGGCTACACACGGATGCTCAATCTGCGTACAGGCCAGTCTTGTAGGTGCAGCACCTTCGGCCAGCAATGCGTCAGCAAAGCCGCGAATCAGAAGATTATTGGCTTCGCTACCACTGGCGGTAAAAATCACTTCGGAAGCATCGGCATCAAGGGCAGCGGCAACCTGTTCACGCGCATGCTCAACCGCACGACGCGCTTCGCGACCCGCGGTATAGGTTGCCGATGGATTGGCGAAACTCGCCCCCATGAAGGGCATCATGGCTTCAAGCACAAACGGATCCAGCGCTGTGGTCGCGTTATGGTCGAAGTAATTCATAGACATAATCGTACTCAGGCAGCTTGTGCCACGCTGAAAGAAACAGTCTTCGTCTCTGATTTAGTCGCCTGTTTTGCCACCTTCTGACGCTGCTTCTCCACCAGATCATACAAAGTCACCGAAGCCAGATAATCCAGCATCTTGCGGTTAAGCGTAGACCACAGATCATGCGTCATGCAGCGATGATCCGATTTGCAATTTTCACGGCCACCACACTGTGTCGCATCCAGCGGCTCGTCCACGGCCAGAATGACATCTGCCACCGTAATTTCCAGCGCATTACGACCCAGGCAATAACCACCACCCGGACCGCGCACACTTTCCACAATCTTGTGGCGGCGCAGTTTGGCAAAAAGCTGTTCCAGATAAGACAGAGAAATATTCTGTCGCTCGCTAATCGATGCCAGCGTTACAGGGCGTTCACCCACATAGAGCGCTAGGTCAATCATCGCGGTTACTGCAAAACGGCCTTTGGTCGTTAATCTCATAATGCCTCCCGTTGGGATTGGGACTGATTCGGATTAAATGGGAGCGCTTTGCGCTATATCCAAGTATTTAAGTCAACTATAATGCGTCTTGCCGCAATTAGTCAACTATTTTACTCAGGTATTGCGGATCAAACTTGTCGGCAACCGAATTAGCCTCTTCCACCTGCATGCCGGAAGCCTCCAGCTTCTTGAGCAGATGTTCCAGGCGTTGGTCGGTTTCGGCCGCATGCTCAAGCAGCGCATGGAGCGCCTTGGCGTAGGGGTCACTCGCATCCCGGTTAATGGCATAGGCTGTGAAACCTAGTTTGGCCGCTTGTGCCGAGGTGTCCTGGGCCTTTTCGTTTTCGATAATGCGGGCCGGATTCCCCACGGCCGTTGCACCATCAGGCACATCCTTCACCACGACCGCATCACTACCCACACGGGCGCCTGCGCCGATGGTAATCGGACCCAGCACCTTGGCACCGGCACCAATGACCACGCCAGCCTTCAAAGTCGGATGACGACGGCCTTTATTCCAACTGGTCCCGCCCAGCGTCACACCGTGATACAGGGTCACATCATCTTCAATAATGGCGGTTTCACCAATCACTACACCCATACCGTGATCAATAAAGAAACGGCGGCCGATCGTTGCCCCCGGGTGAATTTCAATACCCGTGAGAAAGCGGGAAATATGCGAGACAAAGCGCGCCAGCCAGTAAAAGTGCCAGGTCCACAAACGGTGCGCCAGGCGATGAAACACCATGGCATGCACGCCGGGATAGCAAGTCACAATCTCCAGGGTCGAGCGCGCCGCAGGGTCGCGTTCGAATATGGAGCGGATATCTTCCCGAATGGACTTGAAAATTGTCATTTAAGCGTCTGATTTTTAGTAGTTTGAATAGCTTAAAGCGGCTTTGCTACGGCTGATATTGTACTAATCCCGACTTTTTTAATCAACCTTCTGAGCAGCATTCAAGGCCGAAATTATGCCGCGCAAAATATTCACTTCGTCAGACTCCAGGCGGGTTCGCTCGAAGATGCGACGTATCTTGGGCATCAACCGCCTTGGCCGGTTCGGATCATGAAATCCCGACTGGATTAGCGCCGTCTCCAGCTGTTTGTAAAAGCCCTCAACGGCATCAACCGTAGCCAAGAGGGACGCATAGCGTGTGGCGCCGCTATCGACTGCGCTCTGGTTGCCGGAAGCCTCGCGTAAAAGGTAAGTGATGATCTGTACGGCGGCACCCAGATTCAGGGAGCCATAATCCGGATTGGTCGAAATACTCACTTCTGCCCGGCAATGCTGCAGTTCTTCGTTAGTTAAACCATGCGTCTCGTTACCAAAAACAAAGGCAGACAGCGCACCACCCTCGCCCCCTTGATGCCAGTGATCTTTAGCCGCCGCAACTGCCGCTTTCGGTTGCAAAGGCTCCGGACCCAGCTCACGGGCTCTCACCGTCATACCGAAGGCACCCGTACAGCCACCCAATGCTTCGGCCAGGCTTTGAACAATGCGGCACTCGGTCACCAAATCAGCAGCGCCAGAAGCGCGCCGCACAGCCACCTCGTCAATCGCACACAATGGATTGACCAGATAGAGCTGTGCACCACTCACCAGACCCATGGTTTTCATAGCCCGCGCAACGGCACCGATATTGCCCGGATGTGATGGTCGGCACAGCACAATACGCTGACAATCCAGAAAAGGGATCGAGGGCAAAGCCAGTTTGGAAAATTCGTCAGTCATGCACTTTTCATCACAAGTAAAAGGGTTGGCAGTGGTCGACCAGGAGACAGCCAGCAGGTACAATAGCGCCAATCGCGCGAACGAACCTCGTTTGCCACTTGCTCTGTGTCCCTGATATGCATCCCTTTCTTAATGTTGCCGTTAAGGCCGCACGTCGTGCTGGTCAAATTATCAACCGCGCTGCTCTCGAAATCGAGAACCTTCAGGTTACCCGCAAAGGTCAAAGTGACTATGTCACGCAGGTCGACCGCGCAGCAGAGGATGCCATCAAGGAAATTCTGCTCGAGGCGTATCCGAGCCACAGCATTCTAGCGGAAGAATCAGGCAGCACAGGCGCTGCTAATGCCGAGTTCCAGTGGATTATCGATCCGCTCGACGGCACCACCAACTTTATCCATGGCTTCCCGCAATATGCGGTATCGATTGCCCTCACCCAGAACGGCCAGCTGGCCCATGGCGTGATCTACGATCCTATGCGTAACGAACTATTCACCGCCAGCAAGGGAAGCGGTGCGTTTCTTAATGACCGCCGCATTCGCGTTAGCCGTAAAGATCGGCTGGCAGACTCACTCATTGGTACAGGCTTTCCGTATCGCACCTTTGATCGCATCGACAACTACATGGGTGCTTTCAGAGAACTGACCGAAAAAACTGCCGGCATGCGCCGTCCTGGTGCCGCATCGCTGGATCTGGCCTATGTGGCCGCTGGTCGACTCGATGGCTTCTGGGAGTTTGGTCTGGCGCCGTGGGATATGGCCGCTGGCACGCTGATGGTTCTTGAAGCCGGTGGCTTTGTCACCGATCTGAATGGTGACGGTGATTTCCTCAAATCGGGCGATATCGTTGCCGGTGCACCAAAGGTTCATACCCCGCTGCTACAGATCGTTCAAAAGCATCTGACAAAGGCTAGCGCCTAAGCTAAGCAATACCGGGGTCATTGCCGACATGAGCAAAAAGAACGCATCCGCAGAGACCCCGGAGCCAACAGTAACGCCAATGATGCGCCAGTTCCTGGCCATTAAGGAAACAGTTCCCGACACCCTCCTGTTCTACCGCCTGGGCGATTTTTACGAGTTATTCCAGGGCGATGCAGAAAAGGCAGCACGGATTCTAGACATTACGCTGACCAAACGGGGTCAGACGCCCATGGCCGGCGTGCCATTTCATGCCGCCGATCAGTACATTGCCCGATTGATCAAAGCTGGTGAGTCCGTTGCCATCTGTGAACAGATTGGTGACCCGGCAACCTCCAAAGGCCCGGTCGAACGAGCGATCAGCCGCATCATTACACCAGGCACGGTTAGCGATGCCACGCTCATGGACGAGCGTCGCGAGAACCATCTGATGTCACTTTTTCCGGCAGGTGCCCGCTGGGGTGCCGCCTGGATATCGCTGGCGGCCGGCCGTATTACGCTCAGCGAAGTACCCGCTGATCAGATCAGCACATTGCTCGGACGTATCGAACCTTCCGAACTGCTGATCCCGGAATCGCACTCATGGCAGGAAACCAATCACCGCCCATCCCGCCGAGCCGATTGGCTTTTTGATGCGGCCAGTGGCAATCGCACGCTCTGTGCCGCACTCAACGTCAGCGCCCTCAACGCCTACGGGATAGACCCGAACGAAGATCAGCCGGCCCTGGCAGCCGCCAGTGCACTACTCGATTACATCCAGGCCACGCAGCTACGCAAACCAGAAATGCTGGGCATCAGCCAGGTGCTCGTAGAGCGTCCGAATCAATATCTGCGCATGGACGCCATTACGCGTCGCAATCTGGAACTCACCGAATCACTCCGCCTAGCCAGCGGCCCGAATGCCGAACCCACAACACTGTTCAGCATTCTGGATCAAACCATGACCAGCATGGGCTCACGCGCATTGCGCCATGCCCTGCACCACCCCTCAGCGGATGATTTCATTCCGGCTAACCGGCACCAGTTAATCGACATCCTGCTGGATCGTACTGATCTGCTGGAAAAACTCCGCGCCCTATTACGTTCCTTCTGTGACATCGAACGCATCGCCGGACGCATTGCCCTACAGTCCGTCCGCCCACGCGAACTGGCTGCACTCAGAGACACGCTGACGCAATGGCCAGCGCTTGCTGGACTCCTGGGTGATCTGGAAAAAGCCTCGCTGGCACAGGCCGTGCTGCAACAACTCACCGCCAAAATTATCCAGACAGCGGCACCGGCCGAGGTAAGCCAACTGCTCACGAGCGCATTACACCTAGAACCAGCACTCAACGTACGCGATGGCGGCGTCATTGCCGATGGGTACGATAGCGATCTGGATGAACTGCGCCAGATCCAGACGCATTGCGGAGACTTCCTGCTTGATCTGGAAACCCGTGAGCGCGAAGCAACCGGCATTGCCACACTCAAAGTGGAATACAACCGGGTGCATGGTTTCTATATCGAAGTCTCGCAAGCGCAGTCGGTAAAAGTACCCGAGCATTACCGACGCCGGCAAACGCTCAAAAATGCCGAGCGCTACATCACCCCGGAACTCAAAGCCTTCGAGGATAAGGCACTGTCGGCACAGGATCGGGCGCTTTCACGAGAAAAGCAACTCTTCGAAGCCTTGCTGCAGCAACTTCAATCGCACGTCATTGCCATCAAGTCTCTCGCCAGCGATATTGCCGAGTTAGATCTGGTGGGTAGCTTTGCCCAATCCGCGCATGAGCGTGGCTGGGCACGCCCTGCCTTCAGCCCGATTCCAGAAATCGATATCTGCGATGGCCGCCATCCGGTGGTTGAACAAGCGTTGCGTAAAGACGGCAAACCCTTTGTCGAAAACGATACCCGCCTGCATCCAGATCGTCAGTGCCTGCTAATCACCGGCCCCAACATGGGTGGTAAATCCACCTTCATGCGGCAGACGGCACTCATTGTGCTGCTGGCCCGCATTGGTAGCTATGTGCCGGCGCGCGCCGCGCGTATCGGCCGCATTAATGCCCTGTTTACCCGGATTGGCGCGTCCGATGACTTAGCGTCTGGCCGTTCTACCTTTATGGTAGAGATGACAGAAACAGCCGCCATCCTCAATCAGGCCGATGCCAACAGCCTCGTACTGATGGATGAAATCGGACGTGGCACTTCCACGTTTGATGGTCTAGCTCTGGCTTCAGCGGTGCTCAAACAGGTAATGCGCCAGAACAAATCACTCACGCTATTCGCCACACATTATTTCGAGCTTACGCGCCTGAGCGAAAAATTCAAGCAACTGGAAAACGTTCACTTGAATGCGGTTGAGCACCATGACCGTATTGTCTTTTTGCATCGCGTACAACCCGGTCCTGCTAACCAGAGTTACGGAATCGAAGTGGCATCACTTGCCGGCATTCCTGCAACCGTGGTGCGGGATGCCCGCAGAACCCTGTTAGAGCTTGAAGCCCAATCGGTTCATCACAGCCAAGACAGCACTAATCAAACCGATTTCTTCGATACCGAATCTACGGTTAAAGAGCCAGTCGCCGCCGATACGGCACTGGTAGAGGCAACCCACTCTGCACTGCTTGCAGAACTGGAAGCGCTGGATCCGGATAGCATGACACCGCGCCAGGCGCTAGATGCGCTATACCAACTTAAAAATAACTCAAGGCAATAAAGATGATGCATTGTCGACTCCGCACCGTCCGCGCGGCCATCAAAGCGCTACTGCTAACGCTTGTACTCTCTACCGGCCAGAACCTCTGGGCCAGCAGCCTCACCTTTGCACTTTTTGGTGATGTGTACATGACTGCAGAGCACCAGGGTTACCTCAAAGGCATGCTGGCCGACATGGCAGGCAAAGGCTCTGATCTGGCCATTTCTACAGGTGGACTAAAGCCCGCTGACCAGAACTGTAACGACAAAAACCTGCTGGCAGCCTACCCGGTATTTGCCGCAGCACCGCTGCCCCTCTTTTATGTACCGGGCGATGCCGAGTGGCTGCTCTGTGGCAAAAGCGCCAACGGTAAATACACCCCGGAAGAGCGCCTCAATCTGCTGCGCAAAACCTTCTACCAATCAGATCGCAGCCTTGGACAACCAAGCCTGCCACTAATTCGTCAGGCAGATTACCCAGAGCATATGCGCTGGCAAAACGGACCCGCCCTCTTCATTACGCTTTCATCACCGGATCAGATCAACTTCAATCCCAAAAACGCAGAAGCGGCGCAATCCGTTCAGAGCAGAAACGATGCCGTCATAAGCTGGATCAAAGAAGCCTTTAGCGAAGCCCGTAAGCAAGACATCAGCATGCTCGTAATGGTTATGCCCGACGAGGTTAGTTTCGGCGCCGTTGACCCCAAAGCACCCAGCGATAAATATCTGCTTGCAGATCTGATCAAATCTGAAACTGCGGGATTCCCCGGCCAGGTGCTGATGGTTCATGGCGGCAATGGCGTTCACCGCATCGATCATCCGCTCACCAATCCCGACAACGATCTACCCTTGCAGAATTTTACGCGGGTTGAAACCTACGGCGCGTTGCAACAGGGTTGGGTACAGGTACGCGTTGAGCGCAATAAAAAGTCCGGTGACGATCCCGTACACCGGACTGAATTTCTATTTGAATCTTTTCCTTGGCCCCCACTCGATATGGGGACGGAGGAATAAACGACTAAAGCGGCAAATTAGTGAATGATGACCTGCGGCGCTTCGCCGTTGTCATCATCTTCACCGACGCACTCATCTTCGATCTCTTCTGCCGTAGCCGGACGTACATCACGCACCGTGCAGGTAAATACCAGCGACATACCGGCTAGAGGATGATTGCCATCCAGCACAACCTTGCCTTCTGCAACTTCGGTCACGCGGTAGATGATGATATCGTCTTCATCAGAACCTTCGGGGGCGCCTTCAAACTGCATCCCCACCTTGGTTTCCTTAGGGAAACGCGAAAGTTCTTCAATCTGCACCATCTCGGAATCGTACTCGCCGTAGGCTTCTTCCGGTTGCAATTTGACGGTTACTGACTCGCCAATCTTCTTACCTTCCAGGGTTTCTTCAATACGATCGAAGATGTCGCCATAACCGCCATGCAGGTAGCAAATCGGGTTACGACCATCATCAACCACCTGACCATCCGAATCCGTCACGCTGTAGTCCAGCGTCACAACGGTATTGCGATGAATGAGTCCTGTCATTGTTTTTCCTTGGTAGATTCGGGCGTAGCTGGCTCGACGGCCGCGGGTTCAGCAGCGGCAGCTTTCTTACGCTGTGGCAGCTGATAGAAAACCTCATCCGGCTTAACCATACCCAGTTCAAACCTGGAGCGTTCTTCAACCGCTTCCAGGCCAGATTTCAGATTGCGTGTTTCTGCTTCCAGACCCGCATTACGTAATTCCAGTTGACGATTCATTTCTCGCTGCTGACGCAGCTGGGAATCGCTTTCCCACACCTTCAACCAGCCACCCTTGCCCAGCCATAGCGGGTACTGAATCACCACAGCTAGGCCGACCAGAATTGCGGTTGAAGGACGCATGGAAGAATGAATTAACGCAGGTTGTAAAACGCGTCACGACCCGGGTACGAAGCGGTATCGCCCAGATCTTCTTCAATACGCAACAGCTGGTTGTATTTGGCGATACGATCGGAGCGCGACAGCGAACCGGTCTTGATCTGACCAGCGTTCAAACCCACAGCGATGTCAGCAATGGTCGAATCTTCTGTTTCGCCCGAGCGATGAGAAATCACAGCGGTGTAACCAGCGCGCTTGGCCATCTCGATAGCCGCAAAAGTTTCGCTCAGCGTACCAATCTGGTTGATCTTGATCAGGATCGAATTGGCGATACCCTTCTGGATACCTTCCTTGAAGATACGGGTGTTGGTCACGAAAATATCGTCACCAACGATCTGTACCTTCTTACCCAGGCGATCGGTCAGCAGCTTCCAACCATCCCAGTCGGCTTCCGACATACCGTCTTCAATCGAAACGATCGGGAACTTATCAACAAGCGTGGCCAGGTAATCAACAAACTGGGCCGAGGTCAGTTGCAGACCTTCGCCCGACAGATGGTACTTACCATCTTTGTAGAATTCCGAAGCAGCACAGTCCAGCGCCAGCAGTACATCCTTACCGGCAACGTAGCCTGCGTTCTGAATGGCTTGCATGATTACTTCCAGGGCTTCGGCATGGCTACCCAGGTTAGGGGCAAAACCACCTTCGTCACCCACCGCTGTCGAGTGGCCGTTCTTGTCCAGCAGCTTCTTCAGCGCGTGGAAAATCTCGGCGCCGCAGCGCAGTGCTTCACGGAACGAGGTCACGCCAACGGGCATGATCATGAATTCCTGAATATCCAGGCTGTTATTGGCGTGCTCACCACCGTTGATGATGTTCATCATCGGTACGGGCAGCGACATCGGTGCAGCGCCACCAAAGTAGCGATACAGCGGCAGACCGGCTTCTTCAGCAGCAGCCTTGGCAACGGCCATCGAAACAGCCAGCATGGCATTCGCACCCAGACGGGCCTTGTTATCCGTACCGTCCAGATCGATCAGCGTCTTGTCGATGAACGCCTGTTCCTGCGCATCCAGACCAATCAGCGCTTCGCTGATTTCGGTGTTCACGTGCTCAACAGCGCGCATCACACCCTTGCCCAGATAACGGCTGGCATCACCATCGCGCAGCTCAATGGCTTCACGCGTACCGGTCGAGGCGCCTGACGGCACAGCCGCACGGCCCATCACGCCGGATTCCAGCAACACATCAGCTTCTACAGTCGGGTTACCGCGGGAATCAAGGATTTCACGGGCAATAATGTCAACAATGGCGCTCATGGCTAGGCCTTTCTGTGGGGTAATTAAAGGTCGAACATCCGTGCACTCTTGACCGCACGGTCAATCGTTAACAGGTGTTCAAGTAATTGAGGCATCTGGGCGAGCGGCCAGGCATTCGGGCCGTCCGACATCGCTTTGGAAGGATCGGGGTGGGTTTCCATGAACAGGCCATGAATCCCCGTGGCAACAGCAGCACGTGCCAGAACCGGCACAAACTCGCGCTGACCGCCTGACGAACTACCTTGCCCACCCGGCAACTGCACCGAGTGAGTTGCATCAAAAACAACCGGGCAACCGATATGACGCATAATTGCCAGCGAGCGCATGTCGGAAACCAGATTGTTATAGCCGAACGACGCACCGCGTTCGCAAACCATAATTGTGTCTTCGGTCACGCCTGCAGCGCGGGCCGCGTCTCGTGCTTTATCGACCACATGCTGCATGTCACCCGGAGCCAGAAACTGGCCCTTCTTGATATTTACAGGCTTGCCGCTGGCGGCACAGGCTTCAATAAAGTCTGTTTGACGGCATAGAAACGCTGGTGTCTGCAATACATCACAAACAGCAGCTACCGGTGCAATGTCATCAATGCCGTGTACATCAGTTAAAACCGGCACACCAATCTGCTTGCGTACATTGGCCAGAATTTCCAGGCCACCTTCACGGCCGGGGCCGCGGAAGGATTTACCTGAACTGCGGTTGGCCTTGTCGAAGCTGGCTTTAAAAATATACGGGATACCCAGCCGATCCGTCGTTTCCTTCATCGTGCCGGCAATATCCAGGCACATCTGCTCGGACTCGATAACGCAGGGTCCGGCAATCAGAAAAAAGGTCGAGGTATCCGTTACTTCAAAGCCAGCAAGCTTCATCAGGCTGCTCCGGTTTTGGTTTTTTTAACGCCCGTTGTGTCCTGGTGTGCCACAGCTGCATTCACGTAAGCCGTAAACAGCGGGTGACCCTGGCGTGGATTCGAAGTGAATTCCGGGTGGAACTGGCAACCCACAAACCATGGGTGTACAGCCTTCGGCAACTCAACCATTTCACACAGATCAGTAACTGGCGCACGGCCAGCAACAACCAGACCGGCTTCTTCCAGCTTGGCCAGCAGTGTGTTGTTCACTTCATACCGGTGACGGTGACGTTCGGTAATTTCATCGGCGCCATAGATTTCACGTGACAGCGAACCCGGCTTCAGCAAGCAGAGCTGGCCGCCCAGGCGCATGGTGCCTCCCAGATCCGAATCTTCCGTACGCTGTTCCATCTTGCCCGAGCGGTCTTTCCACTCGGTAATCAGACCAATCACCGGGAACGGCGACGAAGGATCAAACTCGGTTGAATGAGCGTCCTTCATGCCAGCTACGTCGCGTGCATATTCCACCACCGCCAGTTGCATACCCAGGCAGATACCCAGATAAGGCACTTTATTCTCACGCGCAAAGCGGATCGCGGCAATCTTGCCTTCTGTACCGCGCTTACCAAAGCCGCCCGGTACCAGAATGGCATCCATATTCTTCAGGGCACCACAGCCATCACGTTCCAGGTCTTCCGAATCCAGATAATGGATACGAACCTTGGAATGAGTGTGGATACCGGCATGGACCAGTGCTTCGATCAGCGACTTGTACGACTCGGTCAGATCGACATACTTGCCGACAAAGGCCACATCGACAAAGCGCTGTGGATTGTCCAGCGAATGCACCAGCTTATTCCAGACCGACAGATCGGCAGCACGGGCCAGAATGGCCAGTTTGTGACAGACGATCTCGTCCAGCATCTGGTTATGCAGCATTTCCGGGATCTTGTAGATCGAAGGCGCATCCAGCGCTTCAATCACGGCTTCCGGGGCCACATTACAGAACAGCGCAATCTTGCGGCGCTCTTCCACAGGAATCTCGCGGTCGGCGCGGCAAAGCAGCACGTCTGGCTGAATACCAATCTCGCGCAGTTCCTTAACGGAGTGCTGAGTCGGCTTGGTTTTCAGTTCACCAGCAGTCGGAATCCATGGCAGCAGGGTCAGATGGATGTAACAGACATTGTTACGCCCTTCTTCAATACCCATCTGGCGAATGGCTTCCAGGAACGGTAAGGATTCGATATCGCCCACCGTACCGCCTACTTCTACCAGCGCTACGTCGGCGCCTTCGGCACCACGCTTGATGAGATGCTTGATCTCATCCGTAATGTGCGGAATCACCTGAACGGTTTTACCCAGATACTCGCCGCGGCGCTCTTTCTTAATGACCGATTCGTAAACCTGGCCCGTCGTGAAATTGTTGCGCTTGTGCATGCGGGCGCTGGTAAAGCGCTCGTAGTGGCCCAGATCAAGGTCGGTTTCAGCCCCATCTTCCGTCACGAATACTTCACCGTGCTGGAAAGGACTCATCGTCCCAGGGTCAACATTGATATAGGGGTCGAGTTTTAAGTGGGTGACTTTGAGCCCACGCGATTCGAGGATCGCACCCAGAGAGGCTGCCGCAATTCCCTTACCTAGGGAAGACACGACACCACCCGTGACGAAGACATATTTGGTCATAACAAAACGTGCAGCGGGAAAGCCCGATGATACCCGATCATGATCACGTTCTCAAACGCCTAACGCAAAAAAACTCGGGCGGATCCTGCCGGCCAAAACAAGCTTTCTCGTATAATGAAGGGCTTTCGCGGCTTTCTTGAAATAATTTCCAACTTATTCCGGAAACCGCCCTAACTCACCAACCCACCCTTATTGAAACCAAGACATCTTTATGAGCCACGCCATCAATCACCCGCTGCAGCCTGTTATCGAAACCCTCTGGGAAAACCGCAACGACCTGTCGCCAACCGGTTCGCCTAAAGAGGCTAAAGAAGCCATTGATCAGGTTATCCATGAGCTGGACCGTGGCGCCCTGCGCGTTGCCGAAAAGATCAACGGCGAATGGGTTACCCACCAGTGGGTCAAGAAGGCCGTACTGTTGTCTTTCCGCACCAACGATAACCGCGTCCAGGAAAGCGGCGAACTGCGCTACTTCGACAAAGTCGACACCAAATTCGAAGGCTGGACCGAAGCCCAGTTCCGCGAAGGCGGCTTCCGCGTGGTACCACCAGCTACCGCACGTCGTGGCTCGTTCATCGCTAAGAACGTCGTACTGATGCCTTCCTACGTCAACATCGGCGCCTTCGTTGACGAAGGCACCATGGTCGACACCTGGGCCACCGTTGGTTCATGCGCCCAGATCGGCAAAAACGTTCACCTGTCCGGCGGTGTCGGCATTGGTGGCGTACTCGAGCCCCTGCAAGCCAACCCAACCATCATCGGTGACAACTGCTTCATCGGCGCCCGTTCGGAAGTGGTTGAAGGCGTTATCGTTGAAGACAACTGCGTTATCTCGATGGGTGTTTACATCAGCCAATCGACCAAGATTTACGACCGCGAAACCGGTGAAATCCATTACGGCCGTGTACCAGCTGGTTCAGTCGTTGTAGCCGGCAACCTGCCCTCACCTGATGGCAAGTACAGCCTGTACTGCGCTGTTATCGTCAAGAAGGTCGACGCACAAACCCGTGCCAAGACCAGCCTGAACGACCTTTTACGTGATTAATCGCGGCTAAGACTATGAGCGAACCCGTCCGTCAGCTTACCGAAGCCCTCATTGCGCGGGCTTCTGTCACCCCGGAAGATGCCGGTTGCCTGGAATTGATCGCCGAACGCCTTAAGCCCCTGGGCTTTGCTTTCGAACGTATCGACCGTAACGGCACCAGCAACCTCTGGGCACGGCGTGGCACAACAGCACCGCTCCTGGTGCTGGCGGGTCATACGGATGTGGTGCCTACTGGCAGCCTCGACGCCTGGACAACGCCCCCGTTCCAACCATCGGAACGGGATGGCAAGCTGTATGGCCGTGGCGCCGCTGATATGAAAAGCTCACTGGCCGCATTTGTGGTGGCCGTTGAGCAATTCATTGCAGACAACCCGAACCACCCCGGTTCCATTGCCTTCCTGCTGACCTCGGATGAAGAAGGCCCGGCCCATGACGGCACCACCATCGTGGTTGAAGCCCTCAAAGCGCGCGGCGAAACGATCCAGTACGCCATTGTTGGCGAACCAACCTCCGTAAATCGCTGCGGCGACATGATCAAGAATGGCCGCCGTGGTTCGCTCTCGGGCAACCTCACTATCAAAGGCATACAAGGCCACGTTGCATACCCGCACCTGGCCCGCAACCCCATTCACCAGTTTGCCCCGGCCCTTGCCGAGCTTTCGGCTACCACCTGGGACAACGGTAACGAATACTTTCCGCCAACCACCTGGCAGATCTCCAACTTCAATGCCGGCACCGGTGCCACCAACGTTATTCCCGGCACCCTGAGCCTGAAGTTCAACTTCCGTTTCTCAACGGCAAGCACGGCAGAGGGCCTCAAGCAGCACGTTGAAGACCTGCTCAAGCGCCACGGCCTGGAATACAGCATCGAGTGGACGCTCGGTGCCAAGCCCTTCATTACAGCCGAAGGCCCATTGGCAGAAGCCGCTCGCAACGCCATTAAAACCGTCTGCGGTATCGACACCGAACTATCCACCACCGGTGGCACATCGGATGCCCGCTTTATTGCCGAAATTGCCGAACAGATTATCGAACTGGGCCCGGTCAATGCATCGATCCACATGATCGATGAACACATCGAGATCAAAGCGCTTCCGGAACTGGCTGCCATCTACAAGAACATTTTCAGCCAGCTGCTGAAGTAAGCACACAAGCATGACCGCACCCGCCAACAGCATTGCCGAGTTTTACGAAACAGCCGTCACTCAATTAGAAAACGCCGGCCTCTGCTTTGGCCATGGCTGCACCTGTGCCGAAGACGAAGTCGCCTGGCTTCTGAGTGCCACACTCGACATCCCTTTCGACGAACTCGATAAGGCCTGGTCGGATGCGCTTACCGCTGAACAGCGCGCCACCCTCACACAACGGCTTAACGAGCGCTGCGATACTAAAACACCGCTCGCCTACATACTGGGCGAAGCCTGGCTTGGCCCCTACATCTTCAAGATTGATCGCAGGGTCATCGTGCCCCGCTCTTTCATTGCAGAACTCCTCATGGATGACCTGTCACCCTGGGTACAAAACCCGGAGGCCATCACCCGTGTTGCCGACATCTGCACCGGCTCCAGTTGCCTGGCCATTCTGTCGGCACTGCACTTCCCTAATAGCCAGGTTGATGCCGTTGATCTATCGCCAGAGGCGCTGGAAGTTGCACGCATTAACGTCGATCTCTATGGTTTAGAAGACCGCCTCAAACTGCATCAGGGCGATCTGATGGCACCTGTGCTGGATCAGAAGTATGACATCATCATTAGCAACCCGCCGTATGTGGATGCGGCAGCCATGGATAGCCTGCCTGGTGAATATCGCCACGAACCAGAAATGGCCTTGGCGGGCGGTAAAGATGGTCTGGATCTGGTTCATACACTTATGCGCCAAGCAGCACAGACACTTAACCCCGGTGGCTGGCTCATCGTAGAAATCGGGCACAACAAAGACGTTATGTCGGCAACCTATCCGAACCTGCCGCTGGTATGGCTAGATACAGATGGCGGCAGCGATTTTGTGTTCCTCATTGATCAGGCTTCATTAAAAACTCTGATTTAATCGTCAAGAAGTATTGACGCAACGCTCATCATTACGTATAGTTCGCAGCTCGTCGGGGCGTAGCGTAGTCCGGTTATCGCGCCTGGTTTGGGACCAGGAGGTCGTGAGTTCGAATCCCACCGCCCCGACCATTTAATTCGCAGTTGCAGCACCCAGAGTAACGCGTTTCCGTAAGGCGCCCGTAGCTCAACCGGATAGAGCAACGGCCTTCTAAGCCGTAGGTTGTTGGTTCGATTCCAATCGGGTGCGCCAGAACTAGAGCAGTTAGCCGTACAGTGGTGGGCGTAGTTCAGTTGGTTAGAATATCGGATTGTGATTCCGAGGGTCGTGGGTTCGAATCCCATCGCCCACCCCAAAATTCACAGATAAACCCCGTTTAGCTTATAGCTCGCGGGGTTTTTTCTTTTCCTGTTAGGCAAAGGTTATCTGGTGCATTTAGAACGATTTGACCCTCCTTTTTGGGTCTATATTGGGTCAGCGTTTGCTAAACCGCACTTCATTTTACTCTCATGAGTAATGCCGAAATACCTCGCTGGGTAAAAATCAAAATCCTTACACCCACTGGTTAGGCACCACCCTCTTTGCTAGAAGGTTCCATACGTAAGTAAGTGCTTACTAATCTGCTCAAGAAGGCTCACAGCATAATGAACTGAAATTGCAGTGGGTAAAGATAACAAGATAATCAAACAGGGATTGCAGAGTAAACAAAATAGGTGGATAGTTAAACACCTAAATAAAGTTAGTTTGCCAGTTCTTTGCCAGTAACCATTCAAATCGATCATCATAGACAGGAGCCTTACAAATGAAGCATTACGTCGCGTTATTTCTAGCACTAGCAGTAACTGGTTGTGCGTACAACGTCTCACCGTATGGTGCCTCAGTAAAGAATGTAGAGTCGATTAAATCGCTTGGTATTAAACCAGTATCAGTTGGGTCATTCACTGCCACCAAGCCGGGCAACGCGTCGATCGTTTGCCGTGCCGCTGGGCCGGTCACTGTTTCAACGAACTTCGAAAATTATATTGAAAAGGCTCTCATTGACGAACTTAAACTTGCCGGTGCCTATGATCCGAATTCAAAGCTGGTGTTGAATGGTAAGGTGGAAGAAGTTGACTTCAGTTCCGGCATGATTGATGCGAAGTGGCAATTTACGGTCACCATTTCCAATGCACGTAATGAAAGCTTCACGACTAAGTCATCGTTTGGATTTTCGGGCAGCTTTGTTGCGGATAAAGCTTGCCAAGAGACCGCCCAAGCTTTCGCGCCTGCCGTACAGAAACTAGTTGATGACATTGTACGCAACCCTCAGTTTAAGAAGATCGCAAACTAATAACATCTAGTTAGGCTGATGGGATCGTTGATCCCATCAGCTGGATTGTTTTGGACACTACGATGAAAAGAGGATTGCTTTGTATTTTATTGGCAGGCTTTTCATGCTGTCTTGCCAATGCTTCCGAGTATGTCTACCTCGGAAAAACTGTAAAGTTGGTTGCTCCCGATGGTTTTTGCGCCATAGGAAATTCGCAAGCTGAAACAACAGTTCTAGAGTCGCACAGATCTAGGAGTCCAAACAGGCTGGTTAATATTTATGCCGATTGTTCAGATCTGGATAAAATCAAAAACGGATCTAAAGATGTGTTGCTATCTAGATACGTTACAGTAAGTATCTTGAAGATTAAAGGTCAAGAAATGCTAGTACCGATTTCAAGAGAGCGGTTCATCCTTGAATCCAC
>CAIQBG010000016.1 GCA_903870055.1 uncultured Pseudomonadota bacterium
AGCTTTGCTTCGTAAAAAAGTAACGCTGACATCCATTATGTAGATAAGCGCATTCGCCATAGTCGCGAACTAGCTCTACATACATGGGCTGCGCGCCACGCTGTTGCATACGCTCTTCACGAGCATGGTTGGTATAGATTAGGTGGTTGAAGTGTTGCATCATACGCTCCTTAGGTATTTAGTCAAAATCTGACTTTTAAGCCATGTAGAAATTTTTCAGATCGTTTGCGACCTGGATTTGAGACGCGGTCATCGATGACATTAATTTAGTCAACTTTTGACTTTTTACATACGAAGAAACTTTTTTAACCTGCGAGATCCGAACGAAGCTCGCCCCGAAGTCGTCACGCGATTGATTCCAGGATGTGCTGGTTTTGGTGCCATTGTTGAGATAGTTCTTCATTTCATTTCCTTTAGTCAATATATGACTTTTTTGTGCTGCGCTACAAAAAAGGTAGTCGGCTGACTACCTAAGCTCCCATCGTACTAGGTGTAATTACACCCTTACCACCAGTAGGACATCTGCCCCACCACCAAAAGTAACATTTGTTAGGGGACACCCTAACAACGCTTGTTAACTTGTCCGCCGTTGCCAAGACATAACAATGTTATGCCATGAACAGGAAACAACCTAGCGTTTTTAAACTTACACATTCCACGATGGCGTGGAACTCTATTTATCGTTCTTGATCAACCGTCCTATTTAGGACACTTCCCAATCCAATTAAGAGGTCATTAATTGGATTGCTGGTTTGCGCGACTAGCGCAGAGATCCATCAATAATTCGCATTATATGTGAGCAAAGCGACTTTGTCAAGTTGGTCCGCAGACTAACCCATGCGAGTGGCCACAATTGCGATCCGAAAACCATGAGAACACCAGCGGAAGCACCAACATGCTAGAGCTTGGTCTTGGTAGAGCTCTTCACTTCCTTTTGAGGCAAAGCACAATCCAGTTCTTCACGGGCAATCTGAACTTGCAACTGTGCCTTTGCCTTCTTTGCAGACTCTTCTAGCTGCTCGGCGCAGTTCATTAGCCCATTCATAAATGTCAACCGAGACATGTCAGGCAACCCGCTACTGCCAATCTTGTACCCTGGCTTTTTGCTTGATGACTTTTTAGCTACTGGCACGTCAGACTGCTGCGTCTCTCCCATCAAGTAGGACACAACATTCTGAACCGGGTAAACCGGTCGTTTTCCTCGCAGGATGTGTTGAATTGGAAACTCACCCAAGCTTCGCATTTCACTGATGGTTGTGTAATTCATACCAATGGCCTTCGATAGCTGCTTAGTGTCCAAAACCAAGCAGCCGCCGGAAATAACCAGCAGGACATTCAATAGAGTCTGTTCCATGAAGCTATAATACAGGCCGTGAGTGCCCGTAGCTCAGTTGGATAGAGTGCCACCCTCCGAAGGTGGAAGTCGCACGTTCGAATCGTGTCGGGCACGCCAGAATTGATAAGGCTTTCAAAGGGGAGACTCTTTGGAAGCCTTTTCTAAATTTGGGCTCTAAACTTTGCCCAGATTTTACCCACGATTTGGCAAAAATTGCCGAAAATTGGCGAAGATTCAGGATAGCAAAATCGGCTACAAGCCTTTTATTTATTGAGTTTTAGGCTCTCCGAATGGCCTCTAAAAAATCAGGGTTACAACTTCGGAGGGCAATACTCTATCCAACTGAGCTACGAGCGCGTGCGGGCGAAGTCTAGCCGTTTTTACACGGACTGTCCAAAGCAGCCCCCAAGCGGTTTAGTTCCCGTTATAATTAAGAAATTACGCCCATTTATTTTTCGCTCACAGGATCGATCATGGCCGACAAGAATCCCAGCAGCAAATTGATGTATCTCTCCATCGCTATCGCGGTGGTTCTTATTGCCGTCGTTGTCCCTTTCTCCATGATGGGTAAGGGCAGCAGCAGTGGCGCAGCTGACGATGTGGAATCGCGCATCGCACCAGTCGCCAAGATTGAAATGCAAGCCGGCGGTGGTGATGGTGGCGTTAAAGATGGCAAGACGGTTTACAACACCGTTTGTGCTGGCTGCCACGGCGCTGGCGTACTGGGCGCACCGAAGTTCGGTGACAAAGCTGCCTGGGCACCGCGTATCGCGCAAGGCATGCCAACACTGGTTAACCATGCCATCAACGGTATCCGCTCCATGCCAGCTCGCGGTGGCGCAGCCAGCCTGAGCGATGATGAAGTCAAGGCCGGTGTTCAATACATGGTAGACGGTTCGAAGTAACCACAACCGCACCAGTAAAAAGGGACGCTACGGCGTCCCTTTTGTTTTGTGCTTAGGCGACTGGCTCGTCCGGGTTGGTTTTCTGCAACATCGCTTTCAGAAAATCGAGCTTGGCCGTTGATGTCGATTTTTCGACCACCGTCTTACTGGCAGAGGTCGCCGTCTCGCAACCCATCTCCTGAATAAAGCGCGATGGCTCACACGGCATCAGCTCTTTACCCTGACGGCGCTTCTCGCACCAGGTGATATGCAGGCTGCGCTGCGCGCGCGTAATTCCTACGTACATCAGGCGCCGTTCTTCTTCCAGCTTCTCGGCTTCCTGCGATTCGCGGTGCGGCAGAATATTTTCTTCTACGCCCACCAGAAACACATGGCCAAACTCCAGCCCCTTGGCCGCATGCAGCGTCGAGAGCTGCACCGCATCGTAATCTTCGCCCTGATCACGACGTTCCAGTAAAGACATCAGCGCCATCGTCTGTACGATCTCAGCCAATGTCTTACCGTCGTCATCACTCTTCTTGGTAATCCACGCATGAAACTCCTGCACGTTGCCCCAACGGGTTTCGGCCGCGCGCGACTCTTCCTGATCGTAGAGCCAGTTTTCGTAATCGATGGCTGCCAGAATATCCGGGAACACGTCCGCGGCAGACTCGCGTTGCGCCCGCCACTGAAAGCGATTAATAAACTCACCGAATTCACGCAGCGGTTGCAGCACACGGCTATTCACCTGAGCAGCAAAGCCTTCTTCAAACAGCGCCGCAAACAACGAGATCTCGCGCTCGGCGGCATAACGGCCTAAGGTGGCCAAGGTCTGACTGCCAATGCCACGACGCGGCGTGGTGGCCGCGCGAATAAACGCCGGGTCATCATCGTCATTCACCAGCAAACGCAGATAGGCCAGCAGATCCTTGATCTCGGCCTTATCGAAGAACGACTGCCCGCCGGACAGCACATAGGGAATGCGCTGCTGACGCAAAGCCTGCTCGAAAACCCGTGCCTGGTGGTTACTGCGGTACAGAATGGCGTAATCAGAGAACTTGGCGCGGTGCTCAAAGCGGTGGCCTTGCAGCTTCATGATCACAGTTTCGGCTTCGGCCTCACCTTCGCCACAGGCAATCACATTAATATTCGCACCCGGGCCATGCTCTGACCATAAAGACTTAGGAAACAGCTTCGGATTGTTCTGAATCAGCGTATTGGCTGCTTCCAGAATCTTGCCGGTAGAACGATAGTTCTGTTCCAGCTTGATCACCTTGAGCAGCGGAAAGTCTTCCGTCAGGCGACGCAGGTTTTCTACATCGGCGCCACGCCAGCCATAAATCGCCTGGTCATCATCCCCTACCGCCGTAAACGATGCACGCACGCCCGTTAGCTGTTGCAACAAGCGATACTGCGCTGTATTCGTATCCTGGTATTCATCCACCAGAATATGGCGGAACTTATCCTGCCACTTCTGGCGGATGTCCGCGTTGTCCTGGAGCAAGGTCACCGGCAAGCGGATCAGATCATCAAAATCCACCGCCTGATACGCGTGCAGGCTATTGGCGTAATCCCGATAAATGCGGGCGGCAACAGCCTCTTCTTCATCCTTCGCCGCTGCGACGGCTTCCACCGGACTGAGTAGCCCGTTCTTCCACAGAGAGATGGTGGTCTGCAGCCAACGCAACTTGGCTTTATCCGTAGTGCCGCTCAGCTCATTAATAATGCCCAGACAGTCGGCCGAATCAAAAATCGAGAAGCCCGGCTTATAACCCAGCGTCTTGGCCTCTTCGCGCACCATGCGCAAACCCAGCGAGTGAAAGGTGGCAATCGTCAGGCCTTTGGGCTGCTTACCCATGCGCTTGGCGATACGCTCCGACATTTCCAGCGCCGCCTTATTGGTAAAGGTAATCGCCGCCACCTGATGCGGCTTGATGTCGCAGGTTTCGATCAGATGTACGATCTTTTCGGTAATCACCCGGGTTTTGCCCGATCCGGCACCGGCCAGCACCAGCAACGGGCCGTCCAGATAGGCAATCGCCTCCCGCTGACGCGGGTTCAGGCCTGCTGGAATGGAGTTACCGGGCGATGAAGACATGGCCGCGGATTGTACCGGTCTGCCGGCCTACTCGCTCAACCTGCTGCTTTTAAATATATTTTCAAACAATGCACCAGAGGCTCACCTGGTGAGACTCTCATGGTGTGCAATAATCATTCCAATCTCTCAAAAGGAAGTCACCATGGACGAAAACAAGGTCAAGGCACTCGGTGCCGCGCTAGCCCAGATCGAAAAGCAATTCGGCAAGGGCGCCATCATGAAGATGGGCGACGCAAAAATTGATCAAGGCATTCAATCCGTGTCGACGGGCTCGCTGGGTCTCGACATGGCACTCGGTATCGGCGGTCTGCCGCGCGGTCGTGTGGTTGAAATCTACGGTCCGGAATCGTCGGGTAAAACCACGCTGACCCTGCAGGTCATTGCTGCCGCACAACGTGCCGGTGGCACTGCAGCCTTTATCGATGCCGAACACGCACTCGACCCCGGTTATGCCAGCAAACTAGGCGTCGATGTTCCTAACCTGCTGCTCTCGCAACCGGATACCGGTGAACAGGGTCTGGAAATTGCCGACATGCTGGTACGTTCCGGCGGCGTCGACATCATCGTTATTGACTCGGTAGCCGCACTCACACCGCGCGCTGAAATCGAAGGCGAAATGGGCGACTCCATGATGGGTCTACACGCCCGTCTGATGAGCCAGGCACTGCGTAAGCTCACCGGCAGCATCAAGAAGACCAACACACTGGTCATCTTCATTAACCAGATCCGTATGAAGATCGGTGTCATGTTCGGTAACCCCGAAACGACCACCGGTGGTAACGCTCTCAAGTTCTACGCATCGGTGCGTCTGGACATCCGTCGTATCGGCGCCATTAAGCGTGGCGACGAAGTCGTTGGTTCAGAAACCCGCGTCAAAGTCGTCAAGAACAAAATTGCACCGCCGTTCCGCGAAGCCATCTTCGACATTCTGTACGGCGAAGGCATTTCGCGCGAAGGCGAAATCATCGAGCTGGGCGTCGAATACAAGATCGTCGACAAGGCCGGTGCCTGGTACGCCTACAACGGCGAAAAAATCGGCCAAGGCAAAGACAATGTCCGCGAGTTCCTGAAGACCCGTCCGGAAATGGCCAAGGAAATCGAAGCCAAAATCATGGAAGCGGCTGGCATCACCATTGGTGGTGGCAAAGCCGTTAACAATGACGGAGACGACGCTTAAATAGAGCGGCGTAAGAGAGAGATTGGCTGCCACGGCTGACGACCTGCGTGCTCGCGCGCTGCGCTTACTGGCGCGGCGCGAGTACTCACGTCAGGAACTCGCCAGCAAGCTGATGACGAAGCCCATGCCGAAACCGGCACGCCGGTCGGCCAGAGGGGCTAATGACGACTTCGCCTACTTTGCCGTGGTTGAAGAAGTCATCCCGCCCACTGAAGCCGAAGTCAATGCACTGCTCGACGATCTGGAAAAGCGGAAGATGCTCTCCGATGATCGTTACGCCGAAATGCGCACCCGCTTGCGGGCGCCGCGCTATGGCAACAGTCGTCTGCAACAGGAACTGGCGCAAAAAGGTATCGACCGCGACACCATCGCCGCCGTCATCGCCGAGCAACCGGATGAACTATCACGCTGTCGCGAGTTATGGCTCAAGAAATTCGGCCAGGCACCCCGCGACATCAATGAACGCATGAAACAGATCCGCCATCTGGCCTCCCGTGGCTTTGCCATGCGTGTGATCCAGCAGGTTATCCGCAGCGGCGGCGCCGCTAACGAAGACGATCTGTCCGACACCATTACCGCCTGAACATTCCGCTCAATCACATCCGCACACCATTATGACTGACGCCAAACCCGCCATTCTTTCCGCCCGCAACCTGCGCAAGGTGTACCGTAAACGTACCGTCGTCAAAGACGTATCGTTCGATGTCGCTGCGGGTCAGGTTGTTGGTCTACTCGGCCCTAACGGTGCGGGTAAAACCACGTGCTTCTACATGGTGGTGGGTCTGGTGCCGGCCGATGGCGGCACCATCACGCTGGCCGGTGAAGAGCTCGTGCACTTGCCGATTCATCAGCGCGCGCACATGGGTATCTCCTACCTGCCGCAGGAAGCCTCCGTCTTTCGCAAGCTCACCGTCGAAGAAAACATCCTCGCCGTACTGCAGCTCCAAAAGCTCAGCGCTGACGAAGAGCGTAACCGTCTCGAAACACTGCTCGACGAGCTGGCTATCCAGCACATCCGTCACAGCCGTGCCGCAGCACTCTCCGGTGGTGAACGCCGCCGCGTAGAAATCGCCCGCGCACTGGCTACCAAACCACGCTTCATCCTGCTCGATGAACCTTTCGCCGGCGTCGACCCGATTGCCGTTCTGGAGATCCAGAAGATCATCCGCTTCCTCAAAGAGCGCGGCATCGGCGTACTCATCACCGACCACAACGTGCGCGAAACCCTGGGCATTACCGATCACGCCTACATCATCAGCGAAGGGACCGTGCTTGCTGCCGGCACCCCGAATGAAATCATCAACAACGAAGCCGTCCGTCAGGTTTATCTGGGCGAACATTTCCGCCTGTAACTATGACTGCTTGTAACACTTAGCAGCCCCCCGTAGTACACCGCATCGGAACAGCATGAAGGCCAGCCTGCAACTCAAGGGCACGCAGCACCTGACAATGACCCCGCAACTGCAACAGTCCATCCGGCTGTTGCAACTGTCCTCGGTCGAACTGCAACAAGAGGTTGCCCAGGCACTGGCAGAAAACCCCATGCTCGAACGCGAAGAGGCGGAAGAGGGCGAGGTTGAAAGAGACAACGGCAACGCCGAAACCTCAGAGCACGCAGAGAGCACACGCGCCGCTCAGGAATTCACACACGAGTCTGGCAACGACTTCAATGACTCAGCCAACGAGCGTAGCGACAATGCCAACGAAGGCATGACCGACACCGCCGAAGCCTTTGAGCAATCCAGCCCCATGGATATGGACGAAGGCCCGTACACCTACACAGGCTCTGGCGGTGATGACGGCGATAGCGACTACGAATCCGATAACAGCAGCGCCACCACACTGCGCGAACACCTCCTTACCCAGGCTGGGCTGCAACGTTGCAGTTGGCGCGAGCAAGCGCTGGTGCGCATTCTCATTGAAGCACTGGACGAACGCGGCTACCTGACAAGTTCACTCGCAGAAATTCTGGAAGCGCTGCCCGAAGACGAAACCGTGACGCTGGCCGAGCTTGAGGCAGCCCTTATCCGACTTCAGGAACTCGATCCACCGGGCGTTGGTGCCACCACGCTGACAGAATGTCTGCTGCTGCAACTGAAAGATCTGGCTGATCCAAGCACCGATCTGGCGCGCACTCTCGTCACCGATTACCTACCTGCCCTGGCCCAACGCGACTTTACGCTTTTGCGTCGTAAAACCGGTGCGGATGACGAAGCCCTGCGCGATGCCCAGGCGCTCATCCGCAGTCTGAATCCACACCCGGGCAGCAGCTTCCTCGACGATGCCAGTCCGTACATCATTCCCGATGTGCTCGTGCGCAAAACACAGAGCGACGGTGCTGACCACTGGATGGCAACCACCAACCCGGATGCCTTGCCTCGCCTTAGGGTCAATCGCCTCTATGCCGGGCTACTCCGTCAGACGAACAGTGGTCACAGCGGACTCACCGGCCAACTGCAAGAAGCCCGCTGGCTGATCAAGAATATCCAGCAGCGTTTCGAAACCATTGCGCGCGTTGCCCAGGCAATTGTGAGTGAACAGGCCGCTTTTTTTGAAAAAGGTGAGCTGGCCATGCGTCCGCTGGTTTTACGCGAGATAGCCGACCAACTTGGACTACACGAATCGACCATCTCCCGGGTGACTTCCCAGAAATTCATGGCCACCCCCCGTGGAGTCTTTGAATTTAAATACTTTTTTGGTAGCCACGTCGGCACAGATGATGGTGGATCCGCCTCCGCCACAGCCATTAAAGCCCGGATCAAGCAGTTGATCGGGGGTGAAAACCCCAAAAAACCGCTCTCGGATCAACAAATTTGTGATCAATTTAGTGCCGAAGGCATTGTCGTAGCACGCCGGACCATAGCAAAATACCGTGAGGCGATGGGTCTCCCCACCGCCAGTTTGCGCAAGACCCTTTAGAGGAGGCAGTATGAATCTGCAAATCAGTGGTCATCACCTGGAAGTTAGCCCCGCCATCCGCGAATACGTGAGCCAGAAGTTGCAAAAGGTCACACGCCACTTCGATCACGTCATCGATATGCATGTCGTGTTGAGCGTCGAGAAACTTAACCAGAAGGCAGAAGTGACCCTGCACGTTCCGGGCAAAGATATTTTTGTCGAGAGTATCGACCCGAACCTGTATGCTGCGGTAGATGACCTCACCGACAAACTTGACCGTCAGGTCCAGAAATACAAGCAGAAGATCCAGGATCACGGACGGGGCCATTCGGTCGCCAGCCATTTAGAAGAATAACCTTTACGGATAGGCGGGCACATTATTGCGCCCGCCTTTTAATTCAATGAACGCCATTGCCAAACTACTGACGCAGGATGCGATTGTCCTGACGGCCAAACCCGTTACCAAAGAAGCCCTCTTTGCAGAGGCTGCTCTCGCGCTTGGCCAGCGTCTCGGCATCAATAGCCCTTTGATCGAAACCTGCCTGCAGCTGCGCGAGCAGCTCGGATCAACCGGCTTGGGTCAGGGCGTGGGCATTCCACACGGCCGCCTTAAAGGCCTCAAGCAAGTTGCTGGCATGTTCTATCGCCTGAGCACCCCCATTCCTTTTGATGCGCCGGATAACCGCCCGGTGGATCTGGTGTTCTTCCTGCTCGTCCCGGAACAGAGCACCGAAGAACATCTGCAACTACTTTCCGAACTGGCTCAGGGTTTCTCTGATCCGGATTTCCGCGAAAAACTGCGTAGCAGCACCGACGCCGCAGAAGTATTGAATCTCTTCACCAGCAACCACGGCTGATTAGCCCAGGCACCATGAAAGAACTTACCGTCGCGCAGCTTTTCGAATCCTACAAGGATCGGCTGGCACTTAGCTGGGTCGGTAGCATTGGCTGTAACCGCAGCATCCGCCTGGTCGAAACAGATGCGTACGGCTCAGACATCGTCGGTCACCTGAACATCATTCACCCCGATCGACTACAGGTTGTGGGTAGCGCTGAACAGAAGTGGGCATTGCGTACCCGTGCCCAACGTCGTCAATCCGTGTTCGAAGACCTCTGCCAGGCGGCACCGCCCGCCATCATCGTCGCAGACAATCTACCCGTGCTAGACGAACTGCGCGAAGCCTGCGAAAAAACCGGCACGCCGCTGTTTTCTTCTACGCTGTCATGCTCGGTCGTGATTGATCAGTTGCGCCACTACCTCGCCAGAAAACTAGGCACCAACACCAATCTGCACGGTGTCTTCATGGACGTGCTCGGCATGGGCGTCATGATCACCGGCGACTCCGGCTCGGGTAAAAGCGAACTGGCACTGGAACTGATTTCGCGCGGCCACGGCCTGGTCGCTGATGACGTCGTCGAACTCACCCGTGTTGCGCCAAACGTGATCTTTGGTAGCTGCCCCAGCCTGTTACGTGATTTTCTCGAAGTGCGCGGACTCGGCCTGCTCAACATCCGCACCATCTTTGGTGAAACAGCTTCCCGTCGCAAGATGCGCCTCAAGCTCATCGTGCACCTGCATCGTCAGCAACCAAATATTGATACACCGCGCCTGCCGTTTGAAGCACAGACGCAAGAAGTGTTGGGCGTACCTGTCCGCAAGGTCAACATTCCCGTGGCTGCCGGCCGCAACCTGGCTGTGCTGCTCGAAGCTGCCGTACGCAATACCATCCTGCAGTTCCGCGGCATCGATAGCCTAGAAGAATTCGTATCGCGTCAGCAACAGGAAGTACTTGTCCAGGAAGACGTTGCGGCCAAGAGTGCGCAGCGTGCGCTAGCACTGGATCCGACACATACGATCCAGCCCGGCCAGTACGACGACCCGTCGATCTAAGCCGCTAGGGCTTTGGCTTCGCGCCAAACGTAATGATCTGCTCCTGATCGCCCAGCGCCGGCGTCTCGCAACTCTCAGCATCGTAGCTCTCCGTATCAAAAGCAATATCGCCACCGCCGGGAATCGAATCCGCGTTGCCCACTTGCAGGCCTTCAAAATCAAAGAGGCTGCGATCGCCCAGATGTGAGGGCACCACGTTCTGAATCGCCGTCATGACTGACTCGGTACGACCCGGGTAACGCGCATCCCAGTCGGCCATCATCTCGCGGATTTTCTGGCGCTGCAGGTTTTCCTGCGTACCACACAGATTGCACGGAATAATCGGGAAGTTCACGCCGCGGGCGTAGCGGATGATGTCTGCTTCAGGCACATAAGCCAGCGGACGAATCACCATGAAGTCGCCGTTATCGGTCACCAGCTTCGGTGGCATCGCCTTCAGCTTGCCGCCAAACAGCATGTTCAAAAACAAGGTATGCACGATGTCATCACGGTGATGGCCCAGCGCAATCTTGTTGGCGCCCAGCTCACTCGCTGTCTTGTAGATAATGCCACGGCGTAAGCGGGAGCAGAGCGAACACGTCGTCTTACCCTCTGGTACCTTCTCTTTCACAATCGAGTAGGTGTCCTGCGTCACGATGCGGTATTCCACACCCAGCTTTTCCAGATAGTTCGGCAGCACCTCGGCCGGAAAGCCCGGTTGCTTCTGATCCAGATTCATCGCAATGATGCGGAAATCAATCGGGGCGCGCTTACGCAGCGCCAGCAACACATCGAGCAACGTGTACGAATCCTTGCCACCCGACAGACACACCATCACGGTATCGCCATCTTCGATCATCTTGTAATCGCCAATGGCCTTGCCAACGCGGTTTTCAATAAAACGGCGGAGCTTCTGTATGTTTTGCGAAAGTTCTTCGGGAGACTGATTAGGCATGATTCAAAAACTTTAGGTAGCAAGGTGGGCGCTGCGGCCCCCATCAACATTAATAACCTGCCCCGTAATGTACGGCGCATCCAGCATCAGAAAACGTACGGTGCGGGCGATGTCTTCCGGCGTACCGCCACGCTTGAGCAAGGTATGTTGCACAATCGCCTGGCGCTCAGCCGCATCAAACTGGTCATCTTCCGGCCAGAGTATCGGTCCCGGTGCCACGGCATTCACCCGCACCTCAGGCGCCAGCTCAATGGCCAGCGCACGGGTCAACGTCAGCAAGGCGCCCTTGGCTGCCGCATACAACGGGTAGCCCGCTAGCGGCCGCTCGGCATGTATGTCAGTGATATTAATCAGGCAACCGCTCGCCGCCCGCAGATGGCGTGCCGCAGCCTGTGCCAGAAAGAGCGGCGCCTTGAAATTGCTGCCCACCAGATCGTGCCAGTCAGCCTCACTAATCTGCCCCAGCGGCGTCGGAAAGAAAGAGGACGCATTGCAGACCAGGCCATCAAGTCGACCAAAACGTGCCACCACCTCAGCCACCAACGGTGCGATGGTCGACGTATCCAGTAGATCTGCCGTTAGCACCGAAGCCGAATCGGCACGTACGGCATTAAGCTGCGCGGCCAGCCCTTCGGCATCCGCCACTGATTGCCGCGTATGCAAGGCAATACGTGCCCCGCTGGCGTGCAAGGCCGTGGCAATCGCCGCCCCCACGCGACGTGCCGCCCCCGTGATCAGAATCACAGGTGCTTGGGTCGGCAATGTATCGGCGGTTTGAGTCACGGCAAAGGGCGTTTAACAGCAATAAGAATGACGCGTATTGTCGCATGCGCTATCCTCCTGCTCTACTGCCACCGAACCGACGCCCCATGTCTCTGCCCCCCATCATTCAACCAGCCTCACCTCGCGGACAAGATCCGCTGCCGCAACCGGATAACGAAGCGCAGGCGCATAGCCAGGCGCTTAGCGAAAAAATCCTAGCGGCTATTGAGGTAGCCGGTGGCTGGATGCCCTTTACCCAATTCATGGGGCTGGCACTCTACGCGCCAGCACTGGGCTACTACAGTGGTGGCGCGCATAAGTTTGGCGCGGCGGGTGACTTTGTCACCGGCCCGGAAATGACCCCGCTTTTCGGCCGCACCCTGGCACGCACCATTGCGCCGATGCTTGCGGCCAGCAAGCCCTACCTCACCGAAGCCGGTGCCGGCACCGGCAAGCTGGCAGGCGACTTACTCCAGGCGCTAGAAGCCATGGGCCAGTTGCCCGAGCGCTACGACATCCTGGAGCTCTCGGCCGAACTTGCACAACGCCAGCGTGCGCATCTAGCCGCCACCGTGCCGCACCTCATCGATCGTATTCACTGGCTCAGCGCCTTACCGGAAACGATCGAAGGCGTGCTTGTCGGCAATGAAGTACTCGATGCCATGCCGGTGGAACTCGTACGCTGGAAAGACGGCCAAGGCCAACGACTCGGCGTCAGCGTTGAGCGTATCAATGACGGCATCCGTTTCATCACGACGCCCGGTGAAACCAGCCCCGAGCTGGCCGAACGCATTCGCGCCCTCGCTGAAAAATACGAATGGCCGGATGACTACACCACCGAGCTGCCAGAAGCTGGCCCAGCCTGGATCACTACGCTGGCGCAACGCATGACGCAAGGCGCCTTACTGCTCATCGACTACGGCTTTCCGCGTCACGAGTTCTATCATCACGAACGCACGGGTGGCACCCTCATGTGCCACTACCGACACCGCGCGCATCCCGACCCGTTCTACTGGCCCGGGCTGCAAGACATCACCGCCCACGTAGACTTTACCGCCATTGCCGAAGCTGGGTTCGATGCCGGCATGGAAGTCGCCGGCTATTGCACACAAGCAGGGTGGTTAATGGATGCCGGGCTACTCGACATCCTGGCTGCCGAACAACCGGCTGATCCTGCACAAACCACGCCGGCCTGGGTACGCACCCAGCACGCCGTTCAAACGTTATTGTCGCCAGCAGAAATGGGCGAGTTCTTCAAAGTGATACTGCTCACCCGTGGCTTACCGGGCACGCTACGCATACCCGGCTTTATCCGCAGCGATCGCTCACATAGGCTCTAAGCAGAATGCGGGTTAGCCCGCCTTTTTAGCCTTCGGCGCATCGGGTACGACGGCCTCTAGCCAATCATTCAGTACGCTGGCCACGTGCTCCCAATCGCGTTCCAGCATCAGGCCATGGCCCATGCCCGGAAAGATCACAGGCTCCACGCCATACACTTCAGCCGTGTTGCGCACCTGATTGGCCGGGATGAGGTGATCCAGCTCGGCACCGATCACCAGCTTTGGCCCTGGATGCAGTTTCTCCGGGGAGATCAGATTAAACATGGTCATATCCCAGATGGCGCGTTGCGACTCCATCTGCGAGAGCATTAGATAGCGTTGCAGATCCGTCATCGATGCCGGCTGGGCAAACAACGCATTCTTCAGCGAATCGATATCCACCGGGCCGCCTGTCATCAACTGAGACAAACTACCCATCAGATCCGGATGCGACCAGACCATAGATAGCGAGCTGGCCAGCAAGCCCTTGGGTGGCACCGAGCACATCAGCACAGCCGCAGGAAAGGCTTGCTTCTCAAGGCACTTCTGCACGATAAAACCACCCATCGAGTGGCCAATCAGTACAGGGGCTTCGCCAATCTCATCGATCACCTGCATCACATCGGCTACGTAGTGGTCGATGCCCCAATTGCCTAGCTGCTCGTGCCCTTCGCTGCCGCCATGCCCACGTACAGACACAGCATGTACCGGCCAGCCACGTTCGGCAAACCAATCCAGAAAATGCTCCGACCAACACCAGGCTGCGGTGAATGCACCATGCACAAAGAGCAACGGCGTGCGGCGCTTACCCTTACTCGGGTAACGACTGATCACTTCCAGCGACAGGGTTTCAGACAATACGTACTCCTTGGTAATCTATCAGGCGATGTTCCGGATCGATTCAATCCGGGCATCGCGAATGCGTGTAGCAATGTGTTCCTGCGTGCGCACCGACAGCGCAATGGCACCGGCATCCACACCGGCCGCAGCCGCTAAAATCTTTAACCAACTGTCTGCCACGGCGACCGCTGCCCCCAGGCATGGCAGCGCTGACAGCAGCGCTTTGAATCGATCCGTGCGCCGCAGCGCATCGCAACGTTCCAACGTCTCTAGCTGGTCTTCTGCGCTCAACGTATCCGGCGTCAGCAACGCCCGCTGGTAACGCGCCAGCAGCAACGCCATATCCTTGCAATCGGTCGGCAAACGCAACGCATTCGCCAGGTCCGCAACCTGTTCAGCGCTACATGCTGACAACCAGAGCGCCACGCGCACCGGCAAGCTCATCTCACGCTGTGCGGCACACGCCAGCACACCCGATGGTGGCAGCACGCCCGCAAACAGATCATTGGCAGCACCACAACTTTCGAGCACGGCAAACAACCGCTCCGGTTGCCCGGCCATCAGCCCGCGCGACAGCTCCTGCCACACACGCTCGGCCACCAGATGCCTGGCTTCGCCCGAATGCACCATCGTGCGCATCAGTGACTGCGTTTCCGGTGCCACGGTAAATTCGGGAAAACGTGCCGCAAATCGGGCCACGCGCAATATGCGCACCGGGTCTTCGGCAAAGGCTTCGCTCACATGGCGCAATACCCGCGCCTGTAAATCCTGCTGGCCGCCATAAGGATCAATCACCACGCCTGTGGCATCTTCCGCCATGGCGTTAACGGTGAGATCACGGCGTAGCAGATCTTCTTCTAGCGTCACATCGGGTGCCGCGTAGCAACTGAAGCCATGATACCCATGGCCCGTCTTACGCTCCGTACGTGCTAACGCATATTCTTCATGCGTCTTTGGATGGAGAAATACGGGGAAGTCTTTGCCTACCGGTTGATAACCAGCGGCAATCATTTCATCAGGGGAACTGCCCACCACTACATAGTCGCGATCACCCGGGGTTAACCCGAGCAGGCGATCACGAACCGCACCACCGACTACGTATATTTTCACGACCTGAGTGCCTCAGCCGTGGTGCGATTGTGTGAAACGCTTAGCGACCGGCGCGGCTGCGGTACTCGGCAAACTGAGCCGCATCACCGCTATCGAGCAGATACAAAGGCGCAACGGCTTCCAGCGGCTGTGGGTTCCAGCCTGCGGGTGCCTTGCAGCCCGGGCCGAAGACGCTGTCCACTTCCATGGAGCGTACGTTGTCTTGCGACATCATCGGGTTTGGCAATAGCGACAGAAAACCGGCTTGCACATAAGCCAGGCTATCCGGCAGAGCGAAAAGCTTGCGCTTGTAGCCGATCACTTCACCGGTATAAGCCACGAGTTCTTTAAGCGTATAAACCTTCGGGCCGCACAGATCAAAAGCCTGGTTCTCCATGCTTGGGCTGCTCAGTGCTTGCACAAAGGCGTCGGCCACATCGCTAACTGCCACAGGCTGGAAGCGCGCGCCTGCACAGGCCAGCGGCAGAATCGGCAAAGTGCGCAGCAGCTTGGCAAAGGTATTCAGGAATGAATCGCGCATGCCGAAGATCACCGATGGGCGGAAGATCGTCGTAATCAGACCGGAGTTAGCCACCACGGCTTCGCCAGCGGCTTTGGAGCGCAGATATTCAGACGGTGCTTTTTCACCGGCGTGCAGGGCGCTCATGTGCAGCAGGCGCTTCACGCCAACGGCCTTACAGGCAGCCACAATCCTCTTCGGCAGCTCAACGTGCGCGGCGGCAAATTCTTTACCGTAAGGAATCGCCGGGTTGGCGCCATGCAGAATGCCGACCAGGTTAATCACGGCATCTTTACCGGTAGCCAGATGCTCAATCACGCCATCTTCATTGATGTCGGCTTCGACCAGAATCACACTCGGCAGCATGGTGATGTCACGATTCTTTTCGTAACGGCGGGTCGGGATCGTTACTTGAACGCCTGCCTCGACCAGTGCGCGGGCCAGATGACGGCCAACAAAACCGGTGCCACCAATGAGGAGAATTTTGTGGTTCTTCAGCATGAGTCTTCCTTGGTCGATCGTCTGATCAGTAGTTAATCGCTAATCCTGCCATTTTATGTCATTTCAAGGCAGTTCTGGCGCTGAATCGGTTTTAGCCGACTTTGGCGCAATCGTACCCAGCATCACCTTCAGCGATGGCGAGTTCCCGGTCATCACCGTCTGGTAGAAGACCGCGTTACTCATCACTTTCTTGACGTAGTCCCGGGTTTCCGAAAACGGGATGGTTTCCGCATAGATAGCGCCTTCCAGCGGCTTTACATCTCGCCACTTGCGGGCACGGCCGGGGCCGGCGTTATAAGCAGCCGAGGCCAGCACGGGGTGGTTATCCAGACTTTCCAATACCAAGCGCATATAGGTGGTGCCCAGCATGACATTGGTATCCGGATCATGCAGATCACCCGGGCCCAGCTTCACGCCAATCTTGTTGGCCACCCACTTACCGGTCGCCGGCATCACCTGCATCAGGCCAGCGGCGCCCACATTGGACTTAGCATTGGTCACAAAACGGCTTTCCTGACGCATCAGGCCATAAACCCAGGCCTTATCCAGATTCTGGCGGTCTGAATGCGGCACGATCTTGTCTGAGTGCGGCGTCGGGAAGCGCAGCTTGTAGTTATGTTCGTCTTTGGTGCGATCGGCCGCGCTGATCGAGCGGTCGATAATCTGGTTGCGCTGGGCCACTTCCGCCGCGGCCAGCAGCTGACGATCGCTCATACCGCGTAAGGCCCAGCTCCATTCCTTCACGCCTTCCGGACGCAGATCCAGGCGATACATCGCCAGCGCCCGGCGAATACCCGGCTGGCGTTCTACCTGACGAATCTCATCCGGGGTGGCCGGTGCTGCCTGGGTCGGCAGCTTGGCACGCCCACCCAGTTCTTCCGTCGCCAACACGCCATAGAAGTTAGGTTGACCGGCAATTTTCTTGAACTGGTCCTCCGCCGCGCTATCGCGTCCCTGTGCCTTGAACGAACGGCCCAGCCAGTACACCCACTCCGGCGAATTAATCATCGGCTCTGGCATAGCTTCAATGTCTTTACGCACCAGGCTCCAGTCCTGTGTACGCAACGCCACGCGTACCCGCCAGGCCATCGCGTCATCCGGCAACAATACCGTGCCGCTCTTCTTCACGGCGTCCAGGGCTTCCGGGCTCTGCTGAATACCCAGCTGCCAACCGATGATGCCCCATACGTATTCCTGTTGTGACTTATCTAGGCCCGAGCCATAACGCTTCAGCGCTGGCACGGCACTACCCGGTTCGTTCCGCGCCATACGCACCAGCGCCAGCGTGGCCAGTTCCTTCTGGGTCTCGTCGTTCGGCGTGCCCATGCGCTCCAGATAAATCACCGGGCGGCTCAGCACGGCATCGAGGCCGCCCGCCGCATCATTTACATTCACGCGCATCACCGTCAGCGTCTGGCGTGCCTGATTTAATTTATTCATCGCCACCTGGCGCCGTGCCCGCGCCCAACCGTCGCTGGCCTTCAGCGCCCCATTGGCCCACATGGCATCAAACAAACCCTGGCAAGCATCGGGCGAATCCACACCCGTCGTCCACAGCACATTGGCCTGATCTTTGGCCGCGCTATCGCCATTATTCACTCGAGGTTGCAAGCCGTAGCACTGCACATCCGGCTCTGGTTGTAGCATCAGCACGCCCTGCTGCGCCACCAGATTCCAGTTGCCCTGTTTGGCCTGCGCGCGAATCCAGTCCGCCCGCAACAATTCGGCCGGGCGCTCGCCATCGTATTTTTTAAGAAACGCACGAATGTCCGGGCTATCTGAACTCAGCTGTGGCTTAAGCATCCACGACTCCACATAAGGCGCCAGTTCGTGCTGCTTCAGTTGTGGATAGAGCTGCTCCACCTTGCCCAACTGCCCGTTCTTAACCGCGTCGCGCGCGCTGAGATACGTCGCATCCTGTGCCACGGCGTTCATGGCAACCGCCAGCAAACTCAGCGCCAGACCGCGTTTAAGACAGACGGATAAAACTGGAAAGGCAAAGGTCATCGTTAAACCAGACAGAGAAAAACAATCGGTGATGTGCTAGTGTCAGACCTATGTCGACGCACCCAGATGAAAAATTCTATCGCAGTACGCTGCGTACGCGCATGAAAGCGTGGCGCCGTACACTTTCTGCCGAAGATCAGGCTACTTTCAGTCGCAAAATCTGCGACATTCTGGAAGACCATTTCCATCCGCCGCCATCACCCTTTGCCCTGTATTACCCGATTACCAAAGAGCCGGATATCCAGCCGCTCATGCACGAGTGGTATGCCGCCGGCGTTGCCGTCTGTCTGCCACGGGTCGTGGCGGCCTGCGAACCGCTCGAGTTTTATCTGTGGCAACCTAATGTGCGGCTCACCATGGACGAAGCCGGCATCTATGCCCCACCGGCCGACCCGGCCGTGCGCGTGACACCCAAACACATCTTCATCCCCTGCCTGGGGCTGGATAAGGCGGGTTACCGCCTGGGCTATGGCGGCGGTTACTACGACCGCACCTTGCCCCTCATGCCCGATGTTAAAACCATTGGCGTGCTGTACTCGGGACAATTGCTCGACGACATCCACCCGCAGGCACACGATGTGCCGCTCGACGGCTGGATTACCGAAAAAGGGCTGGTGCTTTAAGCCGCAGCAACAGGCTGCTTAATCGCCATGCCGGTCAGCACATAAAGCAGTGCGGCCTGGCCTAGACCAAACAGCGCATCGGGCTGATCATAAAGCGTGGTCTGCACGGTAAAGAAGGCCGTGTTCAGCGCCCGATCAAAAGCCACCACCAGCAACAGCGCCAGCCAGAAACGCAGCCCCCACACCCCGCCCGAACCCGGCACGCGCGGCAACAGGCGGCAGAGCGCCCAGCCGGTCAGCACCACCGAACCGGCCAGCAGATAAACAGTGACATCAAACGATTGCATGGCCCAGCACTCTTTTAAGCCAGGAACAAACGGTAAGCCGGGTTGTCACGTTCGTCGCGGAACGGATAACCCAACCCGGCCAGAAATGCGTCAAAAGCCGGCATCTCATTAGATGGCACCTGAAAGCCTACCAACACGCGACCAAAGTCAGCGCCGTGGTTACGGTAGTGGAACAGACTGATGTTCCAACCGGCGCTCATGTTCTCCAGGAACTTCATCAGCGCACCCGGGCGCTCGGGGAATTCGAAGCGATACACCAGCTCATTAAGCGCACCGGCCGATTTAGGCGTATGCCCGCCCACCATATAGCGCACGTGCAGCTTGGCCATTTCATCATCGGTCAGATCCAGCGCCGCATAGCCTTCGCTCTTTAGCGTTTCAATCAATGCAGTGAGTTCGGCACGGTTACCGATCTGGATACCCACGAACACATGCGCGGCACCCGGATCATTAAAGCGGTAGTTAAATTCGGTGATGCTGCGGCTACCCAGCAACGACAGGAACTTGCGGTAGCTACCCGGCTTTTCCGGCAACGTCACGGCCAGAATGGCTTCGCGCTGCTCGCCCAGCTCTGCACGCTCGGCCACAAAACGCAGCCGGTCAAAGTTCATATTGGCGCCAGAGGCTACGGCCACCAGCGTTTTACCCTGTGCCTTATTCTGTGCCACCCACGCCTTCATACCGGCCACTGCCAGTGCGCCAGCGGGCTCCAGCACCGAACGCGTGTCTTCGAATACATCCTTGATCGCGGCACAGATGGCATCGTTATCCACGCGCACCATCTCGTCCACATAGGCTTCGGCAATGCGGAAACATTCGTCGCCCACCTGCTTAACGGCGGCGCCATCGGCGAACAGTCCCACCTGATCCAGGCGCACGCTGTGGCCAGCGGCCAGCGATTGCGTCATGGCATCGGCATCCACCGCTTCCACACCAATGATCTTAATCTCAGGGCGTACCTGCTTCACAGCCGCCGCCACACCGGCGATCAGACCCCCACCACCGACGCAACAGAAAATCACGTCGATCGGCTTGGTGTGCTGGCGCATGATCTCCAGGCCCACAGTGCCCTGGCCGGCAATCACATCCGGATCATCAAAGGGGTGCACAAAGGTCAGGCCTTCTTCTTTTTCCAGACGGCGTGCTTCGTTGTAGGCATCATCATAAGAATCGCCAAACAACACTACCTCGCCACCGCGCGAACGGACGGCATTCACCTTAATACCCGGCGTCGTAGTCGGCATCACAATCACTGCACGGCAACCCAGCTTCTGGGCCGACAGCGCCACGCCCTGGGCATGGTTACCCGCCGAAGCCGCCACCACCCCGCGCTTTAGTGCTTCGGGCGATAGTTTGGCCATCTTGTTATAAGCGCCACGCAGCTTGAACGAAAACACCGGCTGCTGGTCTTCCCGCTTGAAGAACACCTCGTTGCCAATGCGGCGCGACAGGTTCGGCGCAAAATCCAGCGGCGATTCAATGGCCACGTCGTAAACCTCGGCCGCTTCAATACGGCGCAGATAGTCGGTCAACGGGAAGGGCACATCGGTCTTGGCAGTCATGGCAATAGGGGCTTTGCAATCGTTATAAGTGCGCTGCAAAACGCAATCGCAGCGCGTGTTTGCATTATACCGGTGGACACCAGGACCGGCAGATCGGGCGCCTTATCCACAAAACCCCATGCAAGGCACGGTTTTATCAGGGATTTTAGGCTTACGGGAAAGCCTTGCCCGCGCCCCTGTTGCGCTACAATACAAGGTCCGAAAGATGGCCAAAAGCCCCAATCGCCCAAGTCAGAAAATCATGAACGCACGCCTCCGCGAGATCCCCTACAACTACACCTCGTACTCCGACCGGGAGATCGTGATCCGTCTGCTCGGCCAGGAAAACTGGGCGATCCTCGACGATCTGCGTAGCGAACGTGTTACCGGCCGCTCGGCCCGTATGCTCTACGAAGTACTGGGCGACATCTGGGTCGTACAACGCAACCCGTATCTGGAAGACGATCTGCTGCAGAACCGTCAGCGCCAAACTGCGCTGATCTCAGCGCTGCGTCACCGTCTGGCCGAAATTGAAAAACGCCGCGACGGCAACGAGAAAGTCGCGCAACTCCTCAAGGCCACCGGCGAAGCCATCACCCGCTTTGCCAAACACCTGGACACCAGCGCCGCCCGCCGCCGCAAAGTGCTGCGCGCGCTTACCAAACACACCCGTAAAGACAACATCGCCTTTGATGGCCTGGCCCGTGTATCGCACGTTACCGATGCCACCGACTGGCGCGTTGAGTATCCCTTCGTGGTGCTCTACCCGGATACCGAAGAAGAAATCGGCCCGCTGGTGCGTGATTGCATCAAGCTCGGCCTCACCATCATTCCACGGGGGGGCGGCACCGGTTACACCGGTGGTGCCGTGCCACTCACCGCCGACTCGGTGGTGATCAATACCGAAAAGCTTATCGACATCGCACCCGTCGAGTTCATCAACCTGCCTGGCCTGGATCACCCGGTCGGCACCGTTCGTACCGGCGCCGGCGTAGTCACCAAGCGCGTGTCCGAAGCGGCTGAACGCTCGGGCCTCGTCTTTGCCGTAGACCCAACCTCTGCCGAAGCCTCCTGCATTGGCGGCAACATCGCCATGAATGCCGGCGGCAAAAAAGCCGTGCTGTGGGGCACCGCACTCGACAACCTGGCCTGGTGGAAGATGGTCACGCCAGACGGCAACTGGCTCGAAGTCGAGCGACTCGACCACAACATGGGCAAGATTCACGAGCAGGAAACCGTGCGTTTCCGCCTCACCCGTTTTGATGCCACCGGCAAAAAACACCTCGGCGAAGAAATTCTCTCCATGCCGGGCGCCGCCTGCCGCAAAGTCGGCCTGGGTAAAGACGTTACCGACAAATTCCTCGGTGGCGTACCGGGCGTCCAGAAAGAAGGCACCGACGGCATCATCGTCGCCGCCCGCTGGGTGCTGCACAAAATGCCGGCGCACACGCGCACCGTTTGTCTGGAGTTCTTCGGCCAGGTGCGCGAAGCCGTGCCAGCCATCGTAGAAATTACCGACTACTTCAAGCCCAATGGCGGCGGCCGTAACCTCGGCGTCCTGCTGGCCGGTCTGGAACATCTGGACGAGCGCTACCTCAAGGCCGTGGGTTATGCCACCAAGGCCAAGCGTCACGGTCGCCCGAAGATGGTGCTGATTGGTGATCTGGTCGGTGACGACGAACAAGCTGTCATGCAAGCCGCATCGGATGTGGTGCGCATGTGCAACCTGCGCGCTGCCGAAGGCTTCATTGCTGTCAGCCCGGAACAACGCAAGAACTTCTGGCTAGATCGTTCGCGCACTGCGGCGATATCCAAACACACCAACGCCTTCAAGCTCAACGAAGACGTGGTGATTCCGCTGCCGCGCATGGGTGATTACTGCGACGGCATCGAACGCATTAACATCGAACTCTCCATCGCCAACAAGCTGGAACTATGCGATGCGCTGAGCAAGTACCTGGGCGGCACGCTCACGCTAGATGCGGGCGATGCCAACGTCGGCAAAGACGTGCTCATCGGTGATCGTGCGCAGCAGGCGCTGGATGCCGTCGCGCAAGTACGCACCCGCTGGCAGTGGCTGCTCGACCACCTCGACACCCCGCTGGGCGAAGCCGAGGCATCGTTCGCTACGCTGGGCGTTGTTGCCGGCCCGCTAGAAAACAAAGCCGCTAACCCGGCACTCTTCCACCGCCTGCAGGATTACAGCGTCCGCGTTTCGTGGAAGCAGGAAATCAAACCCGCGCTGGAAAGCATTTTTGACGGCAACGTGTATCGCCCGATTCTGGATCGCATCAATGCCATCCATAAGGAAGTGCTGCGCGGTCGCGTCTTCGTCGCCCTGCACATGCACGCAGGTGACGGTAACGTACACACCAACCTGCCGGTGAATTCCGACAACTACCAGATGCTGCAAACCGCCAACACGGCGGTAGATCGCATCATGCTGCTGGCCCGCTCGCTGGATGGTGTGATCTCCGGCGAACACGGTATCGGCATCACCAAGATCGACTATCTGCAAGACGACGAGATGGCCGCATTCTGGGCCTACAAAGAAAAGGTCGATCCGGCAGGCCACTTCAACCGCGGCAAACTCATGCGTGGTGGCAATCTCGATATGGCCTACACGCCAAGCTACAACCTGATCGGTAGCGAATCGATCGTGATGGAGCAGTCGGGCATCGGCGAAATCTCGGCGATGGTTAAAGACTGCCTGCGTTGCGGCAAGTGCAAACCCGTGTGCTCGACCCACGTGCCGCGCGCCAACCTGCTCTACTCGCCGCGCAACAAAATTCTGGGCACCTCACTACTCATCGAAGCCTTCCTCTACGAAGAACAGACTCGTCGCGGTGTCTCACTCGCCCACTGGGCCGAGTTCGATGACGTCGCGGCGCATTGCACCGTCTGTCACCGTTGCGAGAAGCCTTGCCCCGTAGATATCGACTTCGGCGACGTCACCATCGCCATGCGTAACCTCCTGCGCAAGCAGGGCAAGCAGAAGTTCAACCTGGGCACCACTGCAGCCATGACCTTCCTCACCATCAAGGACCCGATGTTCATCAAGGGTATCCGCGAAGTGATGATCCGATTTGGCTACGCCGCACAGAACAAGCTCTACCAACTGGGCAAGTCACTGCATCTGATCCAGGATCAGGTCGCGCATCCACCAGCCACCGTGCACAAACCGACGGTGCGTACGCAGATCATCAACTTCATCAACAAGCCCATGCCGGGCAACCTGCCCAAACGATCGGCGCGGGCGTTGCTGGATATTGAAGACGACAAGGTTATCCCGGTAATTCGTAACCCCAAGCTGAGCGCAGAAGAATCGGAAGCTGTCTTCTACTTCCCGGGTTGTGGTTCAGAGCGCCTGTTCTCGCAAGTGGGCCTGGCCACACAAGCCATGCTTTACCAGGTGGGCGCCACAACGGTGCTGCCACCGGGCTACCTGTGCTGCGGTTATCCGCAAACCTCGGGCGGCCAGGAAGACAAGGGTCAGCGCATCACGACAGACAACCGCGTGTTGTTCCACCGTGTCGCCAACACCCTGAACTACCTGGACATCAAAACCGTCATCGTCTCCTGCGGCACCTGTATGGATCAGCTGCAGAAGTACCAGTTCGAACGCATCTTCCCGGGCTGCCGTCTGCTCGACATCCACGAATACCTTATGGAAAAGGGCGTTAAGCTGGATGGCGTTGAAGGTACGCGCTACATGTACCACGACCCTTGCCATAGCCCGATGAAGACGTACGCGCCGCTCAAGGTAACGAGTGAACTCATGGGCACTGCCGTACCGCTCAACGATCGTTGTTGTGGTGAGTCCGGCACGCTGGCCGTCACGCGTCCGGACATCTCGACGCAGGTACGCTTCCGTAAACAGGAAGAAATGGAGCAGGGTGCCAACGAGCTACGTGCCGATGGTTTTGCAGGCCAGGTGAAAGTACTCACCTCCTGCCCATCATGCCTGCAAGGACTGTCGCGCTTCCGTGATGATGCCGATACCGACGCCGACTACATCGTCGTTGAACTCGCGAAGAACATTCTAGGTGAGAACTGGATGGCCGAGTACGTGAAGCAGGCCAACACCGGCAGCATCGAACGCGTATTGCTGTAACCCAGGGAGAAACCAATTTTGATCGTGCGTCCTCATCAACATTGGTTTCTTTCCTTATTTAGCTGGCGCGGTTCGGTTCTTCCCAACATCCTGTCACGTCTCACGCTCAACCTGATCGTTGCGGTGAGCGCTGTCATGCTGTTGCCCTATTACGACAGCCTTGGCATACATCTCACCACGGCACCATTTAGCCTGGTAGGCATTGCCATTGCCATCTTCTTGGGATTTAGAACCAATACCAGCTATGCCCGCTTTAATGAAGCGCGCTGCCTCTGGGGCATGCTGCTCATCACGACGCGGTCTATTACACGTCAGATCAAAAGTGTTTTGCCAGACAAAAACGATGCACTGCTTGTCTCGCAACTACTAACGGCTTTTAGCTGGAGTCTCAAACATCAACTGCGTGGCTCAAACCCGCGTTCAGATCTAGAGCGCCTGCTGCCAGAGCCTTACCTGAGCGAAGCCATCAACAGCCCGCTCTATACCAACCGCATCCTGCTATTGCTGGGCGATTGGTTGGGCCAAAAATATCGCAGTGGCCAGATCAGCGATAACGTTTTCGTCGACATCGATAAAAATATTGGCGAAATGGCGCTCATCCAGGGCGCATGTGAACGGATATCGAACACACCCATTCCCTACGCTTACGGTTTGATCTTGCGCAGAACCGTCTATTTTTTCTGCACCATACTGCCCTTCGCCTTAGTCGATGATCTGCGGTACCTAACGCCCCTGATCTCAGTTTTCATCTCTTACACGTTCCTTTCGCTGGAATATGTTGCCGAAGAGATTGAGGAACCTTTTGGAACCGCGCCCAATGACCTGGCACTCAATGCAATGTGCACCACGATAGAGATTAACCAGCTGGAAATGAACGACATCCAGCCGCTGCCCGCATTCATGAAGCCAGACAAGAATTACAACCTTAGCTAAGCCGTGGGGTCTGCCGTGACCCCAAACACGTGCATGCGCTGACAGACCAGCTATGGCATCAAGGCCGATTCATATCTGCGTAGGCAATACACACGTAACGATCGCCACACTGCTTCCACACACTCAGGCGTGGTGAAAAATCTTGGGACTGTGGTTCGCCTGCAATATGTTCCGTACAAGCCATCTGAAATGTCACCACGAGATTGTCGCCCACAGCGTTGGCGCCAAAATCCTTAAGCGTTACTGATGCAAGGTGCATTTCCTTCATCAGCCGCATTGCCTCTGATTTACCGTACACACGGTTCACAGTTACAAACTGGCATTCCGGCGCTAGCATTTCTTCCAGGGCTGCCCAGTTCTTTTCCTGAATCAAGGCAATGGTTTTACGTTCAAGGGCTTCTGCAACTTGAAGCAGCTGCGTGCTGGTGTCTTTGTGTTCCAAGGCTAAGCCCTCTACAGGTTTAAAAACAACAATCAATTATTGCGGATTATATGAGACAGTGATTCTGTCGCGGTGCGCTTTAGGTGCCGGTACAGAAGAATCTTAAAGGAATTAGGGTGTTCACGAACAAACAGCGCGTTGTTATCGTTTTTGCCGTCATTGGCTTAAGTATCAGCCTAGCCATGCTCTATGTCGGAATGCACAGCACATGGAGCCAAACGGCGGCACCTTGGAGCCTGCACACACGCCTGAATGCATTAGCGCAATCACTGCTGGTTCCGGCCGTCTTCCTATTGATCAGCATCGGGCGGCTCGCCAAACATCGCTTCTTTACGCCGGCAGATATCGATGGCGACCCGAGCCACCCGGACACACCCCAGGCCATCAAGCTGCAACGCGTCTTACAGAACACCCTTGAGCAAGCGCTCCTTGCTGCGATCGCTTACATCATCTGGGCACTCATCGCACCCGATCACTGGCTGCTCACCTTGCCATTAGCCGCCACACTATTTGCCGTAGGCCGCGCCCTGTTCTTTATAGGCCACAGCAAAGGCGCTGCCGGTCGTGCATTAGGCTTTACGCTCACCTTCTACCCCACCGTCGTCCTTCTCGTTACCGAAGCCGCGTTAGTCGTCCTATGAACCAGCCCGTCCGCCTTACCCTACTTGCCTTAGTGTGCGCGCTCGTGGCACCAGCTAGCTACGCTGCCTCAGTAAAAGATAAAGATGGGCGCTTCCTTAATCGCTATGCAGACCTGTCAAAGAGCGAGCACTTTGTGCGCTGGCAGTGGAATCGCATTACCCAAGGGCTGCCCAAGCCGCCCAAAACACCCACGCCCCAAACACCTGTTAACACCAACCGCCTGAACAACCCGCAGGGCGATGCCCAGGTTACCTGGATTGGTCATTCCAGCTTGCTCTATCAGAGCGATGGTAGAAACTTCCTGTTCGATCCGGTTTATGCCGAATATGCCTCACCCGTGCCGCCACTCGGCCCCAAGCGGGCACAAGACCCCGGCATTCCTTTTGCCGACTTGCCACACATCGACGCCGTCTTTATCTCTCATAACCACTACGACCATCTGGATCTAGATACCGTCCGGCGGCTGGCACAGCAACCCGGCGGATCGCCCGTCTTTTATGTGCCGCTCGGTGTCGACCTCTGGTTTGCCGACAACGTACCGGGTACCCGCATTGACGATAGCAACCCCAACGTTATCGCCATGGATTGGGACGAAGCCAAACAGTTCGCTGGCAAACGCCACCCATTCACCATAAAGTTCCTAGCCGTTCAGCACTGGTCTGCCCGTTCACCCTTTGATCGCAACAAAACGCTGTGGGGTAGCTGGCTCATCGAGCAACCCAACTTCCGTTTCTGGTTTGCCGGAGACCTGGCCTACTCGCCAGATATTGATGACATCGCCAAAGCACATGGCGGGTTTGATCTGGCAGCCATCCCTATCGGCGTATACGACCCGCGCTGGTTTATGAAACGTGCCCATATAGACCCGCATGAAGCCATTGAAACCTTCAAGACCGTTAAGGCCAAACGCGCCATCGGCATCCACTGGGGCACCTTCGATGGACTCAGCGACGAATCGCTGGATGAGCCCCCGGTTGCACTAGACCTTGCAAGAAAAGAAGCCAACATCTCGCCCGATGAATTCATGCTGTTCAGCATCGGCGAAACCCGCTCTTTCAACGCAACCAAACGTTAATTCACACCACTTGGCTTCGGCTGCAAAAGGAGTAAAGTAGTTTGCACGAAGCACGTGAAGGAGAATCAAAATGAACGATCTTCAAGTTGCGATCATTGTTGGCAGTTTGCGTAAAGAATCCATCAACCGGCGGTTAGCGAATGCGCTGATCAAACTGGCACCGGAGGATGTCTGCTTCAAGATTGTAGAGATCGGCGATCTGCCCCTCTACAACCAGGATGACGACGCAAACCAGGCAGATGCTGTAAAACGGGTGAAGGCAGACGTTGCCCAATCAGACGGTGTGCTGTTTGTAACACCGGAACACAACCGTGCCATACCCGCCGCCCTGAAAAACGTCTTAGACCATGTCTCCCGCCCACCGGGTCAAAATGACTGGGCCAAGAAGCCTGCAGCCATTATCGGGCTGTCACCCAGCGCCGTTGGCACCGCCCTCGCGCAACAAAACCTGCGCGCCATTCTCGCCACGCTGGATATGCCCACCTTGTGCCAACCTGAAATGTTCCTGCAAATTAAAGACGGCTTCTTTGATGACAACGGCAACATCGGTGCCGGCAGCAACAAGTTCATCAAGGGCTGGGTGGATCGTGTATGCGCATGGATCAGAATCAACAAAGCGAACTAAGGAAACACCATGAATGAAATGATGATCCAAACCATGAACTTCGGCGTGCCCATGATCTACATGTGGCTACTGATGATTCTAGCCATTGCGCTGTACTTCATGCCAACCATCGTTGCCGGCTATCGCCATCACAACAGCCTCATGCTGATCATGGTACTCAACATCCTTTTAGGCTGGACCATGCTCGGCTGGCTGGCCCTACTGATCTGGGCATGTTTTGGTGATCAATACTCCACCTGGTCTCGCCCGGCAGAAAAGAAATGCCCTTACTGCGCCGAATACATCAAAGTAGAAGCTATCAAGTGCAAATACTGCGGATCTGATCTGACTAAGACTGCGGCGCACTAAGCACTGGGATAAATTATTAGCGCTCCAGCGTTCTCACTGCTGATGCCGCATTTATTAATGGGCTCGCTTCCGTTTTTTCTGGGATTTTCGGCCATTGCGCATTGATGAAGTCGCTGACGAGATTTCGCTGTAGGTAAATGCCCGCTGCAATTACAACGATCACTGCAACGAAGACAAACCGTTTAACGGGGCGTGCACTTGCATTAGCAAGTGCTATCTCTACGGGTTCTGCAAGTGCGCCCTCTTCCGTAAGCAATTGTTCAAACAGGGTTTCTGACGGGGCAGGGGTTACTTCGAGAAAAGCGGCGTATTTGTCCGCCGCCTGTACGTAAAACTGGGCGTTATAAAAAACACTCGCATCGCCAGCCTCAAGGCTCTCAACTTGATGGCGCGATAGCAGCAAAATATTAGCTACTTTGCTTGCCGGCAAATTCAACGACTCTCGCCCTGCTTGCAGCTTTAAGCCAATATCGCGTGCCTGATCCAAATCCAAAGTTGAATGTTTTACTTGCACCTTGAGGTAATCCTTTTTAATCCCTACGCGTTAGTTTTCAGTGAAGAGACGTTCTGAGCTCTAGGGTTAGCAAAATATCACCAACCCCGACGGATCCGATTTTATGTAACACGTTACACGGGCGATACAACGCCCGGTTTGCCGCTATGATTCTGGAATTAATTTGTTTTAGGATGCGCGTATGAAACGCCCGCAACTTATCAAGACCATCGTACTGAGCCTTGCTCTCCTTCAGGGTTCGATTAATGCCAATGCGTCAGGCAAGCTGGATGAGCCTTTGCCTGCTGGCGGCCTAACGCTCAGCTACGACGTGCTGCTTGAAGACGACAAGATCGGCGAACACAAGATTAGTGTTCACAAGACCGGATCTGACGTGCAGATCAAACACGATATCCACATGAAGGTGAAGGTGGCCTTTATTACGGCTTACGAGCTTAACCATAAGAGCACCGAGGTATGGCGTGATGAAGGGCCGCGTAAGGTTCGACTGATCGGCATCGATAGCCATTCGGTTGAAGACGGCAAAGAACACGCCATCAAGGGCAAGGCAGTTGGCGATGGTTTTGAAGTGGACACGGCCAATGGTCCGGTAACCGTGCCCAGCAATATCGGCACCACGGATTCTTTCTGGGTGGATGTGAGTACCGCGCACCCGAAAATGATCGATAGTATTGAAGGCCATGTGGTTACGGCCATTGTAAAACCGGAAGGCACTGAGGTGCTTAATGGAAAACCGGCACAGAAGTTTTCTCTCAAGGCTGGCAAGCGCGATGCGACGGGCTGGTTTACGGAAGACCTGCTGGTTAAAGCCGTTATCAACAACGATGGCCACGTGATCCGTTACGTGCCTAAGTCTGGCCAATAATCTAGGAAAACAATCTATGTCATTACGTGTCTTGGTCGGCAGCCTTGTTACTGCCCTTTTGTTGAGCGCCTGTGGCCCGATGGTGGTTTACGAGTACACAGCGCCTAAGTCTGCCGAGGGTCGCGTTTGTACGTCGCAATGTGGCAATCAGCGCAATTACTGTATCCAGGGCCAGCAGCAAAATGTGAACCAGTGCCAGATGAATTACAACAACATGATGCATAACTACCACCAGTGCGTTAACGCCGGTGGCAAGTATTGCTCGATGCCGGCCGCCTGCCCGGGTGTAAACACCTGGTATTGCGATGAGAACTATCGCGGTTGCTTTACGTCTTGCGGTGGCCATGTAACGCCACACGTGGTTAAAGACGACGATTGATCGCCATGCGTAAAACACTACCGCTGATTTTTGCAGCCTGCTTTTCAGTAGCGCCCGCTGTGTATGCAGCGGATTTTGATCAGACGCTGGAACTACAAGGCATTAGCTTTAAGGTACACGCTACCGACAAGGGCTCAATCAATACGCTGACGATCAAGCCGAAGGGGCTAAAAGTCGATAACCGCTTAATCAGCCGCGAGATTGACGGCAAGGTGGTTGAGGCCGAGGTCGCTGATCTTAATGCCGATGGCTCACCGGAGATTCTGGTGTACACCATGTCTGCGGGGTCGGGCAGCTATGGTGCGCTGGTGGGTTATGCGGCGAATCATCAGAAAACGCTGTCGCAGATTTATCTACCGGATTTGATGGACGATAAAGACGCCAGCGCAGGCTACATGGGTCACGACGAGTTTGCCGCGGTGGAAAACCGACTGGCGCGTCGATTCCCGATTTATCGCCCGGGCGATACCAATAGCAATCCGACGGGTGGGCTACGCCAGTTGTATTACCTGCTCACACCTGGCGAAGCGGGTTGGATCTTAAAGCTGGATGAGGTGGTTAACTTCAGTCCGGAAGATCTGGCTGAAAACTAAGCCGCTCTATGAAAAAATCGTTAGGTTTTTTATGTTCGGTGGCACTGGTGGGCTGCGCCCATCAGCAACCATTGGTGGGTGTTAGCGCGCCCTTTGATCTGGGGCAGACCATGCAGCTGATGGCACCGGGCAAAAACACGGTCAAGGGTTATGCCGCGGTAACGCAGCCTAACGGTAATGTTTTTACCTGTGCCGGGCAGACCGTTACGTTGTTACCGGCCACCGACTACGCGGTAGAACGTGTGACCCGGCTCTATGGCAACCCGGATAACGGGTATCGCCCGGTGACGAAGCAGATCACTTTTGCCGACACGCCGGTGGAATATACCGACCTGCGCAAAAAGACCACGTGCGATGAGCAGGGCCATTTCCGTTTCGACAATGTGGGCGATGGCAACTTCTATGTATCGGCCGATGTGATCTGGGTGTTTACCTACGGGCAATACAAAGCTACCGAGGGTGGTACGCTCATTCAGCGAGTGTCATTGAAGAAGGGCCAGACCCGCGACGTGACTTTGTCGCGATAGTTGTCTGTAAAACCTTAGCGCTTTACAGAGCCCATTTAAGCTCTCCACCGCCACCGATTTGCCAGCCATTGGTATTGGCTGAACCAACCACACCAATACGACCAGACAGTCTATTAGTGATGTTGCCCTGAACACCTAAGCCTGCAAGATTAAGTGCTGGACCCATATCTGCACCAACCTGGGTAAAAGATCCGAACTTGTTGCTGTTGGCTGTAATGCTGTGCGCATAAGCACTGTTAGCAAACCAATCGTAACCAAACCGATAGAAGCCAACCAGCGACATCGGGTTTTTAACGGCCCCAGTTAGCGGCATGATGAACTCACCACCAACAAAGGTGACCGTGGTGTAAGCCGTTGCGTTGGAGATGTTGTAGCTAAAGTCGTTGCCACCCGATTCGTTGGCTTGGCCCATCCACAGTTGCGAGTACGATGCACCAATGTATGGGGTAAGCGTTAGGCTTTCACTAGCCTGAAACGGGCGGGAGAATTTAAAAGCACCGTAAACACCATTGGTACCGTAGTTGCTGTTAGCGGTGCCGCCGGTAAACAAACCGACATTAGGGTTGTTACGGCTAGCGTTAGTTTCGCCATACATGTAGCCCAGTGCGCCGGAGAGTTTGAAGTTGTAGGGCAGGTACTTACCGCCATACAAGCCAGCGTAGTAGTTGGTGGTGTTGAAGTTCTGTGAGACTTGCGCTGGCTCAGTCATGGTGGTGTAACCGGCACCGGCGTAAAGGCCGAGGCCACCAGAGCTATCGCGCATGATGTCACCACCAATCACGGCATCGTAAAGGTTGTAGCCAAAGCCACCGAGGCCATCGTAACTGTTAACGGTACCCTTAACGGCAGCAGCATCAACCCAGAGGTATTTACCCTGATCCATTTCGTAGGCAGTTGATGTGCCCGCACGATTGGAAAGTGGGTTGTGAATTCGATCCATCACGGTGTTGGTGATGTGTGCCATTTGCTCAAGCCCGATGGTCATGTTGGATGAGTAGCCTTCGGCATGGACACTTGATAATTGATCTGCTTGTGAGGCAGTCAAAGCTTGGGCTGCTGCCGCAAGCGTTGTGCCGTTAGCCAAGGTTGTTGTCGTACCACTGCTCCCTGATGCCCCTGCGATTACCGCTGACCCCAAGTTATTACCTGAGGCGGTGTTTGTGTTTGGTGTCAGCGCCTGAGTATTGGATGTAAGGTCTAACTGATTAGCGTTGTTTGCGTTAGCCGACAACGTCCAGTTGGTTCGAAACAGACCACCGCCGTAGGTACCGGTTTGCGTGCTTGCGTTAACGCTGCTAATGCCTACGCCCGAAAGGACGCTTGTATACGTCTTAGAACCCATATCAAAGGTAGCACCTTGGTATACACCAAAGTTTGTACTCGATGAGCCACTGCCGCTGACCGTCATTTTGCCGTAACCGCTTGGAGTGATAATGACGTTGTAGTTTGTCGGCAACTTTCCGTTATAAGCCAGACCGTCTTGACCGTTGTTGATCGTTCCAATTGAAGCGCTGCTGCCAAAGTTCTGGATCCCTCCGGTAATTGTTCCGGTGTTGGTGATGGTTGATATCGTTCCGCTATTGTCGATACCAACGCGACCACTGATCACGCCAGAGTTATTAATCGTGCCGATAATGTCGGAATTATTGCTGCTGCTAATACCCACACCGCCAGCGCTGGTGCCGCCTTGTATGGTACCGGTATTGTTAATGGTACCGATATAACCAACTACACCCACTGGGCCTTGATTTAAAATTGCTCTTCCGGTTGCGTTGGTGGCTTGAATAGTCCCGCTGTTATTTAACGTCGTAATCCCATACTCATTCCGCAGGCCTATCGATGTGCCGATGATGGCGCCGCCAGTGTTAACATTAAAATTTGTGACGTCAAAAGCAAGCTGATCAACCGCAGGGTTGCCTGAGATCCTGGCGTTGATGTCAAGAATCGTTTGGCTTGAGTTCACAACCAGCGGCCCGCAGTCTGCGTTTATCGTTGTGCTCGGGGTCGAAAGCGTACACGCGGCATAGACACCGCCTGAAAAATTAGCCAAGGCCAAAAAAGATATGAGCGTTTTAATTAAATAGATGTTTTTCATGGCAGGGTATCTTTATGTCAATTCTTATTAGTTACCAAACAGCGTCTTAGTCGCTTTGACGTCGACCTTTTTGTCATAGCGATTGGTGTAGCACTTCTTTTCTTTGGTATTGCAGTTCAGGCCACCACTCATGGTGAAGGTGGTGGCGTCGAAATCATTGATGCCCACTTTATTAATCTCTGCCATCAGTTTCTTACCGGCTTTAGAGCCAAGTTCCATTTCGGTAATACCCACTGATACGCCTTGGGAGTCTGCACAGAAACCGGCCTTGGTATCACACAGAGTACCCGGCTTGTAGATGATGGTAGCGAAAGCGGTGCTGCTAACGAGTGCTACGGCAACGGCGATAAGTTTTTTCATGATGAGGCCTTGTTAATTATTTCGCAGAAATCTTGAGCCCGGCTTTAACCAGGCCTTCAACACAGTGGTGGGCTAACGCCCGATCGAGCACGATGGTAGCGATAATATTTTCAGGGTCTGAAAGCAGGCCGGTGTTGAGCTCAACAGATTGATTTAAATGGATTTTTGCCTCTTTAACTCTGCCCAGCTGGCCATAAATCATGGCCAGAAACACGTGATCCCAGTAGAAGCCGGGCATGTTGATCTGTTTGGCGAAGCGCAGTGCTTCTTCGTAATTCCGCTGGCGATATGCATTCAATGAATATGGAAACCAGAACCAACCGGGGTGTAGCGGATTAAGGTTGCGCGCTTTATCCAGCATTTTGAGACCGCGCTCCCACTGCCCGTCGTAAGCAATGTGCAGCGCCAGGCCCGATAGCATGTCGGAACGGTTTGGCGCCAATTCAATGGCGCGCTGGGCGGCGATGCGGAAATCTGGCAATTCACGGCGGTAGTAATAGCAGTTAGCCAGGCTATACAGGCCAATGATGCAGTCCGGCACCAGCTGCAGTGCCTTCTTGGCGGCGGCCAACGCCCGGTCTAGCGGCGGTTCTGCATCAGGCTCGGCATTAAAACCGAACATGTGTTCGCCCCCATAGACGGCGGACAAACAGCCCCATGCCTCGGCATAATTGGGATACAAACTAACCGCCTGCTCAAGCACTATTTTGGCCACCAAGTGGGACTCAGGGTCCATGCTTTCCTGGTAGGCATAATAACGAAGCACAGCAGCGTACGCAGAAAAGCTATCGATTTCCTTGCTGCGCGACAGGCGGCTTAGCATGCCGTGCGGGTTACTCACCTGCCCGACAATAACTGCAGCGATGTCATCCTGAATTTCAAAGACATTGGCTGGCGTTAGCTCTCGGCGATACTGCTCTGTCCAAACGTTCTGCGCGATATGCACGTCATATAGAAAGGCTGTAACGCGAATTTCTTTAGCATCAATACGGATGCTGCCATACAAAACGTAGTCAACGTTAAGTTCGACCCCTACATCCAGGATACGGTCTGGCGTTGTACGGTAATGGAACGTTGTGCCAGAAGCCAAGAGCTGCAGCTCGCGGCAGTGCGTTAAAAGATGAATAATTTCCTGTGTGATGCCATCGCAGATATAGTCTTTGCTCGCATCACCGCTCAGGTTTTCCAGCGGGAGCACAGCCAAGCGCGGCGTAAAGCCTTTACCGCTGGACTCCAGCAATGATGAGGGGTCTGCGTGGCCACCAAGTTTGCTGAACACAGGCTGGTACGAGCCTTTGGGCAAACTAATGCGCCAGGGGTCATTAATACCCTCGTGGGCGTAATAGTGGTCTAGCGCCTTACGCAAGCGCTGAACCTGTACACGAACCAAAGGGTTAGTACGTGTATCAAAACCCTGGGCCTGACCCAGTGCTCCTGTAGCGATATCGTTAGCCGATAGCTTGCCGCGCCCATTAACAATAGACTCGTTGACCATAAAGCCGAGCAATGCACAGGATGTCGGCGACACCTGAAAGGGGTCGCTTTCCAGTACTTTGGCTAGATGTTTAGAGAGGTGATCGTGCGGCACAGGGTTCTGTTAATGCGAGGTTTCTTTAGGAGACAGCGGACGTTACCACTAGAACCCACACAAGCCACAATCATGTAACACGTTACGCGGCGTTACGACTTAACAGCGTACTCCGCGGTGCAACCAACAATCTTGATCTGCTCTACTCTGCCACTGCACATCAATGTTTTAAGGGTAGCGGCCACCCGGCTGCTATTACTGGCAATGCCTGTGGCGATCTGTTTTGCAGTGAGCGGTTCGCCAGCAGCCTGAAGCAACGCGACAACACGATCAGGCATGGGGCCCGTGGTGAAGTTGATATCGGGCTCACTACTACCAAAACGCACGGGCCGGCCCTTAGCCGGCTGGGGCGGCTTACCTAATAGCAGGCTAGCGAGCATGGATTTTTGTGGTTGCATGGTCAATTGCTCCGCGGGCTTGTGACCGCAGTGTCTTTTTTGTTAAGTAGCTTTATAAACTAAAAACAACCATAGCACTAGAAAGTGTAACACGTTACACAGAAGCAGCGCCGGGCTTGGCTTGCACTCTACCCTATTAGGCGTTATGTTCAGGCACTGCCCGATTAATGGATGCCGCCGTGACTCAACCTGCTTGCCCCCTCTGCCAGACCAACGGCGAAGACATTCTGTTCAGTAACGATCTGTACCGCATCGTTGCGGTGAATGATCCGGCCTGGCCCGGTTTCTGCCGGGTCATTCTGAATCGGCACGCGGCGGAGATGACCGATCTACCAATTGAAGACCGCTCTGCTCTGATGAAAGCAGTATGTGTGGTGGAGTCTGCCTTGCGTAGGCTGATGCAGCCGACCAAGATTAATCTGGCCAGCCTGGGCAATGTGGTGCCGCACGTACATTGGCACGTGATTCCGCGCTGGGCAGACGATACGCATTTTCCTGATCCGATCTGGGCCGCGGCCAAACGCCCCGCCGGCGTGGTTCGACAAGAACCGGATCGCGCTGCGCTGGTGCAAGAGATTACTAGCTGCCTGGCCTAAACAGACGAAAGCTTTAACGATGTTTCACGTGAAACATCGCTTAGTGGGCCTTGCTTACTCCAGGCAACTGACAGGCCAGTATGGCCTGACGCACAGCATCGATTGCATTGGGACGTGGGAATGTTGCCCGCCAGGCCAGCCCAACAGTACGCCCTACCGCACCTGTATTGGTGTGGCCGCCGGATTTTTTGCTTTCACCGGTAAAGGGCAGCACTTTAACCATAGGTTCACGATCGACCAATGGGTCGGCGGCCGAGCTCGGCATTACAGCAATACCTGCCCCGCTGGCCACCATGTGCCGGATTGTTTCTAACGAGCTTCCTTCCATCGAGCCAGACAAGCCTTCGGCCCGTTGCAAACGCGGGCAAGCCTCGAGCACCTGATCGCGGAAACAGTTACCGCTACCGAGCAGCAGTAGGTTTTGGCCATCAAGCTCGTCGTTGCCGATTGATTTACGGCTGGCCCATTCATGGCCAGACGGCACAACCACCCGAAAGGGCTCTTCGTAAACGCGCTGCGTTACGACACCTGGTGCATCGACCGGCAACGCGAGAACGATAACATCCAACTCACCCTCTCTAAGCATGGGAATCAGATTAGCCGTGAAATCTTCTCTTAAAAACAAGGGCATATCCGGCGCCAGCTTATGGAGCACGGGAATTAAGGCGGGTAAGAGATAAGGCGCAATGGTGTAGATCACCCCTACCCGCAGCGGCCCCTTGAGCGGGTCCCGGCTTTGTGTGGCAATTTCTTCCAGGCGCAAGGCTTCGTCTAACACCCGCTTGATCTGGGTAACAATCTGTTCACCCAGAGGCGTGGTACGTATCTCGGAGGCGCCGCGCTCAAATAGTGGCGCACCGATTTGCTGTTCAACTTTTTTAATCGCCACCGACAAAGTGGGCTGGCTAACATGACACTGATCGGCCGCTTTACCAAAGTGGCGGGTTTTATCCAGCGCTGTGATGTAGCGCATTTCTGTCAGCGTCATTGATGCCATGTCACTTCTCCAGTTTCGGTTTGCGTGAAAGCATGTTTCACGTGAAACATTGGTCCTGCGTCTGAACCAGGCACGGGCCAAACATCCGGCATGACGACTCTAGATGTTTCACGTGGAACACCATCAGGATCGGGGCGTCCAACCTGCCTTAAGCATACTCGCCGCATCAAGCCATTGCCACTCACCCGGAGCCAGATCCGCAGGCAATAGCAGACCCCCCAGGGCGGTTCTTTGCAGTGCATTGACATGGTTACCTGCAGCGGCAATCATGCGGCGCACCTGATGGTACTTACCCTGGGTAATGGTCATTTCCAGCAGCTTCGGCTCTAGCAATGTACATGCATCGGCTGCGATGGTCTCTTCTTCGTCTTTCAGCAGCACACCGGCCAGGAGTTTGTCGCACAGGCTTTGATCGGCCGCTTCGGCCAGCGTTGCCCGATACACTTTAGGCACGGCATGCTTGGGCGATGTGAGTACGTGGATGCACTGACCGTCATCGGTGAGCAGCAACAGGCCGGTGGTTTCTACATCGAGTCGACCCACAGGCTGTACGTCTCGGGCCCGCAATGGATCTGCCAATAATGACAAAACGCTGGGGTGATGCTTGGGCGCCCGTGAACATTCATAGCCCACTGGTTTGTTAAGCAGGATGTAGGCTTTGTCGCAAAACGGCCAGACGCCCTCGACGCCTTCGACTTTCAGGCTGAGGCCATCGGTAATAAAGCTTTCATCCGGGTCTTCGCACAGATTGCCATTAACGGTAACGGCGCCATTACGCACAAGGATGCGGCAGAGTTTACGGGCACCAAAACCCTGGTTTTGCAGAATTCGCTCAATGCTGAGGGGCCGGGAGGGTTTATTCATCTTAAATGATCTTTATGTTCGTCTAATTTCTTTTATAACCGCAATATATGCTGTCAACGTGCGTTTATCGTGCAGCTATTAGTTGCCAATATGTTGCTATCGTTCGATTACAAACAAAAACGGCCCGCTGGTGAGCGAGCCGTATTTTGCCGTGCGTTCACTTAGGCGTCGATGTTGCGCGCCGTGAGTGCGTTCGATTCGATAAAGGCACGACGCGGTTCGACCAACTCGCCCATGAGGGTGGAGAAGATCTGATCAGCGCCGATGGCATCTTCGATCTGTACCTTGAGCAGGCGACGGACGTTCGGATCCATCGTGGTTTCCCAAAGCTGCCCCGGGTTCATTTCGCCCAGACCTTTATAGCGTTGCTTGCCAATGCCGCGTTCGACTTCGCCAAACAACCACTGTATGGCTTCGCTGAAACGGGTAACGGCCAGTTGTTTTTCACCACGGTGAATAACGGCACCACCGTTGGTGAGGTCGGCCAGCAATTCGGCAGTTTTACGCAGCTGGGTGTAATCGCCCGAGTTAAGGAACTCGTTATCGATCAAACCAAGCTTGAGATTACCGTGATGCCAGCGTTCGAGGCGAAGTACCCAGCTCTCGCGATTGGCATCATAGGCAGGAACGATCTCCAGAGGCTTCTCATGCGACGCAAGGGCTGGTCCTAAGCCCAGGGCCTTAGTCAGTTCTTTTGCGGCGCTCTGAGCGGCCTTCTCGTCGGTCAGGCTAATCGAGAGGTTGTCGTTGACCAGGGTATGCAGTACTTCCGGGTGAATCAGGTACGACAGACGATCGATAATGGCCTCGGAAACGATGAAGCTACGCGCCAGATCACCCAGTGCTTCGCCTTCAATGGCTTTGCCCTTGGCTGGTTGCAGTTTGGCTTCGTTCAGTGCCATCTGCAGCAGGAACTGGTTGTATTCGTGATCATCCTTGAGGTAACGCTCGGTCTTGCCGTGCTTGACCTTGTACAAAGGCGGCTGGGCAATGTAGATGTGACCACGTTCCACCAGCTCAGGCATCTGACGGTAGAAGAAAGTAAGCAGCAGCGTACGGATGTGTGCACCATCGACGTCGGCATCGGTCATGATGATGATGCGGTGGTAGCGCAGTTTCTCTGGCTTGTATTCGTCTTTGCCAATGCCGGTACCGAGGGCGGTAATGAGCGTGGCAATTTCCTGCGAGCCGATGAGCTTGTCGAAACGCGCTTTTTCTACGTTAAGGATTTTGCCTTTCAACGGCAGGATGGCCTGGAACTTACGGTCGCGACCCTGCTTGGCAGAGCCGCCGGCGGAGTCACCTTCCACCAGATACAGTTCGCACTTGCTCGGATCTTTTTCCTGGCAGTCGGCCAGTTTGCCGGGCAGACCCACGCCGTCGAGCACGCTCTTACGACGGGTCATTTCACGCGCCTTGCGGGCAGCGTCTCGGGCACGGGCGGCTTCAACGATCTTGCCAGTAATCACCTTGGCATCGGCCGGGCGCTCGAGCAGGAATTCAGAGAGCTTTTGCGCAACAACTTCTTCAACGGCGGGACGGGCTTCTGACGAAACCAGCTTCATCTTGGTCTGCGATGCAAACTTCGGATCAGGCATCTTGACCGACAGCACGCAGGTGAGACCTTCGCGCATGTCATCACCGGTGATATCGACCTTGGCCTTTTTGGCGATGTCGTTTTCTTCGATGTACTTGTTGATGACGCGGGTCATCGCCGCACGCAGGCCGGTTAAGTGGGTGCCCCCATCCGACTGCGGAATGTTGTTGGTAAAGCAGAGGACGTTTTCTGCGTAGGAGTCATTCCATTGCATGGCGACTTCAACAGAAATGGTGGCTTCGCCCGCTTGTGTTTCACCGGTCGAATAAAAAACATTCGGGTGCAAGATGGTTTTATTTTTGTTGATGTAATCAACAAAGCCCTTCACGCCACCCGAGAAAGCAAAGTCTTCTTCTTTACCGGTACGCTGATCGACCAGACGCACACTAACGCCGTTATTCAGGAACGAGAGTTCACGCAAACGCTTGGCCAGGATTTCGTAATGAAATTCAACAGTGCCAAAAATTTCCGGGTCGGCGAGGAAGTGAACTTCTGTTCCGCGGTTTTCTGTTTCGCCGAGTACTTGCAATGGCGATACTTCAACGCCATTCTGGATTTCGATAAGGCGGTTAACCGGCTTACCCTGGTTGAACTCCATGAAATACTTTTTGCCATCACGACGAATGATGAGCTTGAGCCATTGCGATAGCGCGTTAACGCAAGACACGCCAACGCCGTGCAGACCCCCAGAGACCTTGTAACTGTTCTGATTGAACTTACCACCGGCGTGCAGTACGCACATGACGATTTCTGCGGCCGAACGTTTTGGCTCGTGCTTGTCGTCGAATTTAACGCCGGTAGGAATACCGCGACCGTTATCTTTTACCGAAATCGAATTGTCACTGTGGATGGTAACGACGATGTCATCGCAGTAACCGGCGAGCGCTTCATCGATACCGTTATCGACAACTTCAAACACCATGTGATGCAAACCACTGCCATCGGACGTATCACCGATGTACATGCCCGGCCGTTTGCGAACGGCTTCCAGGCCTTCCAGCTGCTGGATCGAGGATTCGTCGTATTCGGGTGCTTGCGTAGGTTTCTTTTCGGCCATCGTTTTCAACTTAGGTAATTCAAACAGGGTGATTCGTAGTCAGACTTAACTCAGATGCGCATCGGCATAACAACGTACTTGAAGGTACTGTTATCAGCCGGGCCAAAGAGGGCACTGGAATTGGAATCATTGAAACGCCAGACCACTTGCTCGTCGGTGACATGACCCAGTACATCCAGCAGATAGTTCACGTTAAAGCCAATGTCCAGACGTTCGCCGTGGTAATCCACTTCGATCTCTTCCTGGGCTTCTTCTTGTTCGGCATTGGCAGCACTGATCTTCAGTACGCCATCTTCCAGAATCAGACGTACACCCGAGAACTTTTCGTTCGACAGAATGCGTGCACGTTGCAATGCCTGGCTGAAACCAATGCGGTTCAGTGGCAGTTCGTTCGAGAATGATGGTGGGATTACACGGGTGTAATCGGGGAACTTGCCATCGATGAGTTTGGTGACAAACACGACATCGCCAAAGGAGAAGCGTGCCTGGTTATGTGCCAGCGTGATGTTCAGCGGATCTTCGGAGTCGGCCAGCAAACGGGCCAGTTCCAAAACCGATTTACGCGGCAGAATGATTTCCTGCTTTTCCAGGCTTTCTTCAATGCCTGTTTGCGCAAAGGCCAGACGGTGACCATCGGTTGCAACAGAACGGAGTGCATTGCCTTCTACCTGCAACAGCATACCGTTGAGGTAGTAACGCACATCCTGTGCCGCCATGGCGTACTGGGTTTGACCCAGTAGGTGCTTGAATGATTTCTGCGTAACGGTAAACGAGACCGGGTTGGCCGCATTCATGTTCATCTGCGGGAAATCTTCAGCCGGCAGTGTTTGCAGTGAGAAGCGGCTCTTGCCAGCTTTAACGACCAGACGCTTTTCATCCAGATCCAGACTGACGATGGATTCTTCTGGCAGCGAACGCAGAATGTCCTGCAGCTTACGGGCTGCTACGGTAACCGATGCTTCGGCTCCACCTTCCAGGCTAATGCCTGTGGTGATCTGAATTTCAATATCTGTCGCGACCAGGGTCAGCATTGATCCTTTCTTCTCGATCAGGACATTGGACAGAATAGGCAGCGTATGCCGCTTCTCTACAATCCCTGAAACGGTTTGCAAAGGAGCCAGAAGTGTTTCTCTAGAGGTCTTTAATAACAACATATATAGAATTCCTAATACGAATAAGCTCAGGTCAATTCTGTGGATAAGGTGATTTTCTCACGAAAATTCATGGGATTGCTGACTGTACAACCCTAAGGAAAACCCAGGGGAGCGCTGGTTGATGAATTGGGGACTAAAAACGACCTCTGGATAAAACCCGGAGTTACCCACAAAACGTCCACGCACTGTACAGGAGTTATACATCATCCTTTGAGCACCTGTAGGAGCACGTGGATGTCGTGGTTAATCTGCTGATCTTTGGCGCGCATATCTTCAATGGTTCGTACGGCATGAAGCACTGTTGTATGGTCGCGACCGCCAAATGATTCGCCAATCATCTGATAACTATGGGGTGTGACTTCTTTACACAACCACATAGCGACCTGACGCGGACGGGCGATCATCCGACTACGTTTCTTGGAATAAAGATCCCCAACCTTCAATTTATAGTAGTCAGCAACCATTTTCTGGATGTTTTCTACGGTAATTTGACGATTATAGGCACCAACGATGTCTTTTAAGGCTTCTTTTGCTGTTTCCAGGGTGATTTCTCGTCCGTGGAACTGTGCAAATGCCAAAACCCGTGTCAAAGCACCCTCTAACTCCCGTACATTAGAGCGTAAATGCTTGGCAATGAAGAAAGCAACTTCATCGGCGAGCACTTTGCCTTCGGTTTCGGCTTTCTTTTTAAGGATGGCGACCCGCATTTCCGTTTCCGGCGGTTCGATCTGTACGGTAAGACCCCAATCCAGGCGGGTAATCAGTCGATCTTCCAGGCCTTCAATGGCTTTCGGATAGGTATCGCAGGTAATAACAATCTGTTTGCGCGCTTCTACCAGGGCATTGAAGAGATAGAAGAACTCTTCCTGGGAGCGGTCTTTGCCTTTGAGGAACTGCACATCATCGAGTAACAGCAGGTCGATGGAGCGGTAAGTCCGCTTAAAGGTATCAAAGGCTTTTTGCTGATAGGCACGAACGACGTCCGAGTAATAATCCTCAGCGTGAACATAGCGCACCACTTTGGTGGGGTCGGCAGCTAAAACGGCGTTGCCGATGGCGTGAATCAAGTGGGTTTTACCCAGACCAGCACCACCGTAGATAAATAGCGGGTTATAGGCGCCGCCCGGGGTTTCGGCCACATTCATACAGGCGGCCCGGGCCAGTTCATTGGCTTTACCGACAACGAGTTCGTTGAAGGTAAAGTGCGTCATCAACCGGGTGCCCTGGCCAGAGGCCTTGTTTTGAGCAGCGGATGTGGCAAGTGCTGGCGCATTCGGCGCGCGGGTATTGGCCGGCGTCGATGAATCGGGGGCGGGGCTGCTTTGCGGGGCCGACGAACGGGTCGGCGCGCTATCGGTCGCGGCTTGCGCCGCTCCAATCGTAAAATTAACCGTTACGGGTTGTCCGTAAAAAGTGTCAGCCAGATCCTGAAAGGTGCCAAGATAGTTATCTCGTACCCATTTGAGAATAAAGCGATTGGGGGCGGAAACTGTGAGTTCATTGGTTTCGGCATTGCGGTCGGCAGCTAGCTGCAACGGGCGAATCCATGTGCTGAACTGCTGGGCGGGAAGCGTTTCCCCCAGCTTTTCAAGACAGTAGTTCCAGAATGGATTCATTAGACGATAAGACCCGGTAACCGCTCAATGCGGCGTATTTTGACGGCAGAGGCCGCAGATTGCGCAACCTTTTAGGATACCTTAAGCCAGCCGCTTTGTCCGGCGTTCTTCACCCAAAGCGGTGCTGTACTTACAGCCGAGTCTGTTGATAAAACTTGACAGACACGGGGAAATTCCTGTTTAATCACGGGTTTTTCGCGGCACGTGCCGCTACTTACTGGATTCTGGGGAGCCCCCGTCATGAAACGTACTTATCAACCTTCCGTAGTTCGCCGTAAGCGCACCCATGGTTTCCTCGTTCGCTCGCGTACCCGTGGTGGCCGTGCTGTAATCGCTTCGCGCCGCGCCAAGGGCCGTCATCGCCTGTCTGTCTAAAGACGACGCGTCCGGAAATCCGGACGTTACCGGGTTAGACCTTTCTTTATTTAATCCGGTTCGGAACTGCGGTGAGTTTTACTAAAACTCAATCCCGTTTTAGCTTTAGTAGGGCATCAAGGCTACTTAAGCCGTCAGAGTTCCAGACGGTCTTTGATGCCCGTAAAGCTTGCCGAGGGCAATGGCTGACCGTACATCGTTATCAGCCCAGCCAATCTCGAGCGTGCTCTGACAATGAGCAGACCGACATCATCGAAAGTGCAAACGCGACCAGCCGGCTGGGCCTGATTGTGGCCAAACGGTTGGTGGCCGCGTCTGCGCGTCGCAATCTGATCCGCCGCATTTTGCGTGAGCATTTCCGGACGACCCCCGCGAGTTTTCCGCCGGGCGACTGGATTATCCGCCTGCACGAGTCGCCGTTCCGCGTTAAAAAAGGCGAGGCAGCGCCGACCCGTCTGCAGGTGGTTACCGGTTTACGCACCGATGTGACGCAGCTGATGAACCGCGTTGCCGGCCAGATCAGAAAAGAAAATCCGGGCAGCCCATCGTGAGCGCAGCTGTGGATAAGCTGATTGCGCTGCCGGGCAGACTGATTCAACAGCTACTTTTAGGGCTGATCCAGGTCTATCGCTATGCCCTAAGCCCGTTTCTGGGGCAGCGTTGCCGCTTTTATCCGAGTTGTTCTGCTTATGCGGCAGAAGCTTTAACCCGATATGGTCCGCTCCGCGGCACCTGGTTGGCTATAAAAAGAGTGCTCCGTTGTCACCCTTTCCACCCCGGTGGTCACGATCCTGTGCCCTGAATCTGGTACCCTTGCATGCTTTGTGGCGTTGCGAATGCGGCGCACGATTTTTTGAACCTTCTCGCTGGCTGAACTATGGATTACCGTCGTTTATTTCTTACCCTTATTTTCACTATCTCCGTATTCCTGCTTTGGGAAGGTTGGGGTCAGCATAAAGCTGAACAGAAGGCCGCCAATATGCCGGCTGCTACGCAAGCTGCGGACTCGCCTAAGGGTTCGGTAGACTTGCGCGCCAAGGATGGCAGCGCCGTTCCTGCGCGTAGCAATGGCAATGGCGACAAGTTGGCCAGCCAGCCAGCCGCCGCAGTCAATGCGCCGACCATTACCGTTAAGACGGATGAATACGTTGCAACGATTAGCCTGGCCGGTGCCAGCGTAACTAATCTGGAACTGATCAAGCACAAGGGTGATGATCAATCAGGTTATGTGGAACTGTTTGGCAAGACGCATAACTATGCCGCGCAGTCGGGACTGATCGGTGACGGCATGCCGAACCACAAGACTTTGTGGCGTCAGGTCTCTACGGGTACTGAACTGAAGGCTGGCCAGAATAGTCTGGACGTGGCTTTCGAAGCGGATGCTGCTAACGGTGGCAAAGTGACCAAGACCCTCACCTTCAAGCGCGGTGAATACGACATCAACGTGACGTATCGTCTGAAGGGTGCTGCGGCCGATAAGGTTGATGCCTACTTCCAACTGACGCGTGACGACAAGTCGCCTGCGGGTGACCCGCGCATGGTGAGTGTATTCACTGGCCCGGCTTTTTACACCGATGCGCAGAAGTTCAACAAAATCAAATTTGCCGATATCGCTGACGGTAGCGCCAAGTTTGAAAAAACCGCAAATGACGGTTGGGTCGCTATGATCCAGCACTACTTTGTTACAGCCTTCCTGCCAGCCGCTGGTGTGCCGCGCGAGTTTTACACGCGTCAGGTAGAGCCGGGCGTCTTTGCCGCCGGTGTGATCGTGCCGATGCCAGCCGCCAAGGATGGTGTGAGCACGCTGAGCGTTCCGCTGTACGCCGGCCCACAAGAACACAGCACGCTTGAAAAGGTTGCCCCGGGTTTTGATCTGGTTGTTGACTATGGTTGGCTAACGGTTCTGGCCGCACCGATTTTCTGGGTACTGGAATGGCTCGAAGAGCTGATCGGTAACTGGGGCTGGGCTATTGTGATCATGACCATCATGCTCAAGCTGATCTTCTTCCCGCTGTCTGCTGCTAGCTACAAATCGATGGCCCGTATGCGTACGGTTACGCCACGTCTGATGGCGTTGAAAGAGCGCTATGGCAGTGACAAGCAGAAGCTGAACCAGGAAATGATGGATCTGTACCGCAAGGAAAAGATCAATCCGCTGGGTGGCTGCCTGCCGATCCTGGTACAGATTCCCGTGTTCATTGCGCTGTACTGGGTGTTGCTCGGTGCCGTTGAAATGCGTAATGCGCCATGGGTGGGCTGGATTCATGATCTGACCCAACCGGATCCGTTCTACATTCTGCCGGCCATCATGATGGCAACGATGCTGTTCCAGGTTAAGTTGAATCCAACACCGCCGGACCCTGTGCAAGCCAAGATCATGTGGATTATGCCGCTGGGCTTTGGTGTGATGTTCTTCTTCTTCCCGGCAGGTCTGGTGCTGTACTGGACGGTGAACAACATGCTGTCGATCGCCCAGCAGTGGGCCATCAACCGCAAGATTGAAACCGCTAAGCACACGCACCGCTAAGATGATTAACCCACCCATCGCGGCCATCGCCACGGCGCCGGGTCGTGGTGGGGTGGGCATCGTACGGTTGTCAGGCGCCGGCCTGGCATCCTGGATAGAACCACTTACCGGCAAGCCCCAGTCGGCCAGTTTTGCGCAACCGCGGGTTGCAACCCTCACCCATTTTGTTGATGCCGCCGGCCAGGTGCTGGATGAAGGCCTGCTGATTTATTTTGCAGGCCCGCATTCGTTTACCGGTGAAGATGTCATTGAACTGCAGGGCCACGGTGGCCCGGTGGTGATGCAACTCTTGCTGGCGCGGTGTCTGGATCTGGGTGCGCGATTGGCGGAGCCGGGCGAATTTACGCGACGCGCATTTCTTAATGGCAAACTGGATCTGGCACAGGCCGAGGCCGTTGCCGATCTAATTAATGCTTCCACCGCCACGGCGGCACGCTCCGCCGTGCGCTCGTTGCAAGGCGAGTTTTCCAAAGCGATTGATGCACTGATTCAGCCGCTGATTGAATTGCGTGCGCTGACCGAAGCGACGCTGGATTTTCCCGAAGAAGAAGTCGATTTTATTAAAAGCATTCAGGCCGAATCACGCCTGAGCGGCATTCGCGAAGCGCTGACCCATGTGCAAGCCAGCGCGCGGCAAGGCAAGTTGCTGCAGGATGGTTTAACCGTGGTGCTGATTGGTCAACCCAATGTGGGCAAGTCATCGCTGCTTAATGCTTTGGCCGGTGAAGACCTGGCGATTGTGACGCCGGTGGCTGGTACCACGCGCGATGTGGTGCGCGCCCATCTGCAAATCGAAGGCGTGCCCTTGCACGTAATCGACACGGCGGGTCTGCACGAAACCAGCGATGAAGTAGAGCGACTCGGCATTGAGCGCACCTGGAACGAAATTCAAAAAGCGGATGTGGCGGTGTTGCTCACCGATGCACAGCACGGACTTACCGCTGCCGAAGAAGCCATCATTGCGCGACTGCCCGAAGGCACGACGCGCGTGATGGTGCAGAACAAAATTGATCTGGCGGCGGGCGGAACGAGCGACCCGGCGGCACTGGCGGTCTCCGCTAAAACCGGCGCCGGTGTCGATGCGCTGCGCGCACGTTTATTACATATTGCCGGCTGGCAACCGGGCGAGAGTTTGTTTATTGCACGCGAGCGGCATCTGCGTGCATTGAGCGATGCGGCGGAACATCTGGCAACGGCCGAGGCCGCACTAACTGCGCTGGAACTCTTTGCCGAAGAATTGCGGCTGGCGCATAAAGCCCTGCAAAGCATTACCGGGGAATACACACCGGATGATCTGCTCGGCGACATCTTCTCGCGCTTTTGTATCGGTAAGTAATCATGGCCTGGCTTGTTACCAAATATCTAATCACCGCAGCTGTTGTGGTACTGGTCTCTGAAGTAGCCAAGCGCAGCGATAAGCTAGGCGGGCTCGTTGCCGCATTACCGATGGTGACGTTTCTGGCGCTGATCTGGCTTTACGTAGAGAAACAGCCTGCGGAAAAAATCTCCAATCACGCGTGGTACACGTTCTGGTACGTGGTGCCAACGCTGCCGATGTTCCTGGCCTTTCCGTTAATACATGACCGTATTGGATTCTGGCCAACGATGGCAGCCTGTGTGGGCATTACGATTGTGTGCTTTGCAGCCTTTGCTTATCTGATGAAGCATTTTGGCGTGGAACTTTTGTAGAGGTTTGCGATGAAGCGATTCCTGATAGTTGTGAGTTCTGTCTTGGCGCTGACGGGTTGTGCACCGTCTCTCTTTCCCGTGGAAATGCCGGTAACGGCATCCTTGTCGGATTCTGGCGGTACGGCGTCGCTTGTGCCGTATCAACCGTTAGTCGTGCGTTTACCCACGAACCCAAGCACGGGTTATGGCTGGCGCTATACGGTTACTGGTGATGATGTGTTGCTTCTGGATACGGTAAGCGGCGAGTCGCCGGCGCCCAATGGCATGGTGGGTGCACCGGGTGAGCAGGTGTGGTCGTTCCGTGCACAGGGCGCAGGCCGTGCTGTGCTGACGTACATGTACGCGCGTTCGTGGGAAAAGAACACGCCGCCCGCCAAGACTTTTACGCTTAAGGTTGAGGTAGCGCCCGGGCAGTAAGCCAGGCCAGCGCACCGCGACCGGCGTGTAGACCGGTGGCCAGGCAGCCGTTGAGCAGATAGCCGCCGGTGGGCGCTTCCCAATCGAGCATTTCACCGGCAACAAAAACACCCGGCAGTTGCTTAAGCATGAAGTCCTGATCGATGTTGCCAAAGCTGATGCCGCCCGCCGTGCTGATGGCTTCGGCAATGGGGCGTGTGGTGTCCACGGTGATGGGCAGTGCTTTGATGGTTGCTGCGAGCGTTTTAAGATCGCTGATCTGCTCTTTGTTGAGTACTTCGTAAAGCAAGGCGGTTTTAACGCCGTTGAAACCGAGTGCCGATTTGAGATAACTCGATAGCGATTTGCTGCCGCGCCGGCAGAGCGCATCCAGAATTTTTTCGGCGCTACGATCTGGTGCGAGATCGATATAAAACGTGGCGCTGCCGGTGGCGTTGATGGTTTCGCGCAGCGGGCGCGACATTGCGTAGATCAGACTGCCTTCAATGCTTTCGCGGCTGACCATGCATTCGCCCTGGCGGTGATGTGCGTTGCCCGCGTGATCGGTAAAACTAATGACAATGGATTTGAGCGGTTCGCCTGAAAACTTTTGTTTCAGCAGCGCGGACCACGCCACGTTAAATCCGCAGTTGGCGCTTTGTAGGGGTGTGATGTCGACGCCCTTGTTGCCAAGCGGGGCTGCCCAGCTGCCATCTGAACCGAGTTTTGGCCAGCTGGCGCCACCCAGTGCCAGAAGGGTGGCATCGGTTTTAATGGTGAGGTTGCCATCCGGGCCGGCCAGTTGCAACGATCCATCATCAGCCCAGCCCAGCCAGCGATGACGCACATGGAAGCGCACGCCGTTCTGGCGCAGGCGATGCAGCCAGGCACGCAGCAAAGGCGCCGCTTTCATCTCTTTAGGGAAGACACGCCCTGAGGTGCCGACAAAGGTGTCGATGCCGAGGGTATGTATCCAGGTGCGCAGCGCTTCTGGTGTGAACTGATCCAGACTGCATTGCAACAAGGCTTGTTCTGCACCGTAACGCGTACAGAATTTTTTGTAGTCTTCGCTGTGCGTGATGTTGAGGCCACCGATACCGGCGAGCAGGAGCTTGCGCCCTACCGAGGGCATGGCGTCGTACAGATCCACTTGCACGCCAGCCTGGCTTAGCACCTCAGCGGCCATCAAGCCGGCCGGCCCGCCGCCAATGATGGCAACGTTCTGGTTGGTAAGAGTGGCGGCAGACTCGGGTTTTGTCATGCCGCCATTTTACGCTGCGCTGCTATCAGGCTGGTGCTGAACTGCGGATGAGGTAGTCGAAAGCACCGAGCGACGCTTTGGCGCCCTCACCCATGGCGATGATGATTTGCTTGTAGGGCACGGTGGTGCAGTCGCCGGCGGCAAAGATACCGGTGGCAGATGTCTGTCCACGGCTGTCGACTTCGATCTCGCCCATTTTGGAAAGGTTGAGCGTGCCCTTGAGCCAATCGGTATTGGGTAGCAAACCGATCTGCACAAAGATGCCTTCGAGTTCAAGGTGGATGTTCTCGTCGGTTTCACGGTTTTTGTAGACGAGGCCATTGACCTTATTGCCATCACCCAGCACTTCCATGGTTTGCGCATTCTTCAGAATGACTACGTTGGGCATACTGGCCAGCTTGCGCTGGAGCACGGCATCGGCCCGCAACTCGGCACCGAATTCGATGAGCGTGACGTGACCGACGATACCGGCCAGATCAATGGCGGCTTCAACACCGGAGTTACCACCACCGACCACGGCAACGCGCTTGCCTTTGAAGAGTGGGCCATCGCAATGCGGGCAGTAGGCCACGCCTTTGCCGCGGTATTCCTGTTCGCCCGGTACGTTAAGCTCGCGCCAACGGGCACCGGTGGAGAGGATGACACTCTTGGCTTTTAATACAGCACCGCTGGCGGTGCGTACTTCGGCGTAACCACCGGCTTCGGTGGCGGGCGTGAGCGATTCGGCGCGCTGCAGGTTCATGATGTCCACGTCGTAAGACTTCACGTGCTGTTCCAGCTGCGTAACAAGCTTCGGCCCTTCTGTCTCTTGTACGGAGATGAAGTTTTCGATGCCAAGGGTGTCCATCACCTGGCCACCGAAACGCTCGGCCAGGATGCCGGTGCGGATGCCTTTACGGGCAGCGTAAACTGCTGCGGCCGAACCGGCTGGGCCACCACCGACGATGAGCACATCGTAGGGGGCGTGTGCGCTGATCTTTTCTGCTTCGCGGGCGGCGGCACCGGTGTCGAGCTTGGCGAGAATTTCTTCAATGGTCATACGGCCGGCGCCGAATTCTTCACCATTCAGGTAAACGGTAGGCACGGCCATGATCTGACGTGACTCGACGATGTCCTGGAACATGGCACCATCAATCATCGTGTGTTTCACACGTGGGTTAATCGCGGCCATGAGATTGAAGGCTTGCACAACGTCCGGGCAGTTGTGGCAGCTCAGCGAGATGAAGGTTTCGAATTCATAGTCGCCGGGCAGATTGCGGATCTGTTCGATGACGCTGGCGTCCACCTTCGGTGGATAGCCACCCATCTGCAGCAATGCGAGGACAAGCGAAGTGAACTCGTGACCCATGGGCAGGCCGGCAAAGCGGGCAACGCCACGTTGGTCCGGGTTGTTGAGCGGTGCGACACGGAACGAGGGCTTGAGTGCGGAATCGTTGCTCTTAACCACGCTCACTTTGTCGGAAAGCTCGGCGATTTCGTTGGCGAGTTCGCGCATCTGTTCCGAGTTGCCGCTCTCATCCAGCGAGGTAATCAGCTGGATCGGTTGCTCGAGGCGTTCGAGGTAGGCTTTGAGTTGTTCCTGAATGCTTGTGTCTAGCATGGTGTTTCTCCTTGGTGCAGCGTGTAATGACATGGTGAAGCAGGGTCAAATTTAGGGTGCAGAAGCCCGACCGCCACTTGGCGATGTAATCACTATTTTTAGGGGGGTGCCCGGAGCCGAAGCCCCGGGCGTTCTCTGTTGCGGCTGTTTTTTATACCGCTCGGGTGCTACTTAGATCTTGCCAACCAGATCCAGCGATGGCTTCAGCGTGGTAGCGCCTTCTTTCCACTTGGCTGGGCAAACTTCACCTGGGTGAGCGGCGGTGTACTGGGCGGCCTTCAGCTTGCGCAGTGTTTCCGACACGTCACGTGCGATTTCGTTCGAGTGGATTTCAACGGTCTTGATGATGCCGTCCGGGTTGATGATGAAGGTGCCGCGCAGTGCCAGGCCTTCTTCCGGAATGTGCACGCCAAAAGCGTTGGTCAGTTGATGTGTTGGGTCACCGATCAGTGGGAACTGAGCCTTGCCAACGGCTGGCGAGGTTTCGTGCCATACCTTGTGCGAGAAGTGCGTGTCGGTCGTCACGATGTAGACCTCGGCGCCAGCCTTCTGGAACTCGGCGTAGTTGTTGGCAGCATCTTCGATTTCAGTTGGGCAGTTGAAGGTGAAGGCGGCTGGCATGAAAATCAGCACAGACCATTTGCCCTTCAGGCTGGCTTCGGTAACTTCGATGAATTTGCCGTTGTGGAAGGCTTGAACCTTGAACGGTTGGACTTGCGTGTTAACTAGTGACATGGCTTGCTCCTGTTTTAAGTTTGGGTAAGGCAAATGTCTTATCGACAGAAAGCAGTGTACGGACACTCCATCGATAAATCCAATTGATTGTTGCTAAACATCTGTTAGTTAAAAGCTATGGCCCAATAGCGTGTGTATGACAGCAAATGTGAAGAAATCCTTGAAAAATCAACCTAAAGGGCGATGCATTGACTAGAATTAGCACCCTTTTGTGTTGCGCAGATTAAGACTTGCTGAAGTTGCGGCAGTTTTTGCCGGTGTTTTGATCTGGCGCAAGGTTGATGTGTTGTTAAGAGTTGTAGGCTGATGGAATTTCCGGAACGTTTTGATGTGATTGTTGTAGGTGGCGGCCATGCCGGTACCGAAGCCGCGCTGGCTTCGGCCCGCACGGGTGCGCGCACGCTGCTGTTGACGCACAGCATGGAAACGCTGGGCGTGATGAGTTGCAACCCATCCATCGGCGGTATCGGCAAGGGCCATCTGGTTAAAGAAGTCGACGCCTTGGGCGGCGCTATGGCTGCGGCCACCGATGAAGCCGGTATTCAGTTCCGCATTCTTAATGCCTCGAAAGGCCCGGCTGTTCGCGCCACGCGCGCTCAGGCCGACCGTGTTTTGTACAAGCAGGCAATTCGTCGTCGTCTGGAAAACCAGCCAAACCTGACGATTTTTGCGCAGGCCTGTGATGATCTGATTATGGAAGGCGACCGCGTCGTAGGTGCGGTTACGCAGTTGGGTGTGCGCTTTCGAGCCGATGCCGTGGTGCTGACTGCCGGCACCTTCCTCAATGGTCTGATCCATGTGGGGCTGAATAATTACTCTGGCGGGCGCATGGGTGACCCCCCTTCGGTGTCTTTGGCCGCGCGCTTGCGCGAGCTGAAGCTGCCGCAAGGCCGCCTGAAAACCGGGACGCCGCCGCGCCTGGATGGGAAGAGCATTGATTTTTCGGTGATGCAGACCCAGCACTCGGACGACCCGATGCCGGTGTTCTCCTTCCTCGGCAATGCCGCTCAGCACCCGGCGCAACTGCCCTGCTGGATTACCGATACCAACGAGCGCACGCACGACATTATTCGCAATAACCTCGACCGCTCACCGATGTACACGGGTGTGATTGAGGGCGTGGGCCCGCGTTATTGCCCATCGATTGAAGACAAGATTCACCGCTTTGCCGACAAGGCGAGCCACCATGTGTTTCTGGAACCGGAAGGTCTGGATACGCACGAGATTTATCCGAACGGGATTTCCACCTCCCTGCCCTTTGATGTGCAGCTGCAGATCGTGCGCTCCATCCGCGGCATGGAGCAGTGCCACATCCTGCGTCCGGGTTACGCCATTGAATATGATTACTTCGATCCGCGGGGCTTGAAGGCCTCGCTGGAAACCAAGGCTATTAACGGCTTGTTCTTCGCTGGCCAGATCAATGGCACCACGGGTTATGAAGAAGCCGCCGCGCAAGGCTTGCTGGCCGGGCTGAACGCGGCCCGCCTGACGCGCGGCGAAGCGGCTTGGAGCCCTCGCCGGGATGAATCCTATCTGGGCGTGCTGGTTGACGACCTCATTACCCGCGGAGTGAGCGAGCCGTATCGCATGTTTACCAGTCGTGCCGAATTCCGTTTGAGCTTGCGCGAAGACAACGCCGATCTGCGTTTAACCGAGATCGGGCGCCAGATGGGCCTGGTGGACGATGTGCGATGGGCAGCATTTAGCGCCAAACGTGAGGCGATTGAGCAAGAACAGCAGCGATTGCGCACGCTTCGTGTTAATCCGCTAAAAATTAGTCAGGATGTAATCGAGCCGATTCTGGGCAAGGCGCTGGAACGGGAAACCACAATCTTTGAACTGCTGCGCCGCCCGGATACCAATCATGCACAACTTCAGCTGCTGGCTGCCGCTGCCGGCTTGGCGGAGGCGGTGACTTTGCCGGCCGAGGTGATTGAGCAGGTCGAGATTCAGGCCAAGTATCAGGGCTATATTGATCGCCAGCGTGATGAAGTGGCACGCCAGATCACCTATGAAAGTCTGGCCCTGCCAGAGACGCTGGATTACAGCGACGTGATCGGCCTATCGCGCGAGGTTTGCCAGAAGCTACAGACGCAGCGGCCACAAACGCTGGGTCAGGCAGCGCGGATCCAGGGCATTACGCCGGCCGCAATTGGTTTGTTGCTCGTACATCTCAAGCGCATGGGCGTGGCGCTGGGGGCTGCGCTGTGAGCGCAAGCCGTGCGGCAGAAGCTGCCCAGCTGATCGCTGGCGCAGCCAAAATGGGCGTGGCGCTGACGGAAGCGCAGAGCGAGAAGCTGCTCGATTATCTGGATCTGTTGCAGAAGTGGAATAAGGCTTACAACTTAACGGCGGTGCGCGAACGGCCGGCGATGCTGACGCAACATTTGCTGGATTCGCTGTCGATCGTGCCGCATCTGCCGCCTGGCGATTTGCTGGATGTGGGTAGTGGCGGTGGTTTGCCGGGGATTCCGCTGGCCATTCTGCAGCCGGAGCGCTCCATTACGCTGGTGGATACCGTCGGGAAAAAGGTGGCGTTTCTCAAGCAGGCAGCGATGACGCTGGGTTTGAAGAACCTGCAGGCAGTTTCAACCCGGATTGAATCCTGGGTGCCGCCCGCCGAACATACGGGCGGTTTTGCATTGATTACAGCGCGAGCTTATGCCACTTTGCAGACTTTGGTGGGGCAAACACAGCGACTTTTAGCCCCAAATGGGGGGTGGTACGCTATGAAAGGTGTCATTCCGGCCGCCGAAATGGCAGAATTAGCCTCTGATGTCTCTGTACGTGCAGTCATTCCGCTTGATGTACCTGATTTGGGTGCAGAAAGACATCTGATTCTGCTGGCTCCGGTCGGCTCCGGTTCTTAAGGTTAAAAAGGCGCAGCATGCGTATTCTGGCAATTACCAATCAAAAAGGCGGCGTGGGTAAAACCACTTCGGCCGTCAATCTGAGCGCAGCGCTGGCCCACCTGAAACAACGAGTGCTGCTGATTGACCTGGATCCGCAAGGCAATGCCACCACCGGTTGCGGCATCGTGAAGACCGATGCGCTGCCGACGGTATATCAATTGCTGCTGGGCGACACGACGCTGGCTAACGCCATTCAGAAAACCGAATTCGGCTTCGATATCCTGCCGGCCAACCGTGAACTGGCGGGCGCCGAAATTGAACTGATTGAGCTAGATGGTCGCGAACAGAAATTGAAAGAGGCGTTGGCTACGGTGACCGATCGTTACGATTACGTGCTGATCGATTGCCCGCCGGCGCTGAATATGCTGACAGTGAACGCCCTGGTGGCTTCACAGTCGGTGATGATTCCGATGCAGTGCGAGTACTACGCGCTGGAAGGTTTGTCGGACCTGGTGGAAACGCTGCGCAAGGTGCGTGGCAACCTGAATCCGGATCTGGAAATCGAAGGTTTGCTGCGCACCATGTACAACGCGCAGAGCACGCTAACGCAGCAGGTGTCGGATGAGCTGACCAGCCACTTTGGCGATAAGGTTTACAGCACCATCATTCCACGAAATGTGCGTCTGGCCGAAGCGCCGTCGCACGGCAAGCCGGCGATGGCTTACGATGCCGCCTCCAAGGGCGCGCAAGCCTACACGGCCCTGGCCGAAGAGTTGCTGGGCCGTCATGGCAAAGCAACGGCCACGAAATAAGTAGAGATATCAGATGAACGCAAAAAACAAAGCCCGGGGTCTGGGTCGCGGGCTCGACGCCCTGCTCGGCGGCAATGCTGCAAAGGTGGGCGCTGCTGCGGCCGCTGCGCCAGCGACGAATGAGGTGCCACGCACGCTGCCGGTAAAAGATCTGCAGCCGGGCAAGTACCAGCCGCGTACACGCATGGATGAAGCTAGCCTGAATGAGCTGGCCGCATCGATCGCAGCGCAAGGCCTGGTGCAGCCGATCATCGTGCGCCCACTGGGTGCCGGTGCCACGACGCCCTATGAAATTATTGCGGGCGAGCGCCGCTGGCGCGCATCGCAGATTGCCGGCCTGAAAGAAGTGCCGGTGCACGTGCATCACATCGCCGATGAAGCGGCGCTGGCGATGGCGCTGATCGAGAATATCCAGCGTGAAGATCTGAATCCGCTGGAAGAAGCGCAGGGTCTGCGTCGCCTGATTGATGAATTTGATTTAACGCACCAGCAGGCAGCAGAAGCCGTTGGCCGTTCGCGTTCGGCGGCCACGAATCTGTTGCGCTTGCTTGAGCTGGCAGTGCCGGTGCAGGATCTGCTGATGCATGGCCGTATTGATATGGGTCATGCGCGCGCCCTGCTGTCGCTGGTGGGTAGCGATCAGGTGGCTGTGGCGCAACAGGTAGTGCTGAAGGCTTTATCGGTACGTGAAACAGAAGAGCTGGTGCGTCGCCGTCAGAGTGCGAAACCCGCACCAAAACCGGGTGCAGGCGCGGCAAAGGTTGAAAATTCGGATGTTACAAGGCTGAGCGAAAAGCTGGCTGACACGCTGGGCGCCGAGGTAAAAATCGCCGCCAACAAACAGGGTGCGGGCAAGATTACGATTAGCTTCCAGAGTCTTGATCAGCTCGATGGGCTAATTGAGCATTTTTTTGATTGACGGCGGCGAAAGCTCGCCGTATAGTTACGGCGTTTGAAGGCGCCTTGTTAGGCACAGCACACAACGCGATGAGGTAATGGTGTTCCGAGTTATACGCCTGCAACTGATCGCAATAATCATAGCTGTGACACTGGCCGGGTTGCTTGTGGGGTGGCGTGGCAGTATTTCTGCTGCGATCGGAGGAGGGGCAGTTTTGCTACCCAATTTTCTGTTCGCGCTGAGATTAATGGCGGCGTCGGCGGGTCGTGCAAGTGTAGCGACAGCCGGAGTCTTCATCGTCTACGAATTCTTCAAGCTTGCCCTCACACTTATTTTGTTGGCGGTTGCCATCGCGCTGTATGCGGACCTTAGCTGGCCCAGTATGCTGCTCAGTATGGCGATCACCTTGCAGGTAAATTTTTTAGCATTGGCGAAAAGAACCTGAGATGGCGACTGAAAACGTAGCGAACGCAGCAGCTCTCGGCGCGGCCCAAGGCCCGACGCAGGGCGAGTACATTGTTCACCACTTGACCCACCTGAATTCCACAGGTGAGGCGCAGAAGTCTATTGTTGACTTCTCGGTGCTTAACCTTGACTCATTCATCTTCTCCACCGCGCTGGGTATCCTGGCTGTGTTGTTGCTGGCCTACGTGGCTCAGCGTGCAACCGCTGGCGTACCGGGTCGTCTGCAATCGGCCATTGAAGTGCTGGTCGAAATGGTTGCCGATCAGGCCAAGGGCATTATTCATGATGCCAAGTCGCGCCTCTTCGTGGCACCGCTGGCGCTGACCGTATTCGTTTGGATCTTCTTCCTGAACGCCATGGATCTGCTGCCGCTGGATCTGTTCCCGAAGATCTGGTCCACTTATTACGAAGCTTCGGGTCACGATCCGCACCACGCATTCCTGCGTATCGTCCCATCGGCCGACTTGAACATCACGCTGGCGCTGGCACTGGGTGTGCTGATTGTCTGCTTGTACTACAACATCAAAATCAAGGGTATTGGCGGTTGGGTGCATGAGCTGTTTGCAGCCCCGTTTGGTTCCCATCCTGTGCTGGCACCGATCAACTTCCTGATGCAGATGATCGAATTCGCCGCCAAAACAATTTCTCACGGCATGCGGTTGTTCGGTAACATGTACGCCGGTGAGCTGGTCTTCATGCTGATCGCCTTGATGGGCGCATCGTGGGCCGGTATGCATTCGTTGTCGGGTGGCCTGCTATTCGCCGGTCACGTGATTGCTGGTTCCATCTGGGCCATCTTCCACATCCTGATCATTACCCTGCAGGCATTCATCTTCATGATGCTGACGCTGGTGTATGTCGGTCAGGCGCACGAATCGCACTAAGTTTCTTAGTTTTGTAGTTGTAGTCCCCGTTTTTCCTTTAGTTTTTCTTTAACCCGCTGTTCTTATCCCTTTCAAGGAGTCGTCATGGAACATATCCTCGGTCTAGTTGCTCTGGCTTCCGGTCTTATCATCGGCCTCGGTGCTATCGGTGCCTGTATTGGTATCGGCATCATGGGTTCGAAGTATCTTGAAGCTTCGGCACGTCAGCCTGAGCTGATGAACGAACTGCAAACCAAGATGTTCCTGCTTGCCGGTCTGATCGACGCCGCATTCCTGATCGGTGTTGGTATCGCGATGATGTTCGCGTTTGCTAACCCGTTCGTGCTGAAGTAATCCTGAACAACCTTTTTCAGGAGGGCACGTAGCGTGAACTTAAACGCAACATTATTCGCCCAGCTCATCGTATTCTTCATACTCGTATGGTTCACGATGAAGTTTGTCTGGCCGCCGATTACGAAGGCGCTAGATGATCGTGCGAAAAAAATCGCTGATGGCCTGGCTGCAGCAGACCGTGGTAAGCATGAGCTAGAGCTTGCCAGCAAACGTTCGGCTGAAGTTGTGCGCGAAGGCAAAGAAAAGTCGGCTGATGTTCTGGCTAACGCTGAAAAGCGTGCAATCCAGATCATCGAAGAAGCCAAGGTCCAGGCCAAGGTTGAAGCTGATCGTATCGTGGCAAATGCTCGCGGTGAAGTTGAGCAAGAAGTTGTTCGCGCACGTGAACAACTTCGTGATCAAGTCGCTGCGCTGGCTGTAGCGGGTGCTGAAAAGATTCTCCGTAAGGAAATCAATGCAGGTGCCCATGCAGAAATTCTGGTTGCTATCAAGCAAGGTCTGTAACCAATGGCTGAATCCCTCACCGTAGCCCGTCCTTACGCCGAAGCGGTTTTCCGTCTCGGTCGCGAGTCAAGCGCGCTAGCCGACTGGAGTGGTTGGTTAGGTCGCCTGTCGCTGATTGCCAATGAATCGGCAATGCGGGACTGCTTTGGCAATCCGAAGCTGAATTCCCGTCAAGTCACTGACCTTGTGGTGGGCGTGCTCGGGGTGGAAGCCCCGCAGCCGCTGTCACGTTTTATTGAGGTGCTTGCCGAAAACAAGCGCCTGTCACTCCTTCCCGAAATCCAGACTCTTTTCGAAGAGCTGAAATCGGAAGAAGAAGGTGTGAAGGATGCGCTGATCATCAGTGCATTCCCGATGGACGATGCCCAGGTTGCTCAGGTACTGCCTGCACTGGAACAGCATTTCTCTTCAAAGCTCAAGCCGCGCGTTACCGTGGACTCCTCGCTGATTGGCGGAGTCAAGGTTGAAGTCGGTGACGAGGTGTTTGACGCCTCGGTGCGTGGCCAGCTCGACGCTATGGCTGTCGCGTTAAAGAACTAGGAGTTTTCTAAATGCAACTGAATCCTTCTGAGATCAGCGAGCTGATCAAGAGCAAGATTGAGAACCTTGGCCTGGGTGCTGAAACCCGGACCCAGGGTACTGTCGTATCGGTTACCGATGGCATTTGCCGCGTACACGGTCTGGAAGACGTGATGCAAGGTGAAATGCTTGAGTTCCCGAACGGCATCATGGGTATGGCACTTAACCTCGAGCGCGACTCTGTCGGTGCCGTGGTTCTTGGCGAATACGAACAAATTTCGGAAGGCGACATCGTTAAATGTACGGGCCGCATTCTGGAAGTGCCTGTTGGTCCTGAACTGAAGGGTCGCGTTGTTAACGCCCTGGGTCAGCCAATCGACGGCAAGGGTCCGCTGGGTAACAAGCTGACCGACAAGATTGAAAAGGTTGCCCCGGGCGTGATCTGGCGTAAGTCAGTGTCGCAACCGCTGCAAACCGGTGTTAAGGCTGTTGACGCCATGGTGCCGATCGGCCGTGGTCAGCGTGAGCTGATCATTGGTGACCGTCAGACGGGTAAGACCGCTGTCGCCATCGATACCATCATTAACCAAAAGGGTCAGGGCGTAACCTGTATCTACGTTGCAGTCGGTCAGAAAGCTTCGACCATTGCTAACGTGGTACGCGCTCTGGAAGAGCACGGCGCTCTGGAATACACCATCATCGTTGCTGCTACCGCTTCGGATCCGGCTGCTATGCAGTTCATCGCTCCGTACTCGGGTTGCACGATGGGTGAATACTTCCGTGACCGCGGTGAAGACGCCCTGATCGTATATGACGATTTGACCAAGCAAGCTTGGGCCTACCGTCAGATTTCTCTGCTGCTACGTCGTCCGCCAGGCCGCGAAGCTTACCCGGGTGATGTGTTCTATCTGCACTCGCGTCTGCTGGAGCGTGCTGCTCGCGTGAGCGAAGAGTATGTAGAAAAGCTGACCAACGGCGAAATCAAGGGCAAGACCGGTTCGCTAACCGCGCTGCCAGTGATTGAAACCCAGGCAGGTGACGTTTCGGCCTTCGTTCCGACCAACGTTATTTCGATTACCGATGGCCAGATCTTCCTGGAAACCGACCTCTTTAACGCAGGTATCCGTCCGGCTATTAACGCCGGTATCTCGGTGTCTCGCGTGGGTGGTGCGGCTCAGACCAAGATCGTTAAGAAGCTGTCGGGTGGTATCCGTACCGATCTCGCCCAGTACCGTGAACTGGCTGCCTTTGCGCAGTTTGCTTCGGATCTGGACGATGCAACCCGTAACCAGCTGGAGCGCGGTCGTCGCGTTGTGGAAGTGCTGAAGCAGCCACAATACGAGCCACTGAATGTTTCCAAGCAGGCTGTGGTTCTGTACGCGATTACCCGTGGCTACGCCGATGATGTGGAAGTGAACCGTGTACTCGAGTTCACCCGCAACCTGGTTAGCGACATCGAGCACAAGAACGCTGCACTGATGCAAAAGATGGAACAGACCAAAGATCTGGATGCTGATTCGGAGAAAGCACTCGTTGCTGCCATCGAAGCTTTCAAGTCCAGCTGGCTTTGATCTAGGAGAGCGCCATGGCAAGCGGCAAGGAAATCCGTACTAAGATCAAAAGCGTAGAAAATACGCGGAAGATCACCAAAGCTATGGAAATGGTTGCGGCGTCCAAAATGCGTAAAGCGCAAGACCGGATGCTCAAGGCCCGTCCTTATGGCGAGAAGATCCGCCGCGTTGCTGCGCACCTTTCGCATGCGTTGTCAGAGTACAAGCATCCGTTCCTCGAGAAACGTGACCAGATTAAAAAGGTCGGCATCATTCTCGTGACTTCGGATAAAGGTCTCTGCGGCGGCTTGAACACTAACGTTCTGCGTCAACTCGTGAATAAAATGCGCGAGCTCGATGGCCAGAAGGTCGATGTTCAGGTCACAGCGATTGGTAGCAAAGGCTTCGCTTTCCTCCAGCGCAATGGTGCACAAGTTGTATCGCATGCTATTGGTCTGGGTGACAACCCGCACATTGACAGCCTGATTGGGCCAGTTAAGGTGCAGATTGATGCCTACAATGCCGGTGAAATCGATGAACTGCACATTGCCTACACGCGTTTCGTTAACACGATGCGCCAGGAGCCGGTTGTCGAACAACTGCTGCCGCTTGCGGGCGACACAGTGGGTTCGGAATCGAGCCGCTGGGATTATGTTTACGAGCCGGATGCCAAGTCCGTGATCGATGATCTGCTGGTGCGTTACCTCGAGGCGCTGGTTTACCAGTCCGTCGCCGAGAATATCGCATCGGAACAAAGTGCTCGGATGGTAGCCATGAAGGCTGCTTCCGATAACGCCAAGAACGTAATCGAAGAGCTGAAGCTGGTCTACAACAAGACCCGCCAAGCAGCGATTACGAAAGAGCTGTCCGAGATCGTCAGCGGCGCAGCAGCGGTTTGATTTTTTAGATTAGGGATATAACGATGAGTCAAGGAACAGTCGTTCAGTGCATCGGTGCTGTGGTTGATATCCAGTTTCCGAAAGAGCACATGCCTAAAGTCTTCGAGGCACTCCGCCTCGACGATAGCGCCAGCAATAGCCTGGTGGAATCGGGTCTGACTTTTGAAGTTCAACAACAGCTCGGTGACGGCATCGCCCGTACCATTGCGCTGGGTTCCACCGACGGTGTCCGTCGTGGCATGAAGGTCAACGCCTCAGGCGCCCCGATCTCCATCCCGGTTGGCCACGGTACGCTAGGTCGTATCATGGACGTTCTGGGTCGTCCGATTGATGAAGCCGGCCCCATCGAGTACGATGAGCTGCGCCCGATTCACCGCGCTGCTCCTGCCTTCGACGAACTCTCGCCGTCGGTTGAGCTGCTCGAAACCGGTATCAAGGTTATCGATCTGATCTGTCCGTTTGCTAAGGGCGGTAAAGTGGGTCTGTTCGGTGGCGCCGGTGTGGGCAAGACCGTTAACATGATGGAACTCATCAACAACATCGCCAAGCAACACGCGGGTCTATCCGTGTTTGCCGGTGTAGGTGAGCGTACCCGTGAAGGTAACGACTTCTATCATGAAATGAAGGACTCCAACGTTCTGGATAAGGTTGGCATGGTGTTCGGTCAGATGAACGAACCTCCAGGCAACCGTCTGCGCGTTGCACTGACCGGTCTGACCATGGCTGAGCGTTTCCGTGACGAAGGCCGTGACATTCTGTTCTTCGTGGATAACATCTACCGCTACACGCTGGCTGGTACGGAAGTATCCGCATTGCTGGGCCGTATGCCTTCAGCTGTGGGCTATCAGCCTACGCTGGCTGAAGAAATGGGCCGTCTGCAAGAGCGTATTACTTCGACCAAGACAGGTTCGATTACGTCGATCCAGGCCGTTTACGTGCCTGCCGATGACTTGACCGATCCATCGCCTGCCACTACCTTCCTTCACCTTGACTCCACCGTCGTTCTGTCGCGTGACATCGCCGCACTGGGTATCTACCCAGCCGTTGATCCGCTCGATTCGACATCGCGTCAGCTTGACCCGCACGTGGTCGGTGAAGAGCATTACCGCGTTGCCCGTGGTGTTCAGCAAACGCTGCAACGCTACAAAGAACTGCGTGACATTATCGCGATTCTGGGTATGGACGAACTGGCTCCGGACGATAAGCTCGCCGTTGCACGCGCCCGTAAGATCCAGCGCTTCCTGTCGCAGCCGTTCCACGTGGCTGAAGTGTTTACCGGTTCTCCAGGTAAGTATGTTTCACTCAAGGATACGATCAAGGGCTTCAAGATGATCGTTGAAGGTGAGCTGGATCATCTGCCTGAGCAAGCTTTCTACATGGTGGGTTCGATTGAAGAAGCCATCGAAAAAGCGAAGACGCTGCAGTAACCGGAAGTTCCATCCCCCCGCCGCGCGGTAACGTGCGGCGGATCAGGAGCAAATATGTCATTAAGAATCCATGTAGACGTAGTCAGCGCTGAAGAGATGATTTTCTCGGGTGAAGCTGATCACGTAGTACTGCCGGGTGAATCGGGCGAGCTTGGTATCTGGCCACGCCACACCCCGCTGCTGACGCGTATCCGTCCGGGTGCCGTTCGCATCAAACTGCCAGATGGCGGCGAAGAGTTCGTCTACGTTTCCGGCGGCATGCTGGAAGTACAGCCGACGATGGTAACGGTTCTGGCTGATACTGCCATCCGTGCCCACGATCTAGATGAAGCCCGTGCTCAGCAGGCCAAGAAGGCTGCCGAAGAGCTGCTGCAAAAACGTGATAGCAGCATGGACTACGCCAAGGCCGAAGGCGAACTGGCCGACGCAATTGGTCAGCTGGCTGCCATCAAGAAGCTGCGCAATAAGCACTAACGCATTAGTCGCACTAAGTTTCAGGTAGCAATACCTAAAACGAAAAAGACCACCTTCGGGTGGTCTTTTTTTACGTCGCTGAAGCCCTTATCGGGTTAGGCGATCAACGCGCTGCTGCAGGCGTGCCACATCGTTGCGCAGGGTGTCGACGTTATCCATAAAGGCGTGTACCTCTGGGGTAGGCACAATCACCGATTGCCCTTCGGCCACGTGTTCGGTGAACTGATCCTTCAATCGATTAACCAGATCTTCAGTGCCCTGCTTCAGGGAATAAAAGAAACCCATGGCACGGTGTGCCGCTATGTCACCAATCTTCGATGCCAGAAAGGCTTCCGGGTCCGGGCGAATCTGATCCATCACATCGTTTAATGCATTGGCCAGATCGATATTGCCGCGAATCTTTGCGGCTTTGATCACGCCTTGGCGACCATGGCTCAGGAAGAGTGAAGCGGCATTCGCCGGCAGATCTATGGAGAGTGTGGGGTCGTCATCACCAAAGACCTGATGCGCGGCCAGCAGACCATCCGGCTCAATCGTGTAGCGCATCAATGAGCGCTCAGCCATAGAGATACGTAGCGACGATCCGTTAAAGGCAGCCAGACGTGATGCCGCCCACGGATCATCGCGCAGGGCTCGATTAATAACGGGCAAGGTTAGGCTGTGCAGCATAGCGCGCTTAGAACTTGTCGCCGATGTGCAGCGCGACAACGCCACCTGTGAGGTTGTGATATTGCACGCGGTCAAAGCCCACGCCTTCCATCATCTGCTTGAGCGTTTCCTGATCGGGGTGCATGCGGATGGACTCGGCGAGATAGCGGTAGCTATCAGCATCCTGAGCCACGATTTGTCCCACTTGCGGGATCACCTTAAAAGAATAGAAATCGTAGATGGGCGCGAGCAATGGTGTGACCTTGGAAAACTCCAGTACCATCAGCTTGCCGCCTGGCTTGAGCACGCGGCGCATCTCGGTGAGCGCACCGTCTTTATGTGTCATGTTGCGCAGGCCGAAAGCTACCGTAACGATGTCAAAGTAGCCATCAGGGAATGGTAGTTTTTCAGCATCGCACTGCGCTGTCTTGATAACGGTACCGGCGTTGAGCAAACGATCACGACCGCAGGTGAGCATGGCGTTGTTAATGTCGGTTAACCAGACTTCACCGCTAGGGCCGACTTTCTTGCTGAAGGCCTTGGCCAGATCGCCTGTGCCGCCCGCAATGTCCAGCACCTTCATGCCGGGGCGCACGCTGCTACGGCCGATGGTGAAGATTTTCCATAAGCGGTGCAGACCCCCGGACATCAGGTCATTCATGATGTCGTATTTGGTTGCGACTGAATCAAAGACGTTGCGTACGCGACCCGCCTTTTCCCGTTCATTCACGGTTTCGTAGCCGAAGTGGGTGGTACCCGAATTGTTGTTGATAGGGTTCGTCACGTTATGCCTTACGCGTATGGCCGGCTGCTTGCAGCCGTTGTAAATAAGAGTGCCAGAGTGCCTGATGATTGCTGGCGAATTCGTGGAGAAGGTCCCAAGAGTACAAACCGCTATCGTGCCCGTCCGAGAAAATCAGTTTCACGGCGTAGTTACCTACGGGTTCGATACCGGTGATGGTGACCTCTTCTTTGCCGACCTGCAGCACCTCGTTGCCCTGACCGTGCCCGCGGACTTCTGCCGAGGGCGATGAGACACGTAAAAACTCGGCGGTCAGCTCAGCAGCGCCCATATCCGGATAGGCGATACGTAATATGCGCCCACCACTAGAGAGCCGAAGCTCATCGGGGATAGGGGTAGAGTTCTGCAAGCCTGCCATAGCGCCATGATAACAAATTGAGCCCCAAGCAAGGCAGAGACGGAATGAGTCTTTGCTCAGGTTGAGCATAGGGGCATTAATCGAGAGGCGGCTATGGAAAAAACGGTCAAAAATCTACCAGAAATCGGGATCCTATGGGCCTTGCGTTGCTTAGTGCGCCTGGATGGCTATAAGCAATTCCTTGCAGAAGATGGTTTTATGGACGATGCACTCGCCCGTACATTAGGTCTTGGAACCTATATTCCTGAAACTGAGGCAGAAGGGAATATGTTCAACCGACACAAAATGCTTTCGAAGCTGCGCTTCAAATTGAAACAGATGGAAGCAGATACAGAACACATCCGCGTGCCGGAGGATTTGGCCGAAAATATTAGCCGCTTACAGTCAATGACGCGGATGTCGGATACTGAATGCCGTATTCTTGAGTTCGCGATTATGTCGCACGGTATGCGTGACATTGAGCGTATTACTGAACTACCCCCTTGTATTCGTCCGGCCGAAGTCGCTAAACATATTGCGATTTATCTGGGCACGCCCGTTAACGACGTGCTCAAAGCGGTTAATCGTCAGTCACTGATGGTCCGCTCAGGTTTGTTCTGCATCTCGGGGAATGAAACTTTTATGCCCTCACTTTGCGAGCATATGAAGCTGGTGTCATATACGTTTGCCGAACAAATGCTCTCGGCCAATTGTGATTTTGAGCAGATTTTTCATGACATGGTTTCGCCAGGCAGAAAATCAACACTGACAATTAATGACTTCTCCCATCTTAAGGATCAAGTAGAGATTCTTTGCCAATACTTATCCCATGCTGTGAAAGAAAAGAAGCAAGGTGCCAACGTTTTAATCTGGGGAAAGCCTGGTGTTGGCAAGACTGCGTTGGCACAGGTGGTTGCCGATGTTGTTGGTTTGCCGCTCTATGAAATTTCCAGCGAGGGGCAGGACGGTATGCCTTTGACGGGTGATGAGCGCTTCCGCGCCTACACGGCTGCGCAGTCTTTCTTGTGCCAGAAAGATAGCCTCTTTGTATTTGATGAGGTGGAGGATGTTTTTAGTGGAAACCGCGTTTTGACCAACCTGTTGGGTGGGCGTGATCGTAATGTGAACGCCGGGCTGAATAAAGCCTGGATCAACAATACGCTGGAGAGCAATTCGGTCCCGACGATTTGGATCAGCAACTCTGTCCACGGAACCATTGATCCGGCGCACGCCCGCCGCTTCTCTCTGATAATCGAAATGCCGATTGCGCCACAAGCGCAGCGCCGTCGAATGATCATGGATATGGGTCAGGGTTTGCTCAATGAGGAAACCGTTAACTTGCTTAGCCAATCTGAGCAACTTGCACCGGCAGTTGTTAGTCGTGCGATTGATGTCATTAAAACGATAGAGCCAGATATGGCGCAAAAGAAAGCATCGGCATGGGCTAAGTTGATGGTTAATGCCACCTTGGAAGCTCAGTCACACCAATCGTTGCCTGCAAACGCCTCGAAGAAATTGATGGACTATGATCCGATATTTGTGAATGCCAATTACGATCTTGCCGAGGTGGCCAAAGGCCTGGCACGCGCCAACCAGGGTCGTTTATTGCTCATGGGGCCGCCTGGCTGCGGCAAGAGCGGTTATGCCGCTTGGTTAGCCCATCATTTAGGTAAACCATTGCATGCAAAAAAAGGCTCAGATTTTCTGGGGGCTTATGTAGGAGAGTCCGAAAAGAATATTGCCAAGGCATTCAAAGAGGCAATGGAGGCAGACGCGATTTTACTAATTGACGAGGTGGACTCGTTCCTGGCCAAGCGTAGCAATGCCACACATAACTGGGAAGTCTCTTTAGTGAATCAGGTGCTCGTCGAGATGTCGGAGTTTAATGGCTACCTGGTTGCAACGACAAACATCAATGCGGACCAGTTGGATCCTGCAGCGTTGCGTCGCTTTGATTTGAAAGCCAACTTTGAATACCTGCGCCAGGAGCAGGTGATTGCCATGGCTCAAAAACACTGCGCCACCTTGGGTCTTAGTGCGTTAGAGACAAACCATCAACAAGCATTGACTCAGCTTCACAAGCTGACGCCCGGTGACTTTGCTGTGATTGAGAGTCAGGCGAAATTCATTGAAATTACTTCGACGGATAAGTTAATTGAAGCGCTAACCCGTGAGCATAGCGTCAAAGCCGCGACTAATATGGCTATGGGGTTTATTCATTAGCGGTGGCTTTGGAGCAAGCATAGCGATTTAGCAATTTTCCAGGCAAGGATTGCATCAGTAGGGTCGCCGAGTGTGTCCAGCACGAAGTTGTGTCGTCCATCGCTGCCCACGATCCACAAACATTCACCTCCGGCAGCATGAAAGCCTGTTTGGGAGTCGGACGTGCTACAAGAGATCTTTGCTTTGTGGCCAAACCATCCGATACCACTGATTGCTTGTGCAGGCCCATTACCAAACCTGCCAATGTTGGGACGAACCACCCCCTTGTCTTTAACAAAGATGCTTTCTTTGTGGTTGGCAGCATTAAAATCGCCTCGGGCGACTTTAATATGCACGACGTAATTGCTAGGTTCGAGCATTCGTTTGCCGTTAAATAAAAGATCCGTGTTGTTTTGACTGAGCAACCTCTTCGTGTGTTGTGCCGAAGGTTTAGTCAGGACATAAATGTCCTGACCTTCAGTTTTGATTAGAAATTTAGGCGGATAGCAAAACGAGACCCCAAGTTGTAGATTGCTGAAGCGTTGCCAGTTTTTTCCGTAAAAACTGCAGTCAGTTGCATTTGCAGTTATGGGTAGTAGCCCCACTAAAACTATTGCTAATGTCTTAAGCCGCAGATTCATTTAGGACACCATATTCAATCGCCATGGATTTGAGATGGCCTTTGTCCAGAATCTTTTGCTTAACAAGACGATCAGCGATTGCCTCAAGAAAAACACGGTGAGCCCGAAGTTGGTCAAGAACCACATCGTACTGTCGTGAAAGAAACAAACGGGCAGCATTCTCAATACGATGTTTTTCAGTATCAGAAACATCGGTGCCTATTTTCAGTAAAAGATTAGATCCAGCGGTAGATTCATCTTCCATTGTTGGGCTAATGCCATAACGACCAATCAGATCTTTGGCGATGTCTGTGGCATGACGGAGATCACTGCGAGCGCTAGTGACAGACATATCTTCAATCCCAACAGTTAGTTGCTCGGCAGCACGACCTGCGAGCAGCACCCTCACAAGGTGGCGTTTGTATTTGTAAATGCCAATGGAAGGTATTGATGCCAGAAATTCATAAGATGCTGAAACCTGCCCCAAAGTGCCTATGGATGGAACAATCCCGGCGTAATCCGGAATGTTCATGCCGGATGAGTCAACTATGCTGACGAGTGCGTGCCCAGCCTCATGCAGTGCAATACTGTGTCTGAACTCTTTAGACGTGTTATTAGGTACGTATTCACCCGTACCGTGTAGTGCAAAGTTAATCAGATCGCCGAACTCCACCTTGCGTTTTTCACGGTAAGCCAGCCGCTTTAGTGCGATGATAATCAGGCCTACACGGCGCTCATCGGCAGCTTCGCAATCTAGAACCTGTCCGATTGGCTTAGGATCTGACAGCAAAGAGCTGCCACAAATATCAAGGGGCAACATCTCGACAAAAGCGAGCCCACGGTCGTGTAGCGATATGTCATCTACAAAGAAACGACGATCAAACGCCCCAGGGCTGCGCAGATCTTCTACTAAGTCGCACGGATCGTCACCGTAAGTAACAAATACCAGGTGTTTATCCGCAGGAATTTGAGCCATGAGTTCGGCAAATTTTTTATGGAAGGCCTGGATCTCATCGGCATTCGAATGATCTTTGGTATCGGCAGACCAGATACCCAATGGCATCATGACTAGCGTGGGATCGAGAATCTCCGTGAATCCATTGGCAAAGAATTCAAAAATTTTATCTGCTGCCAATTCCCTTACTTGATAGCCGGATGCTTGTGCAATTTGATGAATGATTTTTTTGCTGTACTCCTTGTTGTCGTTCACAATCATCGCAGCACGCCCAACAATTTCCCAGTCAATGGTTTGAGGTACACAGTTACTCGCCATATTGGCGAGTTCAATTGCCCAGGCTTTAATGGGGCGAAACCGATCCGGGTTGCTCCACCCGGTTACCATGGGTTCGCTGGCAACCCGCATGTTTTGAAATGTTGATTTCATAGACCTTCTCCAAGAATTACAGATAATCTAAGTAGGACTAAAGACGCTTGGTGTCTTAAGACATCGCACTAGACTAGTGAAAACTGCCTTGAAAGCAGTGGCGCAGCTCGTGCCCTAAAACATGCATCGTTGTCTGACGTGCCGTAATGATGGTGCAGCTGTTTTTGTCCCAAAAGGAGCAGGCATCGACGGCGTAGCCAAAGCCTCCGAGTTTTCGTTGGCGACTTTCGGCTTCGCACGCCTTCTGTACGTTATCGGTGAAGCGCCAGGCAATCTGCTTGGAATCTGCGTGGCGTTCCGTAGCGCTAAACTTTGTTTCTGGATTGCGCCAAGTCGGCTCGCTTCCCCATGACGGTATTCCTGTAAAAACGAGACCTGCGATTAGGGGCCAATTAAGAAGCGTTTTCATGTCGGGTGATTTGCTTTAGAAAATAAGATAAGACCATCGGGTGAAGACAAATCTAGTCTTCACGCGTTGTCAGTTAAATTTCAAGCGGAACTTCAGGTCATATCCTTCCGTGACCCAGTTGCTAGCAAAGTTTAGGTTTCCTTGGACATTAATTGCTTTTTCAGCAACGAGATCGAATTTCGATTTAGGACGATTCTGATCATCAACCCAGGGGGTTTTGGTATCTACATGCTGGTTTAGTGTGACAACGCCATCGCGAACCGGAAATCCAGCTACCGTTGTCCCGTCTCGGTTCATGATCGCAACGATTGCTGCTGCATTAATCTGTTCATAGACTTCATCGGCCGCCCACCCTTGGTAACAATTAACTTCGCCTTTCCCGGCAAAGCAAAGGCTGAATGAATCGCCAGGGTTAGGTGGCGCCGTTGTATTGCTTTTGTTTTCGATAAAGGGCGCCACGATAATCGCTACTGGTATAAGCACTGGTAAAGCCGCTAATACAAGGAAACCCTTTCCAAGCTCGGCCCAGTTGTTTTTTTCGTGGTAGCTGTGCTTTGTGCCGTGCACCGTCAGAAAAGATTCAATGTCTGTCAGCCATTTGGGGCTGGGTATAATTTTTGTGAATTGGACTGCCATTCCAACGCTGCCATCCGCATTTACTATGGGATCGATGGTCCGTGATTCAACCTGGATCATTTCAGGTCGACGAACAAGTTTACGAAGCAGCTCTCGCGTACTGATTTGCTTGTTGAGATGGCGCTCGACTACGCCTAGGTCAATATTTTTCTCGGTGTTGACGACGATGCTTTTGGCATCAGGAGAAACCTTGGCTTCTATAGAAACTGTACAAGGCGATCCTCCCGAGTTTGATAACACTTTGTAGCTTTGCACAATGCCACCACTGTATTCATCAATAGACTCAGCGTATTCGTTGGCATTATTCAGGCTGCGCCGGCTGCTCAAAAAGCTGCCCTTGTAGTCTTCAGTCGCCTTAACTTTGGCCTGTTGTAATGCTTCTGTGCAATTGCGTCCGTAACCATCTGCTCGGAATCCCTGAGCGTCCGGTTTAACTGAAGCGCAGGCAGAAAGCACTAGCACTAACAGCCACGGTCCGATCTTTTTGATCATGATGGGTCTCCTCGATGAGAGAACAATTAGATCAAGGGGTCGAGACAATATATGTCTTAAGCAACCTCTATCCTGCATAGCACTTCCGGATTACACCGGAGGAGCCATCAGCCATATTCATATCTCTTAAACTAAGGAATCTCTTCGTGAACACAGCAGAATTCTTAGGCGCACTACGTGAGCCGCTCCCAAATTGGCTAAAAACTTATAGGCTAGGGAATAGGATCACGTTAGATGATTTTTTTGATTCGCGTACGGTGTATTACCCAGGGTCAGGCCATGACGGGCAGCCAGTTGCTTTATTTGGATCCTCAGGCGCAGCTCATTGTTTTGTATTCGCCGACTATGGCGTTAGCCAAGCTGAGATTACGGTTGATCTACAGAGTCGCTCCAATTCATTTCGAGGTTACAAGTCCTTAGTTCGTATTCACCTGAGCCAAGACGATTTAACACCAAACGGTTGGGCGGCACATATTCAACAACATGAAATCACGAATAAATGCTTTATCCAGGGCTTTGTGACGCCGTTCGGATTTTTGGAAATCCTCGAACGTTTCAAAAATCTGGATGATACCCATGGGCCTAAAAGGCTCGCGGTTCTATTTCTTGGCGCCGATGGCATCGCAGCATATGACGCTATTTTTTGCCAAGGTACCCACAAGCCACCATTTGCTGTTGTCATTCAAGAGCACGGGTTTGGGGGTAACTACGATGCCTTCGGCAGGGGAAGTCTTTTAGAACTGGTTGCTATGCGTGCTGGCAGTTTGCCAGCACTACAACTGGTTTCTCAAAATGGTCAATGCTGGGAGGGCTACGAAGCAGTTCCAGATCTTCTTCCAACGTATGGGGGTGAGCACTCTGTGGAACGCAGGCTCTGCCGGCGTCTCATGTAATTATTTATGATAATTGCCCTGCATACAGTGCCTGATTTCGTGTCCGATCGTATGGTAATTGGCAACTGTAGCTAGTACAACTGTACATTTATTGTTGATAGATGCACTATCCCAGAATGAGCATGCTTCGACTGAGGCCTTAAAGCCTCCAAATCCACGCTTCTTGCTCTCTACATCACAAACGGCACGAACATCTTTGACGATAACGAATGTCACTTGAATCTTATCGGAATTAAGTTTCGTTAGATTAAACTCTTCATGCGGATTTTCACTTGATGTAAATATTTCTCCATTCTTACCGGAGCCAGCAACAGAGAGTTGTGCTATCAATAAGAGCGATAGGCATATTGCTAGCTTGGGATTTACCAGTAAAGCCATACTTTAGTCCTTTGCCCAGGCGTTCCATGTCTGATAAATCATAACCATCGCTAAAGTATCCAGCTCGCAGTACCTGAGCAAAGCCTTCCTGGTTGATTCTCTTAGTAGATCCGTCACATCTTCGAATTGCATACGTGCATAAGCAGTCGTGGCAGCACCTCCTTCGCGAATATCGTCACCCGCAACCGCATCCTCTCCAACGAGTTCCGATTGTTCAATGTCAGCAAAAATAGGGGGCAACAGATCATACGGATTCTTTGCACCATCTCCATCGGCAACCCACCAAGTCATCCCTTGTGCACCATCAATTGGGAAATTTTTGCTGGAAATACCGTTCGGTGCACCATAAACCGGTTGGCTATAAACACTTCTTAGCCATTCAGAAGATTTCATGACCGCCGGGAGAATCACTTTGATGCTGGTGCGTCCCTTGGTATCTGGATGGAAAAAGCACTGTCCAGCCAACACATTTAGATCGACCATCGTGCGAACGCCACGAACCACTGTTTCTTTACCGACTTTTCTGGTCGTTAATGATTCCGCAAACTTGATTAATTCATCCGCATCCGAAGGGGCTTTGCCAATTGCCTTAAGCTCCAGAAGGTCAGCGCGCAGACCGTTGAGCATGGTGTTTTCATAGTGACTCCACATGAACACGGTGCCTTTTTCCTGCCCGGGAGTACAAAGTGCCTTTTTGAGGGCCCGCAGGAAATCGATGGATGGGTCAATACCAGGTGATAGATCTAGGAATTCGTTGGCATGTGTCACAGTGCCATTCGCGTCCAGCACATGGTGCGAAAACTGGAATGCAACCTGCGAATAGGGCCGTTTGCCAGATACGAATGGCAATGCTGGTCGCGAGCCTTCAAAGTCGATGAAATGTAACGGGAAGGTGAATTCCGCTGCGGCTTGATGCCATACAGCCTTGTCAAACTCGAATGGTTTTGCCTGACCCCACTCACCAAAAACTTGTAAATATTGGCGATAAGCCCGACTCATGCCTTGTCCCGCCTTGGTCTCTTCGAAATCTTCTTCTTCCAAAGTAGATAACCACAGGCCGCGGGATTTAATTAACTTATCGATCTGGCCTTTGACTGGGTAATACAATTCTGTGATCGGTCGATTTTTCTGGATATCCGCATATGAGACATGCGTGGCCTCAGCCCAGCATTCATGAAATCCACTTTTATGCTGAGCGTCGGGGTTGGCCGAATAAAACTCACAAGTTCGGCAATGCTTACCGACAACGGCTTTGATTCGCTTTTTCTCAGCATAGGCATTAGCCCAATCCACGGCTGCCGCTTTAAAAAAACCCTCACCTCCCGGAAAGTGGATTGTTCCCGAAATAATTTGATCTACGAAACTGCTCACATCGACCGATTTAAGAAGTGGATTCCCAACCGAAGAAAGATTAGTTCCTGGCACGGTTACAGCCCAGCTTCGCTGATTGTCGCCATTGTTCATCTGCTGTACCGCTCAAAGAATCGTAAGACTTTGACTTGACTTCGATCAATTCAATTTTCTTACCACGCTTTCGGATCACATCAATTCTGGCAACCCAGTGGCCATATTGAACCGTGCCCTCGAAAATTGTGACATCGGTCTGCTGAAGTAGTTGTTTGGTGCGTGCAATCTGATCTACCTGATCGCGATCGGTTACCTCGATACCTTCTGGATAGAGAAGCTTGGCCAGTTCACCGACCTGAAAGCCCCCATCGGCGAGTGCTTTTAGAAAGTCATTGCTTTTCTTGGTGTCTACGTAGTCTGGTTTGCCCACATAATCCAGCTTTGTTGGGCACTCGAGGGCTGTCTTAAAACGACTTTTGCTCAGGTAGCGGCTCATTATTTCTCTTGCCTCACCAAAGCACAATTCGGTCATCTGGGCTAAGCAAATCACGCCCTGCAGTACCGTTTAGTAGATTAATGTGTGAAGCGTTTTTGCCTGGCCAAAGTTTGGCAACAATTGCATCAAGGATGCCAGCCTGATTGCCAATGATTGCCGATTCAAAGCGCTCAAGATTAGCCTTGGGCTGAATCACGGTGCTGTTAAATTTGGAGACGGCAACACGCGCATCTTTAAGTAGATCACCCGGGCCGCCAAGTGCAGTGAATCGTTCAGTTGCAAAGTCGCGCCAGTTTTCAGGATGGTGTACGCCCCCAATAGTGTCGGCGTTCGAACCGACATGGCTCCCCGTTGCTTTTACACGGTGTTTCTTCAAGCGATTCAATACGCCTTCACTTGCTTTCGAATCATTTGACGCAATGCCTACATATAGGGTCGGTTTCGGAATGTCTACTGCGAAAAGATAGATCCCATACCAGGCTTCAAGTGCTTGAGCATCGGGTGTTACGGGCTCGAGAGACTTGCTCCATGTCGTGTAGGTGGCGCGATCGCGCACGGGTGTCCAGCCTTGCGCGGTCTTTTGATGAGACAAAGGACCCCAAGGCGCCAGATCAGCTGGAACCGTAAAGTGCGTTGACACATCAAGGGGGAGATTGAAATGTAGTTCCATCGCTATTCCTTAGAATCGGAGAGGTTTACTTGCTGTACATGCTGGCCGCTTTTTTCAAGTCTTCGGCGACGCGATTTTTGAGTACTTTGGGGCCAATAACGCGGACATGATTGGCCATGCTGAGGATCCAGTAGACCAATTCTTCGCGGAGGGTTGTGGTCAGGCTCAGTTCGTAGCCATCCTTAACCTTTTTGGCAGTTTGGCTTTCATCCAGGGGTGTTTCAGATATCCAGCCATAAGTGCCTTCGTCTACCCAGAGCTTAAGGTTAATAGGGTTGCCTAGGATGTCCTCATCAAATACCGGGTACGCCAGTCCCTTCTTAAGGAAGGCGTCTAGATCAAAATCCTCGCCGCCTTTGACCGCAGCATAGTCAACAGAGTGCACGTCTTTGACTTTCTTGATGCGCGGGATTGTAAAAAAAACAGGAGCGGTCCCGTGCCCACGTTTGATACCAATCAGATAGCGGCGCACGCCGCGCTGGACGAGACCCAATGGTTTAACGACAAACTCTTGGTCGCGGTACTGAATTTCAATCAACTTTTCCTGATACAAGGCCTCGTGAACCTGCTTCTCGACTTCAGGAGAGCTCTCGGGTGCTACAAAGCCGACAGTTTCCGAAAGAATGGCGACCTTACTGAGCCACTTCTCTTCGGCCGCCAACGCCGCTTTGTTTGGGATTTTTTTGCCTAAATTTTTGTCTGCTTGGCTCTTCAGCAGTTCATTCTTATGAATGGCAGTAAATAGGGGGGCGAGCTCATCTACGAGAGCCCTAGGGACAAGACCAAGGCCAACTTTCTGCAGCACACCAAGTGCAACTGATTGGGCTGAGGTCAGCGCATTAACCATTAAGCCTGAACCGCCCTCTTTCCAGCTATAGGCGTTTTCACGATAGGCATGGCCTTTGTCATCTTCGGCAAGCACCTTCTTGGATTCGATAGCGCCAGTAATCTGCTTAAGATGACGGAGATCGCGGGCAATCATTTGACGAAATCCAACGTCTTGGGCATTTTTCTTTTTATCGGCAACACGGCAGGCGATCATTTTGACCGTCATCGGTTTGTCACTGCCTTGTAGGGTAGAGAAAACCGCCCAGATACGTTTGTTCATGAGTAAATACCTGGCGGTTTCAAGTCTGAAGAGCAACGGTTAAAAGTTTAATGGATCACGGCTGATTCGTGTGGGTTTTCAAGAACTTTTGCCAAGACCTGTAATGGCGTTAGCCACCCTAGAGTCTTTCTTGGCCGTGTATTGAGACGATC
>CAIQBG010000017.1 GCA_903870055.1 uncultured Pseudomonadota bacterium
ATGGAACTCCTGGAAGGCCCGGCTGCTGGAAGCGCTTTATCGCAGCACACTGAATCGTCTAGAGGTGCTGCAAGGTGACAACCCTGACCAACTGGGCGACATGGTGGTTCAGCGCAAACGCGATGCCCTCACCCATCTCCGTTTTTTTGCGCTGGGCGACTCTGTACAAGCGCAATTCTGGAAGCAGCTGGATGACGTGTATTTTCTTCGCCATACCGATGAAGAAATCGCCTGGCATACCCGATGCCTGTATTACCGCACCCATGAAAACAAACCGGTAGTTCGTGCCCGGCCTAACCCAGACGGCGAAGGTATTCAGGTGCTTGCCTATGCACCCGATCAACCTGATCTATTTGTACGTCTTTCCGGATACTTCAGCTCAATCGGTTACTCGATCATGGATGCAAAAATCCATACCACGAAGCATGGTTATGCCCTAGATAGCTTTAACCTGCTGGATGCGTCAGCCCGGGGAATCGATCGAGAAACCTGCGCGATCATCGAACATGATTTACTCGAAGTACTCCTTGGAAAGATCCAGCCCAGCACACCTGGCATGGGGAGAATTTCCCGACAGGTCAGATCGTTTCCAATTGCACCCGATGTTATGTTGGAACCCGATGAAACGGGACAACAATACGTCCTCTCGATTCGCGCCGCTGATCGCACCGGCTTGCTTTATGCTATTGCCGAAACATTAACGCGTCATGGCGTTGCGTTACATACAGCACGCATCTCGACGCTGGGCGAACGCGTTGAAGATACCTTCCTGATATCGGGACGTGCACTCTCTCAGAGTCGTGATCGCCTTTTGCTTGAAAACGACCTCTTGGAACAGCTAAAAATCTGAGTGGCGAAGCGCCCTACTCCGGGACCTTACAGCCCACCAGCGTCTCAACCATCAGACGCACTTTGCACATGGCCGTTTCGAGCACCGGCCCCAACGCACTGAACTCGATACCGTGCACACTTTCACCAATACCCGCTGCATAGTTAGCCACGACATTCAGTTGCGCATAGGGAATATTTAACTCGCGCGCCAACACCGCTTCAGGCATACCCGTCATACCTACGACATCTGCCCCATCTCCTGCCAGACGGCGAATTTCTGCAGCAGTTTCCAGACGTGGCCCCTGCGTACAGGCATAAACGCCCCCTTCATGGATATTGAAACCCAACAGGTCAGCCACACCCAGAAGCTTGTTGCGGATACCCTCAGAGAAAGGATGCGTGAAATCAATGTGCATGCTCACACCAGGCTCTGAGCCATAGAAGGTAGAAGCACGTCCCCAGGTGTAATCAATCATCTGGTCCGGAATTACCAGATCGCCCGGGCTAAGTGATGGATGAATAGATCCGACCGAACCCACAGCAACGATGCCCGTGACGCCAAGCGAATGCAATGCGTAAATATTGGCACGATAATTTATGTGATCTGGTTGTATGGTGTGTCCATATCCATGACGTGCTAGAAATACCATAGGCTGTCCACAGATCGTCCCCAGCGTCATCGGACAGGAGGGTTCGCCGTAAGGTGTTCTTACAAATTGTCGATGGGCACCTTCAAGGATCGGCAACCGGTTAAGGCCACTACCACCGATAATTGCCAGCAACTCAGACTTAACTATTGTGCTCATGTTGTCCTTGATGAACTGGATCTAGGAAGAAATCGCCACAGGGTCAATCCGCTCAAGCGTTGCCTCACCCAACACCGGTACCATACCACCGGGCATGGCATGATGACTTGATACGGCAGGCAAAGCCAACTTCCGATACTGGACTTGCGCTTGATCGACTCTGAACGGGCTGCTACCAATAACCGAATTGGTGATCAATTGCGCCATGGTTTGCCGTCCTGCATCCTTCATTGCCCAGGGGAATGCAGTCCGGTCTGCCAGATGGACTGTTCGAATTGAAACAACCTGGCCCGCCAACGTAACCGCCGCTTGCTGAAATGCCAGGCGGTATTGCATCACGGCATATTGCTCAGGCACATCCCTGGGTAAAGAATCTGCTGGCGCACCGGCGATCCAGAGGACCATTGCTTCAGGTGAAAATTCGACCAGATCCTGTATGAGCAATTCGTGTACTTGTCTGATGTCCGCAAGACCATACACCGCATCAGGCACCCGCTCTCGGGCCGCTTCCAGACAATCCATACGGTTATCTAGCGCGAAAACTGCCTTGCCATGTCGGTTCAATGCAGCGGTTGACTGTCCGAAACCACAACCGATTTCCAGAACGCGACTGGCCTTGACCCGACCACACAGCCAATCATAGGCACCCTGTTTATCAAGATCTGTCGATTCAGATGACCATCGCGCCAATGTATCCAATATCGGCTCATCCAGTGCCGTAGGCTTAACGGGTGGCTGCATCATGTTGGCTTAGCCACAAAGATGCCATTGGCGTTACGCCATAAACCATCCACATCCAGTCCAAAACCATACACGTAGCGATCAGGGGTCATCAATGACGGATAGTCCGGCTGGCACGGCTGCGGGAAATCTTTTTGCTTATGGGTCAACACAGCAATTTCTACACTGCGTGCCCCTTCGGTTTTTAGCCATTCAGCGATCTCGTGCAGGGTGACACCTTCGTCGAGGATGTCATCAAGCAGCAGAATCTCACGATCAACCACTGATTGCCGGGGGCGCATCACCCAATTTAACGAGCCACCCGTTCGCGCATCGCCATAACGACTTGCATGAACATAATCGAGGTCTAGCGAAAAGTTAAGTCTAGGCAACAAATGCCCCACATAGACCAGGGCACCCGTCATGACACATAGCACTAGGGGACAGGCATCTGCATAGCGAACATTTAAAAGCGCTGCCTGATCATCCATCAGCTTATCGATGGCCGCACGATCATAAAGACATTCTGCGACCAACGGATCATGATGCATTGTGTTAACCCGATAGCTTACTTGATCGATTCCAGATACTGAGAGAACTCTAGCCCGACCTCAGGATGGCGTTGCCCAAGCGCAACGGTTGCCTTGAGATAACCCAGCTTGGAACCACAGTCATAACGAACGCCATCGTAGCGATAGGCAAGCACCTGCTCTTCGCTAAGCAGGCTTGCAATACCATCGGTCAGCTGAATTTCGCCGCCAGCACCTGGCTTGACGTTTTCTAAATGATGGAAAATTCGTCCTGACAAAATGTACCGTCCGACAACGGCCAGCGTTGAAGGCGCTGATGCCGGATCCGGTTTTTCGACAATGGCGTTTACCTGTTCCAGACGATCCGAAACTGTACGGGCATCGACAATACCGTAGCTCTTGGTATCGGCTCGCGGCACATCCTGAACACCCAGCACCGAACAACGGTAATAGTCGTAGCAATCCACCATCTGTTTCATCACCGGTGTAGAACCATCCAGTAGATCATCAGCCAATAGCACGGCAAAAGGCTCATCACCAATCACTGGCTTGGCACAAAGGACTGCATGACCCAAGCCCAATGGTTCCGCTTGGCGGATATAAATACAGTTAACGTGTTTGGGCAGAATATTCTGCACGATGTCCAGCAAAGCCTGCTTATTCTTCTGGGCAAGTTCGGTTTCCAATTCATAGGCTTTATCGAAATGGTCTTCGATAGCGCGCTTGCTGCGCCCCGTAACAAACACCATTTCTGTAATTCCGGCAGCCACAGCCTCTTCCACAGCGTACTGAATCAATGGCTTATCCACCACCGTCAGCATTTCCTTTGGACTGGCCTTGGTTGCTGGCAAAAAACGAGTGCCCAGACCGGCAACCGGAAAAACCGCCTTACGAACTTTTTTCATCGAACACTCCGTATCAACTGCATTAGTATTTTTCATAATTGTAAACGTTTCAGAAATTCAGCTTCATCCAGAATCTCTATGCCCAGGCTTTGCGCCTTCTCAAACTTGGAACCAGCAGCCTCACCAGCGACCACCCAGTGGGTTTTGGCTGACACAGACCCGGATACCTTCGCGCCAGCTGCCTCAATGAGTGCTTTAGCTTCATCGCGGCTCAGATGAGGCAAAGTACCCGTCAGCACAATGGTTTTACCCACCAAGGGGCCTTCGACGACCTGAGTCGGCAAATCCTGCCAATGCACACCAGCGGCCTGCATTCGAGTCAGAACCTCACGGTTATGACTTTCGGCAAAAAACGACACAATTGAATCAGCGACCACCGGTCCCACATCGGGCACCTGCATCAAGGTTGCAATATCGGCTTGAACTAGGGCATCCATCGACCCCAGATAACGCGCCAGATCTTTGGCTGTCTGTTCCCCGACATTTCGGATGCCCAAGGCGTAGATCAAACGGTCCAAGCGTGCATGACAGCTTTGCTGAATCGCTGCCACCAGATTCTCGGCAGATTTTTCGGCAAAACGATCCAGGACAGAAAGCTGCGGCACCGTTAGCGTATATAAGTCGGCAGGTGAATGAACCAAACCGGCCTCGACCAGCTGATCGACAATTTTTTCACCGAGGCCTTCAATGTCCATAGCGCGGCGCGATGCAAAATGCCGTAATGCCTGTTTGCGCTGCGCCGGACAGACCAGGCCACCCGTGCAACGAGCAACCGCTTCATCCGGTGGCAATTCAATATGAGAGGCACACTCTGGGCAAAGTGCAGGACACTGCATCAGTGGATACAGGGCTTGACCTTCAGCATCCAGCGGTCGGCGATCAATCAGTGCAGACACGACCTCCGGAATGACATCACCTGCACGTCGAACGATCACGGTATCCCCGATACGGATGTCCTTGCGTGCCATCTCGATAAAGTTGTGAAGCGTGGCATTGGTGACGGTAACACCGCCAACAAAAACGGGTTCTAGCCGGGCAACGGGTGTCACCGCACCCGTTCGACCGATCTGCACATCAATTTCCACAACCCGGGAAAGGACTTCTTCAGCAGGAAACTTGTGTGCAATGACAAAACGGGGGGCACGGGAAACAAAACCCAAACGGGCCTGTAATTCGCGCTGATCTACTTTATAAACCACCCCGTCGATGTCATAAGCTAATGAGGGACGCTGCATTCCCATCTGCTCGTAGTAAGACAATAATCCACTAGCGCCTTGCACAAGTGCTCGCGTTTCGGCAACGCGAAAGCCGAGTGATGAGAGCCAGTCGAGAATCCCTGACTGGGTATCAGGTGTTGTTCTCGACTCTGCTGCTTCGCCAATGCCGTAAGCAAAAAACGTTAATGGGCGTTGCGCCGTAATGGATGAGTCCAACTGCCTCAGGCTTCCTGCCGCTGCATTGCGTGGGTTGGCAAAGGTTTTTTCACCCGCAGCTTCCTGGGCAGCATTCAACTGCGCAAAATCCGCCCGACGGATAAGTACTTCACCCCGCACTTCAAAACGTCCCTGAGGCGCCTCTTTAGTCAGATGCAGCGGAATACTACGAATCGTTCTTAGATTCAGGGTGACGTTTTCACCCGTTGTACCATCACCCCGGGTCGCCCCCTGTTGAAATACCCCGTTTTCGTAAACGAGAGAGATAGCTAGGCCATCAAACTTGGGTTCACAGGCATAGGCAATAGGTGGAGCGCTATCCGACAACAAAAGCGTTTCCCGGCAACGTCGATCAAAGGCTTCCACTTCCTCCGCTGTAAATGCATTGTTAATTGACAGCATTGGTGTCAGATGGCTCACCGATTCAAAAGCTGCCAATGGCTTGGCACCCACCCGCTGTGTCGGCGACGCCGCAATTACTAATTCAGGATGTGTTGATTCTATGGATTCCAGCTCGCGAAATAGGCGATCATATTCAGCGTCAGGCACTTCCGGGGCATCGCACACGTAATAGGCATGCGCATAACGATCCAGCAATACACGCAATTCTGCAGTGCGATCTGCAGCAGCGGGCCCAGATGCGGATTTCCCCGTCACTTCGGGGACGCTAAAATCAAATGCGTCCTGCACCGTACCGATCAGGAGAAGAGACGGTGCGCCAGTGCAGAACCCGGCTCAATACCCTGCGCTTGCAACATGGCATTCAGTCGAATGACCTGATTGACTAGCAAGGCCATACCGTCTTCGCTCATAGGGCGGCCGGCATCATCAACAATGTCGGCATCCAGGGTTGTCGACAGCGTCCGAGCCAAATCCAGCATCTCTGTTACTACAGCATCCGGACGCAGCACGTGCGGGAAGTCCAGAATCAGACTAATTAGCGCCGCATTCTGGTCTACCTGAATCTGAAAATCGACATCACCCAGCGCGCCAAGACGGGCATAGTTCGGAAACTCACCTGAAAGAGAAAGTGGCGCGGCAGCCGTCGTTAACTGATCAAAAGTAGTCGCCGTATCCTGTCTGGGCTTTAGATTAAGGCTGATCAGCGCATCAACACGTACGCAGAAAGCATCCAGATTGGCAGCACGATCAATCAAGGTAGATTCAGCCTCTACGGATAACCCCGCCGACAGCATCTGCGCCAGGCTTTCAAGAGAGCGCATCCACTCATGCAGGCTATCAGGTGACACAGGACCGCGACGCGAAGCCAGCTGCATCCTTGCCCGCAAATTACTCACCAGCGCTGCATTAGGTAATACGTCAGCACGGTGCCAGCCATCACCAGAGTAGAACTCAACACGTTCAAAACGTTCGGCCCCCATCTGATTCAGGGTTTCACGGATTGAGCTCGCGGTGCGTGGTTCATAAAAACGCAGCGTCGCAATCGCATCGACCCAAGATTCAACGTCCGTTAGCGCAGCAATCGGCTCAAGCGGTGACGTGGGTGTATCCGATACAACCGATTCAGCGGGGGCGTCAGGGACATCTGAATGCGGACTAGCACCATCGTGATCCCATACAGGCTCCTGTCGGTCGGTGGTCGTCCCCTCTTCCATAGGCTCAGCAGCCACTTCTGTCGGCGCCGGTGCATTCAATTTGCGGTGCTTATGCTCAACCCAACGGTTGTAAACCACCACCAGCACGATGGCGAATACACCCAGACCCAGAAGACTCAGTTGCAATTCATTCATGATCAACCCACCGTTGTTTCGCGCATTTGAAGCGCTTCTTCCATGTCAACTTCCACAATACGCGACACACCAAATTCCTGCATCGTCACACCGACCAGCTGATTACCCATCTCCATCGCAATCTTGTTGTGGCTGATAAATAGGAACTGCGTCTTGTCAGACATGCGCTTAACCATCTCGCAGAAACGCAAGGTGTTGGCATCATCAAGCGGTGCATCCACTTCATCCAGCAGACAGAATGGTGCCGGATTCAACTGGAACAAGGAGAAAACCAGCGCAATCGCCGTCAGCGTTTTTTCGCCACCCGATAGCAAATGGATGGTCGAGTTTTTCTTGCCAGGTGGTTGTGCCATCACCTGTACCCCAGCATCCAGGATTTCATCGCCCGTCATGAGAAGACGTGCTTCACCACCACCAAACAGCCCCGGGAACAAGGTACCGAAGTGCTGATTCACTGCATCGAAGGTGGTCTGTAGCAGCGTCCTCGTTTCACGGTCAATGCGACGGATCGCATTTTCCAGGGTTTCCATCGCCAGCAGTAGATCTTCCGATTGCGCATCCAGGTAAGTCTTACGTTCCTGGGCGGAGTTCAACTCCACCAATGCCGCCAGATTGACCGGCCCCATGGCTTCAATTTCCCGCTGTACACGGGTAATAGCAGACTGCAATGGCCCTGCCTTCACTTCACCTATACCTGCGATCAGCACTTCGATCTGTTCAGGACTGCAACCAGCCTCAACCAGCAAACCTTCAAACTGGGCTGCAGCCAATTCGGCTGCCTGATGCTTTAGTTGGTGGTCATTGATTCGGGCACGCACCGGTTCGAGCTGCTGCTCCATGCGCATCCGGTTTTCTTCCAGCGTACGCAATTCACTGGCTTTACTCTCTGCAGCATCGCGAATCTCGGCCAAGGCCTGTTCTTTTTCCGTACGCAAGCTTAGTGCGGTTTCCAGCTTTTCACGCAGTTCGTCACCGTCTGCGCCTTCCAGTTCTGACTTTGCCTGCACCGTACTGTCGTCAATACGACGACATTCGTCTACGGAAAGTCGTGCCTGGTTTTTTAAGTCATCCAGGCGGCTCTGGCATTCGCGACAGGAAAACTCGGCTTCCTGCACATCACGCTCTACCTTCACCATGGCATCCCGTGCGTCACGCAAGGCACGGCTTGCAGTTTCCCGCACGGAGAGGCGTTCACTTAAAGAGCTCTGTGCTACAGCAACTGCCGACTCAAGGTTCTGCAACAGCGCATTCTGTTCTTCAAGACGCAACTGCTCCGCCTGCAATTCGGCTTGTTGCTCATCACGTCCTGCGTTTAACGCCCGCAAACGCTCTTCATAATGACGGACGGCCTGAGCCAGTTTCTCATGCTCAATGGCATGGCGATTCTGCTCTGCCTGCGCGGCTTGAGATTGCTGACGCAACCCTTCTAAGGTTAGACGTGCTGTGCGCAGCGCTTCACGTGCTGTTTCCACTTGCGCATTGATTTCATCCAATGGCATAGCCAGGGCCTCAACACGGGCCTGGGTGTTTTCCAGCTCTTGTTGACGTTCCAATAAGCCATGGTCACCGGCATCCGGCGCGAAGAACGTAACGCTATATCGATCCAGCAGATGTCCTTGTGGCGTAACGACTGTCGCCTCGGCCGACAACTGGGGTTGCATGGCTCGCGCAGCTTCTAAAGTAGGTGCCGTCCTAACACCGGACAGCCAGCGTGCCAGCACCGGTTTCATCTGGCCATCCAGGCATTCCACCTGCACCATCAATGCGTCTGCGCTTTCCGTGATCGTTGCACCAGCCGCCTCTGGCAACAGGAGCGTTAGTCGTAACGCAGGGGGCTCGGCAAAACAACGATCAAGTTCAGGTAGATCCTGCTGTCCACAGGCCACTGCTTTCAGACGATCTCGGAGCACGGCTTCTACAGCAAGCTCCCAACCACTCGTCACGCGAATTTTCTGCCAAAGCGCCGGACGTTCCTGCAGGCCAACTTTACGCAGCCAATCTGGCAGCGACCCACTCGCCTGAACACGTTCCTGCAACTGCTTCAGGGCCTGATGACGCGCTTGCGTCTGAGTGAATTCCTGATGCAGCGTGCGCTGCTTATCGGTTGAATCCTGCAAATGCTGTTCGGCAACAGACAAGCTTTCTTCAGCCACCGCCTGCTGTTCCTGCAATTCGGCTAGTGCCATAGCAGCCGATTCACGTTGCTCGGCTAGCGCCTGCAGCTGGTCCGCGTCAGGCGGTGCCAGTGCTGCTTCGTCGCGCTGCAAACGTTCTATTTGTTGGGTAATGCGTGCCAGATTGCGTTCTGCGTTACTACGGTTGGCCTGAGCCACTTGCAAGCGCTGTTCCAGACCCGACAGTTCGCCACGGAACTGGCTGGCCTGAGCCTGCGCTTCACGCTCGGCATCTTCAAATGCAGGCAAGCCTTCCTGGGCGCGCTCCAGCATTTCCTGGTTCTGCGCCAGACGCATGGCGGCATGTTCTTGCAACTCGGTCCAGCGAACCAAGTCTTCTTCTGCCTGAATCTGACGTTGCTTCCAGCTTTCGCGATCGATTGTCAGTTGTTGCAAACGGGCTTCAAGATTACGGCGGGTTTCCTGACGGTGCCTGATATCGGCTTCAATCGTAGCAACTTCTGCATTGATGCTAAAGAAAGCGCTTTGCGCCGTCTGGACGACATCATTAGCGGTGTAATAGGCTTCACGAAGTATTTCCAGCTCGGCTTCAATATTTCGCTGGCGGGCAACGGTCTCTTCGAGTTCTGTCTGGGCGGCACCTAGGCCAGCAGCCAGTAGCTGGGCATCCGTACGACCTTCAAGCAGCTTTACCGACCATAGTTTCTGCTGGGTACTAATCAGCTCAGCCTGCAGGCTCTGGTAACGTTCGGCCACTTCAGCCTGGCTCTCCAGCCGATTGATCTGGGCACCTAGTTCCTGACGGATATCTTCCAGACGTGCGAGGTTTTCACGGGTGTCAGAGAGACGGCCTTCGGTTTCCTTACGGCGTTCCTTGTAACGGGTGACACCGGCAGCTTCTTCCAGGAAAACCCGTAGCTCTTCCGGTTTTGCTTCGATAATACGAGACACCGTACCCTGGCCAATAATGGCGTATGCCCGTGGGCCTAAACCCGTACCCATGAATAGATCCGTCACATCCTTGCGGCGAACCTTCAGATTATTAATAAAGTAATCCGATTGACCATTACGTGTCAGCACACGCTTCACCGAGAGTTCGGCGTATTGCGACCACTGCCCCACAGCGCGGCCCAGGCTGTTATCGAAAACCATCTCGACGCTAGCGCGGGATACCGGCTTACGTGTGGTTGTGCCGTTAAAGATCACGTCCTGCATCGATTCGCCACGCAGCTCGGTTGCCCGGGATTCACCCAAAACCCAGCGTACCGCATCGATAATATTTGATTTGCCGCAACCGTTCGGACCCACCACGCCAATTAATTGGCCCGGAAGTTCGACATTTGTCGGATCTACAAAGGATTTAAAGCCGGCAAGTTTAAGCTTGGTGAGTCGCATATTTCGTGTTCCGCCCGCTAGCGGACGACTGTTAATGGGCATTCAACCAAGAATAAGGCTGAACTGCCGGTAAAGGCTGCTTATAATATCAGTTGCAGCGAACCAGACACAGAAGAGCCGCCACTATGAGCACGCAACCGACCAAGTCCCTAGAAACCTTCCCGAACCCCACACCTCAGCGCGATTTCACGATTCATATGGAAATCCCTGAATTTACTTGTCTTTGTCCGAAAACCGGACAACCCGACTTTGCTACCCTGATCCTGGATTACATCCCGGATCAGCTGTGCGTAGAGCTAAAAAGCCTCAAACTTTATATGTGGAGCTTCCGTGACGAGGGCGCGTTCCATGAAGCCGTTACCAACCGGATTCTGGATGACCTGGTTGTAGCAACAGCGCCCCGCTTCATGCGTCTGACCGCTAAGTTTTACGTACGTGGCGGCGTTTTCACGACCGTGATAGCCGAACACAGGAAACAAGGCTGGCAGCAACTTCCCCCGGTGACACTGGTCGAAGTTTCCAGCCAGGCCAGCACCCGCGGCTGAATTTAGTCATTTAACGAGATCGCCTCAGGAGTTCAGGTATGCGCAAAAACACACTCACAGCACTCGCAATTGCCCTAACGCTTCTGGGCAGCGGTTTGGCACAGGCTGCCAATATGGCCTTTATGGCTGACCAGGCGATGTCGCGCTTTACCGACCAGGATGCTGAATTTTTTAATGAGGCAGCCCATGAAGCCCTGAAAGCTAAAGATGGGACGGAAATCAAGTGGAATAATCCGGGCACCGGTGCCTTCGGCACACTGACCCCTTATCCCGATCCTGAAAAAGACGCCAACTGCCGTGTAGTGCATATGGTGAATATTGCTGAAAACGTCAAAAGCGCTGGTTACTACCGCTTTTGTAAACGTGCTGATGGTAGCTGGCCACCCGTAATGCCCCCACGCAAGTAAGCTAGAACACCGATCTGGGTCAAATTTGCGCGCGCCGCAGTCTTTGTACCCAGATCAACAGACTTACCAGGCCAATTGCAGCCAGCATGGTGGCGACAAGTACGGCACACCAGAAACCGGATGCACCCATCGGGCTAATAGCTAACAGGGGCAGTCCGTAGAAAGCCAACTGGTAGCCTCCCCAGAGGCCAATCAGCCAGAAGGCTGCAAGATGGATGCCCAAGGGCAGCAAAGTAACGTGATAGCCCCGTAATGCGAATGCGGCAACCGTCTGGGCGGCATCAAACAACTGATATGCCGCCACAAAGCCGACAAGGCTCACAGCCACCATCTGCACATCCTGATCCGGGCTGCCCAGCCAAGCCAATTCGGCACGAAAGATCCAGAGCAGAACGGCGAGCATCCCCGACCCACAGCAGGCCACCATAAAGGCACTACGTGCCATTGCACGCGCCTCGTCATCTCGATCGGCACCTGCTGCCTGACCGACGAGCGCAGCAGTCGCCGTACCAATCGCCAAGGGGAACATATAAACCATGGCAGATAAATTGGCGACGATCCGGTGGCCCGATAGTACCTCTGGTCCCAGACGTGCAATAAAGATCGCCATCACCGTAAACGCCGTAATCTCGACAAAATAAGAAAGTCCCATGGGTAGGCCAACGCGAAGCAACTTGGCTTGCACCTGCCAATTAGGACCCGTCCAACGGGCACTTTCCAAAAATTGCTGGTAAATCGGTGCTTTCCACAGAACAAGAATGCCAGCGCCGCAAACCATCCAGGCAAGCATGGCTTGAGACAGCGCTGCCCCGCTAACACCTAATCCAATCCCCAACGACAATGATCCGAGGGTGAGGCTATCAACCAGGATCGGCGCTAGCAACGCATGGCCGGTAGTCTGACCCAGGCTCAGCCACATCAATGGGCGTGTTTTACCAACACCCCCGGCAATGGCATGAAAAGCACGGTATCCCAACGATGCCGGCAAAGAAAATGCCAGAATGAACAGATAATCCCGGGTCAAGGCTTCTACCGCTGGCGGCAGTTCGGCCAGCGCGATCATCCAACCAGGAAAGCAAAGCACCAGGTCGCCAAACACTGCCAGCAAAACGACGAGCCAGAAAGCCTGATAAATGAGTTTGCCGGTCATGGCCTTATCGCCCCGGCCAATCTGATGGGCAATTCCCGGCAACAAGGCCTGGACAATACCGGAGAGCGCAAGCGCCAGGGACACGTAAATACTGGCACCGACAGCCAGTGCAGCAAGATTATCGGTATTGGATCGGCCAACAACCACCGTATCAATAGCCATCATCCCAATAGTCGCCAATTGGGCGATCAGTACCGGCCAGGCCAATCGGTACAGCCGGGTTAGAGAAGTACGCAACATGATTCAGGCGTTATCGATATAACGGGCGCTATCGAACAAACGTACCAGATCCGGGCGATAGACCACCATCACGGTTAAGAGCATGCCCGTCAACCAGGCTTCCGAAAAGGCCACCAGCAACCAATAGGCGGCATAGTCTTCGAGTAATGGCCCCCATGGATATAGCTGGGTCAACCAGAACATCAGCGTCAACAGCCAGCCGGTCAGCAACACGACACCTGCCCCACCAAAGAATCCGCCGGCGAAAATGAATACAAAAAGGTTCGAAGGAAGCCGATCAACCAGATGTGCCACGAGCTGGGTCAATGCAACTGGCCACAACACAAGAAGGCAGGCATTAAGGCCTAATGTGCGCCATTCACCTACAGCAGTGATTTGTGACACAACCAGTGCAATGGTTAATGGCAGCAGCGCCAAACGACGCCCGAAAACCAGCGTACATAATGTAGCCCCGATAAGATGCAGGCTTAACCCCGGCAATACTGTTGCCCGGATATGCCAGAGCACCACTAGTGCCAAGGCAGCGATCAGTAAGGCTGGCCAGCGGTCATTAATATCAGCTAGCCGCACTGAAAAAGGTCGCAAGGCCAGAAGGTAAAACCAGCCTGCAATGAGAAAGCCCGTGACCAGCCAGGCTGGATCAATCGCTCCAGAATGAATCATCGACGCGTGGCACGGATACGTAGACGGAATCCCGCCTCTTCCCAAATCGCCGTTTCATCTCGTAAAGCCGCCATAGTCATTGGGTTGTCATCCAACCAAACAGCTGGCAACTGGAGGGTAAATCCGTTAACGGTTTCCGATGCCTGTAGCTCCGGCACCCCGGATTCGAGACGTGAACGATGCAGAATAACCGCCAGGCGCAGCGCCAGAACTTGGCGCCAGGCCATATCGTCACGGCTGAGCGCATCCACTTTATTGAGCTTTCCGCGATGGCAGAGAACAAGTAGGGCCAACCGTGCCTGATCCATCTTGGAAAAACCCGGCATATCAGCGTAGCCCAGGATGTAGGCGCCATGCTTATGGTAACCACTGTGGGCGATCGACAACCCCACTTCATGCAATGCGGCCGCCCAGCGGACAAATTGCAGATCGCGCTCACGCTCTTCGGCACTACGCAGCTTGAGCCCCATTAAATCAGAGAAGATCTCAATTGCGGTATCGCTCACACGATTCGCCTGGTCAGACTCAACCTGATAACGACGTTGAAAATGCTTAACTGTAGCCGTACGCATATCATGGTGATGAAAGCGCCCGAGCAAATCATACAAAACACCAAGACGCAGCGCCCCATCAGCATAGGTCACCTGCTGGATACCTAGGGTATCAAGAATGGCCGACATAATCGCAATGCCACCCGTCAACACAGGAATTCGGTCTGACTTAACACCCTGTAAGGGTAAAGCGTCAATGTGCTTGTAGCGAATCATGAGCGCGCAAAGCTTATCCAAACCGGATCGGGTAATACCCGTCATGCCCCGTGGGTTCAGATCATTCTGTTCTAATATTTCGGCAATAGCACTGGCTGTCCCGGAAGAGCCTATCGCTTCCCCCCAGCCTGTTTGCCTATAGGCGTGCGCAATCAACGATACCTCTTTAGCGGCGGCCATCTGCGCCTCGCGCAACCGACGACGATCGATCAAACCGTCCGGGAAATAGCGCAGCGAATAACTGACACACCCCATAAAGAGAGATTCGAGTTTGAGGGGCTTCATTCCTGAACCGATGATGAACTCGGTGGAGCCGCCGCCAATATCGAAAACCAGACGTTGCTGATCAGAAGCCGGCAGCGAGTGTACCGCGCCGATGTAAATCAGGCGTGCCTCTTCCCGGCCGGCAATAATTTCAATCGGAAACCCCAGCGCCGCTTCTGCTTGGAGTAGAAAGCTATTCGCATTTTTAGCCACACGCAAAGCATTTGTCGCCACAGCGCGTACCGCATCCTGGGGCAGCCCGCGTAGGCGCTCTCCAAAACGTGATAGGGCGACCAACGCACGATCCTGAGAGGCCTGGTCCAGGCTTTTATCGGCTTGCAACCCGGAAGCCAGCCTTACTGCGTCCTTGAGCGAATCCAGGGTGTAAATCTGATCGTCGACAACGCGCCCCACCTCTAGGCGAAAGCTGTTGGATCCTAGATCTACTGCGGCGATCGATTCGTACTGCATGCCTGTCCCTTGTTTGATGGCTAAGCCACAAGCCCTGATTTTAACCCAGTGGCATATCAGGCGTTAGGCAAATTTCTCAGTCAAAAAAACGGTGTTTTCATATTCCTGTCACAATACCCATGCTTACTTTGCTAATTAATACTCTGACACTACCTCTGATCCATGACACCGACGGCACATAACGCACCTCCCAGCCATTTTCTAAACCGCGAACTTGGGCTCATCGCCTTTAACCGACGGGTTTTGGCGCAGGCGCAAGACGAACGTGTGCCGTTACTAGAGCGTCTGTTTTTCCTATGCATCGTGTCTTCCAACCTGGATGAATTCTTTGAAATCCGCATGGCCGGGCTTAAAGAGCAGATCAAGGGACACAGCAAGACACGCACAACAGACGGCCTGCTGCCGCAGGAAGCCTACGACGAGGTTTCTTCGGCGGTACATCGACTCGTTGCAGATCAGTACCGCGAACTGAACGACACCCTGCTGCCAGCTGCCGCGAACGAAGGCATCCGCTTCTTGCGTCGCTCCCAGTGGACGGATGCACAACGTGAGTGGATTCGTGACTACTTTTTCCGGGAAGTCATGCCGGTTCTAACCCCGATTGGCCTTGATCCGTCACACCCCTTCCCGCGCATTTACAACAAGAGCCTTAACTTCATCGTTGAACTTGAGGGCCGTGATGCCTTTGGGCGCAGTTCCGGCATTGCCATTGTTCAAGCACCCCGCGTATTACCGCGCATTATCCGCTTGCCGCAAGAACTAACTCCGGAATCCGAATACACCTTTATCTTCCTGTCCTCGATCGTTCATGCCTTTGTAGGGGAACTGTTTAGCGGGATGACGGTACAGGGCTGTTACCAGTTCCGCGTTACTCGCAATTCAGATCTCTTCGTCGATGAGGAAGAAGTCAAAAATCTGCGTGCCAAAATCCAGGGCGAGCTCCCACAACGTAATTTCGGCGATGCCGTACGGCTGGAAGTGGCAGACAATACTTCCCCCGCCATGACTGAATTCCTGCTCACCCAGTTTGGGCTGGAAGAAAAGGATCTCTACCGTGTTGAAGGCCCGGTAAACCTGGTACGCCTGATGCAGGTGCCAAGCTGGGTAGATCGGCCGGCACTTAAATTCCCGGTTTTTATACCGGGCGAAGTCAAACGCCTGGAAAAGGGCAAAAATATTTTCAGCGTCATCCGTAAAGGTGACGTACTGCTCTACCACCCCTACCAACGCTTCACGCCAGTCATCCAGTTACTCGAATCAGCCGCCACCGACCCGCAAGTGGTTGCCATCAAGATGACGGTTTACCGTACCGGCACCGACTCGGTGCTCATGAACTCACTCATTCGTGCCGCCCAGAACGGTAAAGAAGTTACCGTGGTGGTTGAGCTACTGGCCCGCTTTGACGAAGAAACCAACGTCAGCTGGGCAACAAAACTGGAAGAAGTTGGTGCGCACGTTGTTTACGGTGTCGTTGGCTACAAAACTCATGCCAAAGCGCTACTTATACTGCGGCGGGAAGAGGATGAACGGGGCATACCGATGTTGCGTCGCTACGTGCATCTGGGTACCGGCAACTATCACCCACGTACCGCGCGTCTTTACACTGACTTCGGCCTACTCACCTGTAACGAAGCCATTGGCATGGACGTTTCGGAAGTCTTCAAACAACTTACCGGCCTAGGTCGTGCGCAAGCACTGCACCATCTCTGGCAAGCGCCCTTTACCCTCAGCGCCAACATGATGAAGGCTATCGAGGGGGAAAAGCGCGCAGCCGAAGCGGGCCGTAAGGGTCGTATCGTTGCCAAGATGAATTCCCTGTTGGAACCTGCCATCATCGAAGCACTTTATGCGGCCAGCCAGGCAGGCGTTGAAATCGATCTGATCGTACGTGGTGTCTGCGCACTTAGACCAGGCGTTCCCGGATTGTCCGAAAACATCAAAGTCCGTTCTGTTATCGGCCGTTTTCTGGAACACACCCGCGTCTTTTATTTTTACGCGGACGGCGCGGAAAACGTCTACCTGTCTTCCGCCGACTGGATGGAACGCAACTTCTTCCGCCGTATCGAGTTGGCCTTTCCTATTCTTGATGCCCGCCTGAAAAAGCGTGTCATCACTGAAGGCCTCAAACTCTATCTGGCCGATAACGAACAATCCTGGGACATGGATTGCGATGGGGTTTACACGCGCCGTAAGCACGGCCGCAATAAGCCACACTGCGCACAGCAGGATATGGCTAATCTGCTGGGAAAAACTGCCTGACGATCAGCCTCTGCGGGCGCTCACTACCCCGCCGACCTGGTGAATGTGGTGTAGCGCCTGTTGCAGGCGCTTTAGATCTGATACCTCAACGGTAAAGGCCATTTCAGCTGCGCCGGCTTTGGACTGGGTCTTAACGGCAGTCACATTCAGTCGTTCACGTGCAAGGACATCGGAAATGTCTCGCAATAACCCCTGGCGATCCTGCGCATCCACCAGAATATCGACTGCATAGACTTCATTCTCTGGTGTAGTGCCACCCCAATCCGCATCAATTACCCGTTCGGGGTGTAGCGCTGCTACATGCATGAAACTCGGGCAATCCTGTCGGTGCACTGAAATGCCCTTTTCCCGCGTAACAAAGCCCTGAATTGCATCGGGCGGGACGGGTTTGCAACATTTGGCCAGTTGCGTCTGGATTTGATCAATCCCCACAATCAGAACGCCGCTGCCTCCCCGATGACGCGATTGACGCACCATTGCCTCGGGCGATAAATCGGCTAATGGCAGTTCATGCTGTTCGGCACTGATTGGTTTCTGGGACTCGCCGCGCAACGCCTGCTGCAGTGAGCGCAAGCCTACTTCATCCCGGCCTACGGCGATGAGGAGATCTTCAGCCTGGTCATAACCTAATTCGTGTGCGACCTGATCCATAGACGTATGACTAACGCCGGCACGCTGCATTTCGCGCGTGACGATGGCTCGTCCCGCAGCCAGAGTGTCATCGAGTGCCTGACTGGCGAACCAGGCACGTACCTTGGTCCGTGCTGATTTGGTGATCAGATAGCCCTGAATTGGATTGAGCCAATCGCGGGAGGGACCACCCTCTTTCGCTGAAACAATCTCGACACGTTGCCCGGTTTTAAGCGGCGTGGTCAGGGGAACCAACACACCATCTACTTTTGCACCACGGCATCGATGGCCGAGCTCGGTATGTACGCGATAGGCGAAGTCCACCGGGGTGGCACCATCGGGCAAATCGACTACTCGCCCTTGTGGGGTAAAGACGTATAGCGTGTCATTAAGCGCCGCTTCCCGATAATGCGACTGCCAGTCCCGGCTATCACCAATGTCCTCACGCCAATTGAGCAACTGGCGAAGCAATGCAATCTTGTCATCGTAATTGGCTGAACTGACAGCACCCTCTTTATAACGCCAGTGGGCTGCAACGCCCAGTTCGGCATGCTGGTGCATATCATGTGTACGGATCTGGATTTCAAGCGCACGCCCGTCCTCGCAATGCACTGCCGTGTGCAGTGAACGATAGTCGTTACCCTTCGGTTGTGAGATGTAGTCATCAAACTCCGAGGGAATGGGCGTCCAGATCTGGTGCACATAGCCCAGTGCAGTATAGCAATCAGCAACAGTAGCAACAACGATGCGCAATGCACGCACGTCGTAAAGTTCATCAAAGCTCAAGCCCTTACGCTGCATCTTGTTCCAGATGCTGTAGATATGTTTGGGGCGTCCATAGACCTCTGCTTCCACACCCCGCTCGTGTAAAGCAGACTTGACCCGCTCAACCGCACTGGCAATAAATGACTCGCGCTCAAGGCGTTTTTCATCGAGCTTGCGAGCGATATCTTTATAGGTCTCTGTATGCAGGAATCGGAATGACAGATCTTCCAATTCCCATTTCAACTCCCAGACCCCCAGGCGATTGGCCAGTGGCGCCAGAAGCTCAAGGGTTTCACTTGCTACCCCCAGGCGCGCCGGATCCGGATGCTGCGCGTAATAGCGCAATGTCTGCGTACGAGATGCTAAACGTAAGAGGACAACGCGAACGTCTTCGACCATGGCCAGCAACATTTTTCGAAGGACTTCAATCTGTACTTTGAGGTCCTGTGGGTTCAGCGTAGCGTCAGAAGAAAACCCCTGGGTAATGGGACGCATCTGGTTAAGACGGTAAACCCCTTTAACCAGCCGAGACACGTCTTCACCAAACTGCTGCTCAAATTTGTCTTTATTGAAGTGCGTTTCGTTGGGAAAGGCAAAGAGTAGTGCCGCCTGCCGGCTAGTAACGTCCAACCGGAGTTCGGCAGCCATCTGAGCCATGCCTACGGCATGTGGCCAAACGGGTTCACCACTACCCAGTAAAGAATCTGCATACTGTGCCTGCGCCTGCCGGGCAACACTTGCGAGCGCCTCCCGCTGCGTGTCGTCCAGGTCTGCCCAAACAATTTCGGGCAATAGCGTTTCAATCATTCAAGCGGATTCCAGGAATTCTCGGACGAGAGCAATCTGATCTTCAGACATAAACATGGGGGCATGGCCCACACCTGCAACCACTTTGAGTGTCGCTTTTGGGCCACGTTGTGTCATTTCCTCGGCTGTATCAGCCGTTAGCAGGTCAGACATGGCACCATGTATCAGCAAGATCGGACATTTAATCGCGTCGTATACCGGCCAAAGATCAATTGCTTTGTCGATATAGGTTTGTTGCAGCGGTTGCCGGATCTCTTTGTCATAATTGAATCTAAAGCCACCCGACGGGATTGGTTTGAAGGAACTATCAGATAACCAAGCCCAATCCCCTTCGGTCTGGAGGGCAAATGGCGCAAATACAACGCGCGCATAGCGACGTGCCGATTCAAAATCCTTAAATTCATAGGGATTACCCACGTAGCCGGCAATACGTTTAAGCGCGTCCAAAGATAGCGTTGGACCAACATCATTAAGAATCAGGCGACGAATCGGCGATTTTGGTTGACCGGCCAGCATCATGCCGATCAAACCACCCATGGAGGTACCCAACCAATCGACCTCTTCGACACCGAGTTTAGCCAGCAGCGTGACCATGTCTGCTGCGTAGGTCAATGTGTTGTAGGCCATCGGATTCTGCAGAAAATCACTTTCGCCACGACCCACGACATCCGGTGCAATCACACGGTATTGTTTTGATAAAGATTGCGCTAAGTGCTCAAAATCCAGACTGTTACGAGTTAACCCATGGACGCAAATAAGGACTTTCGGGTTTTGCGGATCACCCCACTCCCGATAAGCCATGTGATACAACCCCATCGCACCACCACAGAGCACCTTGTGTAAGTTTCCACCGGTCGGGTTATTCATTTCAAGTCCTTACTGCTCGTCTTGAGCAACTGCTGTCGAGGGCCGGTCCATCCAGTAGCGCTGATGAACTCGCCTGTATGCCGACACATTCAGCGAAGGCAGATCAACCTGCACCATGCCATCTGTATCGGTTCTATAAGTTTTGATTTTACGCGTTTCATAAGCCGCCATCACGCTTGGCTTCGGGTGTCGGTAACGATTTCTGTAACCTACTGGAATGATGGCAATTTCCGGCTGCACCGCGTCCAGCAATTCGGTGCCGGAACTGGTGCCGCTCCCGTGATGTGGCACCAACAGCACCTGACTGGCTGGCAGCCCCTTACTGACCATTTCCCGCTCGTCCTGTAATTCAATATCCGAAGTCAGCAACATGCGCTTATCGCCTACACTCACCTGCAAAACGCAGCTCTGATGGTTACTGGCAAGGTCTTTGACTGTCTTCGGTGAGGATGGGTGCATAAACTCGAAACGTACGCCATCCCAAGTCCAACCATGACCCGCTCGACAGGATTTGGCGCGTACGCCCGGTACCGCATCGGCAAAATTCGTATCGGGTGCATCGGCCACCCATCCTACCGGCATGGATTCAAGCACTGATAGTGCGCCGCCAGAGTGGTCCATATCACGGTGCGTAACAACCATGCCGTTCAGTCGATCCACTCCGATTGATCTGAGGTAGGGAACGATGACCCGCACACCGGCATCGGCTTCACTGCTGTAGTAAGGGCCGGTGTCATACAGCAGCACATGCCGATGGGTACGAACAACGACTGCCAGGCCCTGCCCCACATCAAGCACTTCTATCCTTGCCTGGCCAGCAGGAATGCTGTCAATTTTAGGCAACACTAATGGCAGACAGAGGAAAATCGCCATCCAACGTCCGGGTAAACCTGCTGGCATTAACCACCACAACGCCCCCACTATAGCCAATACAAAAACCAGCGGAGATGGCACCGGTGCATGCCAGATCGCAATCGGTAAAGCTGCCGCCCAATTAAGCAAGTGTAATAGCGGCGTCATTAAGGCATCAGCCAGATAGAGCAAACCATCCCAGGGCACGACTAGAGCCAGAATGGTAATCGGTGTAACCACCCCGCTTACCCAGGGAATTGCTATTGCATTGGTCAGCGGAGAAATTAGCGAAAACTGGCTGAAAAACAGTAGTAGAAATGGCAAGGTACCGATGGTAACTGCCCACTGTGTACGGCCAAATCCTTTAAACCAGATAGCCACGCGTTGGCGCCAGGAACGTTGCTCACCCGTGCTGACATGCTCGGATAACGCCGCCCAGAGCAAAAGCCCCACCGCCACAAAGGATAACCAGAACCCCGGACTCATGCCCGCCCAGGGGTCGAGCAACAGTACAACAACAAGTGCAACAAGCAGTATTTTGAAAGGCGACACATGCCGCCCGGTTAATACGGCAATGGCACCTACGGTGAGCATAAATAATGTGCGCAATGCCGGTATGCCCGCGCCGGCAATCAGGGTGTAAAAGGCGGCGGCGAACCAGCCACAAAACACGCCCATCTTCTGGGCGGGCAAGCGGGTGACCAATCGGGGCAAACGGCGCCAAATCATTGAGACCAGTAACGCCACCAATCCGGAAAACAAGGTGACGTGTAAACCTGAGATCGACATCAAGTGCGTCGTACCGGTTTTGGCAAAGACCTGCCATAGCGCACCGGGAATCGCTTTCTGATCGCCAATCGCTAAGGCGGTAAGAATCCCGCCATCCGGATAGACCTCTTGCGGCAAGACCCTATCAAAGCGTTCGCGGATCATTGATCGTAAAACCGCAATGCCTGTTGCAAAGCCAGGCACAAAGGCATCAATCCGATCACCCGACTTCACATAACCGGTGGCTCGAATACCGTTCTCAAAAAGTCGTGCTTCGGTATCAAACCCATGAGGATTGGCTAAACCATGCGGCCGCTTGAGGCGCACTACAAAAGACCAGCGTTCTCCCGCTTTGACCGGTCCAAGGATAGGTTTTTCAGAGCTACCCTCATCCTGACTGGCATTCCAGACTGAAAGCTGTATCCGTTCCGGCACATGATATGGCGCATCAACCTGTTCAACACGGAACTGAAAGCGCTGCCCGCGAGCAGTGCGATCCGGCAACGAATCAACGACCCCGCTTAACCGGATATTCCGACCCATCGCTGCTTCAGGCAGACTATTGTTGAGCACAGCGGCGCTTCGCCAACAGGTATAACTGGCACCCGATGCAAAGCTGATAATCACGAGTAGGAGCAAGATCAGACGCGTTGCTCTAGCTATACGCGAAACTCTATAGATCTGCAGCGCGACAATACCGGCTAGGCTCAGTAGGCAAACCAGCCCCCACGGGGCTACTGGAATCTCCGGCAGAAACTGGCAGGCCAGAACCCCTGATGCAAAGGCAATCAGTAGCACTGGCACCCTTAACTCACAAACTCAAAGGCTGGCATCCGTAAGCACACCGTCCTGCAAACGCATCGTGCGGTCTAACTGCGCAGCGAGGTTTGGATCATGTGACACAAGCACAAATGCAACGCCCGACTGCACACTAAGCTCCCGGAAAAGCGTAAAGACCTGCTCTGCAGTTTGACGGTCTAGATTACCAGTTGGTTCATCAGCCAACACGACCGATGGGCGTGTCACCAACGCACGGGCAATGGCTGTGCGCTGACGTTCCCCACCCGATAGTGCTGCCGGTGTATGTAGTAACCGATGCCCCAGACCCACTTTCTCGAGCCATTGTTGAGCTTCTGCATCCGCCTCCGCTTTAGGCAACCCGCGCACATAAAGCGGCATCGCCACATTTTCAACGGCGGTGAATTCAGGTAGTAAATGATGGTGCTGGTACACGAAACCCATATGGCGGTTACGCCAAAGGCCTCGCTCCTTTTCAGACATCTCAACCCAGCTACGCCCGGCAATAAGTACATCGCCTGAGGTCGGATGATCTAGCCCGCCTAATAAATGCAGAAAGGTGCTTTTGCCTGAGCCGGAGGCCCCAACGACAGCGACAGATTCTCCCGCTGCCAGATCAAAAGACACATGATCAAGTACGGTGACATTTTCAGCCCCTGCACCGTATATCTTGCTCAGGCCACGACAGGACAGGACAAAATCACTCATGACGCAATGCCTCCGCGGGTTGAACGCGTGCTGCACGCAGGCTAGGGTAAAGCGTTGCCAACAAGGTCAACACAAAAGCCGTGATGGAAATGGTGATCACGTCATCCCACTGCAAGTCTGACGGCAGATCGGAAATAAAATAGACCTCTCGAGAGAGGAAATGAATACCGAAAAGGCGTTCAATGGCGGGCACAACAGTATCAATATTCAAAGCCAGTGCTACCCCACCCGCAACGCCCAACCCCAGACCAATCAAGCCGATCAGAGCACCCTGCACCAGGAAGATCATGGCGATGCTGCCGCGGCTAGCACCCAGCGTACGCAGAATAGCGATATCACCACGTTTATCAGTAACAGCCATCACCAGGGTAGAGACAATATTAAAGGCCGCTACCGCCACGATGAGGAACAGGATCAGGAACATCATCCGTTTTTCGATTTGAACCGCGCGAAAGAAGTTAGCGTGTTTGCGGCTCCAGTCAATCAGATAGGCAGGCTCATCCAGCACTGGCGCAATTGAGCGTGCGATTTGCGGTGCCTTGAATGGGTCATCGACCTTCAGACGGACACCCGTGACGGTTTGACCCAGGCGGAACAACACCTGGGCATCTTTCAGATCAATCAGTGCCAAGCCACTGTCGTACTCGAACATTCCAAAATCGAAAACGCCGCCAACTTCAAAACTTTTGATCCGCGGAATAACGCCTGCCGGGGTAACCACCCCCTCAGGCGCAATGACCGTCACCCGATCACCCACTACCACACCCAATGCACGTGCCAGATCGCTACCAAGCACAATCCTGAAAGCGCCTGGTTGCAAGGTATCAAGCGTGCCAAACTTCATGTGCGTATTAAAGTCGGCAACGGTGTTTTCCAGTTGCGGGTCTATACCTCGAATAATGGCGCCACGCACACCACTACCAGGCATGAGCGGTCCCTCCCCTGGCTCACGGTTGAGGCCGTTGAGCATGACCTGGCCCTGCACGTAAGGGGCAGCAGCTAGAACTTGCGGTACCTGACGCGCCTGGGCAGCAACGCGCTGCCAATCCATCAGGGCACCATCCATGCCTACCACTTCAATATGGGACGTCACGCCCAGAATGCGGGAACGCAGTTCCTTCTGGAAGCCATTCATGACCGACAAAACAACGATCAGTGCAGCGACACCAAGCGCAATCCCGGCCATAGAAAGGCTGGAGATAAAGGATATGAAGCGGTTGTCCTGGCCGATCTGGCGTCGGCTACGGACATATCTCAATCCGATCAGTAACTGAAAAGGTATTTTCACAATCAGGCGTGCTTTTGGCACCAAAAACGCATAAGACCGCTATGCTACACTCGATTCACCTGCAAGTTGTTCCGAATGCGCTAAGGCCCTGCCACTCCCATGCATCTGACCCTTTTTGTACCCGACCTACTCTGGCCAGATCACGATCATCGTCAGGCATTTGAATTTGATCAGGCAAGCCAACTCGCCCGTTTTCTTTCTTTGGCTGCGCATACGGCAACACCCTTCAGCCAAACAGATTCCTGGGAATCGGTACTGGCTCAGACCTTTGGCTTAGGCGATAGAGCTTCGCCACTGGGTGCCCTGCGGTTACTTGGGGAATCTGACGAAATAACAGATAACCAAGCTTACGGCCGCACCCTGCTTTGTGCCGACCCGGTGAGTCTTGATTTTATTCAGCAATCACTGGTTTTAAGCAGCTTGGATGCCACCCAACTTAGCTTTGATGATGCCAGCCGTTTAATTGCCAGCCTGAATGAAGAATTTTCCGGTGAAGGCAGCTTCTTCACCGGCAGCAGCCCAGCCCATTGGTATTTCGCTCCAAAAGATGCAGTCGGTGAACTACCCAACCTGGCCGCCTGCAGCCGTCTGCTGGGGCGTCGTATTGATGCCGATGAATCAAGGCAGGTGCTAGGCCAAGATGGACTACGCTGGCTCAACAGGATTCAGATGTGTCTGAATGATCATCCGGTTAATGAAGAACGCCAGATGAACGGTTTAACCACCATCAATAGCGTCTGGCCCTGGGGAGCTGGCCTACTAGATGCCAACACAGCCTGCGAGACACCCCCATTCGACTGGGCTGTAGGCAACAGCGCCTTACTCCGGGGTCTATGCATGCTTACCGGCACGACACATACCCCTCAAATAAATACAAGCAGCTCGGGCCTGCTACTAGACACAAGCCTGGCCACAGCCATTGCGCAAGATGACATGGCATCCTGGCAAAAAGCGGTTAATACATTAATCCTGACTCATATTGCACCAGCCCTGAGCGCATTAGTCAGCGGTGAACTCGATAGCCTGACTATTATTGCGCCAGATGCCTATCAGACCCATCAGTGGACCCTGGCCTCAAATCACAAAAACTTGCGCCCTTCTTTGATCCAGCGACTCTTGGGTCAAACACATAAACACGCTGAATTAGCGACCCTCGTTCGCTCATGGTAACCCTCAGCAAACGCGCCTGGTCGGAACGCACGGCCTGGCAATTGGAACAGGGGGGCGTTAGTCCATTGCTGGCCAGGCTTTATGCTGCGCGGGGTATTAACCAGGCTGAACAGATCAGTATACGCATGGAAGATCTGTTACCACCCGCAGGTCTGAAGGGTATGGATACAGCCGCACAGATCCTGGCCAATACCATCACCGAAGGTCGTAAAGTCTGCATCGTGGCCGATTATGATGCCGATGGCGCTACGGCCTGCGCCGTTGCGGTTAAAGGCCTACAACTATTGGGTATACAAGCGGGCAAATTAGATTACTTTGTACCCGATCGGTTCAAACTTGGTTATGGGCTAACGCCCGCTATCGTTGATCTGGTTGCGCAGGCTGCGGGCGGCAAGCCGGATCTGCTCGTTACCGTAGACAACGGCATTGCCAGCATTGATGGCGTGGCGCATGCCAAAGCTATGGGCATGCAGGTCGTGATTACCGACCACCATTTGTCGGGCAGTACCCTACCGGTGGCTGATGCCATTGTTAACCCCAATCAACCCGGTTGCGACTTTGGCTCAAAGAATCTAGCCGGTGTGGGCGTGATGCTTTACGTGCTGATGGGCCTGCGCCAGGCGTTGCGTCAGCGCAACTGGCCCGCTGCCGAACAAGCCAATCTCGGTACCCTGCTCGACCTCGTGGCCCTGGGCACCATAGCCGATGTAGTTTCGCTGGATCGCAACAATCGTATTCTGGTGGCTAATGGCCTCAACCGGATTCGACAGCGCCGTTGCTGCCCGGGCATCCTGGCACTCTATGCGGTGTCTGGCAAACAGCCAGACCGTGCACAAGCCAGTGACCTGGGGTTTTTATTGGGGCCCCGACTTAATGCCGCTGGCCGCATGGACGATATGCGCATTGGCATCCGCTGCCTACTAGCTGAAGACATGGGCGATGCCCTCAAACTGGCACAAGAACTCGATCGTCTGAATGTCGCCCGTCGTTCCGTAGAAGACCAGATGAAAAACGACGCCGCCAAAATTCTGACGCAACTGGATGTGAAAAACACGGCAGGTATCAGCCTCTATGACCCAGGATGGCATGGTGGCGTCGTCGGCATTCTGGCAGGACGTATCAAAGAACAAATGCACCGACCTACGGTGGTATTTGCCAGCGATGGGAGCGGCTTGATTAAAGGCTCAGGCCGCTCGATTCCCGGCCTGCATCTGAGAGACGCATTGGATCATCTGACCAAGATCTACCCGGCACTCATTATCAAATTTGGCGGCCACGCCATGGCAGCTGGCCTGAGTATCCGTGAAAGCGACTTCGGATTATTTCAGCGCGCTTTCGACGAACTGGTCGATCAATTGCTACCGGTTGAAGCACGCACCCATAGCCTGGCGATTGATGGCCCCTTAGTTGATAGTGAACTCAGTCTAAATACAGCAAAACAATTGGCAGAAGGTATCTGGGGCCAGGGTTTTCCTGCACCGATCTTTGCTAACCGGTTTCAGATCCTGGAGTCCCGTCTGCTGCAGGATAAACACCTGAAACTTACTCTGGGTTGCGGGCAAAGCCGCATGGATGCAATCCGTTTTAACGACACCACGATCCCCACCGCTCAGGATACGCTGGCCTACGCACTAGAAATCAATCACTACAACGGCGTGGACAGACCGCAGTTACGCATTGAAGCAATCTGCCCCGCGCTATAAAAAACGCCACCCTAAGGTGGCGTTTCAGTTTCTGACTGTTGAAGCGGTCAGACCGCAATTAACCTAACATCAGCCGGTTAATCTTGCGCACAAAGCCAGCCGGATCTTCGATCTGCCCACCTTCGGCAAGCAATGCCTCATCAAACAGCACAGACGCATAATCATCAAAGTGGCCACCCTCGTTCGGTAGCAACTCCATCTTCTTGAGCATCGGGTGCTGCGGATTAATTTCCAGAATCGGCTTAATCTCAGGCGCATTCTGGCCCATCATTTTAAGCATGCGCTGCAGATTGGCACCCGGATCATGCTCGTCAGCTACCAGGCAAGCAGGCGAATCTGTCAGGCGATGCGTGACACGTACTTCCTTAAGCTTTTCGCCCAAGGCTTTCTGGAGCCGTTCGACCAGATCCTTGGCAGAAGACTCGGCTTCGGCACGCGCCTGCTTTTCACTGGCATCTTCCAGCTCACCCAGATCCAGACCACCCTTGGCAACCGACTGCAGTGCTTTACCCTCAAAGTCTCGCAAGTGGCTGACCATCCATTCATCGACACGATCCGAAAGCAATAGGACTTCAATGCCCTTCTTGCGGAAGATCTCCAGATGCGGGCTGTTCTTGGCACCCTGGAATGTTTCGGCAGTAACGTAGTAGATCTTGTCCTGGCCAGGCTTCATACGCGATACGTATTCGGTGAGCGACACGCTCTGTTCCGGGCTATCGGTCGTAGTCGTCGCAAATCGCAGTAGTTTGGCGATGCGGGCCTGATTGGCATGATCTTCCCCGACGCCTTCTTTGAGTAACTGACCAAACTGGTTCCAGAAGGTGGTGTACTTTTCGGCGTTGTTATCTGCCAGCTCTTCAAGCAGACCCAGTACGCGCTTGGTACAGCCCGAGCGAATCTGCTCGATGTCTTTGCTTTCCTGCAAAATCTCGCGCGATACATTCAGCGGTAGATCAGCGACATCCACCACGCCGCGCACAAAGCGCATATAGGTTGGCATCAGCTGTTCGGCATCATCCATGATGAAGACACGCTTGACGTAGAGCTTAATGCCATGACGGGCATTACGATCCCATAGATCAAACGGTGCCTGTGATGGCACGTACAAGAGCTGGGTATATTCCTGCCGACCCTCAACCTTGGCGTGTACCCAGGTGAGCGGTTCTTGGTAGTCGTGTGCCACGTGCTGATAGAAGGCTTTGTATTCTTCTTCAGTGACTTCGCTCTTAGGGCGTGCCCACAAAGCGCTAGCCTGATTCACGGTTTCTTCTTCGCCGGTCGGCTTCATGGCCTTGGCTTCTTCGTCCCAGGTTTCTTTAACCATGCGGATCGGCAAAGCAATATGGTCCGAATATTTGCGGAGAATTTCACGCAATTTCCAGCCGTTGAGCAGATCTTCCTGCTCGGCACGCAGATGCAGTGTCACTTCTGTGCCGCGACCCGGATGCTGGATATCGGCGACGGTGTATTCACCCTCGCCGGCCGATACCCACTCGACACCCTCATTTGACGGCGCACCAGCCTTACGGCTACGAACGGTTACCTTATCGGCAACGATAAACGAGGAATAGAAACCCACACCAAACTGGCCAATCAGGTTGGCGTCCTTCTGGGCATCGCCCGTCAGGGCTGAGAAGAATTCTTTGGTGCCGGATTTGGCAATGGTGCCCAGGTGGGCAATCGCTTCGTCTTTAGTCATGCCAATGCCGTTATCGGCAATGGTGATGGTTTTAGCTTCGGCATCAATCAGAATGCGCAATCCCAGTTCCGGATCGTTCTCAAACAGACTAGGGGTGGCTAGAGCTTCATAACGCAGTTTGTCACAGGCATCTGAGGCGTTTGATACCAACTCACGGAGGAAAATTTCCTTGTTGGAGTAAAGCGAATGGATCATCAGCTGAAGGAGCTGCTTAACTTCCGCCTGGAATGTCTTGGTTTCGGTTTGGGTTTGATGGGTCATAAGTCTTTAGGATTAAGAATGTTGACTGAATAAAACGTGTTTCGCCTTAGATTAGGACGAAATGCTGGAATTCAAGCGTCTGGATTAAACGGCGGCATCGGCAGTGATTGATAAAGCACATCAACCACTTCTAGCTCCCTCGGCCCCAGGGGGCTGACAAAGCGGGCAACATCTCCCTCACGCAGCTTAAATAATGCCTTGGCCAACGGCGATACCCAGCTGATCCAGCCTTTATTCGGATCAGCCTCATCAATGCCGACGATGCTGTAGGTGGTTTCAGTCCCGTTTTCATCACAAACGACAACCGTAGCCCCAAAGAACACCTGATCGCGGTGTTGTTGCAGGCCTGGGTCGATGATATGGGCATTTTCCATGCGCTTCATCAGAAAACGGATGCGGCGGTCGATCTCACGCAGCCGCTTTTTGCCATACAGATAGTCACCATTCTCTGAACGATCGCCGTTAGACGCTGCCCAGGAAACTATCTCCACGATTTTGGGGCGCTCGGTCTTAACCAGATATTCCAGCTCATCACACAGCCGGCGGTGACCACCGGGTGTCATGTAATGACGCTGTTCAGGTGCTGCAGGTGTGTTCATGGGTCAGTCTTTAATCAGCAAGCCGGCATTATCCTAGACCGCACAGGCTGATGTCACAAAAAATTAACTGATTACAGAATCTAATCTACTTGCGCTCGACAACGTTGCGGCGCAACATAACGCCTACAGTTATAGTCAATTCAGGAATAGAACATGCAGCTAACAGCCTCGAACACCACGCTCAAAGGCCTTAAGGGCCTAGTCGTCGGCATTGCGAATCAGCACAGCATCGCCTGGGGATGTGCCGAGGCATTCCGTGCCGCTGGGGCCGAGCTCGCAGTGACCTACCTGAATGCCAAGGCAGAATCTCATGTGCGCCCGCTTGCAGAGAGTCTAGACGCATCACTTATCCAACCGCTGGACGTGGAGAATGATGCAGAAATGGGTGCGCTATTCGAGAAAATCGATCAGGACTGGGGAAAGCTCGATTTTGTACTGCACTCTATTGCATTTGCGCCTCTGGATGACCTGCACGGCCCGGTTCTAGATACCAGCCGCGAGGGGTTTTCCCGCGCTATGGACATTTCCTGCCATAGCCTGATCCGTCTTGCCCGTCATGCCGCCCCGTTGATGAAAGACGGCGGTTCACTATTAACGATGAGTTACGAAGGCGCCAACCGCGTTGCGCCTCACTACGGCATCATGGGTCTGGCCAAAGCATCACTTGAAGCCGCCACACGTGCGCTGGCGGCAGAACTGGGTCCGAAGAACATTTCAGTCAACGCTATTTCACCGGGCCCCATCGCAACACGCGCCGCTTCAGGCATCCTTGAATTCGATCACCTGATGCAGGACAGCATCGAACATGCCCCACTCCGCCGCCTGGTCACGATTGAGGAAGTCGGCGCCCTGGCGACACTACTCGCCAGTCCAGCAGGTCGCGGTATCACCGGTGATGTCATCGTTGTCGATGGCGGCCGTCATATTCTCTATTGATCCAATTACAAGTCATGTCACACTCATACAGCCTAGATAAGTTCTGTTCAGACCTCATTGAGAACCATCCGTTCAACGAATTAGCGGTCGGCGATAACGCCTCGGTCGTCCGTACGGTTACGGTGGACGACTTACGACTTTTTGCTGCTGCCACCGGCGACACCAATCCCAACATGCTGGATCCGGAATTTGCCGACAGTAGTATTTACCGGGAAGTTGTCGCTCACGGCATGTGGTCTGGGGCCATGCTGGTCAATCTACTCGGCAGTGAACTGCCGGGTCTGGGTACCATTCTGGTTGATCAGAATCTGCGTTATTTGCGCCCAATCATGGTGGGCGATACGGTTACCTTCAAGATTACGGTAGAACGGAAATACGAACGCACGCAACACGTGCTATTCGATGCCGAAGTCATTCTGGAAAGTGGCCAACGTGCGGTGACCGGCACGCTGGAAGTGCTGGCTCCCTCCGAGAAGATTTCGCGTAAAAAACTTTGTGTTCCAAAGGCAACCTTATCAACCTATACGGAGCGCTTTCAGGCTTTTGTTGATACGGCAAAAGGCATGGACCCCGTAATCACCGCCGTCATCCATCCCTGTGATGAAGAATCATTGAAGGGGGCTGTACTCGCTGCTGAATATGGTCTGATTCATCCAATTCTGATTGGCCCGGCCGAACGGATTCGTCAGTTGGCTCAAACGTTTGATCTGAACATTGAGCCCTACCGGATTGTCGACACACCATATAGTCAGGAATCCGCCCGCATCGGTGTAGAACTCGCCCGCAAGGGAGAAGCCCAGGCGCTGATGAAAGGTAGCCTGCATACCGATGAAATGATGAGTGCCGTCGTCGATCGCACGACAGGCTTGAGAACTGCACGCCGTTTATCACACGTTTTCCGCATGGATGTCCATGCCTATGGCAAACCCCTGCTGATTACTGATGCGGCCATTAATATCTATCCGGACCTGATGACAAAGGCCGACATCATTCAGAACGTCATTGACCTGGCACATATACTCGGATTGCAAGACCCACGAGTAGCGATTCTGTCGGCCGTAGAGACAATCAATCCTAAGATTCAATCGACTCTGGATGCAGCAGCACTCTGCAAAATGGCTGACCGGGGCCAAATCAAAGGCGGCACATTGGATGGCCCACTGGCCTTTGATAACGCAGTTTCTCTTGATGCGGCCAAGACCAAGGGTATTAAATCCCCAGTGGCTGGTCTTGCCGATATTCTGGTGGTGCCAGATCTGGAATCCGGGAATATGGTTGCCAAACAACTGGAATACCTGGCAGGTGCTGTACCGGCAGGCATCGTACTGGGCGCTAAAGTACCCATTATCCTAACGTCGCGTGCAGATCATGCCGAAACGCGTATTGCCTCCTGTGTGTTGGCCGTACGCATCGCTGACGCCAATCAGAAAAAAATAAAGCCAGCTTAATTTGCTGGCTTTATCGGGTTCAGCAACGACTTGATTAGTCGTTGCCGTCTTCCGCTGGCCAATTCTTGATGAAGTTCTTAAGCATGCGGTTTTCAAAGCCCTGCTCCTCCAGAACAGCCTTGGCAACGTCCATAAAAGAAACGACGCCCATCAGCAACTTGCCATCCATCACCGGTACATAACGCTGGTGATGATTAACCAGTAGTTCACGCACTGCTTCAATCGGCATGTCCGGACGCGCCACAATCGGCTGAGCGACCATGAAATTAGCAACCGTCATAGCCGACAAATCACCTTTGGTTTTACCCACCGCTTGCAGCACTTCACGGAAGGTAATCAGACCGGTCATTTCGCCACCGTCCATGACAACCAGTGAACCGGCATCATGCTCGGTCAATGCCTCAACGGCCTGGGCCAGACTGGCACCCGAATGGGTGGTGTAAAGCACGTTGCCTTTGAGTTTAAGTATTTCCTGTACCAGCATACGAATATCCGGGTCCTGTCTTAGCGTTCAAGTTCGGCGAGCTTGCCAGCCTGCCCGTTAAAGTTATCAGCATCCGGCAATGGATCCTTGCGCTCGGCAATAACGGGCCAGTTCTTGGCCAATTCTGCGTTCAAAGCAATAAAGGCTTCCTGACCTGCCGGCACATCATCTTCGGCATAAATCGCTTCTGCAGGGCATTCGGCAACGCACAAAGTGCAGTCAATACACTCATCCGGGTCAATGACCAGAAAATTAGGGCCTTCGTGGAAACAATCCACCGGGCACACATCCACGCAATCCGTGTATTTGCATTTGATGCAGTTGTCTGTAACAACGTACGTCATGACTTTCCTCGAAATTGATGACTTCTACATATAGATCTTGCCCATTATGCCGTCTTGCGGCAAACTTCGCACGTATGTCTTGTGTCGTTAGACACAAACAGGCATATTACGAATTCTTCAATCACTTATTCCTTTGAGGCAATGCGCTATGAGCGAACATATTGTCCACGTCACTGACAGCTCTTTCGCCGACGACGTTACCAAATCGACCGAACCGGTTCTGCTCGACTTCTGGGCTGAATGGTGTGGTCCGTGCAAAATGATTGCGCCGATCCTTGACGATATCGCCCAGGAATATGCCGGCAAAGTTAAAGTTGCCAAGATCAATATCGATGAGAATCAGCAAACACCTGCTCAGTTTGGTGTGCGCGGCATTCCAACGCTCATGCTGTTCAAGAACGGCAGCGTTGAGGCCACCAAGGTGGGTGCCCTCTCGAAATCTCAACTGGTTGCCTTCCTAGACGGCCACCTGTAAGATCATTGGGGTGGAATGCGTTCCACCCCTTGCTTTACCCTCGTACCAATCGCAACATCCCTGACCAGAGCAATTCTGGCCATCAAAGCAATAGAAATCAGACGAACTGTAGCAACTGCTCTCTGACATCTCTTCTGCAAGCCGCTTGAACACAAGCTCCCAGTCCTTTCGCAATAGTTTCAAGTACGTTTTACGTGCGTTTTGCGAACAGGCATGACACCACCGCGCATCATTGCGTCCCAAATATGCATCTTTCAGAACTCAAGTCCAAACATGTCAGCCAACTGATTGACATGGCCACTACGGCCGGTATCGAACACGCCAACCGCCTGCGTAAACAGGAACTCATCTTTGCCCTGCTCAAAGAACACGCAAAGACCGGTGAAACTATCGCCGGTGATGGTTGCCTGGAAGTAATGCAAGAAGGCTACGGCTTTCTGCGCTCCCCCGAATCCTCATATCTGGCCAGCTCGGATGACATCTACGTCTCCCCTTCCCAGATGCGTCGCTATAACCTGCGCAACGGCGACACCATTGACGGTGAAATCCGCATGCCGCGCGAAGGCGAACGTTATTTTGCATTGACCAAAGTTGATCGCATCAACGGTGAAGCGCCCGATGCCTGCAAAAACAAGATTCTCTTCGAGAACCTCACACCGCTTCACCCGAATCAGCCGCTCAAGCTGGAACGTGACAGCAAAACCGAAGAAAACCTCACCTCCCGCATCATCGACATGGTGGCGCCGATTGGTAAGGGGCAGCGCGGCCTGCTCGTCGCTTCGCCGAAATCCGGTAAAACTGTCATGTTGCAGAATATCGCCCATGCCATTACGGCCAGCCACCCGGATGTGGTGCTGATCGTTCTGTTGATCGACGAGCGCCCGGACGAAGTTACCGAAATGCAGCGCTCGGTGCGTGGCGAAGTTATTGCCTCGACCTTCGACGAACCACCCGTACGTCACGTACAAGTCGCCGAAATGGTTATCGAAAAAGCCAAGCGCCTGGTCGAACACAAAAAAGATGTGGTCATCCTGCTTGACTCGATCACGCGTCTGGCTCGTGCCTACAACACCGTACAACCGGCCTCGGGCAAGGTTCTGTCGGGTGGTGTGGATGCCAATGCCCTGCAAAAACCAAAACGTGTCTTCGGTGCTGCTCGTAATATCGAAGAAGGTGGTTCGCTGACGATTATCGCAACCGCCCTGATCGATACCGGCAGCCGTATGGACGATGTAATCTACGAAGAGTTCAAGGGCACAGGCAACATGGAGATCCATCTGGATCGCAAGATGTCTGAAAAGCGTCTGTATCCATCGATCAACGTCAACCGTTCGGGTACCCGCCGCGAAGAACTCCTTATTCCACAGGAAATCCTGCAGAAGATCTGGGTGCTACGTAAGCTGCTCTACCCGATGGACGACCTGGAAGCAATGGAGTTCTTGCTCGACAAGGTCCGTTCAACCAAGAACAACGCCGAATTCTTCGATGCCATGCGCCGTGGCTAATAAAGCCATTGCAATCGATTGAAAATTCAGCGATAATTTAAAACTTAAGTGATCTCGCCACAATCGCCAGATCGGTGTAACTAAAACTAGGATTCTTTCAAATGAAGTCTGGCATCCACCCCGAATACAAAGATATCGAAGTCACCTGCTCCTGCGGTGAGAAGTTCACGACCAAGTCGACCATGAACAAGGCCCTGCACGTTGAAGTTTGTTCAAACTGCCACCCTTACTACACGGGCAAGCAGAAGATCGTGGATACGGCTGGTCGCGTCGAGAAATTCCGTCAGAAGTTCGGCGGCCTGCGCAAGTCTGCCTAAGACCTTCGCACGTTCGAACGATCAAAGGGCAGCTTAGGCTGCCCTTTTGCTTTATAGGCAATACAATCGGCACATTATGTCCTTTCTAGACCTGAGACCCACACCACCCTCCGCCAAACCGGACGCTCCCGTGCGCTGGAGCACCTATTCGCGTCAGCCACTGCTCATGGGTTGGCCGGTGGCGCTGTGTCTTGCGCTGATCTTGCTGATTCCCGGCCTAATTGGTCGCGACCCCTGGCGCGGTGACGATGCCGAGCACTTTGGCCTCATTGCGAGCCTACTCAATGGCGGTAGCTGGCTCGTACCTACCTTCCAGGGAGACACCTGGAACCAGTCTCCGCTCTACTACTGGGTCAATGCACTGATAGCCTGGCCCTTCAGTCTATTTCTGCCACTGCCTGACGCAGCGCGCATCGGTAACCTGTTCTGGGTAGCGACTACCATCTACGCGCTTTATCAGACGGCACGCGGCGCCCTAGGCACGGAAGACGCGCGCATTTTGCCCTTTCTAGCCTTAAGTGCACCGGGGCTAATGTTAAGCGCCCACGAAACGCAACCGGACCTGGCCGTCATGGCGGGTTATGCCCTATTCTTCTGGGGCACCAGCAAAATATGCTTTGAAAAAGTCACGCCCGGATCAACACTTGCTGCACTGGGCTTGGGCGTCACGATACTGTCCGGCGGGCTCTGTATAGCCTTGCCGCTCATCCTTGTGCTACTCGGCCAGTTTTTACTCAAGCCGAAACTACGAATCAACACCCTTGTTGCACTGATGCTTGGGTTGCTCATCGGCTTTTTCTGGTTCATCCATGCAGCGGCATTTGGCAACCCGGAGCCTGGCGCACTTCTTGAAGCCATCTGGCCCACATCGACCCTACGCAATCTCGCAGAGATTCCACCGCATCTGATGACCTTTATCAAATTGGTCGCCTGGACAACATGGCCGGCCTGGCCGATAGCTGCCTGGACACTCTGGCGCCGGCGCCTCACTTTCTGGCGCCAAGAAACCGTTGTGCCGCTTATTGTCCTGCTCCTGGCATTTGCCATTCAGGTAAGCATCTCTGCAGCCCGCCCATCAAAGAGCCTCATCCTGCTCGTGCCGATACTCTTGCTTGCGACGGCTTCGGTAAGTCACCTACGACGCGGCGCCGCTAACCTGCTTGACGCGTTTACGCTGACACTGTTTACCATTACCGCAGGCTTTGTCTGGCTGGGCTGGTGCGCCATTCATTTCGGCTGGCCTGAGCACCTGGCTCAAACCGTCACGCGTCTGGAACCGGGGTTCAGAACACCATTAACTATCGTACCGCCGGCCATTGCCTTTCTACTCACGATTGGCTGGTTCGTCCTAATGCGCAATATCCCGCGCTCACCTGTACGTGGTATTCAACACTGGTTTGCAGGCATTACACTTATCTGGGCACTCGTTGTTGCCCTCTGGTCACCATGGCTCGATCACGGCATGTCATTTACCCGTTTGGGCAATCAACTCGCTCAACAAATCGACCCCTCTGGCTGTATCGCAACGTACAAGGTATCTGATGATGCACGGGCCGCATTAAGTTACCAACTTCAACGCGCTATGCCCCGTAGTGCCCTGAAAGCGTCTGCCAGCTGCCGCTTGCTTCTGACTGAAAGCGAAGGCGAGAATCAGGAGATCAAACTACCGAAAGGCTGGGAGTCCGCTAACAAAGTTTGGGCTGGACACCGCCGTGGCACGCGAGCCGAGCGTTATACCCTTTTCGTACGCAGCACGCCTGAATCTACTCAGCCTTGATAAAGTGGTGTCGATAGAAGCGTAGCTCTTCTATCGATTCATGTACGTCGGCGAGCGCCGTATGCGCACCGGTTTTGTTGACCTGGGCCGATAACTCCGGACGCCAGCGACGGCAGAGTTCCTTGAGCGTGCTCACATCAAGATTCCGATAATGAAACCATGTCTCCAGCTTAGGCATATGACGCGCCATAAAACGCCGATCCTGGCAGATGGAATTGCCACACATAGGGCTGACGCCCTTACCGATCCAATCTTTCATAAAATCAATGGCGACCTGCTCAACAGCACCCATATCCAGCGGAGACGTTCGTACACGCTCGATAAGACCCGAAGCACCGTGTGTTTTGGTATTCCAATCATCCATCCCTGCCAGCGTTGCATCCGATTGATGTACAGCCCAGGAAGCTGACTCGGCGACGACGTTCAGATCCGCATCTGTCACCACCATGGCCAGCTCTAGAATCGTATCCGTATCCGGATTCAACCCAGTCATTTCCATATCCAGCCACACTAACCGTCTTTGATCTATGCCCATAGCTACACTACCTTCTGCGTCATGCTTTAAGATGCCATATTGTGTCATAGTCACTCGCCCTACTTCACGGATCCATGTCTGATATTTCGCTCCTCTTTATTGCGCTAGTCGCTGCTAATCTACTCGTCAAACTCTGGCTTACTGTCCGTCAGGCCAGCAACGTACAGCGTCACCAGCCGCAGGTACCTGATGCCTTTAAAGATGTCATTAGCCTGGAAGCCCACCAGAAAGCAGCTGCCTACTCTTGCGCCAAAATACGTCTGGCGCAAATGAGTCTGCTCATTGATAGTGTGTGGTTGTTGGCACTAACCCTAGGCGGCGGCATTAACCTGCTCTATGGCCTTGCCATCACGCTGAGCAACAGTGACTCTAGCTTAATCACCGGGCTGATTTTTCTGGTTAGTTTAGGGGTGCTATCAAGCCTGGTTGATCTACCCCTCGGCATTTACCGCCAGTTCAGTCTCGAAGCACGCTTTGGCTTTAACCGAATGACGCCAGCGCTGTTTATCACTGACCTCTTACGCAATGCACTCGTCAGCTTGATCATCGCTCTGCCACTGCTCTCTCTCATCCTCTGGTTGCTCGATCTCGCTACACCAATGAGCTGGCTGTGGGCCTGGCTCGGCTGGATGGTTTTTAATGCATTGCTACTCTTTATTTATCCGGTGGTGATTGCCCCCCTCTTCAATAAATTCACGCCCATGCCAGACAGCGAGCACAAACAGAAGCTCGATGCTTTGCTACAACGCTGCGGCTTCAGTGCAGCTGGCTTATTCGTTATGGATGGTTCCAAGCGCTCTGCCCATGCCAATGCCTACTTCACCGGCTTTGGTAAAAATCGTCGGATTGTTCTGTTTGATACCTTGATTAACCAACTGTCACCAAATCAATTAGAAGCTGTACTTGCCCATGAAATCGGGCACTACCAATGCAAACACCTGCAAAAACGCCTGACGCTCATGGCAGTCATATCACTCGCCTTGCTCTGGAGCCTCTTCCAGCTGCTGCATGCTTCCTGGTTCTATAGTGCGCTGGGCGTAAACATGGTTAATCCGGCCACAGCACTTGCCCTCTTTAGTCTGGCTATGCCCCTGTGCCTGCTACCCCTCACACCGCTCAGCAATGCGTTATCGCGCAAACATGAATACGAGGCTGACGCCTATGCGGCCCAGCATGCCAGCGCACAAGAACTCATCGATGCGTTAATCACCATGTATCGGGAAAATGCTGCCACGCTAACACCGGACCCGATCTACTCACTATTTCATGACAGCCATCCACCCGCTACCCTGCGTATTGCACACCTCTCGGCACAACCAGGCGCTCGCGCATGAATAAAACCTTTACTGCGCGCATCATTGCCAGCCACGGCAGGCACTATGTAGCGCGCGATAACTCTGGCGCGCTCTGGCACTGCATTGCCCGTGGCAAAAAGCATGAAGTAGCCGTCAACGATCTCGTTACGCTTACCGACCTCGGGAATTCAGGTGATGTAACCCAACCGCAGGCCGTAATTGAAAAGACAGAACCGCGGCAGAACCTATTCCGACGGTCTGATCAATTTAAAGACAAGGCCATTGCGGCCAATGTGGATCAGGTATGGTTCGTGGTCGCTACCGAGCCGTCTTTCGACCCTGAGCTACTGTCCCGATGTCAGGTGGCCTGTGCCGCTGAAGACATCGGATTTACGATCCTGCTGAATAAAGCGGATCTACTTGATCTGGTGCCACGAGCCGAAGAATTGATTGCGCCTTTCAATGCGCTTGGCATCCCGGTCATTCACACATCGACATTGAGCGGCCAGGGCATTGATCAACTTCGTAACCAGATTAATGCACAAGCCACCGTGCTTACTGGTCAATCCGGCATGGGTAAATCTTCTCTCATCAATGTGCTGGTGCCGGATGCCAAGGCGACCATTGGTGAGATCTCTCACTACCTAGATACCGGGCGTCACACCACAACGACCGTTCAGGCTTATCAACAAGAACCCGACATCACTATCATCGATGTACCCGGGTTACAGGTCTTCGGCCTCTCCCATTTAACTGACGAGCAGATCCTGCTCGCCTTTCCGGAATTCCGACCGCATCTGGGAGACTGTCGATTCCGCGATTGCCGACACCTCAATGAACCAGATTGCGCTTTCAGGAATGCCGTTGATGCCGGTACCGCAACACAAACCCGACTTGAGCTGATAAGACAACTGCTCATCGAGAACAAATCGCGCTTATAAAAAAACCGCCCCGGAGGGCGGCTTTTACTGAGCACCGCTAAATTAGCAGCGTTCGAAGATCACAGCGATACCCTGACCGCCACCGATACACATGGTGACGAGGCAGTACTTGCCGCCAACGCGTTGCAGCTCATAGATGGCCTTGGTGGCAATGAATGCCCCCGAACAACCGACTGGGTGACCCAGTGCAATGGCGCCACCATTCGGGTTAGTCTTGGCTGGATCGAGACCCAGGACCTTGGCAACCGATAGCGCCTGAGCAGCAAAGGCTTCATTCGATTCGATCACATCCATCTGATCCAGGGTCAGACCAGCCTTTTTCAGGGCCAGCTTGGTTGCCGGAATCGGGCCTTCGCCCATGATGTCGTTCGGTACACCAGCAACAGCGTACGAAACCAGACGTGCCATTGGCTTGTGGCCGGCACTAGCCGCAACAGCGGCATCCGCCAGCACAAAGAATGCCGCACCATCGTTAATGCCTGAAGCATTACCGGCGGTAACCGTACCGTCCTTCTTGAAGGCCGGTTTCATCTTGCCCAGCGATTCCATCGTCGTGCCACGCTTGACGTGCTCATCGGTATCGAAAATCACCTCACCCTTACGGGTTTGTTTAACGATCGGCATGATTTGCGATTTGAAGTGACCGGCATCAATAGCTGCGGCAGCACGGCGTTGCGATTCAACGGCAAATGCATCCTGATCTTCACGGCTGAAGCCATGCTTGGCAGCCAGATTTTCAGCCGTAATACCCATGTGGCCAACGCCAAACGGATCGGTCAGAACGGCAACCATGCTATCTACAGCCTTGGTGTCACCCATGCGGGCACCGGTACGCAGCGCTGGCATGAAGTATGTCGCCTTGGACATCACTTCGACACCACCACCGATGGCGTAGTCGGAATCACCCAAAAGGATGTTCTGAGCTGAGGTAACAATACCTTGCAGACCCGAAGCACACAGACGGCTTACTTGCATGGCTACCGAATCCATCGAGAGGCCAGCCTGGATAGATGCGACACGAGAGACATAAGCGTAACGTGAATCGGTAGGCATCGTAGTGCCAACCGTTACATAGTTAATGGCTTGTGGATCCACACCCGAGCGACCCACAGCTTCTTTCATAACAGCGCCGGCTAATTCGCACGGTTCCATGTCGGAAAGACCACCACCAAAAGCGCCAATGGCGGAACGAACTGCACTCAGTACAACAACGTCTTTGCTCATGCTTCTGTCTCCCAACCTATATTTAGTTTTTTATGACTCAAATGCCTACCCAAGCGGCAAGCCCTACAACTGCGAGTAGTATTACCCACAAAATCAAAGCGCGCCAGACCAAACCGATTGCCGATGGCAATGCTGCTGGTGTCGCCTCTTCGCCAACCCCGATTTCAGGGCGGTCCGAAACTGTTTCATCATCGATAATGGGTGAAGGGCTCAGCGGGCCGCCTAGCTTTACACCCAGAGCACCCGCGCCCGCAGCAACGATGACACCTGCGGTGTGATCGCGCCAGCTTTTGGCCTGCTCACGCCAGCAATAAAGAGCATCTTCAAAGTTGCCCACAATGGCAAAGGCTACGGCAGTCATGCGGGCAGGCAGCCAATCAATCAGTGCAAAAGCCTGACGGGCAAAGGCACCGAATTGGCGACGTTTTACCTGAACTTCTTCTGCGGCATGCTCGCCTACCAGTTCTTCATCTTTACGGTCGCTACCATTCCAGTGTGTCGCTAGAAAAGCCGAAAGGCGGTAGAAAACGGCTCCGACAGGACCAAACACCACAAACCATGCCAAGACACCAAACACGTGACGGTGCGATGCCAGAACGCCTGTTTCAATAGCCAAACGCGCTATTTCATCAGAACTGGCCTGGTCGGGACACTCGCTATTCCATGCCTTCATCGCCTTGCGGGCAGCGGGCACGTCATCCATCTGCAGTGCTTCGTTAACGGCTGTAAATGAATGACTGAACTGGCGAAATCCTAGTGTGAGGTACAGAACCAGAATGCCAAAAGCCATTCCCAGCAAAAGATTGATGCTTGACAGTAAAAGATCGAGGATCGTCGCCAGAAGCACACCGCCCCCCACAATCAGCAACCATGCGAGGAATCCATGCTGACGGTTACCGGAATCAAAAACACTCTCCACCCAATTCGATAGGCGAGTCAGTGGCGCCCCGACAAAACGGGCATAAGGTAATGGGCGAACCTGTTCAATCAGGAGTGCGAGAATCAGTACAACGAGTTTCATAGATCTAAAGCCTGTCAGTCCATTCGGATGCCAGAACCACAATGGATCTGGCCATCGCTATATCTTGTTCAAGATATCATATTCAAGCCATTATTAAGAAAACTTTTGTGCCTACCCGGCCGCGCGAACAATACGGGATAACTGGGCCAGCATACCGGCCGTTGCGCCCCAGATGTAATAACCGGACCAGGGCACCGCCAGAAAGCTTCGCCAGGCACCTCGGTAATAGCGCGTTTCCAGGCGCATATTGCGTGGATCAAGGATGAAATCCAGTGGTACATCAAAGATTTCCGCCACTTCACCCGGATCGGCTGAAAGACTACAGGGGGTCTGCACAAAGCCGATCAGGGGTGAAACTGAAAAGCCGGTACCGGTGTGGTACTGCGGCATCTGACCAAAAACTTCCACTTTGTCTGGATCAAGGCCAATTTCTTCCTGTGCTTCACGGAGCGCCCCGTCGATAGCGCCCTCGCCCGGGTTAAGTCCCCCGCCGGGGAAGCTGATTTGGCCAGCATGATCCCGTAAATGGGCAGTCCGTTGCGTTAACAGCAGGCGCAATGGCTCATTGATACCTGCCTTTAATATCGGGATGAGCACCGCTGCTGGCCGACGACCGGTTAACAGCCGCTCACGGATCTCTGCAGGCACCGGTTCATCAACCACCTCGGTAATACCAGGCAATCCGGGTTCAACCCCGGGCGATAGCCTGGCAAAGGCGGCTTTCAGGGCTTCTGGTGTAATGGCCATGTCATTAAAAAGGGCGCCGAAGCGCCCAATCAATTACTCGCGGAAGTTACCGAATTGCAAGGGCACGTCTTTAATGCCCTCTTTAACCAAAGCAATCGCCTCTTGCAGGATATCGCGCTTGGCGCCGGTCACACGGACTGCCTCACCCTGAATAGACGCCTGAACTTTCATTTTGGAGTCCTTCAGCATGGCCACAATCTTTTTAGATGTGTTTTGCTCGATACCTACCTTGACCTTGAGCTCCTGTTTAACCTTATTGCCGCCAACTTTCTGAACCGAACCATGGTCCAGACAGCGGACGTCAATCGATTTACTGGTCATCTCAGGCAACAAGATGCCCTGCATCTGATCCAACTGAAAATCGTTGTCGGCATGCAGGATGATGGTTTTATCTTTTTCATTCAGTTCGGCATTAGCATCCGAACCTTTAAAGTCATAGCGATTGGTGATCTTGCGATTCGCCACATCCACTGCATTCTTGAGCGAAGACATGTCGACTTCTGAGGTGATATCGAAGCTGGGCATAGTGATCAACCAAAGTGGCAAACGTAGTGGTAAGGCTCGTCACAGCCAATTTCAAAAGACGAGTTTCCAGGCACATCAAAAGATTGGCCAGCACCATAGGTCTTCCAATCTGTTTCGCCTTTGAGGCGAACACGGCACGAACCACCGACGCCTTCCATGATTTCCGGTGCGCCGGTATTAAAGGTAAGCGATGACGGCAGAATGACGCCAACCGTCTTTTTGGTGCCATCGGCAAACTGGACGGTGTGACTGACACACTTGCCGTCAAAGTACACATTGGCAGCTTTTACTACGGAAACGTTATCGTATTGAGCCATTTAGATTCCCCACATTTTCTGGATGACGCTTTTGGCGATAAAACCTACCATGCCAAAAGCCAGGACAAAAAACAGTACAGCGGTACCCGTTTTGCCTGCCTTCGACTTAAAGGCAATTTCGCCAATAATGAAGAGCATGAAGAGAATAAAAGCTGCCACGCCGTAAGTAGACATGAAGTCAGCGATTTGCTCTTCAGTAAAGCCAAACAGGGTACCTTCCATGGTTAAGCTTTCTTGCGCGACGCAGCTTTAGCCGGTGCTTTTTTAGCACTGAGCTTTTTAGCAGCCGGCTTCTTGGCGGCAACCTTTGGTGCCTTACGGGCATTGCGGTTAGCACCAATACGCATACGCAAGGCATTCAGTTTAATAAAGCCACCCGCATCCTTCTGGTCGTATGCGCCGGCATCGTCTTCAAAGGTTGCTATCGTTGGGTCGAACAGCGAGTCGTGTTTCGAATCACGGCCGACCACAATGACATTGCCCTTATAGAGCTTCAGGCGAACGCTACCGTTCACGTGTTCCTGCGTATGGTCGATCAGCGTTTGCAATGCCTCACGCTCTGGGCTCCACCAGTAGCCGTTATAAATCAGGCTCGCGTAACGTGGCATCAGGTCGTCCTTAAGGTGGGCGACTTCACGGTCTAGCGTAATCGATTCAATGGCACGGTGACCCTTGAGCAGAATTGTTCCGCCCGGGGTTTCGTAGCAACCACGTGACTTCATACCCACATAACGATTTTCAACCAGGTCCAGACGGCCGATACCGTGCTTGCCACCCAGTTGATTGAGCAGTGCCAGAATTTCGTGCGGCTTCATCTTCTTGCCGTTGATGGCAACCGGGTCACCCTTGGCATACTGGATATCAATGTATTCGGCTTTATTCGGTGCCTTCTCAGGCGATACCGTCCAGCGCCACATCGACTCTTCGGCTTCAGCGGCCGGATCTTCCAGATGACGACCCTCGAATGAAATGTGCAGCAAGTTGGCATCCATCGAATACGGCGAGCCACCCTTCTTATGTTTCATATCAATAGGAATGCCATGCGATTCGGCGTAGTTCATCAGCTTTTCGCGTGATAGCAGATCCCATTCACGCCAAGGCGCAATCACTTTAACGCCTGGCTTAAGCGCATAAGCGCCCAATTCGAAACGGACTTGATCGTTACCTTTGCCAGTGGCACCGTGGCAGATCGCATCAGCACCCGTTTTGTTAACAATCTCAATCAGACGTTTGGCGATCAGCGGACGAGCAATCGAGGTACCGAGCAGGTACTCGCCTTCATAGACCGTATTGGCACGGAACATCGGAAACACGAAGTCACGCACGAACTCTTCCCGCAGATCATCGATAAAAATGTTCTTTGGTTTGATGCCCAGCTTCAGTGCCTTGGCACGTGCTGGTTCCAGCTCTTCGCCCTGCCCCAGATCGGCCGTAAAGGTAACAACTTCACAGCCATAGGTGTCTTGCAACCACTTCAGAATCACCGAGGTGTCCAGACCGCCCGAATAGGCCAACACTACTTTTTTGATATCGCTCATTGCTGCTTTCCGCTCAATGTTAAAAACAAAACCAAGTCAGATCAGTTAACCCGACCCAACAATAAAAATTCCATCAATGCCTTCTGCACGTGCAAACGGTTCTCTGCTTCATCCCAGACCACGCTTTGCGGCCCATCGATTACGCTGGCCGTCACTTCTTCGCCACGGTGTGCAGGCAAACAGTGCATGAATAGTGCACCCGGATTCGCCACCGCCATCATTTCGTCGTCTACCTGCCAGTCGGCAAAATCCTTCAGGCGCTCTTCGTTCTCAGCCTCGAAACCCATCGAGGTCCAAACATCCGTAGTTACCAGATCAGCGCCACGTGCTGCATCCATCGGATCAGCGAAGACTTCGAAGTGACTACCATTACCACCGACCAATGCCGTATCCAGCTCGTAGCCAGGCGGTGTGGACACATTCACCTTAAAGTCCAGGATGCGCGCCGCCTGTAACCAGGTGTTACAGACATTATTGGCATCCCCAATCCAGGCCACCGTCTTGCCGCGCAAATCACCGCAATGCTCGTGATAGGTAAAGATATCCGCCAGAATCTGGCATGGATGGTATTCGTTCGTAAGGCCGTTAATCACTGGCACGCGCGAATAGGTCGAAAAACGTTCAACGATGCTCTGCTCGAAGGTGCGGATCATGACGATATCGCTCATTCGCGAAATAACCTGTGCAGCATCTTCTACCGGTTCACCCCGACCCAATTGAGAGTCACGGGTATTGAGGTAGATGGCAGCCCCACCCAGCTGTTGCATACCTGCTTCAAAAGACAGGCGCGTGCGGGTGCTGGCCTTCTCGAAAATCATCACAAGCGTGCGGTCGACCAGCGGCCAATATTGCTGATAGGACTTGAAGCGCTCTTTGATCCAGCGGGTACGCGCAAAGAGGTATTCGTATTCTTCGCGATTCAGATCGCTAAACTGCAGATAGTGTCTCAAGGTCATATTACTTTCCCAAAAAGCGGGTAATCACATTAGACAGGCGTTCTACCAGGGTATCGACATCAGCCTGAGTGATATTGAGTGATGGCAGCAGACGCACCACCGAATCAGCCGTTACATTAATGAGTAGACCCGCATCACGTGCCAGGCCGACTAATTCGCCGCACGGACGATCCAGTTCAATGCCGATCATCAAGCCACGACCGCGGATATCAACGACTTCCGAAAAGTCACCGATACGGGCACGTAAGCCATTGCGAATCGCGTGCCCCATTTGATCAGCATTCACCAGAAGCTTTTCATGTTGAATCACATCAATCGTTGTATTGGCAGCGCGCATGGCCAATGGATTACCACCAAATGTGGAACCATGATTGCCAGGCCCGAAAAGACCCGATGCACGACCACCCACCATGCAGGCGCCAACAGGCACACCAGAACCCAGCCCCTTGGCCAGCGAAACCACATCCGGACGAACGCCCGAATGCTGGAAGCCAAACCATTTGCCGGTACGGCCAATGCCACACTGGACTTCATCTGTCATTAACAACCAGCCCTTTTCGTCACAGAATGCGCGTACATCACGCTGGAACTGATCATCGGCCAAATGAATACCGCCCTCACCCTGAATCATTTCCAGCAGTACACCAACGACGTTCTTATTGTGTTCAGCAACCTGACGAATGGCTTCAATATCATTGTAGGGAACGCGTACAAAACCACTGACCAGCGGCTCAAAGCCTGCTTGCGTCTTGCGGTTACCAGTCGCCGACAATGTCGCCATGGTGCGACCATGGAACGCATGCTCCATCACAATGATGGTGGGATTATCAATACCCTGACGATGGCCGTAAAAACGTGCCAGTTTGATAGCGGCTTCGTTGGCTTCACAGCCAGAGTTACAGAAGAACACCTCTTCCATGCCGGAGAGCGATGCGAGCTTGTCTGCCAGCTCTTCCTGTAGCGGGATGCGATAAAGATTTGAGGTATGCAACAACTGGGCAGCTTGCTGACTCAGCGCACGCACCAGTTCAGGATGATTGTGACCCAGGGTATTTACCGCGATACCCGACAGCGCATCAAGATAGCGCTTACCTTCGGTATCAACGAGCCAGCTTCCCTCACCTTGCACAAAGGCAACGGGCTGACGGGCATACGTATTCATCACATGGGTCATAAAACTTCTCGATCTATCGAAAAACAAAAAGCGCCGAGACCGAAGTTCTCAACCTTCCGGTTGCTGAATTCGTATCGCGTCGCATATTGAAAGTGTTCCCCGTGATTTTATGGCAAAAGTGGCCAAGCATCCACTCCCGCAAGCGCACAAAAGCCGATAGAATGTCAATATGAACACCCCCGCACCGACAGACGACGTTGAAAACCAAACTATTCTGTCTCACAGCCTAGTCATTGTTGGCCGTACCCAGGACGGAAAAAAGTTCCGCCCTTCGGATTGGGCAGAGCGCTTGTGTGGGGTTATGTCGGCGTTCGGCACCGAAAAACGCATGAAATACTCGCCTTATGTTAGTCCGGGCGAGTGGGAAGGTGATAAATGCGTTTTTATCGACGGGATTCTTTATGAACTATCACCAATTGCCTACCGTTTCCTGGCCAACTTTGCCAAAGATAACGATTTGATGCTGATAGATGGTGTTTGTAGTCTGGAAGTCTGCAATATTGACGATACGCTGGCCGATGTGGTGGTTTATCCACCCGGCACACCTCCCCGGTAAACCGCGCGACGCAGAACTAATCGACGTAAAAAAAGCACCCGAAGGTGCTTTTTTATTGCGTCTTGTTCAGACTTAGGCAGCCATGGCCTTGATCTGGGCCGACAGGCGGCTCTTATGACGCGACGACTTGTTCTTGTGAACAATGCGCTTGTCAGCAATGCTATCAATCGCACTAACTGCAGCAGCATATACAGCTTGAGCAGCAGTCTTGTCACCAGCCTCAATAGCACGGCGCACCTTTTTGATAGCCGTACGGAACTCGGAGCGCTGGCTGGCGTTGTGAGCACGCTGCTTATTTGCCTGACGGGCACGTTTGCGGGCTTGGGCGCTATTGGCCATGAAACTTCCTTTGCGGGGGAATTCGAAAACACGCGACTATACCGGAAAGCTAAAACATTGGCAACCATCGTACAATTCGCCTATGAGTCTGCTTCGTTCCGTTGCCACGGTCAGTGGTTTTACCTTCCTCTCGCGTATCCTTGGATTCGTCCGGGATTTCGTAATTGCGCGTAGCTTTGGCGCCGATGCCGCCACGGATGCTTTCTTTGTAGCCTTCAAACTCCCCAACCTGCTGCGCCGCATGTTTGCTGAAGGGGCCTTCTCCCAGGCTTTTGTGCCACTGCTGGGTGAATACCATAAGCAACGTGGCGAAGCAGAAACCCGCCAGTTAATTAACCGTTCGGGTAGCGCTCTAGGCGCTGTGGTTCTATTAGTCGCCATACTGGGTATCTGGTGGGCACCGGCGATCGTCACCATTTCAGCACCGGGGTTTCTGGAAACGCCTGACAAATTCGAACTGGCCGTTACCCTAACCCGTATTACCTTCCTCTACATATTCTTTATGTCGATGGTGGCGTTTGCGGCAGGCATTCTCAATACCTGGAGCCATTTCTCGGTGCCTGCTTTTACGCCGGTGCTTTTGAATGTGAGCCTGATTCTCATGGCGGCTTTTACCCAGAGCTGGTTTGACCCACCGGTAAAGGCGCTGGCCTGGGGTGTAATCCTTGGCGGCATCCTCCAGCTAGGCCTGCAGTTTTATGCCCTGCACCGGATCGACCTCCTCCCTAAATTCAGCCTTAACCTAAAGGCTTGCTGGCAAGACCCCGGTGTCAAACGGATTGGCCTATTAATGGTGCCAGCCCTACTGGGCGTTTCGGTCAGCCAGATCAGCCTGCTATTGAATACCGTCTTTGCCTCATTTCTAGAAAGCGGCAGCATTTCCTGGCTGTATTACGCAGATCGCCTCATGGAATTTCCTGCTGGCATGCTGGGCGTTGCCATCGGCACAGTGATTCTGCCTAGTCTCACCCGCCATCACCATGGCGGCGACAAGGCGGCGTATTCCAGCCTGCTCGACTGGGGGCTTCGCCTCTGCTTTTTGCTTACCCTCCCGGCGGCACTGGGTCTGGCCATTCTAGCCGTACCACTGATCTCGACGCTGTTTATGCATGGTGCCTTTACTGCGCACGATGTCAGCGAAACCAGCCATGCCCTCATTGCCTACAGCGTTGGGTTAAGCGGCCTGATACTCGTCAAAGTGCTGGCGCCCGGGTTTTATGCCCGCCAGAACCTGAAAACCCCGGTAAAGATTGCAATCATTGCCCTGGTTTCAACGCAGCTGATGAACCTGGCCTTTATTGCGCCCTTTAAACAAGCCGGGCTAGCGCTCTCCATAGGGCTTGCCGCCTGCCTCAATGCCGCACTGCTTTACCGTGGCCTGCGCCAGGCAGCCATTTACGAACCAATGCCGGGCTGGACTTCCTTTATTACCAAGCTTTGCATCGCCCTGGCTGTTATGGCCGGCATTCTATTTGCGGGCTATCAAACCGATACATTCTGGTTGGAAGCTCCCCTAGGCGAACGCGTACTCTGGCTTAGCGGTCTCATAGCAGCTGCGAGTGGTGCCTACGGCCTAACACTCTTTTTGCTAGGTTTCCGTCCGAGGGACTTCCGTAAAACCTGATCCCGGCGCAGAATCTTCAAGCAATACGGCAACAAGCCGATCCTCAATCAGGCATCAAGGAGACACCTGTGAAACTGACGAGCCAGAGCATTCAGGAAAACCAACCCATCGACGGGCAATTTGCTTTCTGCATTCCTAATGAAAAATCGCATGTCTGTCTGGGAAGCAACAAAAGTCCGGAGCTCAGCTGGTCTGGTGCTCCGGCTGGGACTAAATCGTTTGCTGTGATCTGTGTAGATCCGGATGTCCCCTCCGTTGGAGACAACGTCAATATTGAAGATCGTGTTGTTGCTGCAGACCTGCCACGCGTAGATTTCTATCATTGGGTACTTATTGATCTGCCCGCCAATACAAAGTCACTGGCAGCAGGACAGTTCTCGAGTGAAGTCACACCTTGCGGCAAAGCTGGACCCGGTGCCCCGCTGGGTGCACGCCAAGGCATAAACGACTACACCGTCTGGTTTGCCAATGATGCCGATATGCGCGGTGACTACTATGGCTACGATGGTCCCTGCCCGCCATGGAATGATCTGCGTGTTCACCGCTATGTCTTTACGATCTATGCCCTGGATGTGGAAAAGCTTGAGCTCGCCGGAAAATTTAATGGCGGGGAAGCGCTAGCGGCGATGAAGGAGCATATCTTGGGCCAGGCATCGCTAACGGGTTCATACACGCTGAACTCAGCACTGCGCTGATCTAAACCCGTAAAGTCTCCGTTCATGACACTCGCAAAAACGCTTCGCTCAAACAGTAAATCCTGTCGCATCGATAGCGAATACGCGAGGCAGATACCGGGAGCACTATCAGAAAAAGCGGCGATTAAAGCAACTGCTGCCATCGCCAAGAAGATTCGCGCATTGCAATTCCAGCTTTATGCAGAAAACAAGCAATCACTCCTGATTGTGCTGCAAGGTCTGGATGCAGCAGGTAAAGACGGCGCCATCAAACACGTGCTTGGCATGATGAACCCACAGGGTTGCACGGTCACCAGTTTCAAACAACCGACAGCCCTGGAGTTGCGCCATGATTTTTTATGGCGCGTCCATCCGCATACACCGGCAAAGGGCGAAGTCGCCATTTTTAATCGCTCGCACTACGAAGACGTACTGGTGACACGTGTTCACCAACTTTTTCCCAAAACCCAGATTAATCTGCGCTACGATCAGATCAATCAATTCGAATCGCTGCTCGCCACACAGAGCAATACCCGCGTCATCAAGTTCTTTCTGCACATCAGTCGAGAAGAACAGCTGGCACGTTTTGCGGCACGGTTGGATGACCCAGCCAAGAACTGGAAAATAAGCACCACTGACTATATCGAACGGCAGCATTGGGATGCCTACCGGGAAGCTTATGAGCTGGTGCTCAAAAAGACCTCGACACCTGAGGCACCCTGGTATGTGATTCCATCAGACAACAAGTGGTACCGGAATTATGCGGTTGCCTGCATTGTGCTGGAAACGCTAGAGTCGATGGCACCGCAACTGCCCAAACCTGGTGTTGATCTGAACCAGGTTCGGGAAGAATTTCACAATGCCGTATTGCAGGAGATACGCCTCGGACGTGTCAAAGAGTTAGCGAATGCAATGGACCGAGTCATTAAGTCCCGTGACGATCAATTAAAACTGGCTGGCGTCACACTGCAAGAAGTTCAGGAAATCAACCGACAAGCCAAGCAAACGCGAAAGAAGACTAAGAACTAAAGACATTCGGTTGCCTGGCACATACCAAGCCGATCACAACATGAATTAAGCTCCTGACGTACAATAGGCGCTCCCGAACTCGTAGGAAACCTGATGGACGTTGCCATACTTGTGGCTCTGATTGCGATTAATGCGGTCTTTGCTATGGCTGAAGTAGCACTGCTCACCGCAAAACGAAGCAAACTACAACGCATGGTCGAATCCGGAGACCGTCAGGCTGCGGCAGCCCTGGAGCTGGGCGAAGATCCAAACCGCTTTCTCTCCACCGTTCAGATCGGCATCACGACCATCGGTATTTTGAACGGCGTAGTTGCAGAATCAGCCCTCTCGGAACCTGTAGCCGTTTGGCTCGAGCAAATTGGCGTTAGCGATAGCACGTCAGGGCTCCTGGCCTCTACCCTGATCGTTCTCATCATTACTTATTGCAGCATCGTACTGGGCGAACTCGTACCGAAGCGTATTGGCCAATCCAATCCGGAACCAATTGCCCGCCTGGTTGCTCGTCCGATGCTTACCCTAGCGAGCATTGCTCGCCCTATCGTCAAATTACTTTCCGGTTCTACGCAGATCCTTTTACGTCTTTTCGGCATTCGCAATCATGTCAACCCGATCGTAACCGAAGAAGAAATTCACGCCATGCTGGCAGAAGGCTCTGATGCTGGGATCATCGAGCACAGTGAACACCAGATGGTCCGTAATGTTTTCCGGCTAGATGACCGCCAAATAACCTCTTTGATGGTTCCCAAGAGCGACATTATCTTTCTGGACATTGAAGAACCGCTTAACGAGAACCTACAGCGCATTCAGGAATCTGAACACTCACGCTTTCCAGTCTGCAATGGCGGGTTTAGCGAAGTCCTAGGCATCATTAGCGCCAAGGTGCTACTCGCGAAATCTCTGCGTGGCGAATCGCCAGACTTTAAAACCGATCTGCAACCGGCGGTATTTGTACCCGAATCCCTTACAGGCATGGAGCTACTGGAGCACTTTAAGTCTTCAGGTGTACAGATGGCGTTTGTCATCGACGAATACGGCGAGATTCAGGGCATCATCACCCTACAGGATCTGATTGAAGCGATTGCCGGCGAATTTAAACCGGATGATCACGAAGATGCATGGGCGATTCCACGGGCTGACGGCTCCTGGCTGCTTGATGGCATTATTCCTGTACCAGAGCTCAAAGACTGTCTGAAGCTTAAGGAATTGCCTGAAGAAGACAAGGGACGTTACAACACCCTATCGGGCATGCTCATGCTGCTGATGGGGCGCATCCCGAGTGCCGGCGAGATTGTCGATTGGGACTGCTGGCGCTTCGAAGTGGTCGATATGGATGGTAAACGCATCGATAAAGTCATCGCAGCACTCAATAAAGAAGCCACCGAAACACAAGCAGCGAGCTGATTCGGCACAATTATTGCGTATCCAATGGTGTCATTAATCCACTCTTAAGGTCGAACTCTTAAGATAGGCATATGCAATTTGCCCTCGTTTTCAATTCCGTTCTAAGCGCTAAATACCGAAGCAGCCGCTCGGTTAGAGCCATGGTTTGCGCTGTTTTTTGCGCCATGAGTGCAATTGAGGCAGCAAATGCTGGCCCATCGCTTAACCTAGAGCAACTCATCGGGATTGGCCTTAACGAAAATGCTTACATCCTAGCCTCTAGGGATCAGGTGGCTGCAGCCAAGGGCGACGCCACCATCGCGCGCGCCTATCCGAACCCGGATGTAGGTGGCCAGCTAGGAAGAAGTAAGGAGCGGAATACCTTAACCCCGCTTTCGGGGCAGGTCTACAACATCACGATGGCTCAATCCATTGAAATCCCAATGGTTCGCAGTGCCCGTATCGATGCCGCTGATGAAATTGTCAAAGCCACCGATGCAAATCGCCAGAGCTTTGAAGACGATAGCGTTGCACGGATCAAACTGGCCTACTACGAATTGCTACGCCGAGATGCCGAGGCACTGGCCACCACAGAAGACCTCACCCTGACACAGCAAATTCGTGACCGCGTAGCTTTACGCCACAAAGTCGGTGAGTCTCCCAAGTTTGACCTGATTCGCGCAGATACTGAAATGCTTAATGCCCGTAAAAATATGGACGCGGCTAAATTGCGTGTCGAGCAGGCAAAAGCCAATCTCAGATTGGCTGTGGGCCATCCCCTGCCCGAAGGCTGGGTGGTACAAGGCTCGCTGCCAAAATCAGTGAAGCTGCCGCCAAAAGAAACACTGAAAGCAGAGCTGCTCTCGCGCAATCCCACACTGATGAAAACCGAGGCCGAGCAACGTGCAGCGGAACATCGCCTAAGCATGGAGAAGTCCTTACGCCTCCCTAAAATTGCACTCATCGCCGAACGGGAAGTTGATCCTACTCAGCAATACTCGCGAGGCGGGCTTGTGATGACCATACCGCTCTGGGATCTACGTAGCGGACAAATCTCAAAAGCCAAGGCTGAGCTTTCAAGTACAAAACATCAACTGAATGCTCAGCGTCTGAGCTTTAGTGAATCACTGGATGCGACTTACCAGCTGTATCAAATTGCGAGTAATCAAGTACGCGTTCTGGAAACTGAGTTGTTATCACAAGCAGCAGCCGCTCAACGAATCGCCGAATCGGCCTATCGCTATGGAGAGCGAGGCATTCTGGAATGGCTTGACGCTCAAAGAACTTATCGTGCCGCACGCAATGAACTCATTGCGGCTCGTTTCGATTTGGCCACAGTGTCCGTAGAAATTGATCGTCTACGTTCCATCTCACACCAAGCTGCCAATCCTGCAGGCGCCAGCACAGCGCAGGGTTCTTCACAGCTACCTGATTTCTGATTGAATAAACTCGAATGCCGAATCGACAAACTTCCGAACAACTTCATCAACTTTTGGTGCGCGTGAAGCAGTTAATCATCATATTGGCCAATCGGATTCTGCTTGTTACAGAACCATTATCGCAAAGAGTACAACAGACTTACCGTCAGGAAAAAGCACATCTAGCGAGAGTACTAGAGCCTCAAAAGGCCAAGTGGATTGATCCTCTATGGAACAATATTCGCCCCCTTGTCGTACCAATACTTTCCGGGATATGGGTACGCACACGGGAATGGGTGGTTTTACCGATACTTTCACTCATTGAACGTGCAGCGCCAAATCAGTTGGCACGATGGCGTGCCCTACCTCAATCACGCCAGCATTCGATCATCATCTGGCTAGCGATTGTTCTGACTATCCTCTTCCTTATGGCGCCTGATAGGCGATCCAGCCCGGATGAAACTGTATTGCATGATCCGGATATCATCGACCTGAGTACTGATCTTATCGACCCAGACAGCCCCACCTGGGTGATCGATGTACAACCTGTGGCAGTGATGCCGTTTTCAGAAACATTACGCGTGAGCGGCAAGGTTGAATTTGATGAACAGCGTGTAGCACGTATCGGTGCCAGCGTCACAGGACGCGTCACCGAAATCCTTGCCATGCCCGGCCAGGAAATTGACCGAGGGACGGTGCTGGCTCGTATTAACTCTACAGAACTAGGACAAACACAACTGGCCTATCTGAAAGCACGTGCTGCGAATGAATTGGCTGCGAACGCATACACCCGAGCCAAAATCCTATACAAGGAAGACGTTATAGCTAAAGCAGATCTGCAACGTAGACAAAGCGAAGCCGAAACCAGTGCAGCCGAACGGCGTGCCATGGCTGACCAATTACGCGTCCTCGGTATGCCCGCCGATCAAATCGAGCAGCTTGGAAAAACAGGTAATGTGAACTCTATTTCAACGGTCCTATCTAGCCTAGATGGCACTGTTGTAGAACGCAAGATTGTATTGGGGCAAGTCGTTCAGCCTTCCGATGCACTGTTCACTGTAGCGGACCTATCGGAAGTCTGGGTGACGGCACAGGTACCCGAACAAGAGGCTTCGATGCTGGCACTGGATCAACCCATACGTATTGAGGTACCCGCACTCGCTAATCAGGAATTCAACGGCAAGCTTGTTTACATTGGTGAGTTAGTCAGCAATGAGACGAGAACCGTCCCTGCACGTACGGTTCTGATTAATGAGAATCGCATGCTCAAACCCGGCATGCTGGCCACTCTGCTTATTTCTGGCAAATCGACAGATCGGCCTGTTGTTCCTGCCTCTGCAGTCGTTCGTGAAGATGGCTACGACCATGTATTCATTGCACAGGGAGAAAATCACTACAAACTCACTGTCGTTAAACTCGGTCCAGAAACAAACGGTGTGCGTCCGGTTATTTCAGGTCTTGAGCCCGGCACACTTATTGTGACCCAACAGGCGTACCACCTGAACACAGAACGCAAAAAACGCCTCTCAGGCGGCTAACGAGTAGCACGCATGATTCAGCCTATTGTTCGCGCAGCACTCGCACAACGCATCGTCATCATTGTCCTTGCTGTCGCCCTATTAATTACCGGGCTATTTGCAATTAATCGTCTTTCGGTTGATGCCTTTCCTGATGTCACAAACGTTCAGGTACAAATTGCGACTGAAGTACCCGGCCGATCCCCTGAAGAAGTCGAACGATTCGTTACAGTACCTATCGAAATTGCATTAACCGGTTTGCCAGGGCTTACCGATATGCGGTCATTGAACCGCAATGGTATTTCCATCATTACCCTGGTCTTCACAGAAAAAACTGACATCTACTTTGCCCGGCAAATGGTGCTAGAGCGCCTGATTGAAGTAATGAGCAGAATGCCCACAGGCGTTACCCCTGTACTAGGACCAGTTTCAACTGGCTTGGGTGAGGTTTATCAATACACTATTGAGCACCCGGCAGATGGCAAACATGCCCTTTCTGTTGAAGAACTCACTGAAAGGCGAATCGTCCAGGACTGGATCGCCCGGCCTATGCTGCGCAGCGTTCCCGGAGTTGCCGAAATCAACACCATGGGTGGCTATGCGCGGGAGTATCAAGTACTGGCTAATCCAGAACGACTGCACCATTACAATCTGACCGTTCAAGAAGTGTATAGCGCACTAGCGAGAAACAACGCCAACACTGGCGGTGGGCAAATGCCGGTATACGAAGAACGCTACCTCATCCGAGGCGTTGGCCTCATCAGAGACACGGATGATATTGGCAATATCGTACTCAAAGAGGTTAATGGCACCCCGGTCTTCGTTCGTAACGTAGCAACTGTCCGTATGGGCACCGAAACTCGCCAAGGTGCCGTTGTCAAAGATGGCACCACGGAATCTGTCGCCGGCATCATTCAGATGCAACGTGGAGAGAATGCACGTCGGGTTGTAGGCGCTATCAAAGCCAAAGTTGAGGATATTAATAAGCAGCACCTGTTACCCGAAGGACTGCAGATTGTCCCCTTCTACGATCGCACAGATCTCGTAGATGCGGCTCTTTCTAACGTTGCCAAAGTCCTACTTGAAGGCGTTTTACTGGTCATCATCGTTCTCTATGTCTACCTGGGCGATGCCAGGTCATCCATTATCGTTACCGCGACCCTATTACTCACACCATTGCTAACTTTTATGGTGATGAACTACTACGGCTTATCAGCAAATCTGATGTCCCTTGGTGGTTTGGCTATCGCCATAGGCATCATGGTAGACGGCTCTGTAGTAGTTGTAGAAAACACCTTTGCCCGACTAGGCCAACGTTTAGACGAAGGCGTCTCCAAGCTCAGAATCGTTCTTGATGCGGCTACTGAAGTCGGCAAGCCAGTCCTGTTTGGCGTCGGCATCATTATTCTTGTCTTTATGCCCCTCCTCTCGCTTGAAGGCATGGAAGGCAA
>CAIQBG010000018.1 GCA_903870055.1 uncultured Pseudomonadota bacterium
GGGTGGCTAACGCCATTACAGGTCTTGGCAAAAGTTCTTGAAAACCCACACGAATCAGCCGTGATCCATTAAACTTTTAACCGTTGCTCTTCAGACTTGAAACCGCCCTTTTAACCGTTGCTCTTCAGACTTGAAACCGCCCAACAATGCCCCCGAATACGGAGGCATCGATACGATTAACAAATTCACTTTAGAGCGCTTGCGCTATGGCGCCCGCCTGCAACAACAAACTGGCAAACCCATTCTCGTTACCGGAGGTACCCCCTACGGTGGCCGGCCAGAAGCCGTTGCCATGGCCGAAACCCTAAAACAGGACTTTCACGCCAAAACTATCTGGATTGAAGACCGATCCAACGACACCGCAGAAAACGCCGCCTACTCAACCAAGATACTTAAACAACATGGCGTCACACATATCGCTTTAGTTAGCCAGGCCTGGCACCTGCCACGCACCACCCAGCTTTTCGAGCAACAGGGTTTAACGGTTTACCCGGCGCCTACGGGCTACACCACCGGTGAGCAACAGCTCATTGCCCAATGGCTACCCGAAGCCAGCGCGCTCACTAAAAGCAGCATGGCTCTCAAAGAATACCTAGGCCGCCTACCAAATTAACAAATCGGCTTTATAAAACAACGGTACTGGCATAAAATCTGCTTAATACAATGCACCCCAGCCAGCTTAAAGCCAGCCAATGATCAGACGCCGCATCAAAACCTACACGCGCTTATCCGCCTACTGGCTGGCATTTGTATTGCTATTTACCAGCTCCTGGCTGGGCCGTAAGTTTGGGCACCCTAACTTTGAGCAAGCGCTCTATCACCTGCAATTTGGCAGTACCGGCCTCGTTGACGTAGACCAAGGGTTAATCTGGAGCTACATCCGCCAGTGCCTGCTCGCACCGCTTATACCCACGCTGCTTATTTACGGCCTAGAAACTGCCGTCATACAAATTCGTGAAATAGGTTACACCGCCTATCGCGCACAGATTCGTGCCCGACTGCGGCAATGGGCCACACGTATCAGCCTACTACTAGAGCGCCTCTGCTTTCAGCTATTCCGCCGACGGCTACCCTTAGCACTGATCATAATCGCTTCCATCGTATTGCTCACGCAGCTATCTGTATGGAGTTACATCCGCAGCTTGCAATATATGGCGTTTTTTAGCGCCAATTACGTTACCCCTGCTGCCATACAAGCACCACGTTACAAAAAGAATCTGGTGCTGATTTATGCAGAATCTATGGAACAAACATATGCAGAACGCAGTGTCTTTGGGTCCAACCTGATTGAGGGCCTCAAAGTCAGCGGCATGCAAAGCGAATCCATAGAACGATTCGTGCAAACACCGGGAACAGGCTGGACCATTGCCGGCATCGTCTCTAGCCAATGTGGCGTGCCACTACGCCCTGTCACGATGAGAGATGGAAACGCCTCGAACGAACATGTAAAGGCTTTTATGTCCAATGCAACCTGCCTCGGAGACGTGCTTAAACGCGCAGGTTACAAGAATATTTTTATGGGGGGTGCCGGTCTCGATTTTGCTGGCAAAGGCAAATTCTTACTGTCGCACGGCTACGATGAAGTCTATGGCAAAACAGATTGGCGTGAGCAAGGCGAAACGCAGCTTAACGAATGGGGGCTCTATGATGATCGCCTACTCGCCATCGCAAAGAAAAAGATTGACCAGCTCGAAGCCAAAGGCGAACTTTACAACCTTACCTTACTCACCCTGGATATGCACCCGCCTTCGGGCTTTATCAGTGACACCTGCAAACAACGCGGCGTAAGTGACTATCAAAGTATTGTGGTCTGCTCCGCAGACATGCTCGGCCAGCTAATCCGCTATATGCACCAACGCGGGTATAGCAAAAACACCGACATAGTTGTCCTGGGTGACCATTTATCCATGGGCGCCCCACTAGAAGATCGGCTAGAGCAGGCCAAAGAGCGCACCATTTTTAATCGGTTCTATACCCAAACCGCTCTAGATAAAAACCGTAATATCATCTACCACTACGATCTTTTCCCAACCATTCTTTACATCCTGGGTTTTCGCTTCCCAGAAAGCCGCCTAGCACTAGGCGCATCTGTTTTCGGGCCGCTAAGTACTGACTACACGCTCAACCAGCACGACAACCTGGAAGAAAAGCTAAAAGCACCATCCGGAGAATATGCCAGACTCTGGACGATACCAGCAGACTCGCCTTAACCGGGCACCCCAAACAGTAGCCACATCCAGGCTAGCGCCGCAATTAACACCGATAGAAACACCCCTGCGCTCGCCACATCTTTAACCACTTTAATCTGTGGATCCTGAGCTAACGTGATCCGGTCGCATAACCGCTCAATGGCGGTATTTAATGCTTCGGCCATCATCACCAATAGAATTGAGCACAGCGCCAAACCACCTGCCCACAAGGGCCGTTCTAACCAAACAACAGCACCAACTCCAAGCACCAAGGCATAAACTTCTAGCCTGAAAGAATGCTCATCCCAACAGGCTAGCAACCCATTCAACGAGTTGCGCAGATTAGCAGCAAGCTTTTGTACCGAACCCATTGCTTATTGGTCGACTTAAGCTGGCCGACGCCCCAACCAGCTCCGCAGCACAAAAAACACCAGGCCGCCCAGTACCAGACCGCCGAACAACCCACCCACTAATATCGGCAATTTTTTCGGCGCAACGGCACGCTCTGGCGCATAAATAGGTTCCAGCAGCTGCATCGACTGCGTCAGCGGTGCCGACAACTGTCCCTTCTGTTCAATTAACAACTTTTGTAGCCGTGCGATCTCTTCGCGCTTTGATAACGCACTAAGCATCAGCAAAGAAGCGCTATCCGCAGACGAAACAACACGCTTTTCAAGTTGCGCCTGAAAAGCCTCTGCCTCCGTCAGCTGCTTCTTTGTAAGCACCAACTGCTCTTCCAGTGTCTTAATCACGGGTTCCGCAATCGTCGTTTGCGACTTGGCCAGTTGCTCAACTACTGCGTTAACGCATGCCTCTGCATTTGCAGCAGATGATGCACGGTAACTCACCTGTATTAGCGCGTTACCCTTCACCTGGCTTGCCTTAACATTCGCAGCCAATCCTTGGCGCGATGCCGCCTGGCAACTCTGCACCAACGTATCCGTATAAAACGTTGCCAGCTTTAAACGCTCAAGCGTCTGCACGACAGGTTCAACTTCACCACCCTTCGTGGTGGTGGCAGACATCCCAACGCTCGCTGGCTGAATAATCGCAGTGGCTTCATATTGTGCGGGCGTCACCAGCACAAATCCAACTGCGCCAACTCCACCGGCCAATATCCCGCAGGCAAACCAACGCCATCCATCCTTCAGAAAATTAACAACATCCCAAATAGAGATTTCGTCCTCGTTCTGCAAGGCGTTCATTTGACTATGTGTATTCATGTTCGAATTTTACCAATGTATCCAATTCAACGTCCGTACTTATCATCAAACCGGACAATATCGTCCTCGCCCAGATATGACCCACACTGCACTTCAATCATCACGCAAGGGATGATGCCGGGGTTTTCCAGACGATGCTTCTGCCCCGCTGGGATATAGGTTGATTCATTGGCCTGAATCAGAATCTCATTATCCCCATTAGTGATCTTTGCTGTGCCATTCACCACGACCCAGTGTTCACTGCGGTGATGATGCATTTGAAGGCTTAAGCTAGCACCCGGTTTGACTTCAATGCGTTTGATCTTAAAGCCGGGGGCCTCTTCAAGAACCGTATAGGTTCCCCAGGGGCGAGCAACCGTCCGATGAAGCTTAAAGACGTCGTGCCCGTCTTTCTTGATTTGGGCGACGACCTTCTTCACGTCCTGCGATTTATCGGAGTGCGCCACTAGGAGCGCATCTGCGGTATCAATAATCATGAGGTCATTGATACCCACGGTGGCAATCAAACGATCCTCTGACTGAACAAAGGTATTGGTCGAATCCACAAAAATCGCTTCACCTAACGCTCGGTTCTGGCCGGCACCTGGTTGAACCAGATCACGGATGGCGTTCCACGATCCAATGTCGCTCCAGCCAAAGTCGCCAGGCACAACGGCAACTTTGTCAGACTTTTCCATAACGGCGAAGTCAATGGAGATATCCGGGGCAGCTTTGAACAGCTCTGCCGGAATCTCTGTCATCTGAGCATTATTCAATGGCTGCATGGCTGCCCAACAGGCATCCACCGCCTGGGCAACTTCCGGCGCATGCTTTGCCAACTCGGCAAGAAACACCCCCGCCTTGAAGCAGAACATACCTGAGTTCCACAGGTATTTACCCGAAGACACATAACCTTCAGCCGTTTCCAGATCCGGCTTTTCAACGAAGCGAGCAACCTTATTACCAGCGCCCAAAGGCTCGCCCTGTTCAACGTAACCAAAGCCAGTTTCAGGTGCCGTGGGCACAATACCAAAGGTCACCAGGTAATCTTCACCCGCCAACTCGGACGCGGCTGCAACTGCTGCGGCAAACTTGGCCTGATCAGCAATCAGATGGTCTGCAGCCAGAACCAGCATGACGGCATCTGCACCCTCTGTAGCTTCAATCAGCTTCGCAGCCAAGGCAATGGCCGGTGCCGTATTACGACCGAAAGGTTCTAGCAGGAAACTACCAGAAGCGCCTACCCGTTCCTGCTCATCGCGGCTCATGAAGTAGTAGTCACGATTGGTAACAGTCAGTACTTTCGAACTCAGCGCCTTGGCACGAGCGTAGGTCTTTTCAATCAAGGTCTGGCCATCGGCCAGCTTCATAAACGGTTTAGGGTGGCTTTCGCGAGATGCCGGCCACAAACGCGTACCGGCACCTCCAGACAAAACCACAGAAACAATAGATTGCATATCAGTAGGCATTCTTATTCACAAACCCTTTAAACACGGTCATCACAACAATTTTCAGATCCAACCAGAGCGACCAGTTCTCTATGTAATAAAGATCATATTCAATGCGCGTCGTCAGATCCGTATCGCCCCGCCAGCCATGCACCTGCGCCCAACCGGTAATGCCGGCTTTGACCATGTGCTTTTTCATGTAATCGGGAATTTCTTCCTTAAACTGCTCAACAAACATCGGTCGTTCAGGGCGTGGGCCCACAATCGACATTTCACCCTTGAGCACATTCAAGAACTGCGGCAATTCATCCAGGCTGGCCTTACGAATAAACTGGCCAAACCGGGTCGTTGCTTTGGCGGCGGAACCACCCCACTGCACGCCAGACTTTTCGGTGTCCACCGGCATTGATCTAAACTTCAGCATATGAAACGGCTTGTTATTCAAACCAACACGTTCCTGACGGTAAAACACAGGGCCCGGCGACGTGAGCTTTACCCCCAACGCCAGAAAAATCATCAGTGGGCCAATCAATAACAGAATCAGCGATGACAGTACCTTGTCTTCAAACCACTTCACCAGTTGGTTCGTACCAGTCATCGGCGACGTCGACAAATCGAACATCGGCACACCCAGCACATCCGAGACACCGTGATTAATGAGTCGTAACGTAAACATGTCTGGTGCGAAACGAATTGTCGCCGTGCTGTGGCGCAAAGCATACAAACTTAGCCTAATCGCGGCATCATCACCCAGCGGTAACGCCAACCAAACCTCATCTACCTCGGCAAACGCTAACTGCTCAAGTGCCATGGCATCCGCATTAGGCACCGATAACACTACCTTATAGCCACTCCAACCGGCGCTGACCAGCTGATGTTTCAAGTTTTCTGCGGCTGGCCCAGAACCTACCAGTGCCACGTGCCGCAAATTGAAACCTCTGCGCCGCAATACCCGCAGAAGCAAATAGATTCCTAAACGTTCCAACCAAAGACATGCCAGCGCTACCGCTGCCCACAGTACAAACCATACCCGCGAAAAATCTTCAGACGCTTTAAAAGCAAACAGCCAAAGTAACAGCAACCCTAGCAGCCCGGCCCAGCGGCCAGCAACGCCTGCCAACATAGATGGCATTTGAGACCCACGCCAGGATCGGTATACCGACGTTGGCAATGCGGCAAACATAATCGCCGCAATCGTAATTAGCCCATAGTACCCAGATAAATCGCCCGGTAGCTCAATCGATAGATCCAGCAGACGACGTACATGTAGCGCCAGATAGCCCGACCCGCAAATCACCGCTGCATCGACTAGCCGAGCAATATAGGGAACCCACGGATCCGAAAATCTAATTCTGTTCATTGATTCAACATGCGTTATCACGCAACCTTTTAATTGCACCAAGCACCTGAGCCACGCTTAATTTATCAAGCACATACGCCTCGCTGTCACTTTCGGGATATTCAAAACCGTAATGAAGATAGGCTGAACGACCGGATTCTGGCAACAACGAGATCGATTGCTCACCTAACGGCCCCCATCTTACCGGATTCACCCCGCCATGCAGGCCGATAACGGGCACACCCGTGGCTGCGACTAAATGCAAAACACCCGTATTCACAGAGACGGCAAACTCAACGTCACGCGCTATAAAATTCGACAACGCTTTCAGGCTATGCACGCCTGCCAAGCTAATCACCTGAGCAAGCCCAAGTTTTGCAACCAACGCTTCGGTCCTGGCTTGATCTGCTGGTGCCCCGCTCAAATAGACGGTGTAGCCAAGGGCCACACTCTCTTGAATCAGCTCACCCCAATATGCCTCAGGCCACGCCTTAAGATAAGACCGATTGCCCGATGGCCACATATGAAAAATAATCTTAGCTGTGCGGTTGAGCGGCTTGCGTTGATACAACGCTGGAAAATACCCAGGCAGTTGATCGTTGGAAGAAACGATTTCATTCTCTGCCAGCAAATTGATGAAATTTGCTGCTTCATGAACATCACGCCCATGAGAGATCACCTTGTCATAAACCGTACCGCGGATTAACGAGGCTGTTTTAAAGCCTACGGCTTCTAAACCAACTCGAAGTATTCGCGCGACGCCAACCTGTATCGGGCCAATGTTAGCCCACTGGGTGCTATCGAAAATTTTGTTAATACCAAAGCGTCGACAAACCGCCAGAACAGACCACGGAGATTTCAGATCGACCACCTCAATGCCCGCATAAAAATCTTCATACAGCTTGGCACATGGGAGATTAAGTTTAGAGCAGGCTAAATAAAGCTTTCCAGCCGGGTATTTCTGCTGAGCGGCTGCAGTTAAAACAATCAGATCACCGATTGCGCCAAAGCATATCAAGAGCGGCACCTCGTGCTGAGGTTTAGATATGAATAACCGATTCTTAATCCACAAGAGCCCACCTAACACACCTAACAAAAGCGGGCCGAGCTTCTGATCCAAAAGCTTCTGAGCTGTACCGCCTCTTTTTTCCTGTAATGCCATGTTATTTCAGCGCCTTGCTTCTATCGCTGATTTGACGCGTTGGGCAACATCATCCCAACGAAAGTCTGCTGCCCGTTCAAGGCCTGCTGCTTTTAACTGAACTAACAAAGCTTCATCATTTAGCCGATCTAGCGCACCCACCATGCTATCCAGATGTTCCGGATCAAAATAGAACGCCGCCTCAGTGCATACTTCCGGAATTGCCGTTCGGTTACTTGCAAAAACCGGTGTGCCACAGGCCATGGCTTCAACCAAGGGTAAACCAAAGCCTTCATACTTTGAGGGCATGACTAATGCATGCGCACCACGGTACAGGCTAGGAAGCCTCTCCTCCGGCACCATGCCCAAGCCATGAACATGTTGACTCAGCTGATTTGAACGGACTCTCTCCGCCACCGAATCACTAAGCGTACCGCTCAGCAGCAGATCAAAGTCTTTTCTAGCGGTGCTGGCAGCAAAGGCATCGATCAAGGCCTCTACATTTTTATGCGATCGTTGATTCCCGACATAAAGCAGATAGGGCCGCACATGATTCCAACGAGCGCCATCCGGGCAATAATGGCTATCAACACCATTGCCTACGCAAACAATTTTGTCTGATGGCGCGCCCGACCAATCAATAATACGCTGGCGAGAATATTCCGACACGGTAAACACTACCGCTGCGTTTTTAATCCCGGGCTTTACGATCCACTCGAAATACCCGGTCTTTGCAGCAGATCGTAATTGAGGAAGATCCAACAACATCAGATCATGAATCGTAAACGAGAAAGAACAGGGCTTACCCAACGGCGGGTTATACCCAGGTGAAAAATAGTGATCAACCTTGCGACCAGATAAAGCATGCCGAATCCGCAAAGGGTCCAGCAAGGAGAGGGGTTTACCCGACACAGCTAATGGCTCAAAACCGCAACGTGACGAAACCTCTGCTGCAAAACGGCCGATACCATGCATGCCGATCCAACGGTCATCAAATAACACCGTCATGAATTACGCAACAGACCTAAGCAAATTCTCATCGACGCACTTTATGAGTTAGACTTAACGGCTGCTTCAACAACACTGCGGGGAGATGAGACTCGCGTGTAAGCAATGCGGCATAGCGTAATAGGGCAATAAGACGTTCCAAACCTATCACTTTCATCACACCACGCACTAACCAATTAACCATACGCACCTTCACATCCTTTGCATCGAACGTTAAGGTGGTTATATTGCGTGTAGGCGCACCGGTTCCTGGCACAGCAATACCTGCTGCGACTAAATCTCTTTGCAAGCGTGAATTTGCATTAAAAGGCTCTTGCTCTTCATAGGGCACAACTAGAAGAGCACGACGCATTGTAGGACTGATATATGTGCCATCGTCCAAAGTGCCAAAGCCATAATCAAACTTGGCGTACCGATCATGGCCAAGGTCGATTAGAGCCTGGCAGTAATCTTGCACCAACGCACTTAGCGGCGAGCCCGCCAACAGGCTGTGACGAGTTTGATGCTTTGACAATAGCGAAGGGTTTCCTGGCACAACACCGCTAAAGTGAAAATAAATCAAGTCACTGCCATTAACTCGGTAGTGCTTCTCGCCACTATCTTCAACCTGACGCTCATGCAAGTTCCAATATGCAACATTACAACCAGGGTGTCGAAGGATATAAACCGAAGAGAAATAGCATGGAACCAGATTGATCCATTTCTGATCGACAAAGATCCCGAATGCGGTATCGTTGAACCCCATCCCAAGACACCGAGACTCCCACCAGTCGAGCATGTCCCTGGTTTGATCGGATGCTTTCAGGCCAATGAACCCAAGGTTATATGCACCCGTTCGCAGAAAGTCTACATCTGAAGGGCGCAAACTATCCATGGCAGGGTTTAAGGCATGTGGCGTCAATACGATAGATGCCTCACCCAGGGCTTCAAGCACCGGGGTCAGCGGTGCAAAGACCCGGATATCCGGATCTAGATAAAGTACGTGATCATAGCCTAAAGCAAAGGTCTGTTTGAGGAAGGTAGGTTTGAGGGCTGTATTGAGTTCGACGATGTCGTACTTATAGAACAGTCGTTCCAAATCTGGCAAATCCAAATCTTCGGCGAACGTAGCGTGCAGCCCGGTATCGCGCACCGCTTCCAATAATGCTGGGCTTTTTCGATCAACAATTAGCACTCGAAAGTCAAAATCGGGTGCAGCAGCCGCCAAAGAAGCTCCCAAAACACGAGCATAGGCTAAATAATTACCTGAAACTATCGTTACTGCACAATTTTTCAACGTCTTCTCCGAAGCTAATTATTCATTCGCTAACCCGGTTGTCCGGTTTAACACCTCAACACTCTAGTCTCTATCGATTGGTCTCAAAATCCTGACCAGAGTCTGCATAACCATAAAAACAATCCAGTGCCGCGCTATTCTGTAGGCAAATTTAATCTGTCTACCAATTAATGCCGAGAAGATCAACCTAAAACTAGAGACTGTAACGTCCTGAATACGTGAGAAAGCATAAGCTCGCATAGCATATGCTTTCCAAAGAAAACGATACTGTCGATCGGGTTGCTCAGTCGCATGGTCAAAGCCCGGCGTGCATGAGTATTCCGCTACCTTGAAGCCACCTAAACTAGATCGCAAGCAGAATTCATAATCAACACCATCCACAAAATAGCTATCGTTATGCCAGCCTAGCGTTTTTAAGTTATTCAAGTAAAATAAACTGCCGCTATTGATAGCAAGCGCCACATCCTTGAAGCAGCTTCTTGCCTTTTTGCTTTCTTTGACTGAGTTGAAAACAACCGTACTATGGGTGAACTTTAATTCAGGGTGCTCAACGTAGAACTTCTCAATGAAATCCAAAGTGTTTGCATCAAACACGGAGTCTTGATCGAAAAAAACCAAAGCCGTGTGATTCTGATAGTAAGCCTGAGCACACACAGCTTGAATACCCAAGCCTAAGCCATGGTTCTTACCACAAGTGAGATAGTTAACCCTTCCCGAACCCTCTTGAAGTCGGTCAAGGCTTCTCTTCTCTGGAGTGTTATCAAAAATGTAAGCATCAAATCCAGAATCAACCGCAAGTTGCACTCGAGAGCTAAAAGCTTCCTCAGGGTTGTAAATGACAAATCCAAGTGCAATAGATCGATTCATTTTTAATTCTTTGTTGCAATCAGCACAATTTCTTCGCCTTCAGCATGGCTGTTTTTGAGTCTGCCTGCTTCTGTAATCTGCATTTTCAAACCTTCAATCTGTTCAGACCTCTTGGGTTTAACATCCCCCAACGTACTTGTTCCGTTACGTCGTTTTATTACAAAGCTAGCCGAAAATATGATCCAGGCATTTACTGCAGTCGTGAACACTTTGTCGATCTTCAACGCTGCTGAGTTGGCAACGGCTTCTAAGGCGGTAGGCGTGAATATCTGTATATGTCGAGGCGGCTCAAGACCCCGCCAAAAACGGCCAAAGATCCTATGCCCCATACTCCCCGCATTTGGTGTAACAATCACCAGGCGACCTCCAGGCCTCAGAATTCTGTGCACCTCACTCAGCAAAGCCACAGGATCGAATACATGCTCAATGACATGATTCATGGTGACCACATCAAATGAATTCTCCGAAAACTTCAGATATTCCAGTGTTCCAATCTTGACATCGATATCGTAAAGATTCTTTGCATTACTGGCCGCCGCCGCATCAAAATCAACCCCTTGAACAGCCCAACCCAACTGTTTCATACGATTAAGGAATCTCGCATCACCGCAACCAATGTCTAAAACCTGCCCAGGAGGCATGTCACGCAAATACATATGGGCAATGTCTTTTTCCTCTGTTCTTTGTCCACAAAAACACCTGACGGCATTGACCATGAGGTCTCGTATGCAAGCGACAAAACGAGATTTAACGTGTGACTTTTTTTCAGAATTCGCATGGGTATAGTAGGTCTGGTAAGCCTTCGCAATATCATCCTCTCTTGGACGCGGATCCAACCAGAGCAAACCACAAGCGTTGCTTGAACATCGCCGAATTGACCAATCACCGGGTGCGCCAAACAACTGGTCCTTCAGCGCGTCATGCAGCATTTCACCCTGAGTCCCGCACACAGGGCATTCTTGCTTGTCTGTTGTTCTAATCATTGGGTTCATAATAAATAATCAGACGACTGAGCCTCTGGAAATTATCAGGCACCTCTTGATAAAGTCTCTTTCATTGTTTAAGAGCAGGAAATACCAGCCTGCAACACCAAAGAACAGCATAACAATGATCGCGTATGGCAAACGCAAATGCAACGAGCCCAGCCATGAGCCACAAAGCAAAAGCGTCAATGCCAACAACAACCATGCTATATGTTTGAACCGCCACTTGAGCTGATCATCAAGCGTTGAGGCAATAACGAACATAGCGATTGCATCAAAAGTGACCCGAATTGTCCAAACAATCGCCACCCCCTCGAGCCCAAAATGGGTCATCCCTGACCACAACAGGCCCAAATACGGCACTAGTTCTAGCAAGTGCAACTTTGCGGTTAAATCCGGACGCCCAGCCGCCTGAATAAATCCGAAAGGCACAAACGCGAGGCTATTAATTAAAACCCCTACCGCAAGCCACTGCAGAACCAAGGTGCTGTTTTGGGCAAACCCTTCCGATAGCCACAGCGCCAGTCCTTCTTCGGCAAAAACACACAACACAAGGATTGCGGGAAAAAGCCCAATAAAAATCCAACGAATCCCTGCCCAGAATAATTGAACCGCCTTGATCCGATCTGCTATTAAACTGGATGCGAACATTGGAAAGAGAACACCGACCAGCGCTCCGGGAACAACCAGCAGCTTGGTCACCAGTTCATACGGTGTAACGTAATACGCTACTGCAGCCATCCCCAACATGCTCCCAATTGCGAATCGATCAAGGTACATCATGAACGGCCCAACAAGGTTGGTCACTGTCATCCAGCCACCAAAACCCAACATCCTTCTTAAATAGCGCCTGTCCCAATCGACTCTGACAAGTAATTCAGGATTCACAACACGCACAAGAATGACACTAACAAAAAAAAAGACCACTCTCACCGCCAGCAACGATAAAACAACCAAATCCAACCGGTCAGAAAATGGCAATATGCACAATGGGCTGAGATATGTCAGCACACTCATAGGAACGCGCGCTAAATTAACAAGATCAAAGCGTTGGTATGCCTCAAGAACACCTCGAAGGCCCGTAGCCACAATGACAATTGGAACAGACACCGCCAACAGTTGAAATGTTGCCGTGGTTTCCGAGATTAAATTCACTGGGATCATCAACGCATCTTTCGATAACCACCCAGAGGACACCCACATAACGGCGCCACCAACCACCCCAAGCAGCAACATCAAAAAGATCGCCGTCCAAAACAAGCGCGGGATCTCTTCTGACCTACCTGCACCCAATTGTTCGGATATTAGAACAATTAATGCGCGACCAAGCCCAAGATCAAAAACGCTGAAATAGCCCAGCACCATCCAAGCCAATGTCAGAACCCCAAAACGATCGATGCCCATCCCCGCGATTAACCATGGGATCGCAAACACGGCTGCGAGCATCGGTGCTAATTGCCCGATCAGATTCCATGCAGTGTTTTTAGCGAGGGCTGACATTATTAATCGACTGGCTTACCCAGTTAGCATTGGGTGAAGGATGTTGTAACGAACCACAAAAACAGCCGCCACCACAATGACACCGAGGTTCGGCAAAAGGCTGTTTCTAAAGTTACCGACGAGCAAAACCGTTGTCAATGCAAAGTATTCAA
>CAIQBG010000019.1 GCA_903870055.1 uncultured Pseudomonadota bacterium
CATCACATCAATCATGACCGGGGGGAATGCACCGGGAATCGCTGCCGAGGCTAGCAAAATCTTCCGGAAAAGAACCACAGACTCAGGCGTACCTACACCGGCCAGCTTACCCATGTTCCATATCACTGGCACACCGGCGTCCAGATTGGTCGTCGCAATCAGCAGCCAGCGATCGCGGTACTCGTACTCATAACTGATCTTCTGCAGCACTTCCGGAGTAACGTACTCAGAGATAAGTTTGTACAAAGGCGAAGTATCCGCGAAGGCATCACCAAACAGCGCCCCCGTTAAACCCAGCTCAATAAATATATCTCGCTGATTAACTTCGGTAAAAACACGCTTGATTACATAATCGTAGTCAGGACCGAGAAACGCCCACGGCGCAATCATTGCACCCGTGCTGACACCGGTTACCAGGTTAAATTCCGGACGATCACCACGCTTGGTCCAACCTGCCAGCAGGCCGGCACCAAAGGCGCCATTATCGCCACCGCCCGAAAGCGCTAGATAACTCTCTTGTTTCTGATTAACCAAAGCACCCGGCTCTTTCATGCCGGCACGGACATCGGCCACCATTTTGTCGATGCCAGTTTTAGACCAGGCCTTGTAACGCACATCCGGCATGTTCTCAATATAGCTTTCGGTCGTGAGCGCTTGAGGGACCGCATTTTTTCGGTCCAGTGTCGTACAGGCGGCCAATGATCCGGCAACCATTAGACCAAGTAACAATTGCTCGAAAAGTCGGTTAAAACGATTTGGGCGCATAGGATTACTCATTTAGAAAATGGGCGAATTCAGAAACAGGCACACGGTCTGTCTGCAATGTATTCTCGATTTTATCCGGATCTGCATAACCTAAAGCCATACTACAGATAACTTTTTGTTCTAACGGTAAGGCAATGTGCCGTGCAATGATCTTGTGGAACTGGTTAAACGCAGCCTGGGCACAGGTATCCAGACCTCGACCACGAGCCGCGATCATGATGTTTTCCATGAACATACCGTAATCAAGCAGACTACCCCGCCCCATCACACGATCCATTGTGAAGACTAGCGCTACCGGCGCGTCAAAGTACTGATAATTGCGCGCCTGTTGGGCTTTCATGCCTTCCGGATTGTCCCGTTTCAAACCCAAAAGCCCGTAGAGATCTAGGCCGATCTTGCGGCGACGGGCCAGGAAAGGATCAATCCACTTCTCCGGGTAATAGTCGTATTCTTCATGGTGCTCAGCCATTGCTTCGGCATCATAAAAGGTGCGAACAATCTCATCTGATAGCGCCTGTTTACGAGCGCCGGTCAGCACGTATACCTGCCATGGCTGAGTATTGGTACCCGAGGGCGCACGGGCAGCCACATCCAGTATGGCTTCTATTTCATCACGCGGGACTGGGGTCGGGAGAAACGCACGAATAGAACGGCGGCTCCGAATCACCTCATCGACGATCTTGGCAACTGAATTTGGCATCAAATAGTCCCTAGCGAATGCGTAAATAGTAGAACTATAAAATACGCGGCCACGATCGAGGGGCCAAATGGCCGCTCATCATGGAAACTGTTTGCAGAACGGCGCAATACACGCTCCATCACAAAGACAGCAATAGCCAGCAATGCCGCCAAGAGCAAGACTTGCGGCAAAAGGAATGGGCCAGACCAGACACCCATAGCTGCTAGAAGCTTCAGATCGCCCATGCCCAGCCCATCACGGCCGCGGATCAGCCGATAGGCTTGTGCCAACAGCCACAGTGGCAGATACCCGGCCACCGCGCCGATAATCGACATCTCCAGACCAACAGTACGTGTTTCCGGAAATAACTGAATAACGATACCCAGCCATAACAGCGGCAACGTCAAGGCATCGGGCAACAACTTGGTACGCGCATCTACAAAGGCCAATACAACCAGTCCGGCACCCCATATGCTCCAAAAAAAACTTTGCCAATTAGACGGATGAGTAGCAAAGGCTAACGTCAGCACAGACAAGGTACAAATGGTGCATAAGGCATTGGTAGCTGACAACGGGGGCCATTGCCAGAATCGAAAGGCGGTGGAAAGTGTTTCTTGTGATGGGTGCTCCATCGCCTTCAATGCTTCGGGTGTTAGGTGTTCATTCAGGATTTGAGCGATCCACTCGGACTCCTGAAGGTCTATGTCATGCGGTATCCACTCGATCAAACGGCACGCAAGCAAAGCAATAAAAATGCCTAACAGCAGAGGCAGCGCAAAGGTCTCGATCAGCACGGCGTTATCTACTGGCAGTAAACATCACAGTAACAATCGGGCGAGCAACAACGTTGTCGATATTGATCATCAGACCCTGCGTAGTTACTGCAAACCGGCGCCATTGATGGCGCATAGGACGTACCCGATACGGCAGCTGAGAGATCCATACCCAACTGGTTTACACATTCTTGATAGATTTGCTGCGCAATTTTGTCGGCGGTCGCGTCCACCCCTCTCAATGCCATATAGGCCGCAGTCGTCTTCTGACGGGCGGAAGTAGCAAGCAAATAACTCGTCGTAGCATTTAACTGACGATTTTGATAGGTTTCCTGGAGCGTAGATTCATCAGCCTGCTCCTGACGAATAATCGCGTCTCTATAGGGGTGCGAACATATCCGGAGGTTTTGTCCCTGGCAGTTTTGTTCCATCTCTTGTCGCAAATCAAGACCCCACTGGGCACGTTGGGTATTGGCATCTATATTTGATTTACAAAAGCGATCAATATCTACAGCGGCCGAGACACTCGTACTGATAAGCAAGAGAACTAGGCAATTGAGCAGTCTTTTCATCTGGAGCAATCCAACCAATGCATTAATCGAAAGATTTTACGCTGCCTGAGCGGTAATCGCCCCAAACAAGGGCATTAATCTTCAGATGCCTACGGTTAAGCCCGCATGATCCCCTACAATGTAGGCTTGGTTTTGCAAGAGCCCCACCCTTAAGCACTGGCAAATGAATATACGGCTACGCGACATTCTGAAAGACGGAGAAAATGCCTTGATCCTTGGGGTCGGGGCGATACTCGCGCTCTTCATTATGACGACTGCCATTATTTCGGCTTACTCTATCCGAGAAAATAGCCGCCAGGACTGGACTCAACAGCTTGAGAACCTGACACTCACCATTGCCGAGCAGGCATCGCAGGAGCTTCAAGTTGCCAATAAGGCCCTGGATAGCATTGCTCTTGAGATCAAAAACGCAAAAATCGATGATGAACGTCAGTTCAGAGAGTTTGCCGGCAAAGAAAGTCAGTTCACCTTTCTGTTACACAAAACTGCCTCCACACCCCTGATCAACGTTGCGGCATACGTAGACAAACGTGGTGACATTCTCAACTACACACGCGCCTACCCTGCCCCCAAAATAAGCATTGCCGATCGGGACTACTTCCTCATCGCGCAGAACAACACAACTGATGAAACTTTTTACAGTGTTCCGGTACAGAATCGCACCGACAATACCTGGGTCTTTTATCTTTCAAAGAAAATCACCAACCGTAACGGTGAGTTATTAGGGCTCGCCGTCATTGGGATTTCTGCCGAAGTATTTTCTCAGTTTTATCAAAACGTCGTCAGCAACCTGGGCGCTGGAGCATCGATCAGTCTCTACCGTAAGGACCTGACACTAATGACACGCTGGCCCTTCATAGAAGGCGCCATCGGTCAGAAAAAAACAGATTCGCCCACGGCAAAGATCATCAATGATCTTAAACTCACTAATGGTGTTATTCAGTCGGCATCCAACACTGTGGAACAACCAGAGTCTGGTCGGATGGTCGCTGCACGCGTGGTTAAAAACTATCCGTTCGTTGTATCCGCCGAAGTCAGTGACTCCACGGTTCTTAAGAACTGGGAAAACAACGAAAAGTGGATATGGATCTCGGCGGCAGCCAGTCTAATCATTCTGGCACTGAGCATCAGTTTGTTATTAAAAGCTAACCGAGCAGTCAACAAAGAGCTGCTAGAAAGAATCACTGCGCAGCGCGAATTAACCAAAGCCCATGAAAAACTGGAAACACGAGTAAAAGAACGCACAGTTGAACTGACCAAGGAAATTGCTGACAGAAAGCTCGCCCAGGAAGAACTAGCACGTCTTAATACCTATATCGCAGAGGTTTCACATCGGGCGGGGATGTCCGAAGTAGCCAATAGCGTTATCCACAACGTGGGTAACGCCCTCAACAGCATTAATGTTGCGGTCAGTACGATCAATGCTGAGATCAAAAGCAGCCCATTGGCAACCTTACCCAAAATCTCAGAAATGCTAAAGCAACACAGCGGCAACCTTTCAGACTTTCTCAGCAACGATGAAAAGGGTCAGAAGCTACCTAAACTCATCGAACTGCTTTCAGAACAATGGCAGATTGAGAACGTGACGTTAATCTCCGAGACGAAACAGCTCAAGGAAAGTGTAGAACACATCCGTGAGATCGTCAGTCGTCAGCAATCTCTGAGCGGAAAAATGGGGATTGATGAGAACATCAACATCTCCGATCTGATCAACAATTGCCTGAGCTTCTATGTCACCAATTTCAAGAACGCCCATATTATTGTCTCTATGGATAACGAGCCAAACCTCGAGTGGATCGGTGACCGGAGCAAAATTACGCAGATCCTTCTGAATCTCATCATGAACGCCGAAGAGTCACTATTGGCATGCCAGAGTCAACCTAAGACGCTCAAGATAACTAGCTATAACAATAAAAACGATGGCATTCAGATCGAAGTGGCTGACAATGGTCTGGGCATCGAACCTGCTGTACTGAACAAGCTTTTTGGCTACGGCTTCACAACAAAGCCTTTTGGTCATGGCCTGGGCTTACATGCGAGTGCTATTGCAGCTAACGAGATGGAAGGAACGCTCCAGGCGTTCAGCGCCGGCAAAGATAAAGGCGCTACCTTTATACTATCGCTCCCACGTAAAGTGATTACCGAAACCAATGCCTGAAATCGAAACCATGCAAAGTCGAATTCTCGTCATTGACGATAATCCCGCGATCTACGAAGACTTCTGCAAAGTGCTTAGCCCCGGAACGCTGCCATCAAAGGCGTTACTTGATCTGGCCAGCACCATTTTTGACGAAGTCAGGAAGCCCACGCAAACCGAAAGCTACCAGATTGATTTCGCACCCCGAGGTCAGGATGGCGTCAAAAAAGTTCAAGCTGCCTTAGAAGAAGGCTGGCCCTACGTCATCGCCTGTCAAACAGCGTCCAATTCTTTCCACCTAACAGCGTCCAATAGTTTCCAGTTTGGGGGACGGTTTTTCATGGCTAGTGCGCTGCTTAAATCGGTATGAATCGTTCCCCGTTTCAAGAATGTCGCAGTGGTGAGTAACCC
>CAIQBG010000020.1 GCA_903870055.1 uncultured Pseudomonadota bacterium
AAGTTCTTGAAAACCCACACGAATCAGCCGTGATCCATTAAACTTTTAACCGTTGCTCTTCAGACTTGAAACCGCCCTTGCAGATTCTGGCGAGGTTTTAATGGGTCCAAAGCCGGTCGTGCCGCAAAGCGGTGCGTTGTTTCAGCAAACGCTCCTTGAAATGGTTAACGTCAAACATCCGCTGGTGAAACTAGCAGACGTCATCGACTGGGAAGAGATCGAACGCACCTTTGGTGCCCACTTTGTATCCAGCACCGGACGACCTGCACTGCGTCCCCGGCTCATCGCTGGCTTGCTCTACCTGCAGCATGCCTATGACTGCTCCGATGAAGTCATCATCAACACCTGGGTCGAGAACCCTTACGTCCAGTGCTTCACCGGAGAAACCTACTTCCAGACCGAAGCCCCCCTGGATTCGTCCAGCCTCACCCGTTGGCGTAAGCGCATTGGGGAGGAAGGGGTTGAAACATTGCTCATGGTCAGTATTAATGCCGCCCGTCAGCTCGGCATGATGAAAGAGTCCAGCGTTGACAGGATCATCGTCGATACCACCGTCATGCCTAAAGCCATTGCTCACCCGACCGATAGTCGGCTTCTTGAGAAGAGCCGTGAGCATCTGGTCAAACTGGCCGCCGAGCATGACATCCCATTACGCCAGAACTACAACCGGGAAGCGCCTCGGCTTGCTGCCCAGGCCGGTCGTTATGCCCATGCCCGGCAATTCAAGCGCATGCACAAAGCCGTGCGCACCCTCAAGACCCGGGTAGGCCGCATATACCGGGAGATCGAACGCAAGATCGAAGCCATCCCGGTAGGAGAACAAAGCCGGGCCCAAGACCTGCTGCAGCGGGTTAACCGCATCCTGACCCAGAAGACCAAAGACAAGAACAAGCTCTACGCCTTGCACGCGCCGGAAGTCGAATGCATCGCCAAAGGTAAAGCCCGCAGCCCTTATGAGTTCGGCGTCAAAGTCAGCATTGCCACCACCCTCAAAGAGAACATCGTCGTTGGCATGCGCTCCATGCCCGGTAACCCCTACGACGGTCACACCCTGGCCGAGACCATTGAACAGGTCAGCACCCTGTCCAACCGCACACCCAAGACGGTGATTGTGGACAAGGGTTACCAGGGTGTCACCTTCAACAACATACAGATTCTCAGATCAGGGCAGCGCCGAGGGGTAACCCGGCGCATGAAGCAGATGATCAAACGACGCAGTGCCATTGAACCGATCATCGGTCACATGAAGATGGACGGCAGACTTAACCGAAATCCGCTCAAAGGAGCCCTGGGTGATGCACTGCATGCCGTGCTCTGTGGCGCAGGCCACAACATCCGCCTGCTGCTCAAGAAGCTGCGGCTTCTTTGTGCCCAAATTCTGCAACAGATCCTGGTATTTATGTCTCAACCAAATCAATCGCTGATAGCCACCTGATAAAAATTCAGGGTTGTTCAGCACGGACTATTTATATTGGTGGGCGTGAAAAGAGGCATGTTTAAGCCTAAGCTATGAGTTTGTAACTTTTCATTATCTTTGGCGCAAATGTCGATAATTTGCATTATCGCTGACATTGGGCAGACGGATGAATTCAAACATAATGAAAAAAACCTTTGAAATCAGTGGAACGATTTTCACTTTCTTTGGCAAACCACACGTGGTGCTTAACAGCCTAACAAATCCTTTATGTGGCGCTTCACAAACTTGGACCCAGCAAGCCCCGCTTTAATTTTGGCGACTAATTCTTGTGAGGCAGAGGTGTGGGGCGTGAATGTGCCTTCCCGAACGCACTTTTGCAAATGACCGATCGGGTCGATTCGTGTATCTCTATACTGAATAAACGAATCCGCTTTGACGAAAGGATGCTCACCGGGAGCGATCAGGCAAGAGTCATCGATCCGCGCGTAATCACGAGCCGTACATACGGGAACAGAAACGATCTGATGCTGACCGCCTGCCTTGGTATCAAGCACAATGACAAAAAGATGCTTGCCAACCGGGCCGCTGTTAATTAATAGACAATCGCCAGGCTTTGGATGCCAGACTGCAGCCATTACTGAACGCTGGATAGATTCGAATTAATCCAAGCCTGCTGCCTGATATTCGCAACGATCTTTCCAACGTCTGCTGCGGAATATCCAAGCTTATCCAGCAAGTCTTCAAACTTAATGGGCACGCTTGAGCCGTCTGGGTCTTGCCATTCGGGACAGTTGTTCGCATCGTGCGTGTAGTCGCGCAGCTTTATTGCTGACATACGGCCAAACTGGCGCCAGATAGACTCCAAAATCTCTATATCTGACTCAGACAGCTCACGGAGATCGTCGATGGAAATCGTAATGTTCTCATTCAGGGACATGTCACGACCAGATTTCTCGGCGATCAGTCGATCCCACGTGCCTTTAGGCTTTGATGGCCCAAAATTAATCAGATCCAGTGTGCTCGATAAAACGGGTCCGTTCGGCATAGATACCAGTGCATCGCCGATAATCGGAAAGCCGTATCGTTCATAAGAAAGACGTTCCGATAGATACATGAGCTTCATAAGCTTCAAGATGGTGATGTTGGCACCTTTCTCGGAAGCGCGCACAAGAAAATATGCCGCAACTTCAGCAGCCTTCTCTTCACAAAACAGCGCGGACATGCGGAAACTCATGAGCCCATTATACACAAAGAATCAACGAGTATAATCCAGCGTTCAGCGATGCCGTTTGTCTGCAATCAAACACAGACACGCGCCAAAGGCTTACCGGCAAAGACGCGGGCACCGCTGATACATAGCGGGTGTAATTTAATGGCAGAATTTCTGCTTCCCAAGCAGACAGCACGGGTTCGATTCCCGTCATCCGCTCCAAGCCGATGTAGCTCAGTTGGTAGAGCAGCGCATTCGTAATGCGAAGGTCGCCAGTTCGATTCCGGCCATCGGCACCATCTGCCAAGGTGGTGAAATTGGTAAACACAGCAGACTTAAAATCTGCCGGCGAATAGCCTTGCCGGTTCGAGTCCGGTTCTTGGCACCAGACGCGGAGATGTGGCCGAGTGGTCGAAGGCACTCCCCTGCTAAGGGAGCATACCCCAAAAGGGTATCGGAGGTTCGAATCCTCTCATCTCCGCCAATACCTGAATTAAGCCCTTGATTCTAAGGGTTTTTTTCTTTTGTGGCTTGTTGGTTATACAAAAAATTCCACAAAAAATACAAGAAAATTACAGCTTACTTTTGCTCAATCGTCCGGCCTGAGACTTCCACCGGCTCGGAATAGGTCACGGTTTTAGTCACAATGCGGCCGCTTATCGTGAGGGTTTCCTGTTTGTTGCGTCCGAAAATTGCTTCAGGCGCAGTTTGCGGAGTCCCTTGCTCGGGACGAGGGCTCAGTTCTCGCACTGCAGGACCGTTAACCTGATTTTGGTGATCTTCAGCAGATTCGACAACTTCCGGGCGTCGGAGATAGATTTTGAGGTAGGCTGTAAAAAGTGGAGTCCGACGGATCGTAAAATTACCGATTCGGAGGATAGAGATGGAACGCATACCAAGAGGGTTGTACACGCCAGAATTTCGGCTAGAAGCCGTCAAG
>CAIQBG010000021.1 GCA_903870055.1 uncultured Pseudomonadota bacterium
AAGTTCTGTCTCCATCAAGTAAACACCCACACCTATCGGTTGTCTAATTTGTTAAAGATCAATTTCCGCTAACACCAACCAATGTCGCCGTCAGCAGAGAAGCGAGACTATAGCAATCAGAAATCACCTTGTCAACACTTCTTGCCCTGAAATTTGATATTGGGATCCAAAATCATTTTTCAAGCCCCCAAAGTGTTGTGCAGCATCCACAGATACGCGCACTTCAGGAGGGGGCGAACTTTAACAACAGTTCGCCGGGGGCGCAACCCCCTACGCCAGAATTATTAAATAATTTTTACGCGGGCAAATTTACGCTTGCCTACCTGCAGCACCACCTCGGTACCGGAGGCCAGCTGCAGCGCACGATCCGCCACCTTTTCACCGTCGGCACGCACACCACCGCCTTCGATCTGACGGAAGGCTTCCGAGGTGCTCGCCACCAATCCTGCCTGCTTCAGCACCTGTGCCACACCCATGCCGGCACCCGCTGTATCGATGGTCAGCTCCGCAATATCATCCGGAATGCCGCCCTGGCGGAAACGTTTTTCAAAGTCGGCCAGCGCATCCTTTGCCGCCTGCGCACCGTGGAAGCGGCCAACCAGCTCATCACACAACAGCACCTTCACATCGCGAGGGTTACGACCTTCGGCAATCTCTGCCTTGAACTGTGCAATTTCCGCTTCGCTGCGGAACGACAGCAGCTCGAAGTAACGCCACATCAACACATCCGACACCGACATCAGCTTGCCGAACATCTCATTCGGCGCATCCGTAATGCCTACATAGTTACCCAGCGACTTGGACATTTTGTTGACGCCGTCCAAGCCTTCCAGTAGCGGCATCGTCAGAATGCACTGCGGGCTCTGCCCATAATGCTTCTGCAGTTCGCGGCCCATCAGCAAATTGAACTTCTGATCGGTACCACCCAGCTCGATATCCGCCTTCATTGCTACCGAGTCGTAACCCTGGCACAGCGGATAAAGGAACTCATGAATCGCGATTGGCTGATTGTTGCCATAACGTTTAGAGAAGTCGTCGCGCTCCAGCATGCGGGCCACCGTATTCTGGGCTGCTAGCTTGATCATGCCCGCTGCGCCCAGCTCGTTAAACCAGCTGGAGTTAAAACAGATCTGCGTCTTGGCCGGATCCAGAATGCGGAACACCTGCTCCTGATAAGTCTTGGCGTTCTCTTCCACCTGCTCACGCGTTAGCGGTGGGCGAGTCGTATTCTTGCCCGTCGGGTCGCCAATCATGCCGGTAAAGTCGCCGATCAGGAACATCACCTGATGCCCCAGATCCTGGAAGTGACGCAGCTTATTAATCAGCACAGTGTGGCCCAGATGCAGATCCGGCGCCGTTGGGTCAAAGCCCGCCTTCACGCGCAGCGGTTGACCCTTCTTCAGCTTCTCAACCAGCTCGGCTTCAACCAGCAGTTCGTCCGACCCACGCTTGATCAGTGCCAGCGCATCCTTGATATGTTGTTCCAAAATTCGACCCCAAAAACAGAATGCCACGCCAACCGGCGAGGCAGCAGCTTTGTTAGACTGCAGTTGTAATTAATTAGTGCGCATTTTACCCAACAGATAAGAGAACCGGCTTGAATTCTTCGACACAGCAACCTTCTGACAGCAGCGCCCGCCACTTCATTGGCCTCATGTCCGGCACCAGTCTGGATGGCGTCGATGCCGTACTCATGTGCCAGGCAGATGCCAGCTCGCCACGCATGCGGGTTGTAGGCCATCACTTTATCGGCATGCCCCATGGTCTGCGCCAGGAATTTCTGGCCCTGCAAAGCCCCCAGGACAACGAGCTCCATCGCAGCCAGATTGCTGGCCAGGCCTTGGTCGAGGTTTACACCGCCGCCATTGCCGGCCTACTCCAGAAAACCGGCATCGACCCGGCACAGATTGCTGCCATTGGCGCCCACGGCCAGACTATCCGTCATCAACCGGGTAGCGGTTACTCCTTGCAGCTCAATGCACCCCATGCATTAGTAGAAGCCACCGGCATTACCGTCATTAGCGATTTCCGCCAGCGTGATATCGCCGCCGGCGGCCAGGGCGCACCGCTTGTTCCCGTCTTTCACGCCAGCGTCTTCAATGCATCACGCCAGAAAGGCGGCTGCATCATCGCCAACATTGGCGGCATGGCCAACCTGACCTACCTGCCCCCACCCGGCTCCGAAGGCCGCGTCATCGGTTTCGATTGCGGCCCCGGTAATGTCCTCATGGATGCCTGGGTAGAAGCCCACACCGGCGAACGATACGATCGGGATGGCCAATTTGCAGCGAACGGCAAAAAGAGCGAGCCGCTGCTCAACCAACTGCTCAGCCACGAATTCTTTGCACAGAAACCACCCAAGAGTTGTGGCCGGGAGCAATTCAATCTGGAATGGATACAAGCGCAGGCTGCACCATTTAAGTTGAGTCCGGAAGACGTACAGGCTACCCTGCTGGCCTTTACCGCCCGCACGCTGGCCGATGCCGCCCGCAACTACTGCGGCCCCGCTGTGGAACTTCTGGTGTGTGGTGGTGGTGCGCATAACCCACAACTGATGCAAGCGCTGGCTGAAGAACTGCCCAACCTGCAGGTAGATACCACCGCACGTTACGACATGGACCCCAACATTATTGAAGCGGCTGCTTTCGCCTGGCTGGCCCAGCGTACGCTAGATGGCTTACCCGGCAACCTGAGCGCAGTGACTGGCTCGGCCGGACCGCGCATTTTGGGGAATATTACACCCGCTTAAACGCTGAATGAACTGCCGCAGCCGCAAGTGGCCGTGGCATTCGGATTTCTGATCACGAACTGCGAACCCTGCAGCCCTTCGGTGTAATCAATCTCTGCGCCCACCAGGTACTGGTAGCTCATCGAATCGATCAGCAGCTTCACGCCGCCTTTTTCTACCGTGGTGTCATCTTCGTTCACGTCTTCGTCAAACGTAAAGCCGTACTGAAAGCCCGAGCAACCGCCGCCGGTAACAAATACGCGTAGCTTGAGATTCGGGTTGTTTTCTTCAGCGATCAGATCGGCCACCTTTGCAACGGCAGCGTCTGTGAACGTCAGAAAGTCTGTAGAAACTTCAGCGACTTCGGTCATGGCAATACTCCAGCAAAACAGTCAGATATCTAATTTAAGCACAAAGCCCGGAAAATAAAACCCCTTCCGAACCAAGGAAATCGTTACGGCAGCACCGGCACGATATTCAAACCGGCGGTTTCCTCCAGACCAAACAAGAGGTTCATATTCTGAACCGCCTGCCCAGCCGCACCCTTAACGAGGTTATCGATCACCGACAGAATCACCAGCGTATCGCCACCCTGTGGACGATGCACGGCAATACGGCACACATTCGAAGCACGTACCGAACGGGTTTCCGGGTGTTTGCCCACTGGCAGCACATCTACAAAGGTCTCGCCCTTGTAGCGTTCTTCAAACAGCTTCTGAAAATCGGCTTCTTTGGTAATGCGCGCATACAACGTGGCGTGAATACCGCGGATCAGCGGTGTGAGATGCGGCACAAAGGTCAGCCCCACTTCTTTATTGGCCGCAAGCGACAGCCCCTGACGAATCTCAGGCAGGTGGCGATGGCCCGGCACCCCATAGGCCTTGAAGTTGTCGCTGGCTTCGGCAAACAGGGTCGGAATCTCGGCCTTGCGCCCGGCACCCGATACGCCCGATTTGGTATCGGCGATGAGCGAGCTCACATCGATCACGCCCGCTTCGATCAGCGGCAAAAAGCCCAACTGCACCGCTGTCGGGTAACAACCCGGGTTGGCAATCAACTGCGCTTTTTTAACAGCATCACGATTAATCTCCGGCAAACCGTACACAGCTTTACCTACCCAATCCGGGCTGGCATGTGTCATGCCGTACCACTGCTCCCAGGTCGGAATATCTTTAATGCGGTAATCCGCCGCCAGGTCGATCACCTTAACGCCCTTGGCCAGCAGCTCAGGTGCCTGTTGCATGGCAATGCCATTAGGCGTAGCAAAGAAGACCACATCACAGGCAGCCAGATCAGCTTTGGCCGGATCTTCAAAGGCCAGATCCACACGGCCGCGCAAATTCGGGAACATCTCGGCGACCGGCAACCCGGCATCACCACGCGATGTAATGGCTTTCAGCGCAACGTTCGGGTGCACTGCCAGCAACCGCAGCAATTCCACACCCGTATAACCCGTACCGCCAACAATACCGACCTTGATCATTTTGGTTCCTCGCCACATCACAATTCAATCGCGCTGATCATAGCACCGGTGTATGACAAATTTATACCGAACCGGGCATTACCGGTGGGCGATACGGCATCGCCGGCATCGGTGGCGCCACCACGTACAACGGCAAACGCACCCGCGCCGTTATGCCTTTGCCTGACGCATTAGGAATCAGCCGTGCCTCACCATGGTGGTACGTGGCAATTTCACGCACGATCGGCAAGCCCAGGCCGCTGCCCGACGTCTTGGCATCATCCACCCGGAAGAAACGCTCGAACACCAGCTCGGCCTGCACTTCATTCAACCCCACACCGGTATCTTCAATCTCCAACACCGCCCAACGGGTCGGGCGCTTAATTAAGGCACCCTCATCTGTTTCAGCCATTTGCTGCGCCTCTCGCACGTCGCTCACCCGCACATGAATCTGCCCGGGTTCTTCGTGCGTACCAAATGTGTAACGGATCGCGTTATCAATCAGGTTGCTTACTAACTCGCGCAGCAGAAAAGCGTTACCGAACACCGGCACGCCGCCTGCTGGCGCTTCAAAATCCAGTTCCAGATTTTTCTGTGCCGCCGGCAATACCCATTCTTCGGCCACCTCACGCACTAATGCCGCCAGATCCACCTTAGCCTCGGCCTGCATCTCGCCGCCACTACTTTCGGCGCGCGCCAACGTCAGCAATTGAGAGACCAGATGAGAGGCACGGTCCACACTGCTACCAATCCGCTGCAAAGAACCACGCAGCGCATCAGGTTCATCTTCGTACATGGCCAATTGCGCCTGCGTCTTCAAGGCCGTGAGCGGCGTCTTCAGCTGGTGCGCGGCATCGGCAATAAAGCGTTGCTGTACTTCCAGGTTGTCTCGCATACGATCCAGCAGATCATTAAAGGCCTCAACCAGCGGCTGAATCTCTTCCGGCAAACGACGCACCGTCATCGGTGACAAATCATTCTCGCGCCGCGAGGCAATGCGTGCCTGCAAAAACTGTAGCGGTCGCAGCCCCTGCGCCAGCCCGAACCAGACCAGCACCACTACCACCGGCACAATAAAGAACTGCGGCAGAATCACGCTGGCCACAATCTGGTTAATCAGCTGATTCCGTTTTTCCAGAGACTCACCCACTTCTACCAGCACCCAGTCTTTGGGGTTATCGGGCGATGTCACCAGGGTATACGCCACGCGCAACTCTTCCCCCCCCAGCTCTGCATCCCGGAAACCCACCTGATTTTCCGGCGTGGTCGGTTTCTGCATGGGTATTGGTGCCGGCAATTCCCGATCACCGTGCAGCAGCTTTCCGTCTGACGAAATCACGTGGTAATACACCACATCCGTTTCGTCGGCCCGCAGCAGGGCATGCGCCGAACGGGAAAAACTCACCACCGGCTGCGTCGCGCCATCCACAAAATGCACCTGACGTGAAATCGCCAACGCGTCTTCGCGCAAACTCTGATCAAAAGGATTCGCCGCCACCGACATGGCGTAGTGGTAAGTCACCACAATACTGAGCGGCCACACAAATAAGAGTGGCGCCAGCATCCAGTCGAGAATCTCCCCGAACAGGGAGCGCTGGTTAGGCCGGTGCTTTGTCTTCGTGCGGCTTTTCAAGACAGTAGCCTAAACCGCGTGCCGTCACGATCTGCACGCCGCCCGCTTCCAGCTTCTTACGCAGGCGGTGCACATACACCTCAATGGCGTTGTGGCTCACTTCTTCACCCCAGCCACAGAGGTGATCGACCAGCTGATCTTTACTGACCAGGCGACCAATGCGCCCCAGCAGAATTTCCAGCAGGCCAAGCTCACGCGCCGACAGATCCAGCGTTTGGCCGCTCAGCGTAGCGACGCGGCCCACCTGATCGTACGACAGATTGCCGCACACCATTTGTGGCGAGCCGCCGCTGTTACGACGAATCAACGCCCGCGCCCGTGCCGCCAGTTCTTCCAGATCAAAGGGCTTGCCCATGTAATCATCGGCGCCCAGATCCAAGCCTTTAACACGGTCGGCCGGCGCATCATGCGCAGTCAGCATCAATACCGGTACATGCGGTGCGGCCGGCGTATTGCGTGCACGCAAACGGCGCAGCACTTCCAGCCCAGTCATGCGTGGCAGGCCGATATCCAAAATGGCCAGATCGTAGGTGCAAGACTGCAGGGCGGTATCGGCATCGGTGCCCGTTTCGGCCAAATCTACGGCGTATCCCAACTTACGAAGTGCACGGGCCACCCCGTCGGCAATAATCGAATCATCCTCTGCCAACAACACACGCATGCCCAGCCTCTCCTTTTGTTCAATGTGCAGCTTCAACAAAGCTGTCAGTTTCATGTAAGAGTCTAACAAATAGCGGGGATTCGCGGTTTTGCGGTGCAGCAAACTGCTGCTGCAAAGCTGTTTGACAACCAGAGACGGCGAATGTTTAATAACTATTATTAAATAGGAGCCTGTTATGCCTACTAGCGTTTCTCTCAACCCGTATTTTGAAAACTTTATTCAGGAACAACTCGAATCAGGCCGCTTCAACAACGTGAGTGAAGTGATTCGCGCCGGGCTTCGCCTGCTCGAAGAGCAACAAAAGCAAGTTGAAGCCTTACGTGCGGCCGTATGGGATGGTGTTTCATATGAAGACTCAGTCCCCGCCGAAGAAGTCTTTGCACGGCTTGAAGAAAAGTTTGAAAAAATGGCACAAGAACAAGAGTGCCTACGAAAACTCTTACAACGCCCATAAACCATGACTACAAATCGCACCCGCCTATTACTTATCAGCGCACTACTAATCAGTATCGCCACACCGGCCTTTGCCGAACAGGCACTCATCCTGCCGGCTGGCACCTTTAACCCGCCGCAAACACTCCCCGCACCGCCACCGGACAACTCCCCCCAAGCCATTGCTGAGCGCGACTACATCAAGGCCGCTTACCGCGACGCCACACCCGCCGAGCGAGAAGCAGCAAAGCTAGATGCCGCTAACGAAAGCGTGCGCCTTTACGCCGACACCCTGCCCGGATTTGATCTGGATAAACTACCCGCCACCAAAGCGCTTTTTAAAACCGTGCGTAAAAATGAAAACGCCCAGACCGGTGCTTTTAAAACCTACTTCAATCGTCAGCGGCCCTATCAGGTAGATAGCAGCATCACGCCTTGTCTACCGCCTAAAAACTTTGACATCAACGCCAGTGACCCAAGCGGTCACACCACCATGGCGTTTAGTAGCGCCATCATTCTGGCCAATCTGCTCCCGGATTACGCGCCTGCCATCATGCGCCGCGCAGAACAGTACGGCCGCCACCGCATTGTCTGCGGGGCGCACCATCCTTTTGATGTGCGATCTGGCCAAGTCCTCGGCACCCTCATCGGCGCTACCTTACTCAAAAGCCCGGGGCTGCAAGCACAGTTAAATGCCGCCCGCAGCGAACTGGCTCAGGCCATTACCAAACCCACCGCGCTGAGCGGCATAGAATGGGTAGCGACCCGTATCAATGGCGATGCCGTTAGCGGTCACGCGCCCACGCTCACCATCGAAGGCAACAAAGCCTATGGCAACAGTAGCTGTAATCGCTATACCGGTCAGGTAACGCTAGGCAATAAAGAGGCCCTTCGCTTTGGGCCTGCCGCCAGTACACGCATGGCCTGCCCCGGCAATGCCGATCAACAGGAAGCCACTTACCTTAAAGCACTCCAAACAGTGACGGCTTACCACCTAAACACTGGAAGCCTGATCCTGCTGGATGCGCAATACAACAAAGTGATTGAATTTAAAACTGCGCCGGAATCTCAGCCTCAGTAAAATCAACGCCAGCAGCATCCTTGGCCGCAAGCGTGGGCACCAGTCCCTGCAGCGGCCAGGGGATGTTTAATGTTGCATCGTCCCACTTGATGGCACGCTCATGTTCCGGCGACCAGTAGTCCGTGGTCTTGTACAGAAACTCTGCAGTTTCCGAGAGCGTGAGAAAGCCATGGGCAAAGCCTGGTGGAATCCACAGCTGCTTCTTGTTCTCGGCAGACAGTATTTCTGCGACCCATTGGCCATAGGTCGGTGAGTCTTTGCGGATATCAACGGCCACATCAAAGACTTCACCTTGGACCACACGGACGAGTTTGCCCTGGGCTTTGGGCGGTAGTTGGTAGTGCAGACCGCGCAAGACGCCTTTGACGGACTTGGAGTGGTTGTCTTGTACGAAAGGGAGCTTGTTGCCTGTTGCTTCGTTAAAGGCCTTCTCGTTAAAGCTTTCGAAGAAGAAGCCACGTTCGTCGCCGAAGACCCGGGGTTCAATGACAAAGACGTCAGGGATCTTGGTAGAGGTTGCTTTCATCGTATGTCTTCCACCAGAAGATTCATGAGGTACTGGCCGTAACCCGTCTTTAGATAAGGCTGCGCCAGCTGTTCCAGCTTCTCAGGGCTGACCCAGCCATTACGGAAGGCAATCTCTTCCGGACAGGCGACTTTGAGTCCCTGACGGTGTTCAATGGTCTGGATGAACTGGGCTGCTTCAATGAGGGAGTCGTGGGTGCCGGTATCTAGCCAGGCGTAACCACGGCCCATGATTTCTACATTGAGCTGGTCTTGCTTGAGGTAGACCTCATTAACGGTGGTGATCTCCAGTTCGCCACGAGCTGACGGCTTAATCGATTTGGCGATATCAACGACCTGGTTGTCGTAGAAGTAGAGGCCGGTGACGGCGTATTTGCTCTTTGGCTTTGTCGGCTTCTCTTCAATAGAGAGGGCTTTGCCTGAGGCGTCAAACTCAACGACGCCGTAACGTTCTGGGTCATTGACGCGATAGGCAAAGACCGAAGCGCCCGATGTTTGGGCATCGGCACGCTTGAGGATGCTGGCAAAGTCATGACCGTAGTAAAGGTTGTCACCCAGGATCAACGCACTGGGGTTATTACCGACAAACTGTTCACCCAGGATAAAGGCTTGTGCCAGACCATCTGGAGAAGGCTGTACACAGTACGAGAGATTCATACCCCACTGTGAGCCATCGCCGAGCAGTTGCTCGAAGCGTGGCGTGTCTTGGGGTGTGGAGATCACCAGAATATCCCGCATACCGGCCATCATGAGGCTGGTGAGCGGGTAGTAAATCATCGGCTTGTCATACACCGGCAAGAGCTGCTTGGAGACAGACAAGGTCGCTGGATACAAACGCGTGCCAGAGCCACCGGCCAAAATGATGCCTTTGCGGGTACTTAATGGAGCGGCACGATTCATGAGATAGCTTTCAATTTTGACAGTTACTTTATTATTTCACACGGTATAGCTTAAACGGTAGGCCATGCTTATTGACATAGGCATTAAAACTCTGAATGGCAGCGGCATTATCTTCCTGCCATTTCACTCCTGCCAAGACCTTGACATGATTCGCCTTGTCTCCGTCGCACTTTTCTTGCATTGCCTCCGCTACAACCGCGGCAAGCGCCCGCTCTGGCGTCACCGTGGTTTTAATGAGTGGGCCGCAGGGTGTGTCTGCCAGTTGCAACGCCAAACCAAGAAGATCATCAAACCCACGATACTCACGATAGCCTTCTGCCTGGTATGTAAATTGGTTCATCATCCCGACAAGGCTTCTGTTCTCCGTTTTGCACACTGTCACTTGGCGCATCAGTGCTATTTCACGCTCAATAAACTCTCTGGGCACGCCATGTTCAAAAAGAACCTGACCCAAGTAATTGGGGAAATGCAATGTAATCTCATTGGCTGGTGCTAACGGCATAACGACTGGTAGCAATGTCTTCTCGTTCACAAGAAGTACCAATTGCGGTTTCCAGAACCAGGGGCAAGCGTACCAATCCCCAAGTTGAGTGGTTGTCGGCTCCTCAACCGCTGCCAAAGGCTTAATCCGGTCCAGAAGTTTTTTGGTGCAATGAAGTTTATAGCTCACGCCATGACCCCTCAGCCTAAATCCCGCCAGCCAACGACGTGATAGCCGTCTCTCTCAAAACTGGCATCGCCACCGTAAACAATGCGTGGGTCAGCAACATCCTCTCCCGCTAGCGCCTTGAGTTTTTGCAAGGCATTCGCCCAGTCTGTAGCAAAGGTTGCACCCGATTTGATTTCTGTCGGATAAACACGCAAGGCATCTTCCCGGATCAGATCCACTTCATGACCTGCACGATCACGCCAGAAACTGATGCCCGGAGTTTCCCCAAGATTAAACGCCTGTTTCACTTGCTCAGCCACCACCCAGGTCTCGAACAACGCACCTCGTTGTGGATGCAAGGCCATCGTTGCGACATCGCGAATCCCCAATAGCCATGCCGCCAACCCTGTATCCAGAAAATACAGCTTGGGGGTTTTAACAAGACGTTTACCGAAATTACGATGATAGGGTTGAACAAGCGTCACCAGATAACTGGCTTCCAGCACGCTCATCCATTGCCTTGCTGTCACACCGGTAATGCCACAATCAGCCCCCAATGCACTGAGGTTCAGCAGTTGTCCAGTACGCGCGGCGCATAACTTAAGGAACCGCTGAAACAACGCCAGATCCTTGATCTCCAGTAACTGACGGACATCCCGCTCCAGATACGTCGATACATAGTTGCCATACCAGTCGGCTGGTGCCAGCTGCCGACTATAAACTGCCGGGTACCCGCCATTCAACAGCAACTGATCCAATGTATCGGGCAAGCACCCGGCCTGGCGCATTTCTGATTGTGCGAGCGGCAGGAGTTCCACACGCCCGACCCGGCCCGCTAGGGACTGGCCGATCCCTGCAATCAGATCGAACTGTGACGACCCCGTAAGCACAAAATCGCCCATGCGTTGCCGATCATCAACCACGCCCTGTAACCATGAGAACAACGCCGGGCAACGTTGCACCTCATCCAAGATAGCGCCATCAGGAAAACGATCCAGAAAGCGCCTAGGGTCCGACAGGGCAAATTCCCGCTCATCCGGGTTTTCCAGAGACGCATACGGCTTATCGGGGAATTGCGCACGAGCAAGCGTGGTCTTGCCGGACTGGCGCGGCCCGGCGATGGCCACAATCGGGAAACCCCTGGCTAGCCTTGCGAGTGTGTTTGCAGCGTCCCGTGCGTACATGTGCAAATTTAAGTTTGTACTTTAGATTTGCGCATATTAAATAAAATCAGGTAGATAGGCAAGCACAAAACACAAAGCCCCCGCCAGTTTCCTGACGAGGGCCTTAGTACAACTTAGGCGAGAAAGGCCTAGGCTTACATCATGCCGCCCATGCCACCCATACCGCCCATGCCACCCATATCACCCATGCCGCCGGCTGGCTTGTCTTCAGCCAGTTCAGCCACCAGGCAATCGGTAGTCAGGATCAGCGCAGCAACCGAAGCGGCGTTTTGCAGTGCCGAACGGGTTACCTTGGCTGGGTCCAGCACGCCCTGTTCAACCAGGTCACCGTAGGTACCGTTAGCAGCGTTGTAACCGAAGTTACCTTTGCCTTCCAGCACCTTGTTAACCACCACCGACGGCTCATCACCGGCGTTGGTGACGATCTGGCGCAGCGGCTCTTCAATCGCACGCAGTACGATCTTGATACCGGCGTCCTGATCGTGGTTATCACCCTTCAGGTTTTCAATAGCAGAACGGGCACGAATCAGTGCAACACCGCCGCCAGGAACCACGCCTTCTTCAACGGCAGCACGGGTAGCGTGCAGCGCATCTTCAACGCGGGCTTTCTTTTCCTTCATTTCAACTTCGGTTGCAGCGCCAACTTTGATCACGGCAACACCGCCGGCCAGCTTGGCCACGCGCTCTTGCAGCTTCTCTTTGTCGTAATCCGAAGTAGCTTCTTCGATCTGCTTGCGGATCGTGCCAACGCGGGCCTGGATGTTGTCTTCCGAACCAGCACCGTCGATGATCGTGGTGTTTTCTTTACCCACTTCGATACGCTTGGCTTGGCCCAGATCTTCCAGGGTGGCCTTCTCAAGGCTCAGACCCACTTCTTCAGCGATGACCGTACCGCCGGTGAGGATTGCGATGTCTTCCAGCATGGCTTTACGACGATCACCAAATCCAGGTGCCTTAACAGCCACTGTCTTCAAAATACCGCGTAGGTTGTTCACCACCAGCGTAGCCAGTGCTTCGCCATCGACGTCTTCTGCAATAATCAGCAGCGGACGACCAGACTTAGCCACTTGCTCCAGTACCGGTAGCAGATCACGTATGTTCGAGATCTTCTTGTCGAACAACAGCACAAATGGGCTATCCAGAACAGCGATCTGCTTTTCCGGATTGTTGATGAAGTATGGCGACAGGTAGCCGCGGTCGAACTGCATACCTTCAACAACGTCCAGCTCATTAGCCAGCGACTTACCGTCTTCAACGGTAATCACACCCTCTTTGCCGACCTTTTCCATCGCTTCAGCAATGATGGCACCTACATCAGCATCCGAGTTGGCAGAGATCGAAGCAACCTGAGCCCAATCCTTTGCAGTCGTTGTTGGCTTGGCCAGCTTCTTAATCTCTTCAACCACAGCCGCCACAGCCTTGTCGATACCGCGCTTCAGGTCGGCCGGGTTGTAACCAGCAGCCACGTACTTAAAACCTTCGCGCACAACTGCTTGTGCCAGCACCGTCGCAGTGGTCGTACCGTCACCGGCGTTGTCGTTAGTCTTGGAAGCCACTTCCTTAACCAGCTGGGCGCCCATGTTTTCGAACTTGTCTTTCAGTTCGATTTCCTTGGCAACAGAAACGCCATCCTTGGTTACGGTCGGGGCGCCGAACGAACGCTCCAGAACCACATTACGGCCCTTAGGACCCAGCGTTACCTTAACGGCATTGGCCAGAATGTTAACGCCGTTAACGATCTTGGCACGAGCGTCATCACCAAAAATTACTTGCTTTGCAGCCATGTATTTCTCCTAGAATTTATTCAGATCAATGGGTTAGGAAGCAACTTAAGCTTCAACCACACCCATGATGTCGTCTTCACGCAGCACCAGCAGTTCGTCGCCGTCGACTTTGACTTGCTGGCCGTCGTACTTACCAAACAGAACGCGTTCACCCACCTTAACGCTCATCGGGCGAACTTTGCCGTCTTCGAGGATCTTGCCAGCGCCAACAGCGATAACTTCGCCTTGGTCAGGCTTTTCAGCGGCGGCATCAGGAATCACGATGCCCGAGGCGGTTTTACGCTCTTCTTCCAGACGCTTAACGATAACGCGGTCATGTAACGGACGAATTTTCATACTCTTAACTCCAATGAGGACAATGTTCTTTGAAACTATTCGACAAAACGAGGATTGTTAGCACTCGATGCCGTTGAGTGCTAATACTAGGGGCGACACGCCCTAATTTCAAGCCCCTTCATCATAAAAACCGCCTAACGCCATATAAATCAATGAGAAAGAATCTGCTCACCACCTAAATCAGGTGGATCACCGGCACCAATTGATAACCAAAATTGCGGATAACGTTGATCGACTGCCCATCCACACCGATTCCGGCAAGCTTCTTCCTCAACTTAACAATCACCAGCTCTAACGCACTTTTGGGGTCTTGAGCCAGCCCACATCCCACCACATCGTACATTTGCCAGTTCTGTAACTTATGCTCGGGCGCCAGACTAAACGCTACCAACAGAGCCACCTCAGAACTTCTGAGTTGCACAGCAACTTTAGTTAACCCCGTCATCATCCGCGACTTCATATCAACCGTAATAACACCAGACTCCTCTGTCATCGGGTGCAAACGCCGTCCCAAAGAAGCAACAGCAGCACAAAGCTCATGCAAGGACAACGGCTTCACCAGGTAAATGTCTGCACCGTAGTCGTAGCCTTCTTCACGCTGGTAAGTCGTTGAGCGGGCACTCACAATAATAATGCCGATATTTCTGGAGGTTTCCCTCAAGCGGGCAACCAGATTAAGTCCACTCTCCCCGGGCAAATTCAAATCAACTATCAACAGATCGGCAACGAATGACCCACATTCATCAAGATAATCTTCCACAGACTCAAAGCCATAAACGGTATGTCCGATTTGTTCAAGAACCTCCACTTCGCTTTCACGAAATTCCTGATTATCTTCAACCACTGCAATAACTAATTTAACGAACATAATTTGAACTCGATGTAATTCTCGGAGATGTCTACAGACAAAGACATCTCCAATGCGCTGGCAATATTGCTGCAAATGTACAAACCCAAACCAGAACCACTTTGGGAACCTGTGCTGGGTGCCCGATAAAACTTGCTAAACATCTTCTCCGGATCCACTTCTTGTCCCGGCAAAATCGCGTTACCCACTGTCAATATAAAAGGTTGCCGATCCGAAAATGACAGTCCAAATTGAATCGCCGTATCCTGAACGGCATACTTGTGTGCGTTATCAAGCAGGTTAGTCACCACAATCGTCAAAAGCCGTGGATCAGTTCTAACTTGTAACGATGGTGCAAAATTGATTTCTATACGTTGTCGATAAGGCAGCTCATATAAAAACTCCGCCATAATTCGAGATACATCACATGAGCGCATGCTCGGCTTGATCAGCGCTTGCTCAAACTGGAGGCTCAAGCCACACTGCTCAACGATCTCATTGATATTGTCTATTGCCCGACCTAATCGAGCATGAGATCGATCTGATTCCCGAGCCAAACCAAGATTCAGTTTGGCTACAGCCAGCGGATTCTTTACTTCATGAATCAGCACCGCCAGCATATGCGCTTGTTCAGCCCGTTTTTCTTGCTCAAACCTTGCGCGTTCTTCTACTAATTGCAGGCTTATAGCCAGTGCTTTCGCATTAGCCTCTATGTAATGGCGGCGCACGAGAAGTGTTCCCATAACCAAGGACGAACTCACCACACCAATAATGGTCGGTAGATCAATAATCCAATTCGCCGTACTGGCAATGCCAAACATCGGCAATGCAAACAAAACACAAATCAACCAAATTAAAAAGAAATACGCCGTCAAAACATATTTAGGCAACGTTACTTCACCCGAAGATGGTTTGCGTGAAGGTGTCAGAATAGACACAACTAGGCAAAGCGTAATGCCAACACTACCTGCCAACAAATTCAGCAGCAATCCAACGCGTTGCGAATAAAAAAAGAATGCCATCACCCCGCATAGCCAACCCAGAGCTACGGGATAAAACCATCGCAAATGCGCTCTTGCTGGCTTAATCTGCAACAACAGATAAAACTCCAGCAGCATCCGGGAGCCGATATAAGACAGCACCAAAACAGATGTCCCTAAATCTACAAAATGGGCACCATAAGTATCGCTCAGGAAATAGCGCGCATAACCCAGTATAAAAACGCCATGGAGCAAAACCACCCATTGCTGCCAGGCAAACACAACAGAAAAGGCATCTCGCCACAAAACCAACTGCGCCAATGCCCAGCATAAAAACAAGGCCAACAGCGTCAGCATGCACGCATTAAGGTAAGCCTGATCAAGAGCCGCTTCCTGCGCCTCTGCCGCAGTCATCACTTCAACTTTTAACGTGTTTGAGCTATGCGTACGCACCCTTAAAAACATCACCGATGTTTCTGCGCTGACCGGCACCTTAAAGCCCATGTTGATTGATTTATAAGATGCTGTTGCAAGCGTTGTCGTATCCCCAGTAAGCCCCGCCGGTTGATCCAGATATTTACCGCCCCGAGCAGGTTCGAACAATGCAATTTCATCAATATAGGTTGGGCGAATCCTTACAATCAAGGAATCATCATCAACCGCACCCGGGCAAGCATTTACCTGAAGCCGCACCCAAACGGTCGCATCGGTATACCCATTGCCCAGAACGCCTTCAAATGACTTGTAACTCTGCTGAAACGCCTCCCGTGGGGTCATACTTCCAGTCGGATCTACCAAGTAGCCCGTGCTGGTACTACAGGTCGCCGATAGAGCGAACGATGTCACCAGCATCAGGCCAACAGCCAAAACCGAACGTATAAAACCGTTAGCCCGCATAGAAATAAAGCATCCCATCGTAGTAGCCATCAATAATAGACAGGGACCCATACTAAAACGAGCCCCTGTACAGATCAATCAAAGCGATATTGCAATACGCCCTGGATGCCAAGCCCTTGATTCACCGGAGAAGACTGCAAACCCTGTGTGTAATTCACAGTCATATTGCCCGACCATGACTTAGAGAAATTACCCGTCACGCCCATTTGCACACCACCTACCAAGCCTGCCAAGGTCGAATTTGTCGTTGATGAAACCAATCCATTACCAGAACTAAATGTTGCCCCAGGCGATGCACCGTCTGTACTGTAGGCATTCAAAGCCATCCAGGCACTACTCTTTTTACCCTGATCATCCGGCTCTGATTCCGTGGCAAGCTTCACGCCCAAACGAGACGTCCAGATCGGTGTCGTACTGTATTGCACATCTGTGCCATTGAATCCCGTGTTATTCAGCTGAATCTGCTGCACAACCACTTGAGCCTCTGGCGTCACCGTCAAACTTTTCCCGTAAATCTCGAAAGGCTGACCCACTTCAACCGAAGCCAGGTAACCAAACCCTGTGGTGTTTAACGAATTTCCGCCCATCAAATTACTCGTCACACCATAACGGGTCGCTTGCGCCACTGCAGAGGCATAAAATTCATTAGCAAACTTCTTAACGTAGTATCCCCCAATGCTCTGGTTAATGAGTTCGTTACCTCCTTGGTTAGCCTTTTCACCGCCATTGACCTGACCATACAACCAGGAGTTATACACACCATAAGCTAAGTAGACCCCAGCCTTATCCATCCCACCATCAGCATCGCCATCTACATAAAGATCCTTACCAACCTGAATCCCATAGGTTTGATTGGTCGAATCCACCGTACTCGATTCCGAATTTTTATACTGGTTGTACAGACCGCGCACCCACAACTGGTCGCTATCTTTCAGTACCGAGCCCAGCACATTAACCGTTGGAACCAAGAGCTCGCTATAAACTTGTGCCGCATTAATGGCCAACGGCACACCCAGACTTGCGTTACTGTTGACTTGAGGTGTTAGCACCTGGTTATAGGCAGAATCTGCATCGCCTTGCTTCAGGTAGTAATCGTAGAGACCGGCAGAAACCTTAGCGCCCGGATTAGCCAATCGGAATGCACCCGAATCAACCGTGCCCCCATTGGTCACTTTAACCAAACGAATCGTGGCGTTACTGCCTTGTCCACCCGCGTTGTTAACCTGTATCGCTTGATCGCCAGATACACGCCCCCCGCTAACGACAATCTGATCATGCGCCGGATTAGTCCCACCCAACTGGGCATTCATCACAAGCTTACCCACGCCGGAAATATTGCCTTGTGTTGTAAGAACCTTGCCTACGCCATTCTGCATGGCCTGAAACTCAATCGTTCCGTTGTTAGTCAAGTGATCAACCAATGAATCATTCGTCATGTTCCAGGTAGAACCACTACCAATCGAAACATTGGTTGGATCAATCCAGCCAGTCAAATTAGCACCATTGCGAATAACCAAATTAGTACCCGACTGAGCAATTACATTACTGTGTAAATTAGCGCCACCCTGTAAGCCGTCCAGCACCAACGAACCTGCGTCGATATGCGTATCGCCTGTCTGACCGGTAACACCTGACAACGTCAGCTCTCCGGAGCCGACCTTGGTCAGACCACCGCTACCGGCTATGTCCCCAGAAAATACGGTATCTGCATTGCTATTCACCGTCAGGGTTTTGCTACCCAGAGCCACGAGGCTTCCTGCATTACCGCTCAGGTTATTCACTGTAGCGCCTACGCTGGTTGCACTAATGTCCAAAGTTGCAGTCGCAGCGCTCAGATTAACACCGCTACTTTGGGCGATTGAACCCGCACCGTTTAAAGCCAGAACACCGCTTGCTATATCTGTGGCACCGGTATAACTCTGCGCCGCAGTCAATCCAAACGTATTGCTACCACTCTTAGTCAAGCTACCCGTGCCAACAATATTGCCGTCATAGACACTATCCGACGTGCTATTTACCACCAACATCTGCGCACCTATGTTCACCAAAGCATCGGACACACCACTTAAGTTATTAAGTGTTGCACCGGCAGTCGTACCAGTGATATCCAACGTTGAATTTGCCGAACTCAGATTAACGCCACTGCTTTGTGCAATTGAACCCGCACCGGACAAAACCAGCGTACCCGCACTCACATCAGTTGCACCACTGAAAGAATTAATACTATTTAGCGTCAAAACGCTAGAACCGCTTTTGGTTAGACCACCTGTCCCGGTAAGACTGCCCGCGTAAGTCGTGTCTGCGTTGCTATTAACCGTCAGCGTTTGCGCGCCCAGATTTACCTGGCTTCCTGATACACCACTCAGGTTATTCATCGTGGCACCGGCAGACGTTGCACTAATGTCTAGTCTTGCACTCGCTGAACTCAAACTCACATCACTACTGTGAGCAATTGAACCAGCACCAACCAAAGCCAAGGCACCATCTGCAACATTAGTTGAACCGGTATAGGCATTGTCACCAGCAAGCGCGATTGTGTTGCCGCCACTCTTAGTCAATCCACCTGAACCAGAAACACTACCCGTATAAACAGTATCTGAAATACTGTTCACAGTTAGGCCTTGCGCACCTAAGACAACCTGGCTTCCTGATACACCACTTAAATTATTTACCGTCGCACCGGAATTCGTGCCGCTGATATCCAGCACTGCGTCAGAGCTACTCAGGTTAACCCCGCTACTCTGTGCAATTGCCCCAGCGCCAACCAGAGCCAACGTTCCATCGGCCACATTAGTTACACCTGTATACGCATTTTCAGCTGTCAAATTCAAAGCACTCGCGCCAGACTTCGTAACTCCACCCGCACCATTTAGATTTCCGGCAAAAGTTGTATCCGCGTTACTGTTTGCCGTCAACGTCTGAGCACCAAGATTCACCTGGCTTCCTGACACGCCACTCAGGTTGTTCACCGTGGCGCCGGAAGACGTTGCACTAATATCCAGATTTGAACTGGCTGAACTCAGGTTAACGCCACTGCTTTGTGCAACTGAACCAATACCGGCCAAAGCCAACGTGCCATCTACAACATTTGTTGCCCCGGTATAAGCATTGTCTCCAGTTAGAGCAAGCGCACTTCCACCAATCTTAGTCAGCCCGCCTGAACCCACTAAACTACCAGCATAGCCAGTGTCCGAGTTGCTATTCACCGTCAGACGACGTGCTCCCAGATTCACCTGGGTTCCCGATACACCACCCAGATTATTTACCGTTGTGCCCGACGTTGTACCACTAACATCCAGAGTTGCATTCGCTGCACTTAGCATCACACTACTACTCTGTGCAATATTTCCTGCATCAATTAAAGCCAACGTACCACCAGAGATTTCCGTAGCGCCCGTGTAACTCTGAACTGCACTTAATTGCTGCGTGCCTGCACCACGCTTCGTTACACCACTGGTGCCACTAATATTACCGTCATACGTACTATCAGCAGTGTTATTTACCGTAAGCGCTTGCGCCCCAAGCACAACTTGGCTCCCAGATACTCCAGTCAACTGATTAATGGTTGCTCCATCCGTAGTGGCACTAATATCCAGAGTCGAATTGCCTGAATTCAGATTTACGACACTACTTTGTGCAACCGACCCCGAACCAACTAGTGCCAATGTGCCAGCCGCCACATCGGTAGCACCGGTATAGGTATTCGCCCCTGCCAAAGACAGGGTGCCGCTACCGTCTTTAGTTATCCCCCCGGTACCATTGATAGTGCCGGCAAGGGTCGTGTCAGCGCTATTATTTGCGGTCAGTGTCTGCACACCTAGATTCACCTGGCTACCCGCAACACCACTCAGATTATTTACCGTCGCGCCCACCGTAGTCGCACTGATATCCAGGTTTGAATTACCTGAGTTCAGGTTCACATCACTACTCTGCGCAATAGAACCTGCACCAGCTAAAGCCAATGACCCAGCGGTCACATTGGTTACACCGGTATAGGCATTAGCACCTTCCAACGTCAGGGTGCTGATACCGCTCTTCGTAACACCACCAGTACCATTGATAGTGCCAGCAAGGGTCGTGTCACCGCTATTATTTGCGGTCAGTGTCTGCGCACCTAGATTCACCTGGCTACCTGCAACACCACTCAGGTTATTTACCGTTGCGCCCGCCGTAGTCGCACTGATGTCCAGGTTCGAATTTCCTGAGTTCAGGTTCACACCACTACTCTGGGCAATAGAACCGGTACCCGCCAGAGCCAACGTGCCTGCCGCTACAGTAGTAGCACCGGTATACGTATTTGTACCGGTCAATGAAATCGTGCTGCTGCCACTCTTGATCAAGTCGCCCGTGCCATTCACTGCGCCTGCATAACTCGTGTTGGCGTTGCTATTAACCGTTAGCGCTTGTGTACCCAGATTCACCTGGCTACCTGCAACACCACTCAGGTTATTTACCGTTGCGCCCGCCGTAGTCGCACTGATGTCCAGGTTCGAATTTCCTGAGTTCAGGTTCACACCACTACTCTGAGCA
>CAIQBG010000022.1 GCA_903870055.1 uncultured Pseudomonadota bacterium
AAGTTCTGTCTCCATCAAGTAAACACCCACACCTATCGGTTGTCTAATTTGTTAAAGATCAATTTCCGCTAACACCAACCAATGTCGCCGTCAGCAGAGAAGCGAGACTATAGCAATCAGAAATCACCTTGTCAACACTTCGTTTCAAGAACCCAACATATAGTTTGTTGGTTGCGGGGACGCGCTTTGTGCGTCATTCGCATTCGAGGGAGCGAATTATACGCATCCCCGGACTAAAGTAAAGGGGGGCTTATGAAATCAATAGCACCCCAAGCAACTAGCAGACTTTCAGGCCTTCCAGCCCTCATCGCGGCTCAGTTAGACCTGCTTTATTCAGCCAATAATCATCGTTTGACTTTGTTTTGGGCTCCAACTGAAGACCCTGAGTATCGCCCTGGATACAGCTGGCTTGAGTTACTCGGCGAACGCGTCCCTCAGGTTAAACGAACTTGCCGTCGCTTCTGCACGACTTTTGACAGCCTTGAGAGCTACACAAGAGCTACTGACAAATTCCAGGGCAAGCCCTACTGCTGCGTAGAGGTAAACGAAGCCGGAAAACTTCTCTATTTCCGCAATCATGGAGCCTTGGATGCCTCCTCGTTTAAGCACAAGGAGGCTGCTTAACCATGAACCATTTAGACATGGTCGCCCTTGCAGTCTCATGGCTCAAGCGTCCTGCTTCACGAGGCGGTCCTGGGTGCCAGGTTGCACTAAGCGAAATCAGAAACGGCTTTAAGCGTAGTGAGATTCCTGATGCCATCGGCTTTCGAGCTGGCGTATCTGACGAGGGATCCATCTTGGTTGAAGTTAAAACCTCTCGCGCCGACTTCTTCGCAGACCGTCAAAAGAAATTCCGTGAGCTTCCTGAGCGAGGCATCGGACTCTATCGCTATTACATGGCACCCGCAGGAATGGTGTCAGTCGACGAGCTACCTGAAAAGTGGGGGCTGATTGAGATAAAAGGGACTAAGCGACCAGAGATCAAACTCATTCATGGTCATCATTTACTGAGCTTAGCCAAGATCAGCCAAAGCCCGTTCCGTTTCGAGACCAGAAACACGGGGCTGGAAGTCGCTTTGCTGGCCAGAACGCTTATGCGTGTGGGTGATCCAGAGCAACTTAACAAGATGCTCAAGGCAACCCGCGCAAGCGCCAACCGTGTATTCCGCCGCAACGAACAACTCGAATCTCAGCTTCGGAAATTTCAAATCATGGATTTCACAAAAGAGGTGCAACTATGAGCATTACGCTAATGTCCAGAGTCTGGGAAACAGCCCTGCCGTCAACGCAGAAGATGGTGCTCTTAGCCCTGGCAGACAATGCCAACGACCAAGGAAGAAGTTGCTTCCCATCCATAAAGACCCTTTCCGAGAAGTGTACGACAAGTATCCGTGCCGTTCAAACACACATTGCCTCGTTAGAAGAAGCCGGTCTCATCGCTAGAAAGGTTCGGATAAACGTCACCTCGGAATACACCCTGAACGTGAAACTTATCTCTGAATTGGCAGCGATAGAGGAAGCAAGACGTCAAAAGGAACGCGAAGAAACCGAGTGGAGGATCCAGAATTCACGAAAGAACTTTTTCACCAAACCTGTGGATAACTTGGCCGTAGCGTGTGGTGCAGATTCTGCACCACACCGTGAAAACGACGACGAATTAGGCTGGAACCCGCAAAACGAAGCGCGTGGTGCAGATTCTGCACCCCTCGTGTTGAATCCTGCACCCCTCCCTGCAGATTCTGCACCCCTCGTGTTGAATTCTGCACCCGTCCTGTCGAATTCTGCACCCATAACCACCATAGAACCATCAATTAACCACCACAACAACCTGGGCGAAAGCAATCAACCGGACGCTGAACCTCAGCGTGGTTGTTGTGATGATTCTCAAAACTCTCAAACCGATCTGATTTGGCCAACCTGCTCGCTCGAAGAAAAAACGGCGATCACGGCCCTGCTCCCCGCCCTCCCCGCTGAACAGCATCAAGTCCTGCTGGACGAACTTGAGGGGGCCAGAGTAAGCGGATCAATCCGGAAGGGGCTCGTACCTCTCGCTGGCGCCCTGCTCCGAGCGATGCTGGTCGGCACGTTCACGCTAGGACACTCACCTGCGATTGCCGCCCGTCGACGAGAGCTGGCCAACAAACGTGAACAGTCAGCCGTCGCACGAAGCCTTCCCGATATTTCGCCAGCGGATCTGGCACGCGGACAAGCCGTGCTGTCCATGATTTCGGGCAAATCCAATGCCCATATACAGCAACAAACCGGAGAAACCACATGAAAAACACTTTCTCTATTGATCAGAGCCCTACCGCAGATAAATTCAATGCTGCTTCGAATTGTCCGGTGTCGGACATTGCTGAAGCCCCTGTGACAAGCGCCACTGAAGCACATTCAAACCTCGTCAAACAGATTAATCGGATGATCTACGAATCGAAGCAAATGGCTTTTAGTGGACTACTGAGCTTGATTGATGATGTACAGCACGGACACACCATAACCCTCGCACCAACAAGATCAGGCATGTCATTCCTGCAAAAAACTTTAACCCCGGAGGCTATGCCAATGAATACGAACACAGAAAAACCAGCTTTGTCGATCAAAGAAGCCATGGAAAAAATGCAACCTGATCGCGTCCGCATGGATCAATTAGGCGCCGACCGTATTGAAAACCCAATTGCGGTTATCAACGCCCTACAAAAACAGATCGAACATCTGGAAAAAGCCTTACGCCGTCAGAACGAGATTGATCGAAGCAGCTTTGGAATGGAAGTAAGTGCCACCCTGAATGTCCTGCGAGCGCACGCGATCATCCCTTTGTACCTAGGGAAACAGAACAGAAACAAAGCGTTAGAGCCATCTAGCTTAATTAATGGTTCTCCTCTTGGGCATTCAATGACCGTTCTGGCCGAAGTCCTCCGCGACCACCTATGGCTGCTGGATGACGCTCCGATTCCTGACGAAATGAAAGAAGCACTCCGGGAGTCCTGTCAGTACGGATGCAACCGGTGGGAACTACAAACCTCTTCGCACTCCCAACAAGCCTAACCAAGGAATCCAAATGAATCACTTAATGAAAAAAACTATCGTTGGCCTCGTTGCAGCCGCAAGCGTTGCCACTATCGCTTACGCCGATTCGGGCACCCCGGCAAAGCCGGAGTTAGTCGACATTGATGTAACGGTGACAAAAGACCTTGGGGAATCTGTTGAACTGCTCTCAAAAGTCAGCATGAAAACCGACAAAGCCAGACCGGCTATTGCATCTAATCGACGAACGATTACTTACCGTAAAGCGATAGCAAGGTCGAACAACGATAAATACAACTACGACAGCAAATCGGAAACATCTGTCGGCGTTGATGCAGCCTACATCCCTGCTGCTAGTTCTACTTCTGACAAGCCTGAGCTTGAATACACACTTGTCTTGGTCTCCATCGATGACCTCATAAACCTCGAAAAATTCCGTTTGACCGACGCCAAGGATGAATTCATTGAGCTACCGCAGATTAATAGCGCACGGATAGCTGTCCCGGTCGACCCGGGTCGCACAAATATCGTCAAGCGGGGTGATTACACCGTGACCGTCACTGAACGCACGGTCACTGACTGAACCGCGATCAATAACAATCCGAAATTTTCATTTCCCATGGGAAACGTTCCGAAATGGGTGGATGGGAAAAGCCATGGTCGACCTTTCAATTCTACCGGGATGCATTTCCCGCCCTATTCCAGGCTGACGTGATGGAAATCATCATCAGAAACCCTGCCATTAATCTTCTGGCCGCTCGGGAGCTACTGGATCATTCCGGCATTAATCATGAGGATCTGCTCAAGGTGTCTCAGAGATTCAAGCATGGAGATATTCAAGACCTCGAGGGCCTGGCTCGTTCAATCACGATAACTGTCACGCTGATCGAGACCACACCTTCAATGACGGAAGACGAAATATTTCAATATTTCGTAGCACACGGCGCAACACGCCAGATGATTCGTGACCTTGTGCGCCCAATCCGAAGTGACGGGCTCGCAAAAGCCAGAAACCAGATGAACTGTGGCAACGGCATTGGCAAATCAAAGAACCGCACCCGTGCAATTACGCAACAGCAGGCCCTTTGCATCCTGGACGCGTGGTGCGAAGTCAGTGCTGAGCAAATCTCTATGGCCATGAAGCTTGTCACGCTTCAAAGGCGTTTTCCAGATTGCAGTCTCGCAGCTCTATATGCACTCGTTAACGAGTGCTAACTCCCTCGTATTTAGAGGTATCCGTATTTAGTAGCCCCCATCTCTGAAAGGAATAAAACACCATGAAGAAACTAATCATCGCCACCGCTATCGCGTTGACCTTACCTGGCATTGGTTTAGCCGAAGAAGTCGCACATCCAGTCTCCCAGCCCCCGACAGTGCCAGGCTTCAACGCAGCACCACCACACCAGATTGCTGCAACTAAGGCTGTGCCGCCATCCAGTCTTGCAAAAATACTAAGGATCACAGGATCTCAACAAAAAGCACTTGATGCCTACGAAAAGGCCGAAGCAGATACCTGGGCATGGGAAAACGGGCCATTCGGCAAAAAGAATGCCTACATTACTGCGGCAACTAATGCGATTGATGGCCTCTATAAGTCTGGATTGTCTCAGCAACAGCTTGATGAACTATTACGTGGCCCGATTGAAGATATAGATGCTTCGCAGCAAGGCATTGAGTTGAAAGCCAAGGAACTAGGACTAAACGACGAACAGAAGGCTCTCTACACGCAGTATGTCAAAGCAGGTTCTTACAAAACGCGTATGGATGCAGAAGTGTCGCAGAACTTGTTTAATGCACGGAAGGCGCTCAACGCAAAACTTAGCGCGCAGCAACTACGCATCGCTAGCGACTACGGCCTCATCGATGCGCGCCCTGCGCCGCGCGACGAATGGAGCAAGTTCATGGGGTACGTCAAATGAAGCGCCTCATTTCATCAGTTCTGATTCTTTTGCAACTTGCCTTTGGCCTCATGGTTCCCACCATGCAAGCCCAGGCAGCCACAGGGGAGCTTTCATGGGTCAAGAACAAGCCATACCGCTGGGAGAATACACCACACGGACAACCCGTCCAGATATGGGAACCTGAGTGGACGACACTGGCCAGCATGAAACTTCGCACGACAAGCGGTTACGACATGCGCATGGTCAACGGGCCCGGATGGATCACCAAAGGCCTGCGCGCTGGCGGTCTTGCAGGGCTCACTGACAATGAGATTGCCGGAGCCTTGGTCAGCTATGCCAATTCGAGTGGTGCCATGGTGTACGGTCGTTATTCACCGGAACTGCATCAATTGCGCGTGAACGTAGTTCGTATGTTTCGCAACGAAGGGACCAACGTACTGGATATTCAGGAACGCGCATTTGCCCCGGTCGACGGTAAGTGGTTTGTCTGGAAAAAGAAGTTCCTGACGCAAGAGGAACGACGCGGAGCAACATACGGCAACGATCCTTTCGCTGGCATGTCCACCGACTACACGGATCCGATTTTCTACAACGTCGCCTCGATTTCTGACGCTCAGGTAATCATGGGTCTGGCCAGCCAATACTCTGGTGTCACTAAAGGCGTGATTTCGCTTTTGGCTGTCGATCAGACTGATGTGAAACAAAGCCAGACTGTTAAACAGCGTGCAAAACTTTCCAGATTAGAGGTGGAAACAGCGTCCAAAAGTTTCCACCTCAGCATGTAACCATCCGGCTTTTGGCCGGAGGATTCTGGAGTGTTTTACATGGATATAATTTACGAGATACGTCGTCG
>CAIQBG010000023.1 GCA_903870055.1 uncultured Pseudomonadota bacterium
ACGACGTATCTCGTAAATTATATCCATGTAAAACACTCCAGAATCCTCCGGCCAAAAGCCGGATGGTTACATGCTGAGGTGGAAACTTTTGGACGCTGTTTCCACCTCTAATCTGGAAAGTTTTGCACGCTGTTTAACACGTATAGGTCATTAAAATTTGTCATAGTGTCTGTGTGCTTACATCAATGAGCGATGGCTAGTTCTTCCCAATTAGTTGTAAAGGCTGGGCTTTTGTTATCGGAGCCCATAGCCAAAAAGGCTTAGCAAGCCCGGCCGAGCGCGGGGGTTTTTGTTAGACTTCTCGAAACCATCGGGAGTCTGCCATGCCAGTAATCGCCACCACGGCTATCGTCTATGGAGTCATCGCCACAAACACCTATGACCGGCAGAAGTTTCAGGCAGCAAGCCAGCCATATCAGCCAAGCCGTATCGTTTCTTGCCCATTGAATGAATCAGGCAGGCCGCAGAATTGCCGAGTGGAAACAACAGGCAGGTTTGCCAACCCTTACGCAGGCGCAACTACGGCAAATAAATAGTCCGTAATTTTTCCGTTTTAATTGTAGGATTTTTTGTGGGATTCATGAGCCAAAAAAGAAAAAAGCCCTTAGAATCAAGGGCTTAATTCAGGTATTGGCGGAGACGAGAAGATTCGAACTTCCGATACCCTTTTGGGGTATGCTCCCTTAGCAGGGGAGTGCCTTCGACCACTCGGCCACGTCTCCGAACCGGTATAAACCGGAGGCTGAATTCTAACGGTTCAGCCCCGCCGGGTCAAACTTACTTTGCCTGATCGAGGCCAAAGACGCGGTGCAGAACGCGCACGGCCAGTTCCAGATACTTTTCATCCAGAATGACTGAGATCTTGATCTCTGAGGTCGAGATCATCTGAAGGTTAATGCCCTCTTCGGCCAGTGCACGGAACATCTGGCTGGCAACGCCCGGATGCGAGCGCATGCCCACACCAACGGCTGATACCTTACAGATCTTGCTGTCACCAACGACTTCGCGAGCGCCAATGTGCTTACGTACGTCTTCCAAAATACCCTTGGCCTTTTCGAAGTCACCACGACCTACGGTAAACGAGAAGTCGGTGGTGCCATCGTGGCTGGTGTTCTGAATGATGATGTCGACGTCGATATTAGCTTCGGCGATTGGGCCCAGCACTTGATAAGCAATACCGGGTTTGTCGGGCACGCCTAGAACTGTGAGTTTGGCTTCATCGCGGTTAAAGGCGATGCCGGAGATGATGGCTTGTTCCATATTCGTGTTGTCCTCAACTGTGATGAGGGTACCTTCGCCCCCCTGACCGTATTCTTCAAAGCTGGAAAGTACGCGCAGCTTGACCTTGTATTTACCGGCGAATTCCACTGAGCGGATTTGCAGCACCTTGGAGCCTAGGCTGGCCATTTCCAGCATCTCTTCAAAGGTGATGGTATCCAGCTTGCGGGCTTCGGGCACAACGCGCGGATCGGTAGTGTAAACACCATCGACGTCTGTGTAGATCTGACATTCATCTGCCTTGAGGGCAGCGGCCAGCGCTACACCGGTGGTATCTGAACCGCCACGACCCAGCGTCGTGATGTTGCCCTTCTCATCCACGCCTTGGAAGCCGGCAACGACGACGACGCGGCCAGCCTTGAGGTCGGCTCGCATGGGTGCGTCGTCGATCGACAGGATGCGTGCCTTCATGTGGCTGTCATCCGTCAGGATCTTGACCTGCCCACCGGTATAGCTGATTGCATCGACGCCAGCTTCTTTAAGCGCCATGCACAGCAAGCCGATGGTGACCTGCTCGCCCGTGGACAGAATGACGTCCATTTCGCGTGGGTCTGGGTTGTTCTGTAGCGCCTTGGCCAGAGCAATGAGGCGGTTGGTTTCGCCACTCATGGCGGAAACGACAACCACGACATCGTGTCCGTCTTTGCGGAAAGCCGCAATACGACGGGCAACGTTCTGGATGCGCTCGGGGTTGGCGACCGAAGTGCCGCCGTATTTCTGAACGATGAGAGCCATCAGTAGGTCTTATAGATGTGATTGAACAAAGCGCGCAAATTATAGCTCATTTTAGCCGCAGGCCGCATGGATTAAGGCGATGCGCCATAAGCCACTTAATACCAGATTGCGGCGGCGCACCATACAAGTGCATATAAGTTTGACATTGATCAAAGTCTGCCTACATTTAATACAGGGGCGGGAGAATAAAAATGACCACTACAAATCGTAAGCGCTTCAAGGGACAGAGCGAATCGGCGAAGCATTCTGCGCCGTTGAGGGGGGCTTTAGCGCAATCCCCGAAAGAGTTGCGCGTCAAGCTCGGTTTAACGCAGGGTGGTTTCTGGGCGCCTGTGGGCGTGTCTCAGAGCGGCGGCTCCCGTTACGAAACCGGACGAAAACTGCCTGCGTCCATTAGCACCCTACTTCACCTGGTACATATAGAAGGAATTGATCTAAGTGCGCTCAAGGGTCAGCATGCACTGGTGGGTCGGTATTTAAGCGAACAAGACCCGGAAACCTACGCAAGGATTCTTAAAGCGGCTCAGGCGGCCTCTGAACGCTAATCAGATACTGATTTGTACCTTGATGCCTTTGGCGCGGATGCGTTCTGCCCAGGTGTTCATGATTTCTGCATTCAAAGCCGTTAAATGTGGTGCTTCGGGCTGTAATGAAGGACGTGCCAATCCATACAGATGTACCCCCTGAATCTGGTGGGCGTTACGGCCTACGAACTCCAGATAAGCGGTTTCATCTTCAGCCCCCGGGGCTTTACCGTCCCACGCAACCCAGCAGGTTTGCAGCCATACCGGTGCCAGCGAGCAGGCCACATCCAGACGGTGCTGTATCTGTTCTGGCTTATAGCTGATGCCATTGATCTGCTTCATCGTTTCGGGCAACAAACGATCTACCTTGAACCAGACCACCCCACCCGCTTCTTTAAGCGCACGAATACCTTCCTGCACTTCCGGGCGCAACATCAAACTGCCGTTGGTAATCAACACCAACGGAATTTTAAGGCCATGCGCATCGCGCTGACGCCGTGCAATCTCAACTGCTTGCAAGAACTGCGGTGAGCTCGTTGGCTCTCCGTTCCCGGAAAAGGCGATATCACGAATCTCGCGCATGGCTGCCGGTGTTTCCGGTGGAATCATCGGACTGAGTGCGGGGTTATCAAGCAAGCCTTTTAGCTCGGCTTCCAGTAACGGCAGATTTACTTCCGGCGCATCACCCCGATGCAGCCCGGGCACCTGACAATAGGCACAGGCCCAGTTACACGCATTGTTGGTATTGAGGTTAATCCCGATAGAAATACCCTGCATCCGGCGCGAGAGCACCGGGTACACATAGGTCAGATTCAGAAAATCCGGATCGTGATCACTAAAGGTCAACCAGCGGATAGGCTGGGTAGATTGGGCGTCACGCGGATCATTCGGAGCAGTCATGCTGCAATGATACAATCTGCCACCTGTTTTAGCCCGGAATCGCCCAATCATGCGTATCACCCGTCGGCTGGAGTTTGACGCCGGCCACCGTATTCCTGATCACCGTAGTCAGTGCCGTCATCTGCACGGGCACCGCTATGCGCTGGAAATTACGTTATCGGGCGATGTGATCGAACGTAATGGTGATCCGGCTAACGGCATGGTGATGGATTTTGGCGATATCAAATCCATTGCACTGCGTGAGGTGGTGGAATTGTGGGACCACGCATTTCTGGTTTACGCCGGCGACAAGGAAGTCCGCGGCTTTCTGGAAAGCCTACCTGATCACAAGACGGTGGTACTAGACGTGGTGCCTACCGCTGAGAACCTGGCAACACTGGCTTTCCGCTTGCTGGCACCGCACTACACGCACGCTTATGGCAATAACCTGAAGCTGGTGCAGGTGCGTCTGTACGAAACGCCTAACTGCTGGGCAGACGCTATTGCACCGATCGACTTCGTCGAACCCCGGCCCTAAAGCAGTACGCCTCGATCAGCTGACACGCTGATACACCCTGGCAAAACGACTCTGGCCGCATACCCCGAAATCACCGGGGCCATATTGCATTAACCAATCCCCTGCTTCACCCCGCAGCACATCACGCCCGGCTGAACGCGCGGCAGTGAATGGCTCGTTAATCTGCTTGGCCAGCACCGGCACAGGCTTGGCGGTATAAGCACCATCATTGCCCTCTTGTGTCGGGGCGACCGCCTGATACTTGGCATCAAAACGATGACGATCCACACTCCAGCGATCTCCCGTACAGCCGGTGATGATCGCATCACCGGTCTGATATTTGTTGGGGCCTTCCAGACTGATCAATTCACCGGGTTCCGACGCAAACACCACCTGCACCACTTCGGTTTTAAGGTAGTGTGCAGCGGCGTGGTCGAGCGTAAGATCAACGTTAGTCAGATGAAGCGTACTCATTCAGGCATCTCTTTTGGAAAGGATTTCATAGCGCTCGGCGCAAATGAAAGATGGGGAAAATATTTCTCAACAATTGTTCGAACTAATACTCCCTGCGCCGCATCCCGATTTTTTTTGAGCGGATCTCGCATGGGTCTGGTTGACAACCAGGCCTTGTGAATTGCAAAAGCGCGCGGATCTGGTACGACAAAGCGTGTTGGCCAACCGTCCTCACCGATACATATCGCCTCGAATCTTGGTGAGTTCATCAGCCATTCCAGCCCCGGGATTTCCGACGCGATCAGATCACCTTCTGCAAATTGGATCTTTCGGGCATCGCGTAAATCTAGCGGTGGCGTGATCAAATCAACCATGAACTCCTGATTATTAGCCGCTCTAAATTTACTCCGCGTCATGGGCTCAAAGCTTTTGTCTACCTTCTGAATCAAGCCGATCAAGCCAGCACCATCTAGTTTTTGTGTAACAAGCTCGATCTTGCGCCGGGTGTCAAACATCAGATCGACATCCCCCGATGCAGTGAGCGCGGGGTCAACGCGTACACCTGCCGCTGCTTCATACGCGTAGAGGCATTGCGTCCCCAGCACAATAAACTCTTGCCCCAGCAAGCCCTTTTCATCAAGCAATCTGAGAATACGTGCTACGACATTAGGCACCCGCCCAAGCCGAAGCGCTCTATTAATGACCGCAAATTCATCTATACGACTTTTAATGGCATCAAGCCTAACCAAAGCCCGAGCTTTACCTTCGCGAAACTCAACCTCGATTTGCTCCGTTTCAGGACTACGCACGCCCAGTGAACGACCGTGACCCGTTCGACCAGATAAGCGAAACAGATATTCCTTGCCACGCGAGCGCTTCCACGTCATTCCATGACGATAGCTTTCTGCATGTCGCTTCGCTTCGATGTATGACTCATACATCTGCGCCGTGTCGATCAGATATTTACGCTGGTCATTAGTGAGTTCAGCTGCCATTTGTTTTCATTCAAAAGTTGTGTTTTGCAAATTTGAATGAAAACAACCTTCAGGTCAAGCTGGCTATTGTCCCGTAAAAACAATTTTGTGGTTTTTACGGGACAAACTATTAGAAATCATCGATTCACATCAACAACGACACGGCCGCGCACTTTACCTTCAAGCAGTCTGGCGGCAACATCAATCGCCTCTTGCAGGCCAATTTCGGCGGTATTCGCCTCTAGCTTTGTAATATCAAGATCGCGCGCCAGACGTTGCCAGGCTTCTACACGACGTTCGATCGGTGCCATCACACTATCAATGCCGTAAAGCGTTACACCACGCAGAATGAATGGCATCACCGTTGACGGAAAATCTGCACCACCGGCCAACCCACAAGCGGCTACAGCGCCCGCATATTTAGTGGTGGCACAGGCATTAGCCAACGTCGTGCTGCCTACAGAGTCAACAACACCCGCCCAACGCTCTTTGCCCAATGGCTTACCGGGTTCAGACAACTCTTTACGATCAATAATACCTGCGGCACCCAGCGCCTTAAGGTGCGGCGCTTCTTCCGGGCGGCCGGTAGAAGCGATCACTGTATAACCCAGCTTGGCCAGCAACATAATAGCGACACTCCCTACGCCACCATTGGCGCCGGTGACCAAGATCTCGCCATCGCTGGGTTTAATGCCATGCCTTTCCAGCGCCAATACACACAGCATGGCGGTATAACCGGCCGTGCCAATGGCCATCGCCTGTCGTTCGGTAAATGCAGGTGGCAAGGGTACCAGCCAGTTTCCATTAAGCCGTGCCTTCTGAGCCAGACAACCACTATGTGTCTCACCCACGCCCCAGCCATTCAACACCACTTTGTCGCCGGTTTTCCAACACGGGTGGTTGCTTTCAAGGACCGTACCAGCCAGATCAATCCCTGGTGTTAGCGGGAATTTGCGTACCACTGGCCCTTTGCCGGTGATGGCTAAACCATCCTTGTAATTCAACGTACTCCAGGCCACCTGCACAGTCACATCACCCTCAGGCAACGCAGATTCATCGAGATCTTTTAAGTCAGTGCGATAGCCAGCGTCATCTTTATTGATCTGTAGGGCTTTGTACATGGGGTGTCTCCGGGGTCTATATTTATTGGCACATTCTAGACCGGGTACAACCAATCGAATAGCCCCTGCGCCACCAAAGAGAAACGGCCCGAACATTGCTGTTCGAGCCGTTAGTATCTGGCGGGTCCGGTGAGATTCGAACTCACGGATGAGTCGCCCCATCGTCAGTTTTCAAGACTGATGCATTCAACCGCTCTGCCACAGACCCGTTTAATTTCAGGCGAGATTGTATCAGCTTGCCTCAGGTTTGGGTGAACGTGGTCGCCCGGGGCCAGTTGGCTTACGACGGAACGGCTTGGCACCGCTACCATGCGGACGTGGCGCAAGAGGCTTACCATCAGCACCAACTGGGCGTTTAGCACCCTGATAGCCACCGCCACTGCGCGGCGGCTTGCTGCCGGTGGGCTTACCCTGCCCTTTATTAAACTGCGAGGATTTGCCGAAAGGCTTTTTGCCGCGATGGTTCTTGCGCAAGCTATTAAGTGCCGGCATACCTGCCAGTTCACGATGCAGATTGCGATCTTCGCGGGCTTCACGACGGAATTCGGCGACGATATCGCGTACGTGTGCGTTAGGACCACGCGGTTGACGATCATCATCTTCCCAGGCTTCATCATCATCAATGAACTGCAATGCGGTCAGCGGATCAGTTTCACCCGGTGCCAGCTTGTTGCCGTTGTACATGGCATCCATGACATAAAGCTTGTCTTCGGGCAGATCAGCCCATGGGTCACGATCATCGGGAAAATATGGCTGCGCATCCGGATCACGTGGCTTACGACCCCGTGGCGGACGCTGGTTGGCTTGTTGGCGCGTATAGAGCCAAGCCTCACCTTCGGCACGGGCCTTGGCGTCTTCATCCAGCTCGACCGGTTGGCGATCTTCTTCAGAGTCATCAAATTCTGCGCTGCTTTCAGCATCAGCGCCTTCGACGGCTTCTTCGCTATTTGCCGCAGGTTGATTACGCGCATTGCGTGGATCTGCTGCGTACTTGGCTGCCTGTTCCGCCTGATATTCGGCCAGCGCTTCTGGCGACATCGGTTCGTAACCGGGAATGATTTCGGGGTGTATTTCGGTGCCCAGTACGCGTTCAATTGATTTGAGCAAAACTGCGTCGTCGTGTGTAACGAAAGCGACTGTATCGCCCACGCGGCCGTCTTCACCATTAAGGACTCGATTGAGCCGTGATGGGTAATCATCAGACACGGCCGGCAGATCGTAATGGACAACACGTTGCATGCCATCCATCTCGAAACCACGTAGCGCCATATCGGTGGTCACCAAGGCACTGAGTAGACCCGTCTGGAATTCTTCCAGAGCGCGACCGCGTGGCATCTGGCCACGATGGGCATGCAATGCGTTGGCAGTGACACCACCCTTAGCCAGCTTACGCGCGAGACCTTCGGCGCCGAACTTGGTGCGCGCAAAAACCAGAGAGCGTGGCCAGGCTTCATCACGGAACAACTGTGTCATCAGATCACGTTTGCGATGCGGGTCTACAGCAATAAAACGCTGATGGACGCGGGTGGTGACATCGTCACCACGATCAATCACGACTTCTTCCGGATATTTGAGCAAACCATCGGCAAAACCACGAATGTCGTCACCCAGCGAGCTGGCAACAACGACGGTCTGGCGCGCAGCAGGTAGCAACGGGTAAAGGCGTTCGAGTTCGGCGGCCTGCCCCATGTCCATCATGCGATCCACTTCGTCAAAGATCACCACGCGGACACGATCCAGGTTCACATGCCCCTGCCCCAGGTGGTCGAGCAAACGACCCGGCGTAGCGATCAGCACATCAATACCACGTTCTAGTGCCTGTACTTGCGGATGCATACTCACACCGCCATAAACGGCGAAGGAGTAATAGGCATCATGACGGCCATAGGTACGGAAAGCATCAAGCACCTGCAGCGCAACCTCACGAGTGGGTACGAGTGCCAACACGCGCGGACCACGACCTGGTTCTTGCGTCAGCGCAGGGTCATCCTGCTGCAACAGATCCAGCGTAGGAATCGCATAAGCGCCCGCTTTACCGGAACCTGCGGGCGCTGCTACCAGCACATCCTTACCCGTAAGCACCAGCGGAATCAGCGCTGCCTGCACAGGCGTTGGCGCGGGGGTACCGGAGGTATCCGCATCCTGAATCGCCTTGATACGTGGCTCGGAAAGTGAAAATTGTTCAAATGACATATATGTTGCCCTCGAGGGCTAACCGGCAAAAAAACGGAATCGAAAAAATCGGGTTCAGAGACCGGTCAGGCGGCAGTGCAATCAGTTTGCAGAGAGGCCACGTGCCAGGTCGTTACAGATGTCGTCTACCGCTTCCAGGCCTACTGCAATACGCAGCAGATTGTCATTAATGCCTGCAACCGCTCGGGCTTCCGGGGTAATACGGCCATGCGTGGTGGAAGCCGGATGGGTGAGCGTCGTGCGGGTGTCACCAAGATTGCCGGTGATCGACAACATCTGACAGGAGTCTATCACACGCCAGGCGGCATCTTTACCACCCTTCACTTCAAAGCTGACAATAGCCCCACCGGACTTCTGCTGCTGCATGGCCAACTGATGCTGCGGATGGGAAGGCAGACCCGGGTAGTAAACCCGCTCAACGGACGGATGGGCTTCCAACCACTTGGCCAATTCCAGTGCCGAAGCAGATTGGGCTTTAATACGGATCGACAGCGTTTCCAAACCCTTGCCGAGTATCCAGGCATTGAATGCGGAGAGTGTCGGGCCCGTGGTACGCAGAAAAATAAAAACTTTCTCGACGATCGCTTTGTTGCCGCAGACTGCACCGCCTAATACACGTCCCTGACCGTCTAGATACTTAGTCGCTGAGTGCACGACAATATCCGCACCTAGCTCCAGTGGTTTTTGCAGGATAGGTGTGCAAAAACAGTTATCAACCGCAAGCAGCACATTGTGTTTCTTAGCAATAACCGACAGCGCACGAATGTCTGCGACCTGAGTCAGCGGATTCGACGGTGTTTCGCAGAAAAGTAATTTGGTGTTTGGGCGTACCGCTTTATCCCATTCACCGGCATCAGTTTGTGAGACAAAGGTGGTCTCAATACCGAAGCGCGGCAGAATGGTCCCAAGCAGCTGAATGGTCGAACCAAACAACGAGCTCGAAGCAACGATATGGTCACCTGCACTCAGGTTAGCCATGACCAACGAAGTAATCGCCGCCATACCACTTGCCGTAGCAATACAGGCTTCAGCACCTTCGAGCGCAGCGAGGCGCTCTTCAAATAGCGTAACGCTCGGATTAGTAAAACGGGCGTAAACATTGCCCTCTTCTTCACCGGAAAAACGTACTGCTGCCTGCGCCGCATTCTCAAAAATAAAGCTGGACGTTAAGTACAACGCTTCGCTGTGTTCGTTATGCGCACTGCGCGTCATTCCTGCTCGCACGGCGAGCGTTTCAGTAGCCAAACCTTCAGGCAGCTTTTTGTTCGTACTCATAATCTACGTAATTATTCCTGGCCCGGTCTACGGACAAACATTTCGATCTGCTGGGCGGCGTTACCAGCTTCGTCATCATCTTCATTACTGGCCGCAGGTGCAGCCGGCTTCTCGCGCGATTTCTCGACAGCATCAAGATAGGCAGCATCGACGTCGCCGGTGATGTAGTTTCCCGTAAAACAGGAATCATCAAAGCCGGCGATCTTCGGATTGCATGCACGCACCGATTCTTCCAGTGCAGTTAGGTCTTGATAGATCAGCTCATCTGCACCGATCAGGGCTGCGATCTGGGCATCAGTCCGGCCAGTGGCAATAAGTTCGCCACGGGTTGGCATATCGATGCCATAGACATTAGGAAAACGTACAGGTGGCGAAGCTGAAGCGAAATAAACTTTCTTGGCCCCTGCGGCACGCGCCATTTCCACGATTTCATGGCTGGTCGTGCCGCGCACGATAGAGTCATCCACCAGCATGACATTCTTGCCGGCAAACTCCTGACCGACAGTATTGAGCTTTTGACGTACCGACTTCTTACGAGTCGATTGGCCCGGCATGATGAAGGTACGACCGATATAACGGTTTTTAACGAAGCCTTCACGGAAAGGGATGCCCAGCGCTTGTGCCATTTGCAGGGCAGCAGGACGGGACGAATCCGGAATCGGAATCACCACATCGATTTCGGACGGATCGATGATCGTACGTACTTTAGCGGCCAGGGCTTCGCCCATACGCAGACGCGTCTCGTAAACGGACACATCATCCAGCATCGAGTCTGGCCGAGCCAGGTAGACATATTCAAATAGACAGGGCGACAACGAATGTTTCTCGGCACATTGTTCGCGCACCATGTTGCATTCAAGATCAACATAAACCGCCTCACCCGGTGCCACATCATCGACACGTTCAAAGCCCAGCGTATCAAGCGGCACGGATTCTGAGGCTAGCATCCACTCGGTACCGGTCGGCGTTTCATTTTTACCAAGCACCAGTGGACGGATCCCAAACGGGTCACGGAATGCGACAAGGCCGTAACCGGCGATCATGACAACCACGGCGTAGGCGCCGCGCACGCGTTTGTGTACACCACGCACCGCCTTGAAGATGGCTTCCTGGTCAAGCACGGTGCCACGTGCAGCACGTTGCAGCTCATGGGCCAGAACGTTAAGCAATACTTCGGAATCAGAGTTGGTATTGATGTGACGTAGATCTAATTTGAAGAGTTGTTGCTTCAGCTCCTCGGCATTGGTCAGGTTACCGTTATGCGCCAGCATCAGACCGAATGGCGAGTTCACATAGAACGGCTGCGCTTCAGCAAAGTTATAAGCAGAACCGGCCGTCGGATAACGACAGTGGGCAATGCCCCAATTACCCGGTAGCGCGCGCATGTTACGCGTACGGAAGACGTCACGCACCAGGCCAGGGCCTTTATGCATATGGAAAGTGCTGCCTTCTGCCGTAGAAATCCCGGCTGCATCCTGGCCGCGGTGCTGTAGCACCATCAGCCCGTCATAGAGCAACTGATTAACCGGAGAGGTTGCAACGACGCCAATAATCCCGCACATGATTAGACTCGATTACTTGATTAGAAGAAGTTGGGGCGCTAGTTGCGGCGCCATCTGGTTGAGGGTGTCGGCAAAAGCAATGTGCTTGGCCAGATCATCAGGCAACCAGGGTTTGATATACGACACACCCTGCTCGGTAAGCGGCGCCAGACGCGCCTGCTTCCACCAGGGTTCTTCGGGCAGATGGGTCATACCACCAATCGCCACCAGCAAAAGAATCAGCAATGCACCGCGAGCGGCGCCAAAAGCCATGCCCAAAGTGCGATCAAAAAAACCGAGACCAATGGCATGAATTGTTTTACGAATCAGCGCCCTGAAAATTGATACTGAAAGGATCGAGGCAATAAAGAGCAAAATCCAGCCGCCAGCAATCTGCCAAAAGGTCACGGTGATATACGGTGACAGGAGCTTGGTACCCACGACCTCGCCCCACTCGCGTGAGACAAGAAATGCGACCACCCAAGCACCCAGCGACATCACTTCGCTGACCATCCCGCGCCAGGCACCGAGCAGCACCGAGACGGCAAGAATTGCGATAACAGCGTAATCGAAACCGGTCATATCACCCAAGGTGCCCGGTTAGGGTATGGATCATTTTTTAACAACGAGGCCGTTTAGACCGGCCTTGGTGATTTTGGAAAGCGCCTTATCCGCGGCTTCTTTGCTGGGGAAAGGACCTGCTTTAACGCGTGTCTTACCTGCCAGATTGCCCGTGGCCACTTCTGTCCAGCTGGAAATGCCCTGACCGTTAAGCTTGGTGCGTACTTGCTTCACGTTGTCGGCGTCTGCAAAAACACCGACCTGAATGTAGTACTGACCGGCCTGAACAGGTTCTTTACTATCCTTGGCATCCTTTTTGGCTTCAGCCGGTTTCTTTTCTGCCGGTTTATCCGCTGGCTTCTTTTCAGCTGCTTTTTCTACTGGTTTGTCGGCTGCTTTCTTTTCAACGGGCTTTTCAGCAGCTTTTTCAACAGGTTTAGCTGGTTCGGACTTAACTTCAGCAACCGCTTGCGCAACAACG